>CAZULM010000005.1:0-190077 GCA_964621185.1 uncultured Saprospiraceae bacterium | reverse complement strand
GTATATTTGCAGACACTTCCAGCATTGTTAAATGATTGATATAAAATATTCCCGCTGCATTTGTTGGAAGAAACAATACTATGGCTTATTTTATAGCTTGAAAAGGATATTAAGCTCATTAGTATTGATGAATTATTTTTTATGAACGAAACATTTTCTAGTTCTGCATTTGAATCAACCCATCCCAATGTAATGATTCTACTTGGTGAAAAATTTTCGTAGAATACCGCATTACTTATCTTGACAATCGACCCAGGTTCACCTAATTGATCTGCATAGGCTGTTGAAATCCCATTAGAATTGTTAACAATTGAAACGTTTTTTGAAAACAAGCAACTATCAATCACCGCATCACCATCAAAGAAGTTGCCGTTCGTAAATAAAATAATAGCTGAGCCTTCACCTGAACTGTTTTCCAAAAACTTCGAATTCCGCAGTTCAAACCCACTTTTCCCACTTTTTCCTGTAAGAAAATAAGCCCCTCCCCCAGTTAATCCGGTCACATTATGGTCAAAAGTGCAGCCATCTAGTTTGATCGTATTTGGTCCTTGTGAATCCCTGTAATATAGCCCTCCTCCGCGCAGCTCCGCACGGTTATTGCTAAAAGTACAGTCCAGAAAATCGGTGCCGCGCTCCACCCAACTTCCACCAAAGCGCGCCAAGCCACCGCCTATGTTCATAGAATGGTTGGCCTCAAAACGGCAATGCTCAAAGCGCGGGATCACCCGTGCGGCCGAAGTGCCGTAAACAAGTGCCCCAGCCCCAAATTCCTGGGCGGTATTGTGCCAAAAACTACAGTTGCGGACGTTAGGGAAGGCGTCCCAGTTGCCAGCATCGATGTACAGGCCGCCGCCACTTGCAGCCCTGTCAAAAGGGCCGTTGGCCGGTGCGGAATCGTTGGCCACGCCATGGCAGACCGTGAAACCGTCTATAACAGTACTGGAATCTGGCTGGAACAGGTACAGCACGGTGAAACTGTTGTCGGTGCTGTCACCAGGTGTGCCGATGTCGCCGCTCAACAAGGTCGGGTGCGCTGCCCAATCGCGCATGCCCAGGTCGGTTTCCGTGCCAGAAAAACCGCCATACAGCCCTACCCCGCTCGTAAGCTCGAAGGAGATGTTCCGGTCGCTCTTGGTGGTTGGAAAGTATGTGCCTTCGGCTACCCATACCTGATCGCCGGGTTCTGCAACTTGTAAGGCTGTTTGAAGATTGGTAAAGGCATCAGCCCAGGAAAGACCAGTGTTGCTACCTGTTGCATTTGTGTTGACATAGAGGCGGCCTTGGCTGAACAATGGGACATAACCGCCCAAAAAGAGGATAATTGCAAGTGATATGTTTTTCATGTGCGGGATGTTGCGCTGTGATTGAAAATGGGACAAGAAAAAGGCACGACACGGCGGCCACAACGCATTAATGGTATGGTCAAATACCAAGCACGCGCCATGACCGTCGTGTCGTTGGGCAAGCTATTGCTTTACCAGATGGCCTTGTTGCTCAAAATTACGGGTGTACAGCTTCCACTGGTATACCCCGTCAGGAAACTGGGCCACTTCGGCCAAGGGGATTTCTTGGGTACCTTTATGAAGCTGCATTTCCTTGAAAACAAGTTGGCGGCCAAAAGCATCGTAAATGGCCAGCCTTGCCGTTTCAGTTTTGTCAGCTAGTACCAGCATCATCGCTTCATCAGTTGTAGGGTTGGGGCGGACAGAAACCTGAAAGCTGGCGTTTTTATGCAGGGCGTTTCGTTCCATCGCTTTTGCCCCGGAATTTGTTTGCTGAAAGGCAAATTCAGTGCCATCCGCAGTCCAGGCAGCGCAGTCCAATAATTGGTTGTCCAGCCATAATGGCACTGTTGATTCAAGCAGGTCACCCAGTACTTTAAAGGACAGGTAAAACAACACCGTGTTGGGCTGTATCTTTTCCGCCTCGCCCGTCATGGGGAGCCACAGGGTGCGTATCTCTCCTTGCGCGGGATTGAGCAAGTTGAAGTTGCCTGCCAGGTAGCTGGGTATGTCGCCTTGGGCAGGGCTTATCAATTGAAGCAAGGTCGGATCGAAGCGCAGCCCAAGTTGGACGGCTTCCAAAACAGAGCCGCCCGTGTAGATGATAGGCAACGTCACAACATCGTCTTTTGCCTGGTGCATGACTGGCCACGAAATACTGGTCACTTGTCGATCAGAAGGTCTGCTGTGCGAAACGGCCGTATTATTCACATCACCCACCTTGATGCCGACAAAATCTGCGTTGGACGCAGGAAAAGAAATACAGTTAATCCCTTCTGGAAAAGCTGATTGAAATGAAAAAGGAACTGGGAACGAATAAGCCTTCTCCACAAAGCGCCACGAAGTATTCATGGGCAGCTCTTGGTATATCCCAAGTATCAGCTTCCGTATCTCTACAATATCAAAAGTAGTGATGCTATTCGACTTGTTCGCATCGGCCGCAATCATTTTATAAGGCGAACCGAGAGGCTCAATGCCAAGGATATGCTTTGATATTAGCACCAGGTCATAAGTCGTGACCCCATTGAGCGGGTTGTCATCCTTGAAAGGGATAATCTCCATAAGGTTGCACCCAGAACAATCACTGCACTGAAACTGGTAGAGGCCGTCATTGCCCGCCATGTCTGTTGCAAGGCAAGGCGGGTCTGTACAGACTATGTCAGTACACGTTGGCAATCCAAATATTATGGCGCCATTCGCCCCCTTCATTGTAAATGCCACATCTGATACTGGTTGAAACAATTCTGTTTCGGCCTTGCCCGTGATCATTTCTGATGCTGGCGCGCACAATGGAAATCCCGTTATCTCGTCAATAACGGGGATACACGGAATAAAAGACCCGTCAGCTAAAACGATGCGCAATTTCCGGATCGTTACATTGTCAACACAGCCGTTGAGCGGAGTCGCGATGATGATCTCCATGTTGTCGATATCATTTAAATCATCAAGGACAAAATTGACCGGGGCATTGCCTTGGGTGTCAAAACAGTACTGGAAGGTTTTCCCCGCACCTGTAGTCGTCCAGCATTGGCGCGATTGAGAAGGAGGGATCGTAAAACAGCCAAAGTCGCCACAAGCTACTGCTGGCCAGGTCGGGTAATGCACGTCGGTGATGGTGTAGCCACTGCCCTGCCAGGAGAAGTCAAGGTCAAATTCCACCTTGCTCAAGCGGATATTGGCAGGAGGCAACGTCGAGCGCAACCCGACCCTGACTTTTGACAAGCCGCAAGTATAGGGCGTTCCTTCTATTTTGAACACTATGCTTGTATTTGTACAATTATCATTGCCAAAGGGATTAGAGGTGTTTACCCCGCCCGGAGAGAGCTGTAAGGAAGTACAGTCGCGGGATGTGCCGATCCGCGATTTTGTTTCGGGGCTGTTGGGGCTGCCTGCCTGCAAAAAGGACAAGTTGGCAGACCAGTTAACATTTTGCAAGACAGGCGGTATTATGGTGATGGTACAGAGCGATATTGAGCTCCCACCATTCAATTGCCCACCAGATGGGGGGTAAATAATATAATGCAAGTATTTGGTCTGTGCCCCAGTAATTGGGTTGATACCGCCATTGACCACTGTTGGCCCTACCGACCCAAAATCTGGCAGCGCATCCAAATTGAGCAATTCAGCCACAACTACAAATTCTACATAATTCACAAAGTGCTGATCGGCGCCTATATTTTCTAATTTGATTTCAAAAGAAGCATTGCCCAGGTTGACAAATTTAGCAAACAATTGGTCGTTGGGCGTATCTGCAAAATCTTTAGGAGGGGCAACAACAACTGGAATCGCCCCATTAAACCCATTTCCTGGGCTCCCAACAGTAATATCGCCACATATTGATGCTGGAGAGAAAGGGTTCTTAGGGACGTATTTCTTGTGCGTGAAGCCGAGCCCTACCGATTCGCCTGGGTAAGCATTGACGACGACTGTGAACAACAGTGCATAAGCGCAAATATTGCTGCCGCTCCCGCACTGATCTGCGTTCATAGATGGGGCACCATAGGTAAGCCTGATTGTATTGGTGGCATTGCCTGGGCCTGAAGCGCCACAAGGCTCGTTCCCGATGGTGTTGGCGAAGCTGATGGTCACTTCATTTGAAGTGGGTGTAAATTTTACGCCGTCACTGTTTGTGCTGTTCTGGGTAAAAGCAAGCCAATTTGCCCCGACCCCATTCGTGAAACAATCCTCTGTTGCATCGACATCTATTCGGGAGAACTGAGGCGATCCAAGCAATTTCAACCCTACATCCAGATTCGAATAGTCTAAATCAAAACCAACGGGATCGATTGGTGGCACATTGTCCCTATACCGCAAGTAAACATCGAAGGCAATTTGGTGGAATTGGTCTTCGCATACCCCAGAAGCAGAACAACTTGGCGTGACATTGACCTTTCTCTTGATCACTTTGATGGATAATCGATTACAGGGAGCTACTGTACAATTGTCTTGAGCGTTTGCATTAATTGAAAAAAAGAAAACACAGAGCAGGAGCAAAAAAGCCCCCCCCCTCATTTTTTACAAAAGAAAATTTTGTGTGACATAATGAAATTGGTTTTAATAGTGAAAAATTACATTCGGAAGCCATAACATGAGATAAAATACTTTGAACCTTATTCAAAAGCAAAACATAAGCCCCCGCGCCTTTTGGCGGAGAACAATAACACAGGTAGGAAAAATTCAGGGAACTCAGGGCCTTGCCCATTCAAGGCTGTGGAACCTTTTGCGTACTGGCGGCAATATCGTCGGAAAAGTGTCGGAGCGGTGGTGGATTATCAGGATAAGCGCGGGCCGAAACGGGTCGGCTTGCCCGCCGTGGCACAAGCGTACGCAGGCGGGTCAGTTGAATGTCGGGGCATGCAGCCCGCACCGGCTATTTTCTGGAAAAAGGCTGGGGCGGTGGATGCTGCGGCGTGTCAAGGTTTGGATTAGTCCATAAAAGTCTCTGTAAAGGCTGACAGGTCGTTTGATCGCAAAAGGCGGTGACAAAGATAGCGCGGGGAATGGAAAGGCTAAGCCCTGATGGGAAAAAGTGTGGGACATTAACATAAAGTGCCATCCTTTATCGGTCATGGCTGGTGGCCGCCGGGCACGCCATGGTAGCGCGACTTTAAAGTCGCCCGAAAAAGGCCATTTATGGCCGTACAAGCGAGGCGCTAGCCTTTGGTTTGTATAGAGGCTTAGCCTTTCACGCCCTTTTTCACGGCCATAAATGGCCTTTTTCGGGCGACATGAATGTCGCGCTACCGAAGCATGAATAGCCTTATTCTATCACCAACCTCTTCGCCGCAAACCGCTTCCCCTTCGCCGATAATTGAACCAGATACAACCCTTTTGGCAAACCCGGCAGGCGCACCTGGCCATTGGCGCTTACCCCATTTTGTTGGAACGCCAATTGGCCGGTCAAATTCAGCAATTGGACATCGGCAAACGGCACCTCGTCTGGCAGGTGCAGCGTAAATTGCTGGCCTACATTCGGGTTGGGCGAAACGTACCAGTCATTTTCCCAGCTTGTTGGCGATTGGGCGCTAACGGAAGCACAAGTTATGGCTTCCAGCATGGTGGTCACGTTTACCCAAAAGGTGTCGATATGTGGCTGATAGCTGGCGTTGTCGTAAATGTTGGTGTGGCCGCCGCCCGGCACTGTGTGAAAAGAATTCCACAAGCCAATGTCATTTGCCCTGGCGTGCAGCTTCGAGCTCCCTTCGAGGTAGGCAATGTTGGCTGCCAGCCCCGACACATAAGGCACCGTGGCATCTGCGGTGCCATGTATGCTCACCAGCGGCACTTCCGTCGCATCTATCCAGATGCTGCGGTACAGGCCGCCCGACATGCTGATCGTGGCGTTTGAGGCTGAGGAATAAGTTTTATTGCTGGCCGTCCCGCTGATGCCGTCCAAGCCGCCGTTGTTGTTGATAAAGGTTTGCAGGAAGGTTGGGATATCGTCGCCCAAGTCCAGGTAAGCGCAGTGCAATGCCGTGACAGCGCCCGCAGAATAGCCACCGATGAAGATATTGTCAACGTCGGCGCGGAACTGGTTGCCGGTGGCTGCATCTTCCCGGAAGTAGCGCACCGCAGCGCGCATGTCGCCGACGGCTTTCACAGCGGTGTCAAAAATATCCAACGAATCGGGGTAGCCCAGCACCAGGAATGGGTACAATCGGTAAGAAATGGTAGCTGCCACGTAGCCTTTTTTGGCCAGCAGCTCGCACCATTTGGCCATATTGGACCGGTCGCCGAAAATAAAGCTGCCGCCGTGGGCCAGGATCACCACCGGGCGCTCTGCCACCACGTCCCCATCCGGCTCGTAAACATCCATAGACAAATTCATGTTGCCGCCGGTGTGGCCAACCGTAGGGGCGTACACCACGGTCGTTTTTTTGAAACCTGCAAAAACGTCAGCTTTGTATCGCGTACCGTCACAGCCATTGTTTTGGGCATGCAGTGAAACTATGCAAAAGCAAAGGAGGGCAAGGGTTAGGTTGGTAATTTTTGTCATCGCGGCGTATATTAAGTTTGGGTGAAACTTGTTGAATGAAAGACCAAAGAAACGAAAAAATCATTTTTTCACGCGGATTAAATCGATGCCTGATTCCCGCACCAAGCGGTTCAGTTCTGGCAAATCGTTGGTTTTCAATGAACTCCAAATCTGTAGTTGCGCATCCGCGAGCCCAAACAGATAGCTGCGCACCTCCAAGCTTTGCTTGGTTGGCGGGAAATCGCCGCCCACATTCAAGCCCATGAGGTTGGCAAATTTGTCGTTGAGCCGCACCGGGAAATTCAAGGGGTCTTGCGCGCTGCGGTTTTTTGTCTGGTACATGGCCTCTTCCACGCCCGTCATCAAGCTGTCTATCTGCGCCGCCAAATCTGTTATGGGCTTGTACTGCTCAACCTTGGGAATGTCGGCGGTTATGGATTTTATTTGGCCTCGCACGTTGCGTATCTCCCGGATGGCCTGGTGCATTTGGGTCAGCTTGGCGCTCACAGACTGCACAAAATCAAACTGTTGCGCAAAATCGGCGGGGCTGGCGCCGCTGCGGGGGTCGGCGATGATGTCAAAGCTTTCGGTTTCGGTTTGGCCTGCCGCGCGCAGGCTCGCCTTGTACCTTCCCGGCACTGCTTTGGGCCCCGTCAGGTCGTAGCTCCACAGCACCATGCCCTCGAATTTTTCTGCACCGGGATAGCGCATGTCCCAGATAAAGTTGTTGGCGCCCGCCCGCATGCTCCCCAGAGCGCCCAGGCGGGGAGAAGCGCCTTTCAATGCATCCGGTTTGTTATAGATATTGGAAAAAACGCGGATGGTGTCACCGTTTTCCTGCATAATCGTCAGGAAAACGCTGTCCTTTTCTGTAGGCTTGCTCTTCAGGTAGAAATGGATGCTCGTCCCGTTTGCCCGGTTTTCGCCAGATGTTTTCGAGCCTTTGCTGGAGCGGCCTTCCATCCTGTAGGCTGGGGCGGGCTTGAAAAGGTGCAGCGGTTTGTTGGCTAAGTTGCCTTTTGTTAAAAAATCCGGGGCATCGGCGATTTGCTGCACGGGCGAGAGCTCGTCAATGCTCCACAAAGAGCGGCCTTGTGTGGCGGCGATCAAATGATTTTCCTTGATGGTCAGGTCGGTAATGGGCACGATCGGCAGGTTTTGCTGGAAAGGCTGCCAATACCGCCCATCGGTAAAGCTGATGTACATGCCCTGCTCGGTGCCGGCGTACAAAATGCCCTGGCGCGCAGGGTCGGCCCGCACGACACGGGTAAAATGCTCATTGTCTATGCCATCGGTGATTTTAGCCCAGGTTTTGCCGTAGTCTTTGGTGCGGAAAATATAAGGCTGATAATCGCCCAACTTGTACGCGGTGCAAGCTAAGTAACAGCCCCCATCCAGGTGCGGATCGGGCTCAAGGGAGTTGACCATGGTCCATTTGGGCAGTGCGGGCGGCGTCACGTTTTCCCAGTTCTTGCCGCCATCGCGGGTAAGGTGCACCAGGCCGTCGTCGCTGCCCGTCCAGATAAGGTCTTTCACCCGCGGGCTTTCGGCAGCCGCAAAAATGGTGCAGTAGTATTCCACGCCGGTATTGTCTTTGGTGATGGGCCCGCCGCTCGATTTCTGGCGGCTTTTGTCGTTGGTGGTCAGGTCGGGGCTGATGTCTGTCCAGCTTTGCCCTTCATCGGTGCTGAGGTGCAGCCGGTTGCTGGCCACGTAAAGTTTTTTCGGGTTGTGCGGGCTGAAAAACACCGGAAAATTCCACTGGAAGCGGTATTTCGCATCTTCAGCGCCATGCCCCATGTTGTCTTCGGGCCATACGTTGATGGCGCGCTGGGTGCGGTTTTTATGGTCCACCCGCGTCAGGAGGCCGTGGTATTCGCCGCCATACACGATGTCGTTGTTGGCCGGATCGACGGCGATGGTGGCGCACTCTCCGCCGGCGGTCGGTTCCCAGTCGCGTTCCGAGATCGAACTCCCATCGGTTCTGTGGGCGATTTTTACGCTGCTGTTGTCCTGCTGTGCGGCATAGATATTGAAAGGGAACGCGTTGTCGGTGGCCACGCGGTAGAACTGCGCGGTCGGCTGGTTGTAGTAGGTCGTCCAGGTCTCTCCGCCGTCGTAGGTGATCTGCGCCCCGCCGTCGTCGCCGATGATCATGCGGTTGGGGTCTTCGGGGCTTACCCAGAGGTCGTGATGGTCGCCGTGGGGGGCGTATTTTGCCTGAAATATTTTGCCGCCGTCTTTTGATTTATGGTAGGCAACGTTTACCACATAGAGCACATCGGCGTCTTTTGTGTCGGTATAAATGCGCGAATAGTACCATGCCCGCTGCCGCAGCGCGCGGTCTTCGTTGACTTTGGCCCATTTTTTCCCGCCATCGTCGGAGCGGAAGACGCCGCCCGTCTGGCTTTCGATGATGGCAAAAACCCGGTCGGGGTTGATCGCGCTGACAGCCAGGCCAACGATGCCGATGGTGTCTTTGGGCAGCCCCTCGTTACGGGTCAGTTCCGTCCAGGTATCGCCGCTGTCGGCGCTTTTCCAGATGCTGGAGCCGGCGCCGCCGCTGCTCATGTCGTGCGGGCTGCGGCGGACGCGCCAGAAGGAGGCGTATAAGATGCGCGGGTTGCTCGGGTCCATCGCCAGATCGACCGCGCCGACGTCCTTGCTGATGAAATGGATGCGCTGCCAGGATTTCCCGCCATCCTTTGAGCGGTAGATGCCGCGCTCGTCGGAGGACTTGAACAGGTCGCCCAGCACGGCAGCATACACGATGTCGGGGTTGCTGGGATGTACGCGCAGGCGCGGGATGTGGCGGCTGTTTTTCAGCCCGATATGTTTCCAGGTTCGGCCAGCGTCCTCGCTTTTCCACATTCCGGTTCCGGCAGACACGTTCCCGCGCACGGTACATTCACCGCCCCCAACGTAGATCACGTTGTTGTCGGAAGGGGCCACTTCAATCGCGCCGATGCTGCCGCCGAAAAAATTGTCGGAGATATTTTCCCATGTGCGCCCGCCGTCTTGGGTGCGCCAAACGCCGCCGCCGGTGCCACCGAAATAGAACAGGTTTGGCTTGCCGGCGACGCCTGTGACGGCAGCCGAGCGCCCCCCGCGAAAGGGGCCGATGTTGCGCCAGGTCATGGAGCTGAGCAAGAGGGAGTCAACTGTTGCGCCGGGCTCGGCATTTTGCCGTGCCGCTTGTTGCGGTTGCGTTTTTTGTGAAAACAGCGAAATCCATGCAGTCAGCAGCCAAATTAGCAGTAAGTTTTTTTTCATGTTGCAGTCCTTTTTTTTAGGCTGCAAGTGTAGCAAATTTTCGCGATGCCGCTCCTGCATATCGGCGAATGGCCGATTATGGCAAACGAATGCCATGTGTCAGTTCCGCGCCAAGCGCAATTCCAGTTCGTAAATCTTCCCTGGTTCAAACACCAAACCTGCAGCTTCCAGGTTTTTGTAGCCCGTAAGCTGCACGCGGACGGAATAGGTGGCGGGCACCGGCATGAACTTGCAGCTGCCGTCCTGCTTGGTCACCCGCCCAAGCATCTTGTCATTGTCGCGGCGCAGCAACACAGTGGCGCCTTGTATTGGCTCCTGCACCTTGCCGGTTTCAAATACCAATACCCTGACCGAGGCCCTGACCGTATCGGCCACCCCGAGCACCTTAATATTGCGGATATGGCTTTCTTTGAGTGAATCAAAAGTTTCGGGCTTTACCGGTTTTTGACCGTTCAAGTGGAGTGAAAGGAACAAAAGCCAGGGCAATAACAAGCAATGTCTGCGGAAATCAGCCATGATCAAAACAAGTAAACGGTTTGAAAATACAGGCAATGCCCGTTCCAGGCCCGGTTGTAAGGCGGGTTCTGGTAGTCGCGGGGGTCATACATGTACCCGATGGAGCGGTTGTACCGGGCAGTGAAGCCCAGGTGCCTGTTGGCGAAAAAATTGATGCCCAGCACGAAGCTGACGTCGTTTTTCTTGAGGTTGTCCGGCACCAGGCCGTAGAATGGGTTTTCTGGGCCGTCCTTAATCCTGCTGCCGATCAGGCGGGCATAAGACAGGCCAGCATTCACTGAAACGCGGTAATAGCTTTTCGACTCGTCGTCTCCTTCGATGAACCAGTCTTTGTAATGCCACTGCACGGGCACCTCTACATAATTGAGCGCGATGGGGTACAGTGGGTCGCCATACCTGTTTTGCACCAATTCCCGCTGGGCGCCGCGCTGGGAGAACAAAAATTCCAGGCTGGCATCGCTGCGCTTGGTGAGCCGCCCGATAACCCGCAGCCCGCCTTGCAAGCCCAGTTTGTTGTAGCCGGCGGAAAGGTCGCCGTCGATTTGGGAGGCGGTAACGCCCGCGATGACCCCTGCTTTAAACCTCGGTTGGGCAACCAAAACGCAGGGGAAAAGGCAAATTGTGATCAGAATGGAGAAATTTGAGGGCAGTAAGCTTGTGTTGATTCGCATGATCTAAGTTTTTGGATACTTTTGCACTTGTCGCGAAGGTAAATTGGACAACTGAAGAAAAGCGGAAAAATTATGCGTTACACACAAACAACCCTGAAAAAACTGGAAGACATCTTCGATGAGCTGGATTATTCCGTTCGGTACGAAAAAGGGAACTTCCAGAGCGGCTATTGCATCGTCGAAAACCGGCGCATCGCTGTGGTCAGCAAATTTTTCGACACAGAAGGCCGGATCAACACCTTGCTCGACATCCTTTCCAAGTTCGAGATCGACCAGGATGCGCTCTCTGAAAGATCGAGGGAACTGCTCCAGAAGTGGGAAAAAGAACAGGCGGACCAGTGAAAATCACCATACTCGGCACCGGAACATCCCAGGGCGTACCCGTAATCGGTTGCAACTGCGCCGTTTGCAGTTCTTCGGACCCACACGACAACCGCTTGCGGTCCGCTGTGCTGATCAGCCACGGACGCCAAAACATCCTGATCGACGCTGGCCCTGACTTCCGGCAACAGATGCTGCGGGCCAAAGTGCGGCATCTGGATGCCATTCTGCTCACCCACGAGCACAACGACCACGTGATCGGCCTCGACGACATAAGGCCTTTCAACCACCGCACAGGCCAGTCAATGGCGGTTTATGCCCTGCCCAGGGTGGCAAAGGAGGTGCAAAAGCGCTTTGAATACGTGTTCGAAGACCCAATCCCAGGGCTGCCCCGGATCGAGCTCAAGCCTATTGCTGTGGGGGAAAACATACAAATAGGCGACTTGTGCATCCAGCCCATCGGCATCATGCACGGAAAGTTGCCCATCGTGGGCTTCCGCATAGGAGCGTTGGCTTACCTGACCGATGTCAAAACGGTTGTGCCATCTGAAATGCGAAAGCTTTCAGGCATCAAATACTTGATCGTCAATGCCTTGCAGCACAAATGGCACCCGACGCACATGAACTTGGAAGAAGCCATAGATTTTGTCCACAAGCTCGCGCCGGAAAAAGCCTGGCTCACCCATATCAGCCACTTGATGGGCCTGGCATCGGAAGTGGGGCTGTTATTGCCAGAGGATGTTTCACTGGCGTATGACGGCCTGGAGATAGAGCTTTGACGCGGCCCTATCGGTTCAACAGGCTGTTCGACTCGTACACCTTGTTTTCGCCCCCTTGGCACACTACGTAATTGAAGCCGGGGTGTATGGCAAAGCCACCGTGACGGCCTTTTTTGTCGATGGCGACAAACCCGACCTGGGCATCTTCGCATTGCTTGGGGTATTTCCGAACGATCCTTTTCACGGCTGTTTCTGCGGCTTTTTGCGGGTGGGCGCCGCGCCGCATTTCTTCCACCACCAAAAAACTGCCCAAGGTGCGCAACACGATCTCGCCAAGTCCCGTGCTGGCCGCGCCGCCAACCTCGTTGTCCACAAACATGCCGGCTCCGATGATCGGGCTGTCCCCCACCCTGCCGTGCATCTTGAAGGCCGCCCCGCTGGTCGTACAGGCCCCGGCGATGCGCTCCTGGGCGTCGATGGCCAGTATCCCAATGGTGTCGTGGCGCTCCACATTGATGACAGGCTTGTACTGCGCGGTTTTTTGCCACTCTTTCCAAGCCTTTTTTGCCACATCGGTGAGCAGGTTTTCATGCGGGAAGCCCTCGCTGATGGCAAATTTGTACGCGCCCATACCGGACAGCATCACGTGCGGCGTTTTTTCCAGCACCCGCCTGGCCACGCTGATGGGGTGCTTGATGTTCTGGATAAAGGATACCGAACCCGCCATGCCGAACTCGTCCATGATGCATGCGTCCAGGGTGACATTGCCGTCCCGGTCGGGGTAGCCGCCGTACCCGACACTGGTATCGTTGGGGTCTGCTTCTGGCACCCTGGCGCCCGCTTCAACGGCATCTAGGGCTCGGCCACCGTTTTGCAGCACTTCCCAGGCTGCTGCCGTGGCTTTCACATTGGGGCCCCACGTCGCAATCACGAGCGGGAAAGCATCTTTTTCTGGGGTGTCAAATATAGAACCGGCCTTTTGCCAAAAGTCCAGTGTGCCGGCAGCAAGCCCGCCGAGCAAGGTGTTTTGTAAGAAATTGCGACGTGAATTCAAAATAGGAAACTGTTCAAAATGAGCGCTATGGATCGCCACGATTGGCGTAATTTTGGCGCAAAGTATTGCAACACCATGAAAATGCCCCTATTGTTCCTGATTCTTTTTGTCGCGTGCAAGCATCAGCCCGCCACCCAGGAGAATGCCACTGCCTGGAAGAAAATCAAAATGGACTTCCGCAGGTTCGACAACGATGGTTTGACAGGTCCAGCCGGAGGGAAAGTAGCTGCAAACTACGAATTCTGCATCCCTGCATCGGAAAAATACTGGCGCCAGGTGAAAGCGATAGACAAGACAGCGCAAAAATCGGGCGGAAAGGGAAGGGTGGCGTGCAGCGACAAGGAATGGCTGGTGATCGGCTCCACGCACCAGCCGCATTTCCAGCGGGTGCTGTATGAACTGGCATCGCTGGCATTTATCCGAGATATCCAGGAGACGTTCTACGAGTGAGCGTTTGGCCCTATCAAATCCCAAAGGTTGCCGTACAAATCCTCAAAAACGGCCACAGTGCCATAAGGCTCAACAACAGGCTCGCGGACAAAAACCACCCCGCGGTCGCGCAAGCTTACGTAATTCCGCCAAAAGTTGTCAGTATAAAGGAAAAGAAAAACCCTGCCCCCCGTTTGGTTCCCGATGCGGCTTGTTTGTTCGACCCCAACTGCCTTGGCCAGCAACAGGCAGAATTCGGAAGATCCTGTTGGGGCGATGCGCACCCAACGTTTGGTTTCGCTCAAGGCTGTGTCCTCTATCAGGATAAAATCCAGCCTTCCTGTGAAAAAATCTATGGCCTCATCGTAGTCGGCCACCAACAGCGCAATTTGGACAATTCTTTGCTTCAAACCTTCAAAAATTTTCCTGAAAGTACCGTGCCGTCAGCATAAACTGATAATACATAAAAGCCTTGGGGCATTGTACTTACATCGACACTGGATGGAGCGCCCGATACTTCCTGCCAAACACGCCCTTGCATGTCCCGGATGATTACCCTTTCGCAAATTTCCCCGGAAAGGTCTATTGTCAGCCTTTCCTGCACAGGATTGGGGTATATCCGCAAAATGCGGGTTTGGGCATCGGCCACGGCCACGGAACCTGAAATGACCGCATCTATGGCCCGCAGCAGCGAATATTGGGCATTGGCCCCGAATGCATCCTGCCCGATCTCCCAGATCATAATGCCGCTTACTTCATCAAGAGCCAATTCCGTTTTTGCCTGTATTGTCGGGATGCCGTTCCAGAATTTCAGCCCGCTTTCGTCGAGGTAGGCATTGGCGGGATCTTGATTCACAATGCCGCGGTAAGTGAAGGAGGATACTGGACTGGTGCCAAAATCATAGCCGTAGAATGGGACGCCAAGCGTGAGCTTGTCCGACGGTACATTTTGGTTTTTCCAATACTGCACACATTGCACCGCCCAACTGTAGGGCGAGTGTTGCCCAATATTGCTTGGGTCCCAGGGCCCGCGCAAGTCGTAAATCATCATGTTGACCCAATCGAAAGCGGCCAGGGCGGCGTTTGTTATTTTTGGGTAGCGATGACTGCCCGGCAAAGCTACGGTCAAAGGGATATTATGTGCGTTCAATGCGGCTTTCAGGTCGAGCACAAAGGGGCTATACCAGTCTTTCACGTACTGCCATTCCAGGTCTAGGTCAACCCCATCAAGGTTGTGCGCCTGCACGTACTGCACAATTTTTTGGATAAAAGCGGGCCGATTGGCTGGGAGGGTCAGGTTGTCCCAATTTGCCTCCACGCTTGGGGTCAAATATCCGCCGGCCAGGGAAATGAACACCTTGCAGCCATGCGATTGTGCTTTCGCCACAACGGGGTCGATGTTTGCCCCGTCGGCAGAAAAATTGCCCGCAGCGTCCGGGTTGGCAAAGGCGATGTTGACATGCGTCAACCTGTCGTATTCCACATCGTTTATCCAACTGAAGCGGTAGGTCGGGAAGTAGCCTATTACCTTAAAGGACTGGGAAAAGGCGATTTGAAGGGTCAGGCTTAGAAAAAAAAGTAAGCGTGTTCTCATTCAACAGGGATGATTTTTGAAAAAATGTCAGTCTTTTGCCTCTCTCCGCTTCAATTCGTCCCGGAGCTTGGCCGCCATCTCGTAATCTTCCGCTTCCAGGGTTTCCTGGAGCCTCGATTGCAGCGATTCCATGGGCCAGGATTCCAGCGCGTCGTCGTCGAGGTTGGAGGATACCGGGATGGCCGCGAAGCCGCCGCCTTCCTGTTCTTCGAGGATCACGCCCGCAGCTTCCAGGATGAAATCGTAGGTGAATACCGGGCAGTCGAAGCGAACGGCCATAGCGATGGCGTCGGAGGTGCGGGAGTCGATTTCATACAGTTCCCCGTTTTTGATACAGACCAGCCGGGCGTAAAAGATACCGTCGAGCAGGTTGTTGATGATCACCTCCTTCAATTTAATCTCAAAAGTGTCGAGGGCGCTCTTGAACAGGTCGTGGGTCAGGGGCCTGTTGGGCGTCATCTGTTCCAGTGCGACGGCGATTGCCTGTGCCTCGAAGCTTCCGATAACGATGGGAAGCCTGCGCTTGCCTTTTTTCTCGCCCAGCACCACCGCATAGTTGTGCGATTGTGTCATGCTGTGCGACAGGGCAACAATTTCAAGTTCGATACGTCTCATTGATGTGCTGCTTTTTTCGGTAATGGGTTTGGTGTCTCAAAATTACGAAAAGCTTCGATCAATTTGCTGCTTTAAACTTTTTGAATGCCTCATTCAGGCGCGGCACCACCTCAAAGAGGTCGCCGACCACGCCATAATCGGCTGCCTTGAAAAACGGCGCTTCGGGGTCTTTGTTTATGACAACGATGACCTTTGAATTGTTCACGCCAGCAAGGTGCTGGATGGCTCCGCTGATGCCGATGGCGATGTACAGGTTTGGGCGGATGGCGATGCCTGTTTGCCCGACGTGCTCGTGGTGCGGGCGCCAGTCGCTGTCGGCAACCGGGCGGGAACAGGCCGTGGTGGCGCCCAAGGTGGCTGCAAGCTCCTCCACGATGCCCCAATTTGATGGGTCTTTCATGCCTCGGCCTGCCGAAACGACGATTTCGGCCTCGGGCAGCGGCACGGTCCCTTCCTGGGTTTTCACCGATTTGACGCGGACACGCCCCTTGCCAACCGACACATCCAGGGTTTCGACCTTGCCCGCTGTGCCTGTAGCTTCGGGTTTTACCGCGTTGCCCATCAGCGAAACCACTTTCACCGGGCTGGAAATCTCGAATTCGGCGATGGCTTTGCCCGAAAACACGCCTTTTTTAACGCGCAAGGAACTCCCCTGCACGCTGGGCAGGCTGCTCGCGCCCGATACCAGCCCTGCGTTCAACCGCACCGCAAGGCGGCCAGCTATGGATTTTCCGGTAGAGCTGTGGCTCAGAACCAGCAATTTAGCGCCCAATTTTTCGGCAGCTGCGGCAATCGTGGCGGCATAAGCCTGGCTGTCAAAGTTGTCGAGGCTGGCATCGCCGATATTGAGCACGCGGCTTGCGCCGTAGCGGGCCAGCTCCCCCGCGTCTTTGACGGTGCCAAGGGTGAGGGCGACACATTCGGCGCCCAATATATCTGCGGCTTTTTTGCCGTAGGTGACAGCTTCGAACGCTGCTTTTTTCAGTTGGCCGCGCGGGGATTCAGCAAAAACAAGAACCATTTTTTTTAATTTGATAATTTGATAATCAGGTAATTTGATAATGGGGCTTATGCTTATAGTCAACGCAAAGTGGTTGTGAAAATCTCGATCGCATAATCATTTGAAAATCACATGTTTTTAATCACTCAAATCATACAAATCACTTTAATCAGAGTATAATTTGACAATGAGCGTTCTGATATTACAAATTATCACACTATCACACTATCACATTCTTAAATCACTTTGGCCTCTTCGTGGAGCAGCCGTACCAGCTCGTCCATGTTTTCTGGGTCAACCAGCTTGACACCGGCTTTGGCGGGCGGGAGGCTGAACTTCAGCACCTTGGCAGGGTCTTCGAATGCGACCGGCTCCACTGCTTTGAGGGGCTTGCTGCGGGCGGTCATGATGCCGCGCATGTTCGGGATGCGCTGTTCTGCCATGCCTTTGGCGGCGCTGAGTACGAAAGGGAGGTCAACCTCCAGCACCTCTACCCCACCCTCGATGTCGCGCTCCAGCGTGGCGGTGCTGCCGTTCAGGTCGAGCTTCGACGCGTAAGAAACATAAGGAAGGTCGAGCATCTCCGCTACCATCGCGCCCACTTCTGACCCATTGTAATCGATGGTTTCTTTGCCGAAGAAGATGATGTCGAATTTTTCTGGGGCGGCATAGGCGGCAATCTGTTTGGCCGTGTAGGCCGCGCTTTTGGGGTCGGCATCGATGCGTACCGCTTCATCGGCGCCAATGGCAAGGGCTTTGCGGATGGTGGTCTCATTGGATGCCGGCCCCACGTTGAGGGCGACCACCGTGCCGCCCAAGGCTTCCCGCAGCTCGCAAGCCCGCACGAGCGCGTACCATTCGTCGTAGGGGTTCATGATAAACTGCACGCCGGCGGCATTGAAATCGGTGCCATCGGCATTGAAGGAAATCTTTGCCGTGGTGTCGGGCGTTTGGCTGATACAAACTAATAATTTCATCTTGAGCGAATTAGCAGGTTTTTTATGTTGAGGCAACTGCTTGGTTGAGAATGTCGGTACTTTTGTGGCGCGCAAAGGTAGGCAGATCAAGCTGCTCAAAAAAACTTCGCGCAAAGTTTCACCGACCAAAAAACAAGCTTCACCCGTATTCGTTCATTGTATTGGATTAAATGACTGACAGATTTCAATATTTGCAACAACTTTTGGCGGCATCTCCCGAGGATTCATTTGTGCTGTTTGCCCTGGCAAAAGAATGTGAAGGCAGGGACGAGGGCCCAAAAGCGCTGGAATTTTACCTCCGTTTGCAGGAAGCCGATCCAAATTATGTTGGCCTTTACTATCACCTGGGAAAGCTATATGAAAAAATGGAGGATCACCCAAAGGCCGCACAAACGTATAAACAAGGCATTGAAGTCAGCAAAAAGGCTGGCGACCGCCACGCTGCCAGCGAACTTGCCGGCGCGTTGCTCAATTTAGAAGATCCCGATGAGACATAACAACAGCAATTTTTCTCTAATTTTCAGGCAATTGGCCATGTTGGCGCTTGTTTCGAGCCTTTTTTCTGCCAAGGAAACAGGGTGTTACCGGGCGCGCGGCAACGCCACGGCGGCAAATGCCACAGAGGTCAGGACCGCAAACTACCTGTTGAAAAAACTTCAGGACCGCGACCTTTCCAAAGTGAAATACCTCAACGCGCAAGCCAAGGTCCATGTCGATGGCGCCGGGCAAAGCATGTCGGCCAATGCAAACATCATCTGGGTCCGAGACAGCGCCATGTGGGTGAACGTGAAAAAGTTCGGTCTGGAGGCAGCCCGGGCGCTCATCACCAAAGACTCGGTTTTTATGCTCAACAGGCTCAACAAGACCTGGTCGGCAAGGGGTCTGGAGTCTTTGGAGCGCGAGTACAGCCTGCCCGATGGCTTTGGCCTGCTGCAAAAGTTTGTCCTGGCCGCTGCCTGGCTCGACACCAGGATGGAAATGCGGGCCGACATCAAGGACAACCTGCACCGTCTGAGCGGCAGCAACGGCATATTATCAGCAGATTACAGGTTGGAGGAGGGCTCGTTCCTGCTGCGCAGCCAAACCTTCCTGCAGCCAAAAGACTCCCGTAACGTGTCCTTTTCCTTCGATAATTTCAAAAAAACGCCGTTGGCCGGACAGTTTCCGTACCTTCGCCGTATCGAGGCCTTCAGCCCAGAAACGGGCAACATCAGCCTCGAAATCGAGCTCACAGATGTTGAAATCAATGTTCCCAAGAATTTCAGGTTCTCAATACCGGGTTCCTATGAAAAAGTGGAGTAAAATACCCATATCGGCGGTCATATGCTTTTTGTTGGCCTTTTGGCTGCTGCCATTGGATGCCTTTGCCCAATCCAAGAAAGAATTGGAGGAAAGGCGCAAAAAGATCATCCGGGACATAACGGCCACGGAAAAGATGCTCCAAAAGACAAAAGCGAATAAAAACGCCACTTACGACCGATTCCTGGCGCTCCAAAGCCAGATAAAAAGCCGTGAAGCCTTGATACAGACCATTCAAGCGGAACTTGTCGCGGCAGAAGAAGGCATATCCCGCAACCAGAAAGTAATTATTGCCCTAAACCAGGACGTCGCGAACATGCGCCAGGAATACGGCCGCACGGTCCGAAGCGCCTTCCGGCAAAAAACGCTCAGCAACCCCATCCTCTACATCCTCTCGGCCTACAGCCTCAACCAGGCATTCAGACGCTGGCTTTTCCTCCGCAAATACGACCAGCGCCGGCGGGAACAGGCAAAAGCCATAGCGGAAACGCAATTGATGCTTTCCAATAAAACAAAGACACTTGAAGATTCCCGTGTTGAAAAGGAGAACTTGTTAGTGTCTATGCAAGGCCAAAAAGAGTCGCTGAAGGCTGAACTGCTGGAAAAAGACGAGATGCTGAAGTTCCTCGCCAAAGACGAGTCGCGCCTGAAAGCAGACCTGGAAAAAAAACAGGAGGCGCACGAAGCCCTGAACCAGGCCATCGAAAACATCATCTCGGCAGAAGTCCGCAAACGGGTGGACGAGGCGCGCAGCAAGCCGCAGCCAGCAGCCCCCGAACGGCAGCCCGTCGTCTCTAACCCCGCCCCGGAAAAAGAAAGGAACAATACGGTTGCCGCTGCCCCCGCTGCGGAAACCGAAAACATGGACAATGCAACCATAGGCTTTGCCAAAAGCAGGGGGCGCTTGCCCTGGCCTGTGGAGAGCGGCTTCATCTCAAGAGGCTTTGGCCGCCAAAGGCACCCTACGCTCAAGAACATCGAGATCACCAATAATGGCGTGGACATTCGCACCGCAGAAAACGCAACCGTGCGCGCCGTTTATGAAGGCCGCGTTGCCGGCACGCAGTTCATCCCCGGGCACGAGTACACGGTAATCATCCAGCACGGCGACTACTATACGGTATATTCCAATTTGGCGGGAACGACGCTCAACAAAGGCGATTTCGTGCGGGCCAAACAAACCATCGGAACCGTGAGCACCAACCCCATCACAGGGAGCTCGGAACTGCATTTTGAGGTATGGAACCAAAAGGAGCGGGTGAATCCGAGCGGGTGGATAAAGAAGTGAAAGTGGGCAAGTTTGCAAGTGGGCAAATGGGCAAAGAGCAAGGGGGCAAGCAATTTGATTACTTTGCGCTGACAAGGACATGTACCTGCCTAAAGCTTCCTATCGTGCCAGTAAGGTTTATTTCAAGAAAATAGATGCCGGTGCCCCAATTGGGAAAGATTGCCCCTTCGAGCTGCATAGAAAATTGGCCTTCTACCACGCTTGCTTTCCCAAGGGCCAACACTTCATGCCCCTGCAGCGACAATACCCGGACGTTCAAATCGCCGGAAAAGGGCAGCTCCATGAATATCGTTACCCTTTCGGAAAAGGGCTGTGGCGCCACGCGCAAGCCCAATGATGGCTGTATTGGCGCCATAGTTGAAACCTGACAATCGGGCATCAGTTCCGGGCACCAGCTCCTTGAGGCCAATGTGCAGTCGATCACATATGGGTTTGGCTTGCCTTCCTGGTAAGCCGCAATGCCCCAGGTCTTGCTCAATTCGGCTGCATCAACAGGGTCTTGGGCATCCCACTGACAAAGCGTAGCGCGCTGCAAGGCGAAAAAATTGGGGTCCGCGGCATTGGCTTGCCCCCGATATACGGTATAGAAATAAAAAATCGAGCGGGCCACATCCCCTTTCGAAGCTTCCCTTGGCTCGAAAGCCGTGCTTCCCGATTCGGCGTACGCATCGATGTTCTGGGTCGGGATGCTGGTTAAAACCTGGTTGTTCAAAAACCACTTCTGTGTTTGCGCGTCGGGGATATCCGAATACGGCTTGTCGCCCCGGGCCTCGTTCACCGCAATCCTCGTCGGGTACAAATGGTGCATGTCGCTGTGGGCATTGGTGCCGGCGATGGCGCCTTTGGCCTGCGGGTAGGCGTGTTCGGTGTTCATGCCGTTGGTGCCGCCATTCAGGTAAACGTACTGAGTAGGGTCTTGGGTAGGGTCGAGGTACAGCGTATGGCCAGAATAGATGCAACGGAGGCTGTCGTCCGCTTTTGCCAGTATCTTTGCGTACAGGGTGTCCCTGGAATTGGCGTAGTCGAGCACCACAGAAGGGCGAAAGTTGCGGGCAACGCTGTCGATCAGCTCCTGACCCGACAAGCCTGGGAAAACGGTCTGGAAGCCTTGGGCGGTGGCTTTTGGCACTGCCATTAAACACACTAGGACTAATAAAGAACTGAAAATGCGTACCATGAAAAAATTGTTTAGGAAGCTGTGAACGTGCAATTGACACGTAGTTTTTTTAACACATAGGTGCATAGGGACATAGAAAACATAGGCTTTATTTTGAGGTAAATTTGAAACCTATGTGTTCTATGTCCCTATGTACCTATGTGTTAAACATCCAAGCCACAAAGATAGCCCCACCAGCCATTCCAAAACCCAAAACTTAAATCCAGTGGTGTTGATAACTTCCTTCAAAACTTATTGTTTGTTGTTGAAAGGAAAAAGACCTTTGCGCTGGCACAATCCCAATACCCGCTAAAAGCAAATAAATGTCGTACGCTCCCCGCATAGCGCCCATAACCGGAATCCCGGCCCGAAAAGTAGAAGCCGTCATCGAACTGCTGGATGGCGGCGCTACCATCCCCTTTATTGCCCGATACCGAAAAGAAGCGACGGGCGAATTGGACGAAGTTGAGATCGCCGAAATCCAGGATGCCTGGAAAAAGATGCTGGAGCTCGACAAGCGCCGGGAGGCCATCCTGCAAAGCATAGAAGAGCAAGGGAAAATGACCCCGGAACTCAAGCGCGCCATCGAGCAGGCCGTGACGATGACCGAACTGGAAGACCTGTACCTGCCCTACCGCCCCAAGCGAAAAACCAGGGCCAGCATCGCCATCGAAAAAGGGCTGGAACCGCTGGCTAAGCGGGTGTTTGCCCAGAAAGACAAGGAGTTGGAAACCGTTGCCGCCCAATACATTACAGATGACGTGCCAAGTGTGGAAGAAGCCTTGCAAGGCGCCCGCGACATCATCGCCGAATGGGTGAGCGAAGACTTGAAAGCGCGGGACAAAATCCGCCGCCACTTCGAGCGCGGCGCCGTGATCGCCTCCCGTGTGGTGAAAGGCAAAAACGAGGAAGGCAAAAAATACCTCGATTACTTTGAATGGAGCGAACCGCTCGCCAAATGCCCCAGCCACCGCCTGCTGGCCATGCGCCGCGGCGAAGAGGAAGGGTTCCTGCGCGTGAGCATCGCGCCGGAAGAGGAAAAGGCGGTGGCCGACCTGGAAAACATGTTCGTGCACGGCTACGGGGAGTCTGCTTCTGCAGTGCGCACCGCCGTCAAAGACAGCTACAAACGGCTGCTGCAGCCTGGCATCGAAACGGAGTTCAGGAACGCTTCCAAAGAAAAAGCCGACACGGAAGCCATTCGCGTTTTTGCCGAGAACCTCCGCCAACTGCTGCTCTCCGCGCCCCTGGGCGAGAAAAAAGTGATGGGCATCGACCCTGGCTTCCGAACGGGCTGCAAGGTGGTATGCCTGGATGCAAGCGGCAACTTGCTGCACCATACCGCCATTTACCCGCACGAACCACAGCGCAAAACCTTTGAGGGCCAGGCTGAAATCGAGCACCTGGTGGAGAAATATCAAATCGAAGCCATTTCGGTGGGCAACGGCACCGCAGGCCGCGAAACGATGGACTTCCTGGCCAAAATCAAGTTTGAGCGCCCCGTGCAAGTGTTTCAGGTAAACGAAGCGGGCGCATCTATCTACTCTGCCAGCGAGGCCGCCCGTGAAGAGTTCCCAAAGGAGGACATCACCGTGCGCGGCGCGGTCAGCATCGGCCGGCGCCTTATGGACCCGCTGGCCGAACTCGTTAAAATTGACCCGAAAAGCATCGGCGTGGGCCAATACCAGCACGATGTGAACCAAACCCTGCTCAAAGAGGGCCTCGACCGCACGGTGGAAAGCTGCGTGAACGCCGTGGGCATCAACATCAACACGGCCAGCAAGCACCTGCTCACCCATGTTTCGGGACTTGGGCCAGTACTTGCCCAGAACATCGTGAGCTACCGCGCTGAAAACGGCGCCTTCCAAAAACGCAGCGACCTGAAGAAAGTGCCGCGCTTAGGCGACAAAGCCTTCGAACAATGCGCCGGCTTCCTGCGCATCCGCAACGCCCAAAACCCGCTCGACAACAGCGCTGTGCACCCGGAACGCTACGCCTTAGTGGAAGAAATGGCCGCCGATATCGGCTGCAAGGTCGCCGACCTGATCCAGGACAAGGCACAGCGCAGCAAGATCGACCTGAAAAAATACCTGCGCGGCGACGTGGGTTTGCCTACCTTGCAAGACATAATGAAGGAGCTCGAAAAACCCGGCCTCGACCCCCGCGGCGCGGCAAAAGCCTTTGAATTCGCCAACGTCCATACCCTCGACGACCTGCACCCAGGCATGGTTTTGCCCGGAATCGTCACGAACATCACCAATTTCGGGGCTTTTGTGGACATCGGCGTGAAAGACAGCGGCCTGGTGCACGTGTCGCAGATGGCCGACAAATTTGTGCGCAACCCGATGGAAGTGGTGGCCCTTGGCCAACAGGTAATGGTACGGGTGGTGGAAGTGGACCATGCCCGGAAACGGGTGGCGTTGAGCATGAAAGGGCTCTAAAGTGCCGCCAACTTTCAGTTGGCAGCACGTAACGCCAACTTTCAGTTGGCCGCAGGAATAACGATTTGCCAACTGAAAGTTGGCAGCACATAAAAAATGGAAAAACAACCGAACAACCCGCTGCACGGCAAGACCCTCAAAGCGATCCTGGAGGAGCTCCATGACTACTACGGCTGGGACGCCATGTATTACCACGTGCGCATCCGCTGCTTCGAGGAGAACCCGAGCATACAGTCGAGCCTGAAATTCTTAAGGAAAACGGAGTGGGCGAGGAAGAAGGTAGAGGAGCTTTATATTTCGACGTTTGCTTCCTAATCAACCCGCCGCACCCTTTTCTTTTCCGACAAATACGGCGCGCCCGCAGTTACCACTTCCTGGATGCCCTCCAAACCGCTGGCAACCAACACCTTGTCGCCTTCCATGAACGCCACCTGCACGGGCACTTTTTTCACCGAAGCACCATCAGGCTGCAAGGCGAACACAAAGGCCGATTTCCCGTTCCCTTCTACTATCGCTTCTATGGGTACAACGGCGTAAGCCCTTGATTTTGAAGGAGTGATGGCCACATTGGCGAACAAGCCCGGCGCAAACCTTTTTCCCTGGGGCGGCACTTGTACCTCCACCGGGTACAGCCCGCTGGCAGGGTCGGCAGATGCGGCAAGGTCGCTGACCCTGCCGTTGAACACCGTGCCCTCATAAGCGTCCATGCGCACCTGTGCGCGCATGCCCAGGCTCAGCCGCGCCCAATCGCGGTCGCTGAGGTTGACGCGCAGCACCCAATCATCAGGGCCTGTTTCAAATATAACAAAGGCCGGCATGCCAGGCCCCGTGATCTCGCCTTCGTTGACTAATTTTTTGATGACTTTCCCGCTGCGGGTAGCGCGGATCTCCGCGAACCGCTGGTTGAACCCGGCGATGCGCAGGGTTTCCCTGGCGACGTCGCGGGCAGTGGTGGCGTTTTGCAGCAGCTCGAGCGTGGCGCTGCTGTCGCGGTATAGCCCCTCCACGCGGGCCAGGTCGCGCTCAGCTTTGGCAAAGGCTTCTTTTGCCTGGTTCACCTGCGCATCGATCTCGGTTTTGTCCATCATGGCCAACAATTGCCCCGGGCGCACGGCATCGCCCTCGTCCACATAGATTTTGGAGACAATTCCCCCAATCTTGAAGGAAAGCCGCTGCTCGCCCGAGGAGGTGAGTATGCCGCTGGCGCTGATGGGCATGGCGGAGGAGCGGGTTTCGACTAATGCTGTGCGGATAGGGATGTACTCCTCGCTTTCTGACAGCTGTTTGGGGGCCACATCGCTGTGATTGGAACAGGCAGCAAAAGCCAGCGCGCTTATGAAAGTCAGGCAAATATTTTTCATGGCATTTCTCGTTCAACGTTGTTTATAAACCGGCGGCTTTTTTCAATGCCGCTTCTTTCAAAAGCACATCCATCCAGGACAACAACTGCTGCAGCTCTGCGGTGGCGACCCGGTTTTGGGCATCCAAGAATTCAAGCAGCAGCAGTTGACCGGCGCGGTACTTGTTGTTGGCGATCCTGAAAATGGATTTGGCCGCTTCGACGTTTTTTTGGGCGCTCTGGTGGGCAAACCGGGCTGCTTCTAATTCATTCCAGGCGGCCGTGACCTCCAGCGCCATCTGCTGTCTTACCATCTCCAATTGGTTGGCGGCAATTTGGTTGTCCAAACGGGCTTCCTGGGTCTTGCTTTTTTGCAAGCCCGCGTCGTACAAGTTGTAGCTGAGGCCAACCTGTCCCAGCGCGTAAGCTTGATCCTTGTCGAATTTGTAGCCGAAACCTTGAAAGCCCAGGGATCCGCCTATGTAAAAATCGGGCAACTTCCGCTTTGCCACATTGCGCTGGATGTTCGATGCTGCGGCATCGAGCCCGGATTCGATTGCGGCCAGTTCTTGGCGGCGCTCCAATGCGCCTTGAACGAGCCCTGGAAGCTGATATTGGGGCACTATTGCCTTGAGCAGGCTGGAATCAGCCTCAACGGGCGCTTGAAGGTCGCGGTTCAGCAAAAAGTTGAAATAGGCGCGGGCAGAGGATTGCTTTTGCTGGAGGCCGAAAATCTCGTTCTCGGCCTTGCTCAGCTCGTATTCTGCCGTGGCGACCACGTCCATGGTGGCCACGTTGTTGTTCACGAGCGATTCGTTGAAGCGCCGGAGCTCAAGCAGCACGGTACGGGTGCTTTGCCATACTTTTTCGGCTTCCAGGCTTTGCAGGTATTGAAGGTAAGCCTTGGTGATGTCGTAGCGCAATGCCTGCTCTTTTGCCGATTTAAGCGCTGTTTTGCTTTCCAACAAGTGCCCTTGAATGGCGCGGCTGTACCTCAGGTCGGTATTGTACAGCGGGTAGGCGAAGCTGAGCTTTGTCTCGTGGAAGTTGTTGGGCAAAAACTGTATCTGGGCGTTCTCGACAAAGGGGAAATTGTTGCTTTGGGTCAATTGGTTCAAGGCGCCGTACACAGGGTTGAGGAGGTCGCCGATGGGGAAATCCAGCTTGCGCCCGCCAAATGCCATGGTGTAGTTGGCGTCAAAGGCTATCTTCATCTTGGACATAGCCCTCGATTGGCGCAGGGATTCCTGGGATTTTTGAATTTCGAGCGTTTGGCCCTGAATGGACAAATTGTTCGCTATCCCTGCTTGCACATAAGCCTCCAATATGGGAGAGTTTTGGGCATAAAGCGCTGAAAAGCAAATACTTGAAAAAAAAGCCCAACATCGAAGGGCGAAGGGGAAGAAATGGGAGAGCATGTCAGTGCAATTTCTTGAAAAATTAAGCATCGGGCAAATATCGTGTCCTGGCGCGCACATCAATTCAAGCTTCCAATTTTCCTGCATACATTCGCGCCATGAATCACAACGTGCATTTCCTCGAAAACCAGCGCGAGTTCGACCGCGTCATGGACAATATCAAAAGCCACCCCTGGATCGGTTTCGATACCGAGTTTGTGGGCGAAAAGTACTACATCCCCGTACTTGGCCTCATCCAAATCATCGCCGACCAGGATATTTACCTGATCGACACCTTGAAAATAAAGGACCTCCGCAGCTTCCTCCAGATTCTCGCCGACCCAAATGTGCTGAAGATCACCCATGCCGGCGACAACGACTACCGCCTCCTGTACATATTGTTCGGCACGACCCCGCAAAACACCTTCGACACGCAGATCGCTGCCGGTTTTGTCGGGTACAACTACCCCTGCGGATTCGGGAAGCTCGTCGAAAAAGAGTTGTGCGTCTCCCTCTCCAAATCCCATACGATCGCCGACTGGGAAGCGCGCCCCCTCGACCCAAAAGCCCTGCAGTACGCCGTAGAAGACGTGAAATACCTGCCGGGGCTGCATGAAAAGCTTTCCAACAAGCTAAAACGACACAAGCGGGAATCCTGGGCACGGGAAGAGAACCGAAAATGGGAGACGCCGAGCTTTTACGAAGTGGACCCGCATAAGGAACTGTTTTCGAACGACTTGGTTCACCAATTGGAGTTCAGGGAAAAAATATTCCTCATGCGTATTTACCGCTGGCGCATCGAAAAGGCCATCGAATGGAACATTCCCAAAGAGACCGTGCTGCAAAGCCGCCACATCAGCACCGTTGTCCGCGCCACGAAAGGCGGCCCCAACGCATTCAAGTCGAACCGGACCATGCACGAAGGGATTTGGAAAAAACACCTCGATGCCTGGCAGGCGCTCTGGCAGGAACCTGCAACCGAAGCAGAAAAAGAAATTATCAACAGCCTCAAAAAGCCCTCGCCGGATAACCAAGAGCGGGAGTGGACGATGGAACTCCTGTACCACCTCATCAAAAAACAGTGTATTGAGCACGAGATCAGCGCCTCCCTGCTCTTCCCGCGTGGCGATTTCAATCGGCTGAAATCGGGCAGCGAAGATTTTGACCACAGCTTGCTGGAAGGCTGGAGGGCCGAGCTGATGGGGAAAGAATTGGCCGAATGGATGAAAAAGGGGGGCAAGATCAGCGTTGACTGGGAAGGCCACCAATGCAAGCTAACGATGAAGCAATAGCATGTCCAAATTGTTGGAGATCAAAGACCTCGCCATTGAGTTCCAAACACAACGCGGCCCCGTCCGCGCAGTGGATGGCATTTCCTTGCAGCTCGACAAAGGCGGCACCCTGGGCATTGTGGGCGAATCGGGCTCAGGCAAGTCGGTGACCGCCCTCTCCGTCATGCGGCTGCTGCCAAGCCCACCTGCGAAAATTGCCAGCGGCGCCATCCTATTTGAGCAAAACGGCGCATCCGAACCGGTAGATTTGCTCAGACTCCCCGGCGCAGCCATCCAATCGATCCGCGGAAGAGAAATCGCCATGATCTTCCAGGAGCCCATGACTTCGCTGAATCCCGTGTTCCGCTGCGGCCACCAGGTGACAGAGGCCATCCAGTTGCACCAAAAGGTTTCTTTTGAAACAGCGAAAGACCTGACAATCAAGCTGTTCGAGCGGGTGCAGCTCCCAGACCCAGCGCGTATTTTCAAAGCCTACCCACACCAGGTGAGCGGCGGCCAGAAACAGCGGGTGATGATCGCCATGGCCATGTCGTGCAACCCTGCCCTGCTCATCGCCGATGAACCGACTACGGCGCTCGACGTCACGGTGCAGAAAGCGATTTTGGACTTGATGCGCAGCTTGAAGGAGGAATCTGGCTTGTCCATGATATTCATCAGCCACGACCTGGGCGTGATTGCCGAAGTGTGCGACCGCGTGGCCGTGATGTACCAGGGAAGGGTTGTAGAAGAAGGCACGGTGCAGGAAATTTTGCGATCTCCGAAACACCCCTACACAAAAGGGCTGGTGGCCTGCCGCCCTTCCCTGCAACGCAAACTGTGGCGGCTGCCAACGGTGCCCGATTTTTTGGAAAACAAGCAGTTTGAGGCCAGGGTGATAACACAGGCTGAAAACACAGCCCGGAACAAGGCATTGTATATGCAGGAACCCCTGCTCTCGGTAAAAAACCTTAAAGTCCGTTACCCGGGCAAAAAGAACTGGCTTGGCAACACGACCGAATGGCTCTACGCCGTGGACGACGTTTCATTCGACGTGTACGCCGGTGAAACTTTCGGGCTGGCTGGCGAATCGGGTTGCGGGAAAACAACCCTCGGCCGCGCCATCGCTCGCTTGACGGAGGCGTGTTCAGGAGAGATTTTGTACAATGGCGTTGACCTGCTGCAGATGGGCGAAACTGGTTTCCGAAAATTCCGCCGCGAAATCCAGGTCATCTTTCAAGACCCTTATTCCTCCTTAAACCCCCGTATGACCATCGGAGAGGCGATCATGGAACCCATGCAGGTGCACCAGCTTTACGGGAACAGCACTGCGCGCAAGGCAAAGACCATAGAGTTGTTGGAAACGGTGGGGCTTCAAGCCGAGCACTTCCAACGCTACCCACACGAGTTTTCCGGCGGTCAGCGGCAGCGCATCTGCGTCGCCCGGGCACTCTCCCTTGAGCCCCGCTTCCTGGTCTGCGATGAAATGGTGTCATCTTTGGACGTGTCCATACAAGCCACCATACTCAACCTGCTGATGGACTTGCAGGAAAAGTTCAGGCTGAGCTACCTCTTCATATCGCACGACCTCAGCGTGGTCAAACAAATGTGCGACCGCCTGATGGTGATGCATGAGGGCAAGGTGGATGCCATTGGGCTCGCCGCCGACATCTACAAAAAGCCCCCGACGGCATATACGGAAGGACTTTTGAATGCAATTCCCCGATGGGATTGAACCTACAAACTTTGTTTTTGGGATATTTTGTAAAAATTAGGCGATTTTGCAGGGCAAGTTTTCATCCCTTTTCTACGTCAATTATTATCTTTGAGCATCGCAACACTGCGCGATTTTCCCCTTCCCACCTTTTCTGTCAATAGTATTAACCAAACTTGCTTTCACACATGAAACGTAACCATTTACTCACTTTCCTTTTCCTCCTCGCCGCGACAGGGCTTTTCGCCCAGCGCGTTGCAAACCCAAAAGCGGTCCAGATGGCCAATATCAAGCCAATGCCCGCCATAAAAACGGCCATTACCGGCTTTGAAACCATACATGGCCAGCAAGCCGACAACGTGCCGCCCGGCACAAACTCCCTGCTCGACCTGGTGGGCACGACGGTGTATGACTTGCAGTCGAACGGCGGCGTAGGCCACCGTGTGTACAACAACGGTGCCGACACCGTTACCGCCACCTACACTTTTAGCCTTGATGCGGCAGGTTACCCTGACCGCGGGACTGGCTACAACCAGTTTGCCGGCGGCGTTTGGGGGCCAGACCCAACGGCACGCATCGAGCCGGCACGCACAGGTTTCACCAACTTAGTGGTCACCGGGGGCAACGAATACGTCTTCTCCCACCTCGGCGCAGGAAAAACCAACATGGCCAAAAGACCTGTCGGCAGTGGCACCTGGACCCACTCCCAGATACCCAGCGCCACCACCGAGCTTTGGGCGCGCGCCGCAGGTGGCGGCCCCGACGGCCATTCGCTGCACGTGATCGCCTCTTCAATGCCGACCGGCAACGGCGGCACCTTGTTCCAGGGCATGGACGGCGTGGTGCTGTACTGGCGCTCCCTCGACGGTGGCGCCACCTGGGACAAGCAGGACATGCTGATGCCAGGGATTGACCAGACAACATTCACCGGGACCGATGTAGAAGGCTATGCCATCGACTGCAACGGCAGCAATGTCGCCATTTTTATCACGAACACCTGGAATGACTGCCTTCTGTACGTGTCTTCCGACAATGGCGATACCTGGACCAAGCGCATCGTGAACGACTTCCCGCTGGTCAAGTATGTGGTCAATTCAGGTTACGATACCTTGCTACTCCCGCCAGACCCTAACCGTCCCGCCAACGACCCCTATGCGATATTTACCTGTGACGGCACCGCCGACGTGCTGGTGGATGATGCCGGGTTCGCGCACTGCTGGTACGGAGCGACTTATGTGTCTGACGCAGACCTGACAGATGCCGGCTGGACTTTTTACCCGGGCATGAACATCGGCATCGTTTATTTCAATACCCTGATGGACGACAATGCAGGCATTGTTTCCGGCTACTGCCCCGACATCAACGCCAACCAGGTATTGGACGTGACGGGGGTTTCCAATTACGGCATCGGGCTAAGCTCCCACCCCGCAGCAGCATTGGATGCTGATGGCAACATCTATTTGGTGTATTCTACCGTACATGAGGAGCACCTTGACCTGGTGAACAGCTTGAATTTCCGCCAGCCATTTATTGTAGGCTCTAAGGACTTTGGCACTACTTGGACTGACCCGCTGCCCGTCTTGAACCCTGTGTTGCTGGAAGGAGACGAATCAGATATTCCATACCTCGAAGCTATCTTCAACTCCACTGCAAAGCTTGCCGACGGCAAAGTCCACACGGTTTTCCAGGCCGACTATGCCGTGTTGACCTATCTGAACAGCAATACCGTTGACACCGACCCGTTCGACAACACCATCCGGTACGTCGGCTACCCAACGCCCTGGGTGTTCGGCATGAGCAAAACGGAAAACGTCGCTGCTGAAGCTTTGTCGTTCAAAGCTATGCCCAACCCGGCCAACGACCGCATTTCCATCCAGTTCGATTCTGACCGCAGCCAGGAGTGCTGGGTAGAGTTGTATGACATGTACGGGAAACCAGTACGCCGCACCACGCCCGCCAGCGTTGGCGTTGGCCAGGGCGCCATCAACGTCCATGCCGCCGACCTGCCCACGGGCTTGTACATCGCGCGCCTGAACCTGGGCAATGCTTTTGCCACACAAAAAATCGTGGTAAAACATTGATTTTGGCAAATTGATGTGACATTGTCAACCTCTTCGCAGACCTTTCAGGTTTCAAAACCTGAAAGGTCTGCCATTCCGACGCCATAAAGATCTGTCCGAATGAAGCTGTGCTTTTTTACAACTTTGTTTTTTTAACATTTGCCCGCAAATAAAAACCAACAATAACCGTTCTCCTCTTTTTTAATCCCTTTCGGTATCCCTTCAAGGTGCTCGCGCCTGCGAGCCATCAGACATCCCGCCCGCTGAAAACCTGATTTTTTTAGTACAAACCGATTTTTTCATCCAAGCTGAACCGTTTAACGGAACAATTGCGCTCCCGCGCGCCATTGTCTTTGCCTTTAAACGTTCAAGAAAAACATCTTCCTATTAAATGGCTTCTTTGAATCCTCTCCAAGGTGCATTGGGACGGAGGAAAGCCGCGCACATGCTGCGAAGGGCATCCTTCCGTTTCAACCGGGCAAAAGTGGACGAGATGGCTGGGCAAACTGCGTCGGAGGCACTCGCCGTGTTGCTTGCCCCAAATGCATTGCAGCTCGACCAGCCCATTTACACCAATGGCCCAGCCGCGCCCGTCACTTGGGTCAACCCGCCAACGCCTCCCAGCACACAACTCCCTGCCGATGACGAAGAATTGACCCCTTATGTGATGGCCTGGTGGGTCAACGAAGCCCTGCACGACAGCGGCATCACCCACCGCATGAGCCTGTTTTTCCACCAGTTCTTAGCCGTGGACGCCGCCAGCGGCTCCAGCATGCAGTTCTTTGATTACCTGTCGCTCATCCGTTGGGGCAGCCTGGGGAACTATAAAGCCCTTGTCACAAAAATGGTGACCGACAACTGTATGTTGAGCTACGTGGACAACGACCAGAATTTCGCGCAGAACCCGAACGAAAACTTTGCCCGGGAGTTTTTCGAGCTCTTCACCATTGGCCGTGGAGCCGCTGCCGGCCCCGGCGACTACACCACTTTTACGGAAGACGACGTGGTGGAAGCCGCGCGGGTATTCTCCGGCTTCAACCACGCCCCGCGCCATCAGAACATCGACCCCGACACCAATATCCCCGCCGGGAAAGCCTACCCGCAAAGCCATGACTTCGGCCCCAAGACGTTCAGCCCGCGCTTCGGCGGGGCGGTGATCGCCCCGCCAACGAACGATGCTGCCGGGCAAGTCGCAGAGTTGAAGGCTTTTGTCGATCTGGTGTTTGCCCAGCCCGAAACGGCCAAGAACCTGTGCCGGCGGCTGTACCATTTTTTTGTGACGCGCAACATCACGCAAGAAATTGAAGATGAAGTTATTGCACCGCTCGCGCAAACACTTGCAGCCAACAATTTCGAAGTAAAGCCAGTACTGGAGCAACTGCTTCAAAGCGAGCATTTTTTCGATGCCGACGACTCCGACAATGCCGACGAGATCGTCGGGGCCTTGATAAAATCGCCGCTGGAACTGGCCCTCCATGCCTTTTCGTTTTTCAACCTCCCCATCCCCGACCCCGTTTCCCAGAACAAAAAACACTACATCGACTTTTACAATGCTGCCGTGTTGGAGCGCATCTTGGGAAGGGCTGGCATGACGCTGTTCTATCCGGTGGACGTGGCAGGCTATTCCGGTTATTACCAGGACCCCACCTTCAACCGGCAGTTTTTCAATTCCGCCACCATCGTGCAGCGCTACAAACTGCCGCAAGTGCTCGTCACCGGCACCCATGCCTGGGGCAGCGGCGCCGGCGATTCCATCGGCACCCAGCTCTTTTTGGCGACCTGGGTGCGCGACTCCGGCGCGATCTCCAACCCGGAAGACTCCTACGTGCTGGTGCAGGAACTCCTGTACTACCTGTTCCCGGAAGAGCCCGACAACGAACGCTTTACCCATTTCCTCGACATCGTTTTCCTCGACCAGCTCCCGCCCGCCGACTGGACCTACGAATGGCAGAAATTTATCACCACGGGCGACGACTCGGAAGTCAAAATCCCGCTGGAAAGGCTTTTGAACGCGGTGATGTATTCGCCGGAATATCAATTGTTTTAGCATTATGAAAAGACGCAACTTTCTCAAAATATTCCCCGCCGCCGGTGTATCCCCTTTCGTGGTGAACGGCTTCCCGATGCGGCCATTTTCAAACTCCAAAATTTCCAGGCTCCTGAACGCTTGCGACGGCGTGGAAGACCGGGTGCTGGTGCTCATCCAGCTAAAGGGCGGCAATGACGGCGTGAACACCGTCATACCCATTGCCCAGTACGATGCTTATGCAGCGCTCCGGCCCGTGATCAAGATTCCCGATACCGGGCCCGATAAGTTCATCAAGCTGGACAACACCCTGGCGGGCGCCAACCAGGTGGGCCTGCACCCGGTGATGACGGGCATGAAAGAAATGTACGACAAGGGCTGGATGGGCATCGTGCAAGGCGTAGGCTACGAAGGGCTAAACGGCTCCCACTTCAAAGGCACCGACCTTTGGATGAGCGGCGGCGATGGCACACCCGACAAGTTCAACCTCCGCTCCGGCTGGATGGCGCGAGCCCTGCAAGCCATGTACCCCGACATCAAGGGGGCGCCCATCCCGCCCGACAAGGTATATCCCTTGGGCATCCAGATCGGCGACCCAAACCCATCGCTTGGCTTTCACGCCGAAACCGACCACCAGAACGTTATAAATCTCTACGGCCAGGATCCGGCGGGCTTCTACTCGCTGGTGCAGACCATCGGCGGCGCGCCCATGCCCAATGTGCCAGACTCCGAATACGGCGACGAATTGGCCTACATCATGGGCGTGGAAAAAGCCGTGGACGAATATTCCGTCTATATCACCGATGCCTTCAATGCAGGCTCCAACGCCATCAGCGCCTACCCGCAAACGACGCTGGCCTATCAGCTTAAAACCGTGGCGCGCTTGATCAAAGGCGGTTGCAAAACCAAAATTTACCTCTGCAACATGGGCGGCTTCGACACACATGGCGACCAACTGGCACCAGAAGGCATCGTCACCCTCGGCGGGCACGCAGAACTGTTGAAAAACCTTTCTGATGCGGTAAAGTATTTTTTCAACGACCTGGAAGCGATGGGCTTGGGCGAGCAGGTGGCTGCTTGCACTTTCTCCGAATTTGGCCGCTGCGCCAAGGAGAACGGCTCGAAAGGCACCGACCACGGCACCCTTGCGCCCATGTTTGTTTTCGGGAAATCCATGAAGGCCGGCGTGAACGGTACCAATGTAAACCTCTCCAACCTGAGCGGCGACAACCAGCTCCAGGGCATGCAGTTCGACTACCGCCAGGTATTTACCACCCTGCTCCAGGACTGGCTCGGCGCCAGCGAGGATGCCCTTGTGGCCACCATGTTTGAAAGCTACGACAAGCTGCCCATAGTGGATCCCGCCGCGGTCGTCGATCCCAATTGCTATATCGGAAACACCGTGAACGTTTGGGAAGGCATCGAAGCACAGAAGGCCATGTCCGTTTTCCCCAATCCGGCCACGACAAGGGTAGAAGTGAGTTTCCAGAGCAGCCAGGCTTTTGCCGCCCGCATCAGCCTGCACAGCCTTGGCGGCAGCCAATTATCGAGCATGAACGTGCAGATGCAGCCAGGCAGCAACCGCTATTATTTAGATGTGCAAAGCCTGCCACCCGCCACCTATTTCATCCGGCTGGAAGACAAAAAGACGGGCACGGCGAACGTGTGCAAAATCGTTAAAATATAATAAAAAAGGTTTCGGGTTTCAGGTTTACAGAATGTGCATGACTTTAAATTGAATTTCAAAGTTGACTATAGGGTTGAAAACCTGAAACCCGAATCCCGAAACCTGAAACCTTTTCTATATGAGATTCATACTCCCCCCACTTCTTCTTGCCCTTCCATTTGCAGCAATCGCTCAGTTGCCGCCCGCATGTGCTGGCGGCAGCCCCGCCACGGCCTGCGAAACAGCCTGCATCAACTGCAATTTCAACGGTTATTTCGGCTCCACAGCGGGATACCCCTCGGGCATCGTGCCAAATTTCTGCGGCACGGTGGAAAACGCCCAGTGGATGGGCTTTATCGCCGGGGCCTCCAATGCCGTCTTCACGGTGAGCCCTTCCGATTGCGCATACGGCGACGGCCTTCAAATTGCGCTGTATGAAGATTGTATGGGCAGCCCGCTGGCCTGCAATAAAGGAGAAATGGACGGCGGCAATATCCCCGTATCATTGTCGGTACAGGTGACGCCAGGCCGCAACTATTTCCTGATGATCGACGGTTTTGCAGGCGACCAATGCGATTTCACAGTGAGCGTAACGCCCAACGACGCGGTGTATGAGCCGCCGCTCGGCGCCGTAGGCAGCATCACCGGGGCGGCAAAAGTTTGCCCGGGCGCAACCATGACCTACAACGTGTCGGCAGTGTTCGGCGCAAACGCCTATATCTGGTCCGGGCCGCCGGGCGCCATGATCGACTCCATGCCCCTGCCCGTCACGCTCACGGGCGTGGGCGCCAATCACGCCAGCATTACCTTTGGCAATATCGGCGGGGCAATATGCGTACAGGCCGCCAATTCGTGCAGCCAAACCCCCGTTTGTACCAATCCGTTTGTGGTAGAAATGCTGGACGACTCCTACAGGCCGGCCTTGACCGCCGACACCATGGCGCACCTGACCTGTTCCGGCCTGCCTTTGGCCTTGAAAGTTTCTGTCCAGGAGTCTTCAGGCTTTGCCTTTCAATGGAGCAGCGACAGCACCGGAAATATCGTTTCGGGCTCAAACTCCAAAATTGCGGCTGTGGACAAAACAGGCACATACACCCTGCAAGTTACGAACAACCAAAACGGCTGCAGCTCGACGATTTCCATCCATGTAGGGGAACCCGATACGCCCCGCACAGCAGATTTGATGCTGAAGCATATTACCTGCTACGGCTTCGACGATGGCAATTTGAAGGTCGGAGCGGTGGCAGGCGGGCAAGAACCCCACAGTTATTCTATTGACAATCAAGGCTTCAGCAGCACGACCGAGTTCCGTTACCTCAAGCCTGGCATGCACACGCTCAGTATCCAGTCTGTGGACGAATGCCGATGGGACACGACGATCACGGTATTGGAGCCGCTCGAGCTGTTGGTCAACCTGGGCGATGACACCGAGCTGAACCTGGGCCAGTCCATCCAGTTGTGGGATACATCGAATGTAAATCAGCCAGACCGGGTTACTGATCTCCTCGTTACCCCAACGGAATTGGCCGATTACCTGTGCGCTGGCTGCCCATTCGAGCCATTGCATTCCTTCCGCTATACCATAACTGTCCTTGACTCCAATGGCTGCCAGGCCAGCGACGAGCGCATCGTTTCTGTTACCAAAGACCGGCATGTATATGCGCCAAACGCCTTTGCGCCCGACTCCCAGAACGAGGGCAACAACAGGTTCACGGTATTTGGGGGAGAAGATGTGGCGGAAGTAGCCTTTTTGCGCGTTTTCGACCGCTGGGGGCAATTGGTGTTTGAGCGCCGAGGCTTTGCAGCCAACGATGCCAGCGCCGGTTGGGACGGCAGTTTGCGCGGCGACAAGCTCAATCCCGCTGTTTACGTCTGGCAGGCTGAAATTTTGTTCATCGATGGTGAAACTGAAAAATGGACCGGGAGCGTGACACTGGTACGTTGACGCAACAAGGTCTTTACCAAAACCAATCTTGAGCCGCCAAAAAAAAATTCAAATAAAGTTTTTCCCAAAAAGCAACTTTTTTTATGTTGGTTTTCAGACATTTGTCCATACAAGACATTGTCAAACGTAAAATCAACTTAACACATGAAGATTCCACTATGGCTAATTGCCCTTCTGTTCGCGGGCTATACGGTATGGTGCGCCAATTATTGGCACAACTACTGTAAAACCCGTTGCTGCGGCGACGGCGCTCCCGCACTGACAGAAACAAGCGGCGTTCCCCTGTTCAACTGGAATGCCGAAAAACCTGTCGAGGATGCCAAATTCCGAGATTGGAAAAAATCCTTCCTGAAAACAGGCGGCCAAGGCGACACGCTCGTTATCACCGGCCATTACCGCGCCAACGAACCTGGGGGCGAAAAGCTCGGCATGGCCCGTGCGCAAGCGCTCAAAGCGATGATGATGCCCGAAATGCCCGAAAGCCGGCTGCACTTGAAGTCAAAGCTTATTGCGCCAGACAGCTTAGCAGAAGGCTCCCCTCCAAAAGAGTCTGCAAGCTTTTCATGGTCAAAAATGGTGTTAAAAGCCGAAGAGAGCGCCATCATCGAAGCCGACAACGCCATCACTTTCCTTTTCCCAACCAACTCGACTGAGCGCGAGCGCGACAGCGCCGTGGATGCCTACCTGACGAAATTGGTTGAGAAGCATAAGGCCACAACCAAAACCTTCTCTGTTGTGGGGTATGCCGACAACGTTGGCGAGCCGGACAAGAATTACCAACTTGGCCTTGCCCGCGCCAATTCCATCGCCCTCTTCCTCTCCAAGAGCGGCATCGACCAAAAACGCATCACCGTTTCTTCCAAAGGCGAGGAGGACCCCGTGGCCGACAACAACACGGAAGATGGCCGCCGCCAGAACCGCCGCGTGGTCATAACTGTCAACAATTAAACTTTCAAAACATACGAAAAAATGACGCTCTCCTATATCCTACTCGACAATTGCAGCTTCCTGGGTAACCTCCCCATAGCGCTGGCGCTATGCCTTGTCCCATTCCTGCTCGGCTGGCTGGCTGCAGCAGCATACTACAATGTCAGCAAGCTGAAGTCACAGATCGCGGCGCTGACACAAGACAATAACGAGCTGAATGCCAAGATAAGCAGCCAGGCTTCCGAGCTCACCGACCTGCGTGTCAAGATCACCCAGCTCGAATCGGAGATTGACGACAAAAACGGGCATATCCGCAAATTGAAGAACGACCTGATCATCTGCGAAAGCGAGTTCAACATCCTCAAGGCGAAAAGCGCCAAGGGCGGAGACGGCGGCAAAGCCGGGGCAGCCGCAGCCATCATGTTCGCCGGCAAAAAAGTGAAGCCCGACGACCTGAAAATCATCGAAGGCGTAGGGCCGAAAATCGCCGAACTGTTGATAAAAGCCGGCATCAAGACCTGGAAGGCGCTTTCAGAAACAAGCGTAGCCCGTTTGAAGGAAATCCTCGACGCCGCAGGGCCCAGTTACCAGATACATGACCCGGGAACCTGGCCAAACCAGGCTGGCTTGGCCGCTTCAGGCCAATGGGACGCCTTGAAAAAGCTCCAGGACGAGCTTGATGGCGGGAAAAAGTAAGCTATATCCGGCTTTCCGTTGAGCAAAGGCCACCCCATTTTTTGGGGTGGCTCTTTTTTGTCGGGTCATATCTTGGTCACTGTAACCGTCGCCCGGTATTCCTCCTGCTTGATCGGCTCGCCCGCGCGTGCAGCTGGCGCGATATCGTTTAATTTGATGTTGTAGCCCTGAAAATTGGCCTGCCCGCTCCCACCCTGGCTGTAATCGCCGCTGGAGATCGTTACCGTTTCAGCCATGTCCCCTTTGGTCAAAACAAAAGCGCAGTCGGCCCGCCCGGCCCAAATACACTCCACGCCCTCCGGGCAGCGGCTGTCGCCGGTCACCTGGGAAAACTGGACAAAGAGCCCATTGTCGGCCGTCTGCATGGTGGCGCCTTGTGCGATGACAAATGGTTTCCCCAATTCAAATACGGGGAATTTCGGGGCTGGCTCGGGGCATCCCGTGAGCAGGAAAAGGGTAAAAATAACACCGCAAAAAAGAATTACGTTTTTCATCAGAAAAAATGGTTTGGTGAAAATTTGGAAAATCTGGCGGGGTTGCCCCGCCATGTTGATACTTTTGCGCCCGAAATTAAGGATATGGAAGCAATTGCAAAAGGAATAATGTCGGGAATAGGCTACGGCCTATTGATCGGCCCCCTTTTCTTTCTCAGCGTAAGGGTTATCCTGGGCCACGGGCTGCAGCACGGACTGGCGCTGATCGCCGGCGCCTTCACCAGCGACTGCATGTTGGTGATGACCAGTTGGTGGGGCGCGGGAAAACTGGAGGCCATCTCCACCGACCCGGCCTTTCAGAACTGGATAGGCTTGTTTTCGGGCTTGTTGCTCCTGGGCTTTGGCATTTCTGCGGTTTGGCCGCGCCAAAAGGAACTTGCGGTGAAAATAGAAGGCGCCGTTAAAAAGGTCAAACGCCGCTATTCATACTTCCAGGGCATCCTTATCAACACCACGAACCCATCGAACTGGCTGTTCTGGCTCAGCGTGGCCACTGTCGCAAAATCGGAAGACGGCGCCGATGAGGAAATCTACGCCCGCATCTTCATGGCCGCCGCATTGGTCACCTTGTTTATCACCGACTTGATAAAAGCCTATGCCGCACACCGCATCGGCAGCAAGCTCAAGCCTGGCACGACCGAAAAGATAGTGCGCGTTGCCGGCATAATCCTTATTTGCCTCAGCTCCTGGGTCTTGTTCAGTGTAGTTCAGGACTGGCAAACAATTTAAATAAACACATGGAATCCGTAAGAGAACAGTTTTTAATCCTGGTAAGCACCCCCTTGTATGTAGGGGTGATTCTGCTTGAAATGGTTTTGAGCCATTACAAGCACCGCAACGCCTACACCGTGCGCGACACCATCACCAACCTTTACCTGATGCTCCTCAACAGCAGCATCGACCTGTTGTTCCGCGCGGTTTATGTAGTCGTTTTCCAGATACTGTACACGTACAAGCTTTTCAGCATCGAATCGACTTTTTGGTACTGGTTCTGGCTCATTGTCGGCATGGACTTCCTGTATTATTGGCTGCACCGCGTCGATCATTTCTGTCGGTTCTTTTGGGCGGTGCACGTCACGCACCACTCCTCCCCAAAATTCAACCTGACCGTCGGCTTCCGCTCCTCGGTGTTCCAGCCTTTGTACCGCTTTATCTATTTCATCCCCTTGGCCCTGGCCGGTTTTGAGCCTTTGGACATTGTTTTTATCTTCTCCGCCACGCAGATATGGGGCATTCTGGTGCATACGGAGTTTGTGGACAAGTTGGGCTGGCTGGAATATGTGCTGGTCACGCCCTCGCACCACCGGGTGCACCATGCCTACAACCCCTTGTATCTCGACCGCAACATGGGCATGTTTCTGATCATCTGGGACATGATGTTCGGCACCTTTCAAAAGGAGCTGCCGCCCGATGAGTATCCGCCGATCAATTACGGCCTTTCCACACCCATAGAAAAGCCCAATGCCTTCAATATCGTTTTCCACGAATGGAGGAATATTTGGAACGACTTGAAGCGGAAAATTCCGCTGAAAGCCAAATTGATGTACGTTTTCGGGCCTCCAGGCTGGAGCCACGACGGCAGCAGACAGACCTCCAACCAGTTGCGCGACCAGGAGACATTGCAACGCAAAGGGAGCGTTTCATAGAGAAAGAGGGCGTTTTCATCGAATCTTGGGGTTAAAGCGGGGAAAGCCGGGTACTTTTGGGCGCTATCACAAGAGACATCGGTCTTTCTTTGGCCACTGGCACCACGACATGAAACAATTTCTACGCATCCTTTCAGAAGGCGCCGTCCAGGCATGGCAGCAACTGGTCGCCAACAAGCTGCGCTCTTTCCTTTCCCTGCTGGGTGTCACCATCGGCATATTCTGCATCATCGGCGTGAAAAGCGCCGTTGACTCCTTAGAAGCCAACATACGGGGCAGCATGGAAAAGCTGGGCAACGATGTGATCTACATCGAAAAGTTTTCCTGGGGCGAAGACCCCGGCAAAAATTTCTGGAAATGGATGCGCCGGCCCAACTTCTCGTTCTCAGAATATGAAGTGCTGCGCGAGCGCCTGCAGAACGCAGAAATGGTGGGGTACTGGCAGTACCTGGGCTCTAAAACCGTAAAATGGCAGTCGAACAGCGTAGAAAGGGTGTTTATCCTTGGCATCACCGAAGACTGCCACGAATTGTTCCACCTTGAATTTCAGGAGGGTGGGCGCTACTTCTCCCCCATTGAGTACCAAAGCGGCAGCGATGTGTGCATCCTCGGCGGCGTCATCGCAGAAGAGATTTTTGGCGCCGGGATCGACCCTGCCGACAAAGAAGTGAACATCAACGGGCGCAAGCTGCGGGTGCTGGGTGTGCTGAAAAAATCGGGCAAAGACCTGCTCAAGCCCTTCAATTTCGACAATGGCGTATTGGTGAGCTACACCCTGGCGCGCCGGGGCTTTGGCGTCCGCGCAAAGGGCGATTTCGACCGCACCAGCCTCATGGTAAAGGCAAAACCCGGGGTTGATCTCGATGTGATGAAAGACGAGATCACCGGGGTGCTGCGCGGGGAGCGGCGGCTGAAGCCCAGAGAAGAGAACAACTTCGCCTTGAACACCCTGTCTATCCTAAGCGGCCTGTTCGACAGCGTGTTCAGCACCCTCAACGTGGCCGGGTTTATCATCGGCGTTTTTGCCCTCTTTGTGGGCATGTTCTCGGTGGCCAACATCATGTTTGTGTCCGTAAAGGAGCGCACCAACATCATCGGGGTGAAAATGGCGCTCGGCGCCAAGCGCTGGTTCATCCTGCTCGAAATCCTCTTCGAAGCGGTGGTGCTCTGCATCGTCGGCGGGCTGATCGGCCTGGTGCTCATCGCCTTGGTCACTTTTGGCATTTCCCAAGCCCTCGATTTCGACATCCACCTGTCGTTCACCAACACCTTTGTCGGCTTGCTCACCTCCGTGATCGTCGGGGTATTGTCGGGCTTGATCCCGGCAGCCCAGGCAAGCCGGATGGACCCGGTGGAGGCGATCAGGCAGTGAAGTTGGCAAGGGGCGAATTGCAAGGGGCAAGGGGTTTTGAAAGGGGGGGGCTGAAAATCAAGCCATGCTTTGTTTCGATTTTAGGAACGAAATAAAAAATTGTTCGTCGGCTAATTAATAACCTTATTTCACAAGATCCCCGCGGGCGAAGGCCCCCGCTAATAACGGCAGAAAAACGACTTTACAGATGAACCTATTCAATGAATAATTCGATGCCAAGCGCAAGGCTGTGTTCAGCGGTATAGTTGTTTTAGGCGAACCCTGGTTTTTAGGTTTCATCTTTTCAAGTATGCCTTGACGACTTTCCGCGCGGCTTTGGCCTCGGTTTCGTTGTAGCGCGGGCTGCTGGGGTTGGCAAAAGCGTGGTTGGCCTCGTAGTGGCGGACGCTCAGTTTTTTCCCAGCGGCTTTCATGTTCTGCTCAAATTCAGACACCACTCCGGCACTTATCCATTGGTCCTGGGTGGGATGGATCATCAGCACATCGCAGCGGAGCGCTTTAAGCTTTTCCACATCTTTTTCCGGCATGCCGTAATACACCACGCAGCCCTTGGCTTTTTCTTTGAGCAGGAGCGCCGCCTGCAACGACCAGCCGCCGCCAAAGCACCAGCCCATGGTACGGAAATTGGCTGAAGGCCCGCAATATTTTGCCGCACCCAGGATGATGGCCGCCGAGCGCGCAGGGTCGTTCGCTTTCATCAGGTTGCCGGCCTCTTCCGCATTTGCGGCTACCTTGCCATCGTACAAGTCAACAGCCAGAACATTGATTCCCAGCTCTTTGCCCCAGAGGGCAGCTTCATTTTTGATATAATCGTTCAGCCCCCACCATTCGTGGAAGAGCAGCAGATATTTGTTGGTCTTTTTCTTTGCCATCAGCAGATAACCTTTCCCATTGGCGCCCCCCTCCACCGGGAATTCTATCATTTCTCCGGGCGCCGGGCTTTCAGTTGGCACGGGCGATGGGTGGGCATCGCGGAAGTCTTTTTCGTTGGCAAACAGCGAAAAGGCGGTCAGTGCTTCATTGGGGTCGTGGCATAAAACCAGGTTGGCGCTTGGCTCGGCATATTGGCAGGCTGAGAGCGCAAATAGCAGCAGAAAGAGTATGTTTTTCATTGAAGGAGACATTTATTCTATGATTCGCCTGATTTTTGTGATTGGATATGATTGATTTAACTGAACTTCAATTGATTACAAATATCTGCATGCACAAAACCAAGCGGCGTGAGGTATAGTTTAATCAAATTTGAGCGCCAAGCCTTTGAGGTAGGCGCCTTCCGGGTGGAACAAACTCACCGGGTGGTCGGCGCCCTGGGTCAAGTGGTGCAGCACCCGTACCTGCCGGCCCACCTCCATAGCCGCTGCCGCGATGGTGTTGTAGAACAATTCGCGATCGACCACCTGGGAGCAGGAAAACGTGAACAAAACGCCCCCGGGCGCCAGTTTTTTCATGGCTTCCACATTCAGCCGTTTGTATCCCTGTACCGCATTGTGCCGCTTGGCCATGCTTTTGGCATAAGCAGGCGGGTCAACGACCATAACATCATAGATCGCTTCTGCGTTTTTGAGGAACTGCAGCACATCCGCTTTATTGCCAACATGCTCGCCGGGAAAAGGTTGGTTCAAATGCACATTTTCGGCACAGAGTTCCATGGCCTTGCCCGATACATCCACCGAATGCACCAAGGTTGCGCCTGCTTTCAAGGCATAACAGGAAAACCCTCCCGTGTAGCAAAATGCGTTCAACACCGTTTTCCCGGCGGCGTAGCGGGCCAGCAATTGCCGGTTGTCGCGCTGGTCAAGGAAAAAGCCCGTCTTTTGCCCTGTTTCCCAGTCAACACGGAACTTTACCCCGTTTTCATGCACGACGTGCGGCGCGGCCTCGTCGTAATCGCTTGATTTCCAAAGATATCCGTTGGTTTGTGTTTCAGAAAAATGGGAAGGCAGCGCGTCGCTGCTTTTGTCGAAGATGGCGCTCAGTTTTTCCCTGAACACAGCTTGCAAGGCTTTTGCGATCAGTTCCCGCTGCCGGTACATGCCGATGCTGTGGCATTGCAGCACGGCGGTGTCGCTATAAATATCGACGATCAAGCCCGAGAGCCCGTCGCCCTCGCCATGTAAAAGCCGGTAGGCGCTGCCTGGCAAGAAGGGGTCGAACAGCATGCGTCGCACTTCCAGCGCGTTCTGTATCTTTTGCTGCCAGAAGCTTGTCTTTTCAAGGTCGGCCGCCCCAAAACTCAAAATGCGCACGGCGATGCTGCCGTCGTGAAAATGCCCGATGCCCAACAAGGCGCCCTTCCGGTCGCACACGCCAACAATATCGCCATCCAGCGGACTGCCGTCTATCCGGGCTATGGCCCCGCTAAAAACCCAAGGGTGGAAGCGCTGCAGCGCGATTTCCTTGCCCGGTTTCAAAAACACATTTGTCATAGATTCCAAGAAAGCCACAAAGTCGGGCTTTTGCCGCAATTGCCTGCAAAAAGCTTCGACACATTGCACAAAAAAATTCGCGGTTTTTAACAGGGTTTACCCTTAAAACCCATGGTTGGAAGTCCTTAATTGTTTCCTAAAATTTGGGCAGCACACGACATGTTGCGAGCATCTTACGTTTGCTGACGGAAAACTTGTTATTTTGCGGCGACAACGAATGTGAAATCAATCATAAATCTCTCTCTTCTACTCAATTATGCAGCCTATTTTCCGACTACTTTGCTCCATTTTGCTGCTGTTTGCATTGTTTCCCTCCTTTTTGAACGCCCAGGACTGTACAAATGCGATCAAGGAAAACAAAAAGATCAACGGTATCCAAATCGCCAACACGGCTCAACTGGCTGTTGTAATCCGTGGTAGTTACACTTATTTCGTGGAATTTTTTACCGACGAGAAAGGCATCTTCGCCCGGTTCACCTCTCAAGGCGGCATTGAGTTCAACCAAGACGACCAGGTGGTGTTCGTCGATGCCAACGGCAAGGAAAAAGCCTACAAATTCACGGGCATGGACGAGTTGATACCCAGCACGGTGCCAACCCATCGCAACAACCTCCGGCTCGACCTTGAGGCGACCAAATGGCTTGCCGAATCCAATATCACCGGCATCAATTTCATCAACTTTGTTGACCGGCAAAAGTTCAAGTTCACCATCAATGCAGACCGGCAATCAGAATTCAAACGCTTAGTCTCTTGTTTCAACAGCCTCCTGGACCAAACCTCGGTCGTGGATACCCCGGGAGCCGCAGTGTCCAAACCGGAGTCTGGCAGCAGCAGCGCTGGAACCAGCACGGGCAGCAAGCCGAGCACGGGCAGCACCAAACCTGCAGCTGGGGCCTCATCGGGCAGCAGCAGTGGTGGCGACCCCGAGGTGGCAGCCTTGCGCTCCGACCTTGAAAAGATAAAAGAAAAACTTAGGGCTGAGATAAAGGCGGAAAAAGACCGTGCAGAGGCCATAAAAGCACAGCTCCAGCAAGAAGTAGCCGCAGCCAGGGAGGCAGCCAATGCCAAAAAGCTGGAGTACAGCAACGAAGTGCTGGAAGCCCGGAAATCGAGCTTGGCCGAAATCGAGAAGTCGAAAGCGGAAGCCCAGGCCATTGTAACCCAAAACAAAATGAAGGCCGACTCAGCTGTTACAAAAATAAACTCGAACGTAGAAGAAGCCCGACGGCAAGCGGGCGAGGAAATCCAAAAGGCCCGCATCGCCTCCTCTGAAGAAGTGAAAAAAGCCCGCGAAGCCGCCGCAAAGGAAATTGCGGCCGTCAAGGCAAACTTAGAAAACTCCAAGCTTCAGTACACCGACGAGGTCGCCTCTGCCAGGGACAATGCCAACGAAGAACTAAAGCGCATCCGCGACGAGAACGCCAAAATGGTGGCAGATGCCCGCAACGCCGCCAAACAAGAGTCCACCAAAACCACCCAGGATGTCATAGAGAGCAAAAAAACAGCTGCGGAACAAATCCTGAAAATACGGGAAGAAGCTGCGAATGAAGTAGCGAAAAGCCGCGAAAACGCCGTGCTGGAACGGCAAAAGATCGCTACCGACCTGGCAGAAAGCCGGCGTAAAGTAGCCGAAGAGAAAGCACTTTTGCAACAAAACAGCGCCAACGAACTGGCCGAGATCCGGGAAGAAGTCGCCAAACAAAAGGAGCTTTCCGCCACCGAAGTCGCAGATGCACGGAAAAGGGCCTCCGAGGAGGTAGCGCGCATCCGAAACGAAGTGGCCGAGCAGCAAAAAAAGGCAGAGGCAGAGAAACTGGAAATCACCAAGCAGGTGGTGGAAAGCAAGCAAAAAGCTGCCCAAACGGTGCAGCAGGTGCAAGAAGAAGCGGCAAAGGCCATTACCGATTCGCAAGCCAAGGCCAAACTCCAGCGCGATTCCATCGCCATGAACGTTGCAGCATCAAGGAAAAAAGCGGAGGAAGAGATCGCCCGCATCCAGGAAGAACTGGCAAAATCGATAGCTGCCGCAAAAGCCCAGGAGGAAAAAATCAAGCAGGAAAGCGCAGAAGCCGTGAAAGCCGCCCGCGAGCGCAGCGCACAAGAGGTGGCGAAAGCACAGGAAGAAGCCAGGCTCCGGGTACAGGAGGCCAATGCAAAAGCCAGCGAGGTGCAGAAGCAATACGCCGGTGAAGTGGCAAGCTCCAAGCAGACAGCCGACGAAAGAATAAAACAAATCCAGGCCGAAGCAGCTGCTGCCGTGGCAGAAGCAAAGAAAAAGCAACAAGAAACCGTCACCGCTTCTGCATCCGAAGTCGTCAGCTCCCGCGAAAAAGCCGCCGCCGAAATAGCCGCCGCCAGAGAAAAAGCGGCAAACGAAGTGGCCGCAGCACGGGAAGCCGCCGTGCGCGCACAACAGGAATCAGCCAACGCCGTGGCAGAAGCCAAGCGCCAGAGCAGCCAAGCCATCCTCGCCATTAAAACCGCGGAAGCCGACAGCGTGCGCATCGCCCGCGAAAACAGCGCCGCTACCAAGCAAAAACTGGCCAGCGACGTGGCAGAGGCAAGGCAAAAAGCCGCTACCGAAATCGCAGCAGCCAACCAGCAAGCCGCCAATGACGTGAAAACAGCCCGCGAAGCCGCCGCAAAAGAAAAACAGCTCAGCGCAGAAGCGGTCGGGAAAGCCAAGGAAGAAGCCGCCCTGCAGATCGCCGCCGCCCGCGAAGCCAGCGCCAAGGAAGTGGCTGCCAGCAAACAACAGGCTCTTGAAGCAATAGCCCTCGCCAAAAGGGAAAGCGACGACAAAAAAGCCGCCTTTGCCAAAGAAGTCGCCGATGCCCAAGAACGGGCCAAGAAAGAGGTGATGGATGCCCGCGCCTCCTCCGCAGCCGAAGTGGCCAACGCCCGCAAGGACGCAGAAACCAAGCGCCAGCAATACGCCAACGAAGCCGCCGAAGCCCGCAAAAAAGCAACCGAAGAAATCGGCCTCACCCAAAAAGAATCGGCAGAAGCGGTACAAAAATCAAGGCAAGACGCTGCCGCCGCCATCGCAGAGACCCGGAAAGAACAAGCACAAATTGTGGCTGACACCAGGGCAAGCGCCGCTGCCGAAGTGGAAAAAATCAAGGCCGAATCTGCCGAAACCATAAAAACAGAGGCCAAGGCTGTCGCCGACGCCAAAGCACAGGCAGCCGCCGAGCTCAATAAGATCAAATCGGAAACTGCCGAGGCCATCAACGCCGAAAACAAAAAAGCCGAAGCTGCCAAGCAAGGACAAATAGTCGAGAACCAAAAACTTGTGCAGATTCAGGCTGAAATAAAAAAAGCAGAAGAAGAGTTGAAGCGGTTGAAAGACGAGGCCGAGAAGCTGAAGAAAAAAGAATAGAGGGCTTTATGGTAGATTTTTTTTCATACAAATGCCTGCTTTTGGCACAGTCTTGGCTATGCTCCTTCAACCCGGTTTGCCTACCCTGCGATAGGCGAATATAATTGCCGGCATTCCTTCCGTATCCTTGCTTGCCCTGTTTGGCTGCTCGCCTACCTGTAGGCTTGCCTGCCTTCTATCTAATCCAGTACCGCCAAAGCACATTTCATTTCTAGCGATTTGACATTTCACCAATTCAAAGCCTTTAAATGAAGCACCAAATTTACGCCATCGGGTTTGCCCTTTTTTTTGCACAAATTTTACCCGCCCAAATCTCCGTCCAGGCCACCAGCACCAACGTCAGCTGTTTCGGCGGCGACAATGGCAGCGCCATCGCCAGCGCAACCGGCGGCAGCTTGCCATACAGTTTCCTTTGGAGCAACGGCAACATTACCAATGCCATTTCCAACCTTTCCATGGGAACTTACACAGTCACCGTCACCGACAATACCGGGAGCACAGGCACCAAGTCGGTCGTCATCACACAACCCCCATTGCTGGGCGCCACCTTGAACGGCCAGCCGCAAATATGTGTGGTGGCGCCAGACGGTTTCACTTACGCCATCCCGACCGGAGGCACCCCGCCTTACAGCTATTCCTGGAGCAACGGCGTGCAAACCCAATTGAACAACTACCTCACAGCCAACACCTATGCTGTCACCGTAACCGATACCAAAGGCTGCACCACCATACGCAGCTTTACGGTTGGGTTCCTCGGCCTGGGCCTGTACTTGATCGCCAACGCCAACCCGGCCACCTGCCCCGAGCCCAACAATGGGTCCGCCACCATTGCTGCCCTTTCTGGGAACGGCCCCTACCAATACCAATGGAATACCGGAGCCAGTACCAACGCCATTGCCAACCTCACGGCTGGAAACTACCTTGTCACCGTAACCGATGCGAACGGGTGCTCGGCAGCCAATACAGTTACTGTTCAACAAGAAAACCAGGAACCGGTAACTATTGACGTGCCATCCCATCAGTGCACCGAAGAAATATATGATTACGAAACAACGGGGCTTTATCAAGTGTACCAATGGGCGCTCGACGACCCGCGCGACAGCATCGTCGGCAGGGACGACACACCCCAAATCCAGGTCAAATGGGGCGTTCAGGGCCAAAAACATCTCTCTGTCTCCATGCAGGACACGCTTACCGGCTGCAGCACGGCATTGGCCTTCAATGTCACCGTTTACGTCTGTGTTTCCGGTGCTGCCACAACGGCGCTTGCCGGCATCAAGGTTTTTCCCAACCCGTTCGACCAATACATAGAAATCCGCAGCGGCGACGCAGACTTGGACGGCACTTCGTTGCAATTATTCAACTCTATGGGCCAGCTCGTCAACAAAAAAGACCTCCGGGGCGCCTCCAACGTGCTGGACACAAAAGCGCTGGCGCCTGGTGTCTATCTTGTACAGCTGCGCAACGTGCGGGAAAGCGCCACCTGGAAAATGGTAAAAGAGTAGGCGGCGTGGAAAATTATCTTTCAAAGGGCAGATAATGCGTGTTGCCGGGCGCGGCACAAAGGATGCCATAACAATTATTTGGTTTTCAAGTCCGAATTCCGCTGTTTGGAGTAATCTTGCCCCAAACAATACAACTCGGCAAGCATGAACCTTAAAATCTTGGACACCCTCAAGCTGAAAAACGAAAAGGAACGCTTTTCCGTCGTCCGAAAAAGCATCGAGGACGGCGCCGTGTTCACGGGCACCAATCTTTGGGTGCTGTTTTTTGCCATCCTGATCGCTTCCCTGGGGCTGAACGTCAACTCCACTGCCGTTGTCATCGGCGCGATGCTTATCTCTCCTTTGATGGGGCCTATCATCGCGATTGGCGCGAGTGTAGCCATCAACGACCTCAACCTGTTGCGCACGGCGATCCGAAATTACCTTTTCGCAGCGGCTGTAGGGCTCGTTGCCTCCAGCGTCTATTTCCTACTGTCGCCTATTGACGAGGCATATACAGAGATTCTCGCCCGCACTCAGCCCACCGTTTACGATGTGCTGATCGCCTTTTTTGGCGGCTTTGCCGGGATAATAGCCCTGTCGAGCAAACAAAAAGGCAACGTGCTGCCCGGCGCTGCCATCGCCACCGCGTTGATGCCGCCGCTCTGCACGGCAGGTTTTGGGCTGGCGACTGGCCAAATAAGCTACTTTTTAGGCGCCTTGTACCTTTATTTGATCAATACCGTGTTTATCGCAGCCGCGACCATGGTAACTGCTTACCTATTGAAGTTTCCGGCTAAAAAATACGAGAGCCCTGACTTTGAAAAAAAGGCGCGCAACATCGTATGGGCGGTTATCATCCTGACTTTGCTGCCCAGCATCTACCTGGGATACGACCTGGTCAGGCAAAATGAGTTCCGGGCCAAGTCCAAAAAGTTCATCGAAAACGAATGCGTGCTGCCGAACGATTACCTGCTGCAAAAGGAGGTTGACGCAAAAAACAAAACGATAACCCTCACTTATGGGGGGGAGCTCATTGTTGATTCGACGATCAACGGCATGAAGGAAAAGCTGAATTATTACGGCTTGGGCGGGGTTACGCTTTCCATCAAACAAGGCTTCTCCATCCTTGAAGAAGGCAATAAAATCGTTGAAAACGATCAGCTCAAACAATTGGCGCTCGCCTTGAAGCAAACCGAAGCGCAAAAATCGGTCTTAAACGCCAAACTCGACAGCCTGAACAACCAGCAATTGATCCGCCAACAGCTGTTCAAGGAAATAAAGGCCCAGTACCCAGGGCTGAAAGAGGCAGTGATACAGCCTGTTGCCTTAGAATCAGACACCGCTGCCAGGCAACAGGACGCATATTTGGTGCTGCTCGACTTCTCCCCGCCCCTGCGCAGGAGCGATCAGGCCAAACTGGCAAAATGGCTGAAAGTGCGCTTGAACAAGCCTGCGGTCAAACTGGTGTTGCGCTAGGTCTCAATATTTTTCCCAAGTCTGGTGCCGCAAGGCACGGTCTGTCTGCAAGCTGATAAAATACAGGCCACTTGGCAACGTAGCGGTATCTACCTGCCACTGCTGCCCATTTTCTAAAGAGGAAACCTGCATCGTGGACAAAAGCTGGCCCGTTGGCGTAAAGATGCGCAATACCGCCTGGCCAACGCTTGCCCCGGTATAGGTCAGGGTAAAATGGCCAGAACCCGGGTTCGGCTGCACCGCAAACCTGTCAGCTCCGGTGCTCGAACCCGGTGCGCTCCGCTCCTGCTTCTCCTCGTTGCTGTTGCCCGAATCTTCTGTGCAGGCCGTCACGATGGAGGAACACTGGGAAGTTGCCGTGGTGTTGGAGACATCCTCGTATTTTTTCGCCCAGCAATAGTGCAGTTTCAGGGTTTGGGAAAGCCCGTTTCCCGCATCCAACACCCAGCGCAAGCTGTTGCTGCTGACATATTGAACGTTTGCCAAAAATGATGCCGTCGTAAATGGCACGCCGTTCAAGGTAGAGAGGCTGACGTTCAGGCCGTTTTTCGGCAGCCCTTCTATGGTTATCTGGTCATTCGAGATAATATTCCCCACAAGCACCTCATAATATTTGTCGCTGCCGCTGCAGCCCCCATTCGCGTGCGGGACGCGCTTGAAGGAAAGCACTGTCGGGCAGTTGTTCTGCATAGGCGTTGCCAGGCGGATATAGGACGGAGCCCGGCGAATGTTGACAATTGTGGTCGTGCCCGCGGCAATGCCGCTTGCTGCAATAAAACTTTGCCCGGGGGCAACACTTTCTGCAAACGTCTTTGCCATTGCCGATTCAACGGCAAAATCCCCCGTCAGCAGCCCGCTCCAATCCACAACCTTGTTGATCGGGATATTTTGGCCGATGTTGGCGTCCGTGGTGGCGGATGGCGACCAAAATACCAGGAATGGCTCTGTGCCGTCAGGTTTGGCCAGCAAATAAATGTATGCGTCTGCATCTTCTGCCAGGGCCTTGTAAAACACATGGCCGCCAAAACGCGCCTTGAAATCCATCATGCCGTGCCAGGCGGGCTTGGGCGTGGCGCCGTGCTCCACCAAGGGCGATGGCCAGGCGCTGTTGGCAGGGTGGGTGCCGAGCTTCCAAAAGCCGCTGCTGCTGTACAAGCCCCCGTAACTGGGCTCGGTGTCCCTGGCATGATCGTAGGCATTGTAAAAATACAACTTTTCGTAATGGAAGCGGCTGTGCAACAGCAAACCGCGCAGCAAATAGGCCGATTGTGTTTTTTCACCTACCCCAGCCGAAGGGTCGCTGTCGAAGCCGTATTCCGACGACCACAGGCGGGTTTCGCGCAGGATGCCCGTCGCCTCGTTTTTGTTTGCCATCAGCCAGCCCGCCAGGTTCCTGATCTGCCAACCCTCGGAAAGCGGGTTTTCAGGATGGGTCCATTGTGTGGTGCCGGGCAAAAAGCTGTAGGGGTGGCCGTCCACAGCACCCAAGTCCTTGAGGATATTGCAGTCGGGCACGTCCAGGTAATCGCCGATAAAGTCGTGGCGGCCAAGGCCGCCACCGCAGTTGGACACGTCGCGCAGCGCTTCGGTGCAGGTATTGTCGCGAAAAGCCTGGAATGCGCTCACCACCAGGCCCATTTTCCAGCCGCCCTGTGCTTTCGGGCCATACTTGCTGTTGAAAGCGGCATGTGCGCCCGCCATCATGTTGTGGAAATCCTGTTTTATGGGATAATCCCACAGTTCGTTGCCAACCTGATAATAGGAAGTCAATATTTGGCGCTCGGTGCCATTTGGCGGTGCAAATTCGTCAATAAATTTTTTCGTGTAGTTTTCGAATGAATTCCTGATGCCAGCCGGCCCTGACAAAGACCAATCGCTTTCCTTGTACATCTTGTCTTTCCACGATTGCGGCGCGTATTGCAGCAGTTCCGTTGCGGCACAGATACTGGTAAAACCGTGGATATTGCGGTAAAGGTTGTACAAGGCTTTGTTGCGCTCCATAAAGGCAGGGCTGCCTTCTGGGACTGTATTCTTGGGTTTGATATTCTCCTCATAATTGGTCAATACGTCGTCAAAATCCTCGTCCATGGTGTGGAAGTTCCGGAACTGAGTGGTAAGTTGGGCAATTGGGTTGCTTGTGGAATTTTGAAAAGAACGGAAAACAAGCCCGCCATCGTTCACCCCGATCATGGAACCGAAGGTAAAAGGGCTGGGCTGGTTGAAGCTGCTGTTTATCTGGGCAACCTGCGCCTGGCTCAGGGTTTTCCCGAAATGCTTGTTAGCCAAACAAGAGGCCGCCGCCGCCGACTCGGTTTGGAAGCTTGTGGGCGGCGAATAGGCGCTCAGGCCAACGCTGCAAACAGCCTGTATGCGCACCTGGTACGGGGATGCGGGCGCCAGCGGCGGGTTCAGATACGCCAGCGACGGCGGGATGTTGTTGCCCTCGGTGATCCAGTTGCCCGCAGTTCCCGGCCTGTATTGAAGGTTGTAGGCAAGCACATTGTTGGCATCCGGCAAAATCACGGAGGCACTGGTCACGTCTGGAATAACCACTGGGGCCACCGGCGTTTGGCAGCCGGCCGCGACGGTGCGGGTAAAACGGGTGAAATTGCTCGACGTGGCGCCGCAATTCTTTTTTATCTCTACCTGGTAGGTGCCAGCTGCCAAGCCCGCCAGCACATAGGGCGGTGCGGCAATGGACACGGCATCGGAAAGTATCAGCCAGTCGCCCGTGTAGCCCGCGCGATACCGCACGGTATGGCTGCCGGAGGAATTCCAGCTGATGGTAAGGGCGCCGGGACTGGCAGTCACGGAGACACCGGAAGGCGGGCTGCAGGTTTCGGTGGCGCTGCCCGTGGTATAATTGACCGACGGTCCCCAGCCTGAGAACGAATTTCCACAAACCGTGCGGAGTTGGATGCTGTACGTGGTGCTTTTCTTGAGGCCTGACAGCAGGTAGGGCGCCACCGCCGGCAAATCGAACACGGTCTTGTCGCCGGGGGCGCTTGTTTCCCAGTAGCGAATCTCATAAGCATCGGCGCCGGAAACCGGAGACCATCCGAAACTGAGGGTGTTGGAGCCTTGTTGGGTGACTAACCAGGGTGCTTGGGGCGCAATGCACTGCCCCGAAAGCCAAAGTGGGAAAAGCATAAAAAAGGGGAAGGCCCACTTGGCGGAGTGATGCTGATAAAGGTTCATAAGAAGCAAATTAGATTAAATGAAAATGGTAAAGCGGCAGCTGTGTTTTGAGTATGCCTCACCTGAAAGGATAGGCTAAACTGCCGACAGAACAACCCAAAAGTAGGTGCGCGACATTAATACATAGTTCATATTTGCATGTTTGTCGGTTTGGCGACGATTTTGGGGCAACGCCTGGATTCATGCCTGCCCACCCGAATTTGAGGGGGCATCCCATAAAGATTTCTATTGACAAGTTGAAATGGGAAAAATTGCGGCATATTTGAGCTTTTATTGCCTCTTTTTCATCATGCCTTACGATCCGAATTATGGAAAGCCTGAGCTCCATTGATGCGGTAGGCCGAATCGCCAAGCACAGCGACCCAATCGAGCGTAATTACCAGATTACCAAAAGCTACCACGCGCTGTCCTTAGCTTTCGCCCAACGCACAGGCCCCTGTGCCAACTGGTGCAGCTTTGCCACCTGGGCATCGCGCCAGGCCGGGCAGACCATCCGGAAAGAAGACCTCCGCCAAGCTATGGAAACACAGCTCGCTGCGGTCCCGGAAATTCAAAACGCGCTCGAAGCCCTCGCCCGGGAAGCCTGGCGAAAAGGCAGCCCGGTTGCCCAAGACAAGCTGCCCAGCCTGGTTTGGGAAGCCATAAGCCCTCAGGCAGCCATGAACCGAGCCAGCGATGCCGTGGCGCGCGGCAACCAAAAGGTGTACGCTGAGATCGGCCACGAGTTCGCCCGGTTCATCGCTACCTGCCTGAACGACCTGCATCACGACACCGGCAACATCGAATCCTTTTGCAGCGCGCTTAAGCCCGGCGACCCGCCAAACGGCCAACGATACCTGCAGCAGGCTTTCCGGCATTATTACCTGGCGATTTTTGAACCCCAGCCAAAGGCCAAGGCAGAGCTGATCCTTATGGCCAACCTCGAAATAGGCTTTCACGAGCAGACCCGGCTACAGCCTGAGATCGCCGCCGCCATGGATGCCTCGGTGGAAAGCCCGGAACTGCTTGCCCGGCGCATCCGCAAAGCGATGTTCCCCCGTTCCGGCTGGCTCGAGGATGCGGCAGCCTGTTTCAGGCAAATAATGGGCCGCCCCAGCCCGTTAGAGGCCCTGCTGCAGCCGTTTGTGGCAAGCACCCAACGCCAAATCAGGCTGTTTTTGAGCAAGAACCTGATGGAACTGGGTTTTCCCGCAAACCTGCGCTTGCGTCTGGGCCAGGACTTGAAAGGACGGTTCCCTGCCCAGCTACAGCACATTTCAAACCCGGAATTGGCCGCGCTGCTCCAACAGATCGACCCTACGCCCGACAGCCTGAAGGAGTCTGGCGCTATTGATTGGGCCGACTTGCCCGACCGTTTGCACTTCATCGCCGACCTATTCCGCTGCTACCAGGAAAGTCCTGAATTATTGGGGGAACCTTTTTCGAGAGAGTTTGGTTAGAATATGCTATACTTGCGGCTGATATCGAAAAACCTTTCATGAATCCAATCACCTTCCGATGAAACAACAGGCCCTGTGCCGACAAACCAACTGTCGGCGCAGGGTCTGTTGTTGTTTTAAGGCAAAAAAAACAGTGGAGTCCAGAAACCACTCAAAAAAGGGGGCGAATCCGAAAAGCCAAATGAGTAGGGATAATTCAAACCATTAAATGAAAAATTAACAATGGAACAATCGAAAGTGGACATGTTCATCATGTCAAATGGCAAATTCTTTGAAGGGCACCAACTGGCCGCCATCCGCGACCGCATCGCTACCCTCGACGACTCGAAATGGAGCGTGCTGCAAACCCTTCAGTTCAAAGACCCGACCACCATGCTCATCGTGTCGCTGCTGGGCGGCAACCTGGGCATCGACCGCTTTATGATCGGCGACACCGGGCTGGGCGTGGGCAAGCTGCTCACCTGCGGCGGCCTCGGCATTTGGGCCATCATCGATTGGTTTATGATCCAGGACGCCACACGGCAGAAAAACCTGGCCCTTTTGCAACAAGTGATCTATTGAGGCATGGCGCTGCACAGGAATAAACTGTACCTACTCCTGTCAGCTTTGTGCTTGGCAGGGTATATTTGGCTTTATGTTTCGCTCCCGGCCAATGGGCCTGGCAGCGAAGTTTGCCTCATAAAGCACCTCACAAATATGCCCTGCCCTTCCTGCGGCAGCACTAGGTCGGTAATGGCGCTCCTGCAGGGCAATTTCCTGGATGCCCTGTACTGGAACCCGTTTGGCCTGTTGCTGATCGCCGTGCTCGCTGTCACACCGGCCTGGGTTGCCATCGACCTGATCGCTCGAAAAAACAGCCTTCAAAAATTCTATCTCCAAACTGAGCAACTGTTGCGCCAAAAGTCCGTCGCCATACCGGCTATCCTGATCGTGTTGGGCAACTGGTGCTGGAATATCTACAAAGGACTATGATAACCATTGAAAAATTTGCTTACCAGCCGGGCGACCACGAGTCAGAAAAAGCCTCCAACAGCTACCTGATGTCGCTCATCGCCGTCATGTGCGGCCTGCCACTGCCCATCATCAACCTTTTCGCTACCCTGATCTTTTATTTTGGCAACAGAAATGCCCCTTATTTTGTGCGCTGGCACTGCACCCAGGCGCTTCTGTCACAACTGTCGCTGGTGTTTATGAACAGCGTGGGTTTTTGGTGGACGGTTTCCATCATTTTCGGGTCGGAAACACTCAGCAACACCTATTTTGCTTACCTGATTGCCGTGATATTATTTAACCTTTTCGAATTTGTGGCCACGATTTACACCGCCGTCAGCACCCGCAAAGGCAAGCACGTGAAATGGTGGTTCTACGGGGACATCGCCGATATGGTCTGCAAGCCCCGCGAAACTGCCCAATTCGACCGTTTTTAAACATAGGAACAAACATGAAAAAGGTAATTGTTCAAGGACTGCTGATCGTCGCCTCCTTTTTTGCCACCTGGTTCGCCTTGAAAAACATCGACTGGATGAGCCTGTTCAACGTCGAGGCAAAAAGCGACAAAACAGAGGAAAAGCTCGGCGATATGTTCTGGGAAATGATCGAAAAAACGGAACATGAAGTGAAAAGCAAAGACATCACCGCCCCCATCGACAGCCTGTTGCGAAAAATTTGCACCGAAAACGGCATCGACAAAAGCCAGATAAAGCTCCACATCGTCGAAAGCAGCGACGTGAACGCCTTCGCCCTGCCCAACAAGCACCTGGTGGTGTTCACCGGCCTGGTAGAAGCCAGCGAGAACGAAGCGGCGCTGAGCGGCGTGATCGGCCACGAACTGGCGCACATCGAGCTCAACCACGTGATGAAAAAGCTCGTCAAGGAAATCGGACTGTCGGTGCTAATATCCATGACCACCGGGAGCAGCGCCGGCGCAGAAGGCGCCCGGGAAGCGGCGCGATTGCTGTCATCTTCTGCCTACGACCGGAAACTGGAAAAGGAGGCGGACATCAAGGCCGTCGATTACCTGGTAGAGGCGAACATTGACCCCGCACCGTTTGCCGATTTTCTGTACACCATCGCCGACGCGGAACCGGATTTCGCCAAACACCTCACCTGGGTCAGCACACACCCCGATTCCAAAGACCGGGCAAAATACATCCTGGAATACAGCCAGGGAAAAGTGTCCAATGCCCCAAAAGTACTGGCGCCAGGAACCTGGGAAAGTTTAAAGGAGGCCGTTCGAAATTACGAATAGACCTTCATCACAACCCGTATTGGCGGATGACCTCCTCCGGCGGGCCGTCCCATTGGTTGGGTGTATTGCCTTGATAGCCAATGTCTTCTATGCCTATTTTGCTCGACCAGAACCCAGATGCCGTGAGGTTGCGCATCAGGGTAAAAAATGCGATGCCCTGGCTCATTCCCGGCTTCTTGCGCTCCGGGTAGGCGATGTCTTCCACGATGGCAATGCGCTCCGCATCCTTCAAATCGATAAAATTGTCCCCAAAGCGCCGTTTCGCCTGGCTGTCGAGCCAGGTGAGGCCGCCCCGCAGCGGTGTCTGCATCTCGGGCTTGTCCTTGGCCATAAACTCGATAAACTCCACCACGCCTGCATCCGAGGCGCTGCCAGAGCGCGCATCCCGCGGGATGATGATGTCAACCAGCACCTTGAGGGTTTTCAGCTCGTGCTTGTTGAAGAACTGCTCGGCAAAGAGCTTGGCGTCGCGCAGCTTTTCATACTCCGTCCGGCCAAACTGCTCGAAAACGGGGTCTTTCTTGTCCTCCCCCCCAAGCTGCTCCGGGTCGAATATTTCGGCAGCCCGCACCTGCGGGTTCAGGCCCACGAGGCCAAGAGAGCTCAGGCTGATGCCTTTTAGGATGTCGCGTCGTTTCATAATAAATTAGGTTTCGGGTTTCAGGTTGGCATCTGTTGAGGTTGACAAAAACAGGTTGGTCAATTTTGGCCAAAGGCTCTCCCAAACCAAGCGCGAAGCCAACCTGAAACCTGAAACCCTTGTTCAAAGTTTACCCGCTTTCCGCTCCGCCACAATATACCGCGATGCCCGCATTGACAGCGCGAGGATGGTCCAGGTGCAGTTTTTATCGCCCTGGGAAACAAAGGGGGCTGCGTCCACCACGAAAAGGTTTTTGACGTCGTGGGCTTGCTGCCATTGGTTCAGCGCTGATTTTTTCGGGTCGTTGCCCATGCGGATCGTGCCGACTTCGTGGATGATCTCCCCGGGCAGGTTCAGGCCGTAGTCCTGCTCTTTGGTAGGTTTTGGGCCAAGTGGAACACCACCCAGTTCATGGATGATTTGTTCGAAAGTCTCGTGCATGTGCTTTGCCTGCAGCCTCTCGTGATCGGACCAACTGTAGTTGAAGCGCAGGATGGGGATGCCGAACTTGTCCACTTTTTCGGGGTCGATCTCGCAGTAGTTGTCTTCGCGGGCGATGGCCTCGCCGCGGCCCGCCATGCCGATATAGGCGCCATAGAAGCGGCGGTAATCGTCTTTCAGGGACGCGCCATAGCCACCGGCCTCGTGCTTGCCGCCGTCGCGGGCCGGGAACATGCCGTTGATCTTTTCGATGCCCCAACCGAAGCCGTAGGCGGGCATGCCCATGCCGCCCCAGTATTCGATGTGGTAGCCGCGGGGGAAGTCCAGTTTTTTGTTGTCGAGCCACCAGGGGGAGTACACGTGCATGCCCCCTACCCCATCCTCGTTGTAGCGCTTGCGGTCGAACATCTGCGGGATGATGGCGCTGCGGGAAGCCCCGGTTGAGTCGTGCAGGTATTTGCCCACCACGCCAGAGGAGTTTGCCAGCCCATCCGGGAACCTGGCAGATTTAGAATTGAGCAGCAAACGCGCTGATTCACAGGCACTTGCGGCCAATACCACAATTTGGCCTTTCACGGTTTTTTCTTCCAGGGTCTGGGTATCCACGTAGGAGACGCCGGTGGCCAGCCCGGTTTGGGCATCGGTGAGCACTTCCCGGGCCATGGCGAAGTAGATGGTGTCCAGCTTTTTAGTCTTGCCGGCCGGTTTGCACAGGCAGGTGGAGGAAGAGAAATCCGCATACGACACGCAGGCGCGGTTGCACTGGTTGCAGTAAAAGCACACGCCGCGCTCGTCGTTGATGGGTTTGGTGAGTATGCTGAGCCGCGAGGGGATGGTGGTGATGCCCAGGTTTTTATTGCTTTTTTGCAGCAGCATTTCGTGCAGGCGGGGCTTGGGCGGGGGCAAGAAGATGGAGTCCGGGTCGTTGGGCAGGTTTTCCGCGGAACCGAACACGCCGATAAGCCGATCCACCTCGTCGTAAAACGGCGCTACGTCTTCGTACCCGATGGGCCAATCCTCCCCCAATCCGTCGATGCTGTGTCGCTTGAAGTCCTGCGGCCCGAAGCGCAGACTGATACGCCCCCAGTGGTTGGTGCGGCCGCCCAGCATGCGCGAGCGGAACCAGCGGAACTGGGTGTCGCCCTTCATGGAATAAGGCTCCCCTTCGATGTCCCAGCCGCCATAGGCCGCGTCGAAATCGCCGAAAGGCCGGAAGCGGGTGCTCGCGCCCCGGCGCGGCGACTGGTAGGGCCATTTCATCTGGGTGATGTATTTCGGGTCGGCGGGGTCGTAGTGCTGGCCCGCTTCGAGCAGGCAGACCTTGGCGCCGGCCTTGGTCAGCTCGTAAGCCGCCATGCCCCCACCGGCCCCAGAGCCGATGATGATGACGTCGTAGGTGGGCGGGGCGGTCTTGATCTGAAAGTCGGGCATGTGCGGGAATAGATAGTCAACGCAAAATGTTTGTGAAAATAGAAAGTCTGCGATCCATTGAAAATCAAGCTTTCACCCGCCTTCGCAAATGCTACGGCGGGTAAAGTATCCGTCAATCCATCAAATCCAACCAAATCCTGGTAGAAAATGGATACGCTAAGGAACGCTGAAAATGCGAGAGGGCAAGGGTGTTGCGGGAAAAAAGGTTGGAGGACTTGCAGGCCTGCAGCGGTAGCGCGACGTTTACGTCGCCCGAAAAAGGCCATTTGTGGCCGTGAAATGCCCGATCATACGGCCATAAATGGCCTTTTTCGGGCGACATGAATGTCGCGCTACCAATACGCGACCGCTCAGTCTTCCCGGTGAAATGGGGCCGACAAAATGGTCGGAGGCTCCCTTGCCATGCGACCATGAAGGCAAGGCTGCTTGCTTGATTGGCTGTAGGAGAAGGTTGTAAAAGCAACATTGAAACCGCTGCGGCCCGCATGTGCCGCCAACCATTGGTTAGCGCGCGGTGGCAGTCACACCTAAAATTGAACCTCACTGCGGGTAAACGGAACGGTACTCAGCATAGATAGCTTGTTGTCGCAGTCACACCTAAAATTGAACCTCACTGCGGGTTCAATGCGCACGGGTTTTTCAATTTATATTGTTTGTCGCAGTCACACCTAAAATTGAACCTCACTGCGGGTTGATAATCCTATCAGTCTTGTTGCTGCAAAAGTGTCGCAGTCACACCTAAAATTGAACCTCACTGCGGGTTCCTGGGTCAGTTATCACAACTGTTGGGTGGTACAGTCGCAGTCACACCTAAAATTGAACCTCACTGCGGGTTGCGGCGGTGATTGGGATAGGCGAATATTTGTCGCAGTCACACCTAAAATTGAACCTCACTGCGGGGCGCATTGCCGGCGACTTATTTGTGGAACAACGGTCGCAGTCACACCTAAAATTGAACCTCACTGCGGGAAAAACGGCAAAACCAAACCCTGGTCCGAAGAGTCGCAGTCACACCTAAAATTGAACCTCACTGCGGGTTCAACTACCGATTAACTTGTTGAACTTTACAATGTGTCGCAGTCACACCTAAAATTGAACCTCACTGCGGGAGTCTGATACACTGCGTTTGTTTTACCAGGTTGGTGTCGCAGTCACACCTAAAATTGAACCTCACTGCGGGTATTTCCACTTGGTATTCCACTTGGAGGTAAATGTCGCAGTCACACCTAAAATTGAACCTCACTGCGGGTTTGATAGCACACCTGTTTCCAGTGGAGTAGTCTGTCGCAGTCACACCTAAAATTGAACCTCACTGCGGGAAATATTCTTGATTTTCCCAACTATGGTTTTTTTGTCGCAGTCACACCTAAAATTGAACCTCACTGCGGGGCTGGTGCCGACGTCCATCACCGTCGCCGACGTTGTCGCAGTCACACCTAAAATTGAACCTCACTGCGGGTTTTAACAGTTACGCTGTGAGCTAAGGCAAATAGGTCGCAGTCACACCTAAAATTGAACCTCACTGCGGGCCAAAAAGGGTCGTGGCCGGCAGTCTTAACTTAAAGTCGCAGTCACACCTAAAATTGAACCTCACTGCGGGTGGCTGGACCCAAACCACCTCAAAAAACATTCCGTCGCAGTCACACCTAAAATTGAACCTCACTGCGGGCAAAGTTGCATTCGCCATTGCGGTGGGGGTAGCTGTCGCAGTCACACCTAAAATTGAACCTCACTGCGGGCCGTAAACACGGGACTCAAATTGAAATTTCCACAGTCGCAGTCACACCTAAAATTGAACCTCACTGCGGGCTTACAATCACCTACTCGCGAGGGTGGGAAGAATGTCGCAGTCACACCTAAAATTGAACCTCACTGCGGGTCTTTCACACAAGCGGGATTGGTCGTGACTTTCAAGTCGCAGTCACACCTAAAATTGAACCTCACTGCGGGTCAGTCTCAGTAGAGGAATGGATTATTAGTGAACGTCGCAGTCACACCTAAAATTGAACCTCACTGCGGGTTTGTCTTGGCTTACAGAACCCTCACCGTCAGGGTCGCAGTCACACCTAAAATTGAACCTCACTGCGGGACCAATCTACATCGGGTTTGCAACCTGGACAACACTGTCGCAGTCACACCTAAAATTGAACCTCACTGCGGGGGTGGATTTTACAACATCCTGTAAATGAGCCAATTGTGGCTCGAAAAAACCCCAAAATTCGTGTTTTTGTGCAAATAAACAATTTAACTAAAGTGTTTTCAGCCCTTTTGGTGCAGCATCATTTTTCAAAGAACTATGTGCGCAAGTAGTGATTTTTAGCCCTGGCATGGCCGGAAGCCAGAAACAAATGTAAGCCTTGTTTCGCAAAATCCCAAAGGTTTTTTGGCAGCTGTGGTGCCCGTATCCCAAAGCTAATGAAAAAACAATGGTACTGCCGCCTACAGCATCCGAGCTTTCAACGCACTTGACGTGGACGGATGCTTACGAGCATGACAAGCAAAGGAATGGAGCCGGCGCGGCATCGTGGTTGTGTAGCGGGTATCTTGTTTGCTGTTACAGCGATGCGCCTTCCCGTTTCCCCAATCGTCAATCAAAAACAAGCCGCCGCAGGCATCTACTCTTTCACCAACTTCTTCACCACCAGCCCAGCCTCCGCTTCCACTTTCAGCACGTACAGCCCTGCTGCCAGCCCCTTCAAATCTAGGGGCAGCACCGCGCCCTTGCCTGCGCCGAAGCGTTGATCCAGTACCAAACGGCCATCCGTGCTGAACAGGGTAACCCGCAGGAATTGCCCGCCCGGCTCGCCCAGGAGCCGCAACTGTGCGGTTTCAGCAGCGGGGTTTGGCGAGAGCTCCACGGTGTACAGGTCTTGGTGCAGCGTGTTGCTGCCGGAAGTAAAGTCGATGATCCGTGTAAATTCGGTCGTGCAGTTGCCATCGCTCACCGTGAGCATGGCGGTATAAACGCCGGGCATGGCATAGGTGTGGACAGGGTTGGCGAGCGTGGAGCTGTTGCCATCCCCGAAGTCCCAGGAAATGCTGCCGGGGTTGCCTGTAGAAAGGTTGGTGAAGGTAACTGTCAGTCCATTGATGGCATGGCTGAAAGCAGCAACCGGGCCAGGGGTCACGGTGACGACAACTTCCGTGGCCGCGCTGCGGCAGGGCGTCTCCTGCACTTCCCAGTCGAAGAAATAATGGTATCGGGCCTGGTTGCTGCCGCTGGTGCCGGTGATCGACACCAGGCCGGGGATGGTGAAGGGGTACTCTGTCCCGGCCGTGTTGCGGAACAGGTTGGCATCTGCGCCACATGCCAGCGAATAGATGCCCGCTGCAGGCACCTTCATGTTCAATTTTATACGGCTGTCGCCATCGGGGATGTTTACTGTGGCCGAAGCAATCACCGCGCCAAATGAATTCACCAGGTTGATGCTGCGGTTTCCCGCGCCTTGGGCGCGCACGAGGGTGGAAATGAGGGTAAGGGGTTTGTACGCTGTAAAGCGCACCTGCCCGCCAAAATTGGAGGCGTGGTTGGCGCCCTCGCCAAATGTGGCTGGCCCAACTTTTTGTATGGGCGCCGGCTCTGCCTCATTGAGCCGGAACTTGGTGGTTTGCAGCAGTACAGGGCTGATGAAAATGGGGCCGGCGTACAAGAAGTCGCCATTGGCATCCGACCATTCGATGGTGTTGCCCATGGCGCCGGGGAGTGCCGACAGGACGGCGCTTTGGCCGGCGCACACCGTGCTGCCGACGGCGCTAACGGGAGGAATGGCCGTCACGGAAATCAAGGCGGTTTTTACGAGCGTGTCGGCAGCGATGTTGTTGGTCACGGTCAAGGTAACGGTATAGGCGCCTTCTGCGGTGTAGGTATGGGCCGGGTTGGTCTCGGTGGAAGTGCCGCCGTCGCCGAAATCCCAGAGCCAGTACTGGGCCAGGTTTTGCGATTCGTCCTTGAACTGGAAGGTGGCCAGCTCTACGCAGCGGCTCGTGCGATCGACGCTGAAGCCGGCGACGGGCGCTTGCGTGGCCACTTGGCAGAATGGCGGCAGGTCGAATGCCTCAACGCCGTCGGTATAGCTGTCGCTGCTGCCCTGGCTGGCGGAAAAGCCGAGGCCGCGCCGGGCGAAGGCTTTCCAGATCAGGCACTGGTTGGCGCCGTTGTTGTTCATTTTGTCGGCCAGCAGGATGCCGTCGCGGCCATCGACGAAGCCGGGGTTGCAGTGCTGGAGCTTGAAGCCGTCGGTGACTAAGCGCTGGGCGATGTTGTTGCCGCCGGTGGCTAACATCGGGTTTGGTTCGAAACCGTATTCGTCGATCAGGTCCCAGGTCAGGTCCCAGAGCATGGTGGCCCAGAGCTCGCCCATGTAATGCACCTGGCCAGCCGTATTGGGCAAGAAACCGTAGGTATAGCTGTTCACCGCCATGTCGGTGGAATAGACCCTGTTGCGTATCCCGCTGCCGTTTATGGTCTTTCCATCGGAATAGTTGCCGATGGCGCGCGGGGTGTTGCGGGTGTCGCTGGGCTGCATGGTGGAGATAAGGGCATAAAAATCGCTCCATCCTTCGCCCATTTGCTCGGCATTGCCGAGGCAACCGGAGTTGGAGGGGCCGCCTGTGAGGCGGTTGGAGATGCCGTGGCCGAACTCGTGGGCGATGACCCCGTTGTCGAGGTCGCTGTCACGGTCGGCTTTGCCCGGCGTGGGCAGGATGCTGACGTTGACCGGGCCGTTCGCCATTTCAGCCTGCAGGATTTCCCAGTTGGCTTTGGATATCATGACCGAAGGGATGGTGATGGTCGCGTCGGCGCCTGGCATCTTGAATGGCGGGGCGGCTGAGTTCTGCACCACGATCACGCCGATGGCGCCGGCAAGCTGGGCGTTTTTTACTTTCACTGTGTAAAGGCAGCCTACCCGGTCGATGACGGCGATTTTGCCGGTGATGGCCGCCGTGTTCACGATGGTCTGGCAGCCATCGAACACGGGCGCGGTGTCGTCTTCCACCTTGACGATTTGGGCGGTGACAGGGTCGGTGACGATGGGGCCGAAGTTTGCCGCAGGGGCGGGGTACTTGCCGGCGATGCCCGCCGGCGCATTTACCGACATGCTGTCGCCCACAGGAATGCCGCCGCCCGTCCAGAGGTACATCTGCATCCTGGGCTTCTGGCCGTCGCTGGGCGTGGAGAAGTTGGCGTTGTTGGTGCCGGAGCCATCCTGGGCGTCGGCCTGCACGGCGTCGTTGCCGATACCGCCGTTGCCGTAGTTGTTTTCCTGGAAATTGCCCGCCGCTTCGGTAAACCCGTGGCGGTAGGTCATGTCGTGCAGGAAATTGTTGGCGTAAAAGAGGTTTGTAATGGCGGCATCTTGCCAGGCTAAGGGCTGCTGCAGGGGGTTGTAGGGAAAGTCGAAGATGAGGCCAGGCCCGCCGTCGGGGCTGTATCCGGGTATGTTGTTGTCGTCCCTGTCTTCGGAGGCAAGCACGTTGTTGCCGCGCGTGATGGTGTATTCGGCCCCGGGCTGTCCGTTGGTGTCGTGCCAGCCGTAGGGGGAGGCGACTGGGTCAGCCGGATCGACCAACAGCGCCCGGTTGGTGTGCAGGGGGCTTTCGCCGGGGAACGGGAACACGCGGTAACTGGCGCCCAGGTTTTCCTGGGCCGCAGGTTTGGCCGGTATGACAGGGAATTGGCGGCGGGGCGTTACAGGGTGCGCATGGGCCTTGTTTCCCGTGCCAAAGTCGCAATAAATCGTATAGTTGCCTTTGTCCAGTATTTCCCCGGTCATGGCATCTACCCTGACGTGCCACCAGTCGCTTTTCGACCGTATCTCGACGTTCCAGGCGAGGTGAATGCCTTCTTCGTTTCCGCAGTAGAGCAAAAATGCCTTGATGGGCGCGCGGAGGGGGCCATCGGCGGTGAAGCTGGGAGTGTTCTCCGGGTTGCTGCGCCCGTCCTCCGCCCTGATATTGGACAAGGGGATCCCCAGGTGCTTGGCAGCCTGCGCGGCGGCTTTGGCGGCGCTCCAAAGTTCCATGCCGGGGCTGGCGTTTGCCAGCTTTTCGGCGCTCGGGCGGAAGCGGCTGCTAAAGGCTACCACTTCGCCGTTTTTGACCGCTACGGAGCTTACGGCATTGTAGAGCTTGAGGCCGTGCACCATTTGCTGCACATATACATTGGTCACCTGGTTGTGCTCGGTCAGGTACTGGTCGGAAATAGCCCAGCCGTGGGCGGCTTCCTCCCGGGTCAGGTGCATTTTTTCGTGGTTTCCTAGCAGGTAGCGCTGGATAATGGGGGTGGCATCCTGGGCATTCAGGCTGACGATGCAAGCGAAACAAAAGGCGCTCAGTGTAATAGACTGCTTCATCGGGCGATGATTATTTGTTACAGAAGTTTGACTTGAAATATTTCACACAAGAATTAGCCGTAAAGCAACGGTTTATTGTGCAATTCAAGGGTGTTCTTTTTGGTCGGCTGGCGGCAAATGGCTATTATGTGCGGCCGGCAATATCCAACACGAGTTTCCCAAATTGCCCGCCCCCTTGCATTTTTTCAAAGGCGCGGTTGCCGTCCCGGAGCGCGAACACCTCGTCCACCACGGGCACGATCTTATGTTTTGCCACGAAAGCCAGCATTTCCCCAAATTCGGCCGGGCTTCCCATCGTTGACCCCAAGATGCTTATTTGTTTCCAGAACAAAGGCTGCAGGCTCAATCCGTTCACCTTGCCCAATGAGCCGCCATAAAACCCGATCCTGGCCCCCGGGTTGCAGATAGCCGGGAAAAGCGCGAAACCGTCGCCGCCCGCCGAATCAATGACGACATCGAAGCCGCCAGACGCTTCCTTGAGGCGCTTGTGCCAGTCGGTTTCGCGGTAATTTTCCCCCTGTGTGGCGCCGAGGGCTTTTGCCCGCTCAATCTTTTCATTAGAGCCAGAGGTGACAAATACTGCTGCGCCCGCTGCTAAGGCAAATTGCATGGCCATCAAGGCCACCCCGCCGCCAGCGCCCGAAATGAGCACTTTTTCGCCCGGTTTGAGCTGGCAACGGGTAAAAAGGGTGCGCCAGGCCGTCAAGCCAGCCAGCGGCAGGGCGGCGGCCTGCGCATAATCGAGGTGCGCCGGGGCAGGAAATATGTTCGAGGCAGGCAGGGCGATTTTTTCAGCAAATGTCCCATCCTCGGGCATGCCCAGCACCTTGAAATTGCTTCCCTGAAATTGCGGGCTGCCGCCCCAGTCGAGCGCTGGATACAGCACCACGGCCCGCCCTCGGTGCTCGCCCGCCCCGTCGGAGCCGAGGATGCAGGGCGCCTTGATATTGGCGTACAAGCCCTGGGTAATGAACAGGTCGCGGTGGTTCAAAGCTGCGGCCTTCAGCTGCACGAGCTCCATCCTATTGCCGGGAGCCGGTTCGGGCACGGTTTTATATTCCAGGGCTTGGTGGATAGCATTGAATACGAGCGCTTTCATATACTGCAAGTTTGAAAAGAAATTTGTTACAACCCAAACAATTTAGCATCTTTGCGGTTCATAAAGTCAAAATGGACAGGATTCGACGCGCACTTAGGGCATTTTTGTTTGTTGCAGCCAGCATGCTGGTGCTGAACGACGTGGCGCGCCTTGTTTTCTCGTTCGTGCCGGGCAGCTTCCTTACCATTTCTGTTGACGATTCCGCGCAAGAGGAGGAAAACAACCCGATCAACCCATTCTCTGTTTTTGAAGAAGAAGTGAAGCACAAGGAATTTTACCCGACCTTTTATTTCCACCTCTCCAACGATGGCGGCATTGAGACATCCGTGGCCCACATCATCAAAAACGACGAGGTCCGGCGCCTGGCCTACCTAGCCATTTTCTCCCCTCCCCCCAATTTGGCTTGACGCCAATTCCTTTCCCAATCTTTTTCTCGCATGCCAACATCCAGCGCCCGGCGCCGGGAATTGAACATGCCCTTCTTGCTATCTACGACTAATATCCAATGTTCTGCTTTCAGGGAACAGTTCCTTTGACAATCGATACGGCTGTTGGTTGAAAAAAAATCGCATCTTTCATGCAAAACAATAATTTTACGGCAAACCTCAAATACGACTTGCCAGCTGGAATAGTTGTCTTCCTCATCGCGCTGCCTTTGTGCTTAGGCATTGCGCTCGCATCGGGCGCGCCGCTCTTCTCAGGGATGATCGCCGGCATCGTTGGCGGCATCGTCATCGGCTTCTTGAGCAACTCACACACCAGTGTCAGCGGCCCTGCGGCCGGTTTGACCGCTGTCGTGTTGACCTCGCTACAGATTTTGGGCAGTTTTGAGACCTTCTTGCTGGCCGTTGTCCTTGCCGGCATATTCCAATTAGCCCTTGGTTTGGCCCACGCCGGTATGATCGCCAATTATTTCCCGTCGAGCGTCATCAAGGGCATGTTGACGGGCATCGGCATCATCATCATCATGAAGCAGGTGCCGCATGCCCTGGGCTACGACAAGGACGCGGAAGGGGACATGTCCTTTTTTGAAGCCGGTGGAAGCAATACCATCATGTCGCTTTGGGATGCTGTCACGCAGTATATCCATCCGGGCGCAACGTTCCTTGCGCTGCTCTCCATCGGCATCATGTTGTTGTGGGAAAGGCCGTTTATCAAAAACAGGGTCAAGTACATCCCGGGTGCCTTGGTGGCGGTATTGGTAGGGATTGGCGTCAATGAGCTGTTCAAGACCCTGGGGCAACCCTGGGAGGTAGAACCCTCTCACCTTGTCTCTATTCCTGTGCCGGAAAACGCCTCCGCATTTTTCGCACAATTCTCCCTGCCAGATTTTTCCCAGATCGGCAATATCAAGATTTGGACGGTCGCCTTGACAATCTGCGCCGTTGCGTCCATTGAAACCTTGCTTTGCATCGAGGCTGTTGACAAGATTGACCCCTTGAAGCGGATGACCAGCCCGAACCAGGAATTGAAAGCCCAGGGCGTCGGCAATATCGTTTCTGGGCTGCTGGGGGGCCTGCCTGTCACTTCGGTGATCGTGCGGAGCTCCGCCAACGTCAATGCCAATGCGAAGACCAAGGCTTCTGTTATTTCCCACGGCATTTTGCTCCTGGTCTGTGTTGCCTTGATACCGACACTGCTGAACATGATCCCGTTGGCTGTTTTGGCGGCAGTGCTGATACTTGTTGGCTATAAGCTGGCCAGGGTATCTATTTTCAAGGAAATGTGGGCCAATGGCAAATACCAGTTCTGGCCTTTTATCATTACGGTGGTTTCGGTGGTCTTCACCGATCTGCTCACGGGCATCGGCATCGGGCTATTGGCCTCGATTTTCGCGATCCTGAGGGGCAACATGAAAAACGCCTACTATTTCAAAAAAGAGGAATACCATGAGGGCGACGTGATCACCATAAAACTCTCGCAAGAGGTTTCGTTCCTGAACAAGGCCAGCATCAAGCTGACGCTGGAACACCTGCCAAAGAACTCGAAAGTCATCATAGACGCCACGGATACGGCATACATTGATTTTGACGTCTTGGAGAACATCCGCGAATTTGCCAGTGAAAAGGCAAAATCCCTGAACATCGACCTGGAATTGAAAGGATTTCGGGACAAATACAAGTTCTGGGAAGCCGATTTCGTGCACAGCGACCACCCTCAGCCCACTGTAAAATGAACCAAGTTGCCCCTGAAACCTTTTTTTTCAACCATAAAAATTCTACCATAATGCGTACGCTCACAAAAGAATCTCGCGACAAGCTCACCCCGAGCATGGCACTCAAATTGCTGCGCGACGGCAATGCCCGCTTTGTCAACAACCTGAAAATCAACCGCAACCTGTTGCAACAGGTGAACGAAACCATGGACGGGCAGCACCCCTTTGCCGTGATATTGAGCTGTATCGACTCGCGCACCAGCGCAGAGCTCATTTTTGACCAGGGTTTGGGCGATGTTTTCAGCGCCCGCATCGCCGGCAACATCCTCAACGACGACATCCTCGGCTCCATGGAGTTTGCCTGTAAGGTGGCCGGCTCAAAAATCGTGGTGGTGCTGGGCCATACCAAATGCGGGGCCATCAAAGGCGCCTGCGACAATGTAGAGATGGGCAACCTGACCGGACTGTTGAACAAGATAAAGCCGGTGATCGTCCAGACGCCAAAAACGGCCAAAAATTCGGAAGGGGCTTACACCTACCCGAACGAGGTGGCGGCCAACAATGTGCATTATGTCATGGACGAAATCCCTAAGCGCAGCCCCATCCTGGCCAGCATGGTCGAGGATGGCGCTATCGCAATTGTGGGTGGCATGTACGACATAGAGACCGGGGAGGTGAGTTTCTACGAGCACCCGCATTTGGAGCATTTTGAACTGGAAGGGGAAGAAGCAGTAGCAAGCTAGTGCCGCCTCCGGCACTAGCGCCGCCAGACAAGCATTTTAGTAAAGTGGGTATTACCAGATTGGCTCGTCTCCTATTGAGGGGGCGGGCCATATCTTTTCACCTATACCAGCCTGGCGCCCGCTTTTATCTCCTCCACCACTTCAGGGTTCAGGAGGGTGGAAATATCTCCCAGGTTGGAAGTGTCACCTTCGGCAATCTTCCGAAGTATGCGCCGCATGATCTTGCCAGACCGGGTTTTTGGCAAGCCTGGGACCACCTGGATCTTGTCGGGCTTGGCAATCGGGCCTATCTCCTTGCTCACCACTTCCAAGACCGACTTTCTAAAACTGTCGATATCGCCTACTTTTTCCATGGCAATCACATAGGCGTAGATGCCCTGGCCTTTGATTTCGTGCGGGTAGCCCACTACCGCGCTCTCCACGATGTTCGGGTGCTCGTTGAGCGCGTTCTCCACCTCTGCGGTGCCGATGCGGTGGCCCGAAACGTTTATCACGTCGTCCACGCGGCCAATGATGCGGTAATACCCGTCTTGGTCGCGCCGAACGCCGTCGCCCGTGAAATACAGGTTTTTGAAAGTGGCAAAATAGGTCTGCCGGCAGCGCTCGTGGTCGCCCCAGGTACTGCGGAGGATGCTGGGCCAGGGGAATTTGATGCACAACATCCCTTCCACGTTGTTGCCCGGGATTTCTTTGCCGTTGGCATCCACCAGGAGGGGCTGCACCCCTGGCAAGGGCAGGGTGGCAAAGCAGGGTTTGGTGGGTGTGATGCCCGCAATCGGCGTTATCATCATGCCCCCGGTTTCCGTCTGCCACCAGGTATCGACGATCGGGCATTTCTTTTTGCCTACTTTCTCGTTGTACCAATGCCAGGCTTCCTCATTGATGGGCTCGCCAACGGTGCCCAGCACCCTAAGCGAAGGCATTCTGCGGTTTTTTACCCATTCATCGCCAGCGGCCATCAGTGCGCGAATGGCGGTTGGCGCCGTGTAAAAAATATTGACTTTGTGCCGTTGCACCACATCCCAAAAGCGGCCAGCATCCGGGTAGGTTGGCACACCCTCGAACATCAGCGTGGTGGCGCCTGCCAAAAGGGGGCCATAAACGATGTAGGAATGGCCGGTGATCCAGCCGATGTCGGCTGTACACCAATACAGCTCCCCGTCGCGGTATTGAAATACATTCCGGAAAGTATAGTCGGTGTACACCATATACCCGCCCTGCGTATGCACCACGCCCTTGGGCTTGCCGGTAGAGCCGGAAGTGTAGAGGATAAACAGCGGGTCTTCGGAGTCCATTGCCTGGGCTTTGCAGCTTTTCCGCCTGCCAGCGGTCAGTTCATGCCACCAGTGGTCGCGGCCATGGCGCCAATCAACCTGGTCGCCTGTGTTTTTGTGGACAATTACCGTGCGCACCGAGTCGCAGCCGAGCGCAAGTGCCTCATCTACAATGGACTTTACGGGAATGTTTTTGCTGCCCCTTGCATTGTGGTCTGAAGTGATCACGGCGCAGCACTGGGCGTCCTTGATCCTGTCGGCGACGGAAATGGCAGAAAAACCGGCGAACACCACCGAGTGTATGGCGCCGATACGGGCGCAAGCCAGCACGGCAATGGCCAGTTCCGGGGTCATGGGCATGTAGATGCAAACGCGGTCGCCTTTTTTGATGCCCCGGGCTTTGAGGGCGTTGGCCAGTTGGCATACCTGCTGGTACAATTGTTTGTAGCTGATCTTCCGTGGCTTGGCGCTGGGGTCGTTTGGTTCCCATAGGATCGCGGTCTGTTTGCCCTTGCTGGCTAAGTGCCGGTCCAGGGCGTTCTCGGTGATGTTCAGCTTGCCACCAATGAACCACTTGACTTCAGGCTTTTTGAAGTTCCATTTCAGCACCGTCTTCCATGGTTTTTTCCATTGGAATCTTTCGGCTTGCTCCGCCCAGAACGCTTCAGGTGATTCTACCGAGCGCTTGTATTCCTCGTAATATTGTTCTAATGAATTGATTTGCAATGACATAAGATTTAAAAGATTTTTTTAACACATAGGGACATAGGGGCATAGAACACATAGTTTTTACAACTTTTGCCTTGAACATACTTTTGGGCCCTATTTGTTGGATGAACTATGTGTTCTATGTCCCTATGTGTTCTATGTCCCTATCTGTTTCATTTCCGTACTCACCCCTAAGGCAGTAGTACCCAAACAGCCCCAGCCCTCCCATGATCGGCAAAAAAACGGGAATGATGGTGTACCAAAATATCCGGGTATCCAGGGCTGGGCTGGCCGCAAATTCCGAGGATGCCTGCCGGAGCATCAGGAAGGTAGCGAACAACGCCACCAAAATCCAAAGTACGCCTGCGAACTTCTTCAATGATTTCATAATCAAGCAATTAAGTTGGTTTGACAGGGCTTATTCAACCTGCTCTGTTTTCGCGTTCGGCAGATACAAGAAACCAATCACAAAACAAACCGCTGAAACGGCAATCGGGTACCAAAGCCCGACAAAGGGGTCGCCCGAGGGGTTGGCGGGCGTTTTGGACACATCGAACAAGCGGGTGGCGATCAGCGGCGTGAGCCCGCCAAAAATCCCGTTCCCGATATGGTAGGGCAAACTCATGGAGGTGTACCGGATGCGCGTGGGGAACAGCTCCACCAGAAACGCGGCGATCGGCCCATACACCATCGTGACGTACACTATCTGGATTAGGACCAAAAGCGTCAGCAGCCAGAAATTGCTATTCGACATCCAGCGCACGGTTGACTTTTTAAGTTTTGGCAATGCCGTCCTGTCGGCAGAAAAGGTGCTGGCGCTCACCGTTTTTGTGGTATTGCCGTTTTGAAATACCGCTACTATGGTTTTGGTCACTACTGAGTCGCCGGAAACCGCATCTACCGAGTAGCTTTCTTCGATCATTTCATTGGCCGAAACCCCGGCTTTGCCATCCGCCCCTGCAACATGATACATGGCTTTGTAGATCGGCAGATAGGTCAGCAACGCCAGCAACATCCCCGCCAGCATGATCCATTTGCGCCCCACTTTGTCGGAAAGCCAGCCCCAAAAGATAAAGAAACCTGTGCCGAGGGCTATGGCCACCAACAGGATGTAGCGCGTCTGCACAAATTCGATGGAGCAGGTGCGCTCCAAAAAGGTTTGGGCATAGAATTGGCCGGTGTACCATACTACCCCCTGGCCCATGACCGCGCCGAACAAGGCCAGCAGCACCAGCTTCAGGTTGGGTTTCCTGGTGAAGGATTCCTTTAATGGGTTCCTGGAGATGTTTCCCTCCTTTTTTATCTTTGAAAACAGCGGCGATTCTGCCATTTTAAGCCGGATATACACCGAAACCAGGACCATGATGAAAGAGGCCCAGAACGGTACCCGCCAGCCCCAGTCGTTGAACGCCGCATCGCCCAGCCATGATTTTGTGGCAAGGATAACGCCCAGGGAAATAAAAAGCCCCAAGGTGGCCGTGGTTTGGATGTAGGAAGTATAATAACCGCGCTGGCCAGGCGGGGCATGTTCTGCCACGTAGGTAGCCGCGCCGCCGTACTCGCCGCCCAGCGCCAGGCCCTGGATCAAGCGCAGGAAAAGGATGGTGATTGGCGCGGCTGCCCCGATAGAAGCATATCCCGGCACGAAACCGATGGCGAAAGTGGAAAGCCCCATCAGCAGCAGGGTCACCAAAAACGTGTGCTTGCGCCCGACCACATCGCCCAGGCGGCCAAACACCAGGGCGCCGAAAGGCCTCACGACAAAGCCCGCCGCAAAAGTGGCCAAGGCGGCCAGAAAGCCGGCAGTAGGGTTCTCCGCCGGAAAAAACTTCAGGGCAATGATAGGCGCCAAGGCGCCATATATGTAAAAGTCGTACCACTCTATCAGCGTCCCGAGGGAACTGGCGAATATCACCTTCATCAATTCCCAGCCGGATTTACCTGTTTGATTCCTCATATTGCCTGATACTTAATGACCCTTTCCGGCAAAAATAGAGCAATTCATGCGCCTTTTGACAAAAGGCAGCGCAAGTTTTTGAAAAGCGATTTCAATGGATCAAGGTAGCGTAGCCTTTGTACTCATGGGCCTCGCCCCGTGGGCCGGTGAACGTGACTAAGTAAACATATACGCCTGGGGGCGACATGCCGCCCACGTTCCTTTGCCTGCCGTTCCAGGCCTCCGTCGGGTCGGCCGTTGCAAACACCTGTTCGCCCCATCGGTTCCAGATGCTCATGTTGAAGTTTGTCACGCCTGGCAGGTATCCTTTGCCCAAGAAGCCCTCGTTCTTGCTGTCGCCGTTGGGCGTAAAGGCATTGGGCATGTGCCAGGTGACCTCAGGCCGGATGTCGAGGTATTTGGTCAGGCTGTCCTTGCAGCCTTGCGGGTGGGTAACGATCAAGCGGATGGCGTGCAGGCCCGTGTCCTGAAAGGTATAGGTATGGTTTTTCTGGGTGGTGGTGTAACCTGTGGGGCTGATATGCCAGTTCCAGTGCGCCGCACCCGTGGATTGGTCGGTAAATTGGACCACGTTGTTGAAAGAAGAAAGGTCGCGCATCGGGTCGAAAGTGAAATCTGCCGTTGGGGAAGGCTCTACCCTTATGAGGTTCTGGAATTCTTTCTCGATGTAGCAGCCGATGGGCGAGGTGATGGCCACCTTGACATCATAAACACCTTGTTGGGTGTACAGGTGGGTCGGGCTGATCACCCCGCTCGAGGTGCCGCCATCGCCAAAATCCCATTCAACCTTGTAGGTATTGTCAATTGGCGTTGAAAGGTTGTCGAAAAATATGTCGGCAGGGCTGCAGCCGATGTAGGTGTCGGGCCGGATGATGATCAGCGGGGGCGCCGGGAAGTAGCTGACAATTTTCGTTTCCCTGTCGGAGCAGATGTTCTTGTCAACCGCATGCAAGGTTACCGGGTGGTTTCCAGGTATCAAGTACAGGTAGGAAGGGCTCTGGAGCGTCGATACAGCGGCGCCAGGCACCCCGAACTGCCATTCCCAATGCTCGATGCCCGCCTCGCTAGTGCTCAGGTCGGTGAACTGGACGGGGCCGGCGACACAGGTATCGTAATCGTAGCTGAAGTCTGCCTTTATTTCCGGGAAAATGTTGACGGTGATGTTGGCGGTGTCGCTGCACTCCCCGCCGTTGGGGTTGAGGATCAGCAAGCCGTGATACACACCGGTGTCGGGGAACGTGAACGCCGGGCTCCAGTTGACGGCATCCACCACCTGGGTGCCGAGCATGTCGAACTCCCAGCGATAGCTGCTGATAAACTGGGGTTTGCCGCTCAAATTCTCAAACTGTACGGTTTTTGAGCCACAAGACTTGATGATGTACTTGTCGAGGTCGAATTTGAATGAATCCGCTTCGATTTTGGTGAACACGTCGGGGCTGCAGTTCGTCACGTTGAACTGGAATTCCCTTTTTACGGTAGAGAGCAACTGCCCTGCCCTGAACTCCTTTACGCAGACACCGACGACAAACTGCCCGTTCAGGGTCGGCGTGCCAGATATCATTCCCGAAATCTGGTTGATAGAGACTTTCGGGTTGCCCCCCATCGGGGCGGCAGGGGTGTAGTTAGGGGCGATAAAGACCACGTTGCTGAAGGGAGGGCCGCAAGACGGGGTCGGCTTTGCGCCAAAGCAGGTAGTCAGGCCGGGCGGCTGCACATCGGGGCCGCCGCCAACGAAGGGCGCACAAAACTCGTACAACAGGAGGTCACCTTCCTGATCAACCGCAGAATGGTCGAACAACAAGGGGAAATTGTTGCAGATAATGATGGGGGGGAAGTTTTTGAACACCGGGCTGTTGTTGTTGGAAACCTGTGCCTCGCGGGTCAACTCGACCATGTAGGTAGCCCCAACGCCGCCAGGGTTCACGATGTTGGAAATACTCTCGTTGCGGCAACAACGTTGATAGACAATGAAGTAGCTTTCCCCGGTCACGGAAATCGGCAAAGTCCTTTCAAACTCGTAAATTGCTTCCTGTACGCACACATTGGGGATTTGCGTGACACATTGCGGCGTGTCGGGGATCAATTTTACAAAGCTCAGGTAATTGATGCTGAAACTCTCTTGCAGCACATTGCTGTTATAAGTGCCCCTGTAAATGGAAATTGAGGCGTCGCTGTCGAAATTGGCGCCGCCACCGTTGCAATCCCGGTATATTTTCATGGTAAAGAGCCAGCGCTTGGCGTTAGGCCCCGAATCGCCGAGGTACTTGTAGGTGATGTCGCCACCGATGATGTGTTTGGCCAAAAGGGCTGTAGGGTTAGACAGCAGCACAAACAGTGCGAAAAGCGAAAAAATACTGCGGTAGTTGATTTGCATTGTAGGTTATTTGTTTAAAAGTCTGACTTTTGCATCCCCAAAGTTACAGTTACAACGGTTACCAAAAGCTAATTGTTTGATATGTTCCTGCTACGAGACGACATTTTTGAGATAGCTGCCATACTGCAAAAAGGTGGCATTGTTTGCCACCCCACCGACACGGTCTGGAGCATAAGCTGCGACGCGATGAACGAAGAAGCCATTGCCCGGATCCACAAAATCAAGGGGAAGCCCCCAAAAGACGGCTATTCCCTGATAGTATCGAGCATTGACATGCTCAAGCAATATGCTGTAAAGGTCCATCCAAGGCTCGAAACGCTGCTTTCCTTTCACCAGCGCCCACTGACAGTGATCTATGATCGGGCTGTTGGGTTGCCTGCCCTGGCCAAAGCCCCCAACGGGTCGGTTGCCATTCAAATCGCGCTAGACCAGTTTTGCCAAGAACTGATCGAAGCCCTTGGCAGGCCGATATTCACCACATCTGCCAATGTTTCGGAGCAACACTACCCTGCTACCTTCGGCGGCATCAGCAGCGAGATACTCGGCGCGGTGGACTACGTGGTGAAATACCGGCAGGACGACAAGGAGCCAGGCGAGCTTTCCCCGATCGCAAAGCTCGACCGGCATAAGGAGTTGGAGTTTATCCGTGAGTGAATGATGAGTAAAGTGGAAATGGGTGGATAATTGAATGTTTATGAAGAATCTATCGTTTTTTTTGGCCCGGCGCATTGCTTTTGCGGGCGGGCGGAACTTTTCCCGGCTGATCATCCGGATCGCCGTGGTCGCCGTGGCGCTCAGCGTTGCTGTGATGATATCGGCTTCTGCCCTGATTGCGGGGTTCAAGACGGAGATCAGCCGGAAGATTTTTGAGTTTTGGGGGCATATCCACATCTCCGACACGGCTTATTCCCTTTCCTTCGAGCCAACGCCGATCGACATCAAGCAGGACTTTTACCCCAGCCTCGACACCGTGCGCAACATCCCGGCTGCGGAGCTTGAGGAGATGGGCAATCGGCAAAAAAAGGCGCATGGCGGTATCCGGCACATCCAGGCATTCGCCCACAAGCCCGGCATCATCCGCACAAAGACCGCGCTGGAAGGTATCCTGTTGAAGGGCATCGGCCCCGACTTTGACTGGGGCAACCTCGCGCCCTACCTCCTTGAAGGAAAGGCTATCGACCTCAGAGACAGCGTGCCGTCGCGCGAGATCATCATCAGCCGTCAAACAGCCGACCGCTTGCAGGTGGGCGTTGGCGACAAGTTTATCCTGCATTTTGTGAAAGACCGCGACCAGATCCGGCGCATGTTCCAGGTGAGCGGCATCTACAAGACCGGCTTGGAAGAATACGACCGAAAATTCGCGCTTTGCGACATACGCCAGGTGCAAAGCCTCCTGGGCTGGGATGCAGGCCAGGTAGCGGGCTTTGAAATTTGGCTCGACGACCTGCGCGACCTCGACCTGTACAACCAGTACATCTACGACGAAGTGCTGCCCCCCGAACTGCTGGCCGTGAGCATACGGGAAAAATTCCCCTCCATTTTTGAATGGCTGGAACTGCAGGACTACAACGAAGTGGTCATCCTGGCGCTCATGCTCGCAGTAGCCATCATAAACATGATAACTGCGCTGCTGGTGCTGGTGCTGGAGCGCACCAATATGATCGGCATCCTGAAGGCGCTGGGCGCGTCGAACGGCCGTATCCGGCAAATTTTCATTTACCACGCGGCTGTCATCACCCTTTTGGGCATGTTCTGGGGCAACCTGATCGGCTTAGGCTTTTGCTTTTTGCAAGACAAGTTCCGCTTCATTCAATTGAACGAAGCGGATTATTATCTGTCTTATGCGCCCGTGAAGGTCAATTGGCTGGCCGTTGCGGGCATCAACACCGGTACCCTGGCGATCACCTTGCTGTTCCTGCTGCTGCCGTCTTTGGTCGTGTCGGGCATCAGCCCGGTGCGGGCAATCCGGTTTAAGTAAGCGGCGCTTTATTTCAAAAACACCCCTTGTTTCATCTTGAACGCCGCTACCCGTGCCTTCAAGAGGTTGTCGAGGGGGTTGTCGTTGAGCACCAAAAAGCTGGCCTCATAGCCGTTGTCTAACTTTCCGATCTTCCGCTTGGGGAAAATCGCAGCGGGCGTGTTCTCGCACAATATCTTCAGCACCACCTTGTTGTCCATCGTACCGAGCGAGTACCAGTGGTTGAGCTCCGAGCGGATGGTGCGCTGCGGGTCGTCGGATCCGATGACGACGTTCACGCCGCTGGCAAAAAGCCGTTGGATAAGCTTTGCGTTGTCTTCCTGAGCCCCCGGTCGCTGCGCCACCATGCGGCTGTGCGACAAGAGGGGCACGACCGGCGTTTTTTTCTTGGCCAGCTTTTTCAGGTCCTCGTCGCTCATGGCGTATTTATTGCCGTCCCCTACCCCATCCCAATTGCTGCCGGGCAGGTTGGCGAAGCCATCGACCTTCAGTTTCATGCCGAGGCGCAAGTCATCGGCAGTTTCTATGTGGGCGATCACCCGGAGGCCGGATTTGTGGGCTTTTTTTGTCACCAATTTTGCCATTTCCTCGGAAAGCCCCCTGCCCTCCCTGCCGCCGTTGTTGCTGACATCGAGGAGGTAAATGGCGATAAAATCGGGCTTTTGTTCCTTGATTTTTTCCCAATTGGCTTTCAGGGAAACCTTGTTGTCGATAAACCAATACCCGTTGCCGAGCAGTTTGGAGCTCAACTTGATCTTGTCGTATTCTTTGCCCCATTGCGCCGGGTTCTTGATACCGTTGGCCGGGCCTTCGTATTTCACAAACGGGTACCCGAGGCTGCAGGTGATGGCGCCGTTGGAAAAAGCGGCGTCCGCAGCGCCGGGCTTGTTGGCGAGCAGCTCGGTTGCGGCACGGCCTTCTTTGGTGTTGCCCATGATCTGGAGGTAGAACACGCCTTCGCCCAGGTAGAGGTTGAGCACGTTGGCAGCGTTTGGGTTGTCGGCAACGCTGGCGCAGTGGGCATCGCCGAAAGGCGGGATTACCCAGCGCCCGCTCAAGTCGATGACCGAATCGACCTTTGACGGCGCCTTTTTGCTCAACATCCCATTGACAACATACCAAGTGGCATTGGTGAAGCCATCGCCATTGAACCAATGGCCGTTTTGAAATTCGTAGGTTTTACCTTGGGCCTGGCCATTGTAGGGAGCCAAAAACAGGCCGAGGCAAAACAGGACGAGGATACTATTTTTCATTATAATCAATTGAATTTAGGCAAACGGTGCCAGCGCACAGTCGCCACGTTTAAAACATCAAAAATTCCAGGTGAAGCCGAAGCGGTATCCCAGCGGGTTTTCGTAGGAGTAAATATCGTTAGCGATGGCGAAATTGTAAAACACGCCGATCTCCGAGCCGCCGCCCTGGCCGCTGCCAAAATTCCAGCCGGCCCCGAGCCTTTGGTTGAACCGGGTGTTGGTGATTTTTTCAGTACCGTTGCCCGTAGGCTGTTGCAACCAGGAATTGGACAGCTCTCCTTGGAAAAACAAGCCGCGGAATACTTTGGCGCGCACAAAAACACCCGCGTCAACATCAAAAAGGCTGATGGCCTTGTAGCCAGGAACCTTGATAGAGGAGTAGAGCACTTCGACCCTTGGCCCCACAGATACCGCCTGAATTATCTTGTAGCCGACCATGGGGCTCAAGCCAAAGGAGAACACGTTGCTGCCATTGTATGCGCTAAGGCCCAATTGCAGGCCGCCGCCATACCAAAGCTTTTCCCGCAGCGTCAACGATTCCTTTCTTTCCCTTTCCGGTTTTTCTCCTTTGGGGATTACGCGCTGGGAAAAGGCAGGTTGCGCCAGGAGCACCATCGCCGCAAAGGTCAAGAGAGAAATTTTTGTTTTTTTTGTCATGTCAGGTGTATTTTGTGTCAATAAATCGGATTCGGGCGCAAAAGTAGTCAAAGCCTTTAGGAAAGTCGCTTATGAGCGAAGCGTACATTTTTTATTTGCATTTGGGCTGATAGTCTTTAACAAAGCCTATTTTCGCCCCATTATTGCCTAAGTGTGTTCCCAAACCCGCTTTAATCGCTCAACGAAACACAATTTCCACCCGATTAATTTTACTATTTCAACTTTCATCACTGTAAAAACAGGGTTAGATCATGACGAATTGTCTACGATTCCTTTGCCTCAGCGCATTGTTTCTTTTCTTCTCTTCCATTGCTCAACAACTAGATGCTCAAGTGTTCACAGCTGAAAAGCTGAGCTACCAGTCGCCCGTTTTAGAAAGCGCCTTCAGCACCTATGAGGTGTTCAGGATGGATGCCGAGCCGCTGGCCACCTATGTGCGGACCAACGCCGAAGCCAGCACCACCCTGCTGGTCGGCAACCATGCCTGGAACATGAACCTGTCATCGAGCAACTTGCTGTCGCCCAACTATTTTATGACGGTAGAAACCCCATCCGGGAATATCATCAGCAAAAAAAAGCCGAACATCGCCTACAAAGGATTTCTGGCAACGGGCGGAAAAGTGCGCCTTACACTCGACAAGAACCTTATTTATGGCTATATCCAGGAAGGCGGTCTGGTATGGCGCATCGAGCCGCTTTGGTACATAGACCCTGCAGCCGACAAAAACCTTTTCGTGCTGTACGAGAAGTCGAGCGTTTTGGCAGACCAGACCGTTAAATGCGGCGTCACCGCCGAAATGGAAAAAGCCGCGCAAATGGACCTCGAAAGCCACCTGGCCGGCAACCCTGATTTTCCCGCAGTGTATGAACTGGAGCTCGCCATCGCCTCCGACCAGTTGATGCTGGCAAAATACGGCTCTTCCTCCGGCGTGGAGGCGCACAACATCGCCGTCATCAACGATGTGGAAGGCGACTATACCGGTTCGTTCAACCACGACCTTTGCATCAACATTGTGACCCAGTTTGTAGCTACTTCATTCCCCGGCCCGTGGTCTGGCTCGAACGATGCCGGCACGCTGCTCGGCAGTTTCAGGACCTGGGGCAATGCCGGCAACTTTGGGGTGAATTTTGATTTGGGGGAAATGTGGACAAACCGCAATTTCACCGGCGGGACGGTCGGAATCGCCTACTTGAACGGCATCTGCAACAGCAACAACTACCACTGCCTGCAAGACTTTACGGCCAACTCCGAATTGCTCCGCTGCATGACCTCCCATGAGATCGGCCACAATTTCAGCTCTGGCCACGACTCTGGCTGCAGCGGCAGCGGCCCCTGGATCATGTGCCCCAGTGTGTCCACCTCCAACACCTGGAGTTCGCAATCCACGAACGCGATCAACGCCTACATGCAGAGCAAAATAAACAGCGGCTGTCTGGCATCCTGCGTCCAGGGGCCGCCGCTGGTCTCTATTTTTGACTGGAGCCCCGATCCGGGCTGCGTGAACCAGCCTGTTCAATTTACCGACCTGTCCACCGGCACCATCACTTCCCGCCTGTGGACGTTCACGGGCGGCACGCCTGCCACATCCACGCAAATGAACCCAGTGGTCACATTCGGCACATCGGGCAACAAAAACGTGTCGCTCGTAGTTTATGGCCCTGGCGGCACTTCTGCCACTTCCAGCCAAATAGTCGCCATCAACCCAACCCCGGTCGCTGGCTTCACTTTCACGATGGACGACCTGACCGCGACCTTCAACAACACGTCCACCAATGCGACCAGTTATTTTTGGGAATTCGGCGATGGCGGCACGAGCACCGATATGAACCCGGTTTACACCTATTTTGAAGCAGGGTTTTATGTCGTAAAACTGACCGCTACCAATGACTGCGGCAGTTCTACAAAGACCATCACCGTCAATACTTTCCCAACGCCCGACTTTTATGCCGAGCCTACCAGTGGCTGCGCAACTTTGGTGGTACAGATGGTGAACCAGTCGTCGAGCAATTCCACTTCCTACTTGTGGAGCTTCCCCGGCGGCACGCCCTCTTCTTCCGGCCAAGCCAACCCGGTCGTCTTGTACACGGTGTCTGGCACTTATCCCGTAACCCTTACGGCATTCAACAGCGTTGGTTCCAACACCATTACCAAGACAAATTACATCACAGTGCAAACGGTGCCGGCCACGAATTTCACTTCCAGCGTGAATGGGCTCACTGCCACCTTTACCAATACCACGCTCAACGGCACCAGCTATTTGTGGACCTTTGGCGATGGGGATTCGAGCACCGTCACACATCCGGTGCATACGTATGCCAATGGCGGGACATACACTGTGACCCTGATCGCCACCAATGCCTGTGGCAGCGTAACAAAAACAAAAACCGTTGAGGTCGCACCACCGCCTGTTGCAGGTTTCACAACTTCAGGGAACAACGGCTGCGCACCGGCCACCATCAGCTTTACCAATACTTCAACAGGAGCGCTTTCCTACAGCTGGGCTTTCCCAGGCGGCAACCCGGCAAGCTCGGTGGACACCAATGTGACCGTGGTGTACACCAATCCAGGCACCTATACTGTTACCCTCACGGCGACGAACAATTCAGGGAGCAGTACCGCTACCACGACGATCACCGTAAATACCGTTCCAGCACCAAGTTTCACGAGCATGGCCAATGGGGCAGTTGTGTCCTTTACCAACACCAGCACCAATGGCAATTCTTATTCCTGGAATTTTGGCGACGGCAACAGCAGCACGGAACAAGACCCGACGCATACTTACGCCACCGATGGGGTTTATACGGTTGTTTTAACAGCTACCAACGCTTGCGGAACCGCAACCAGCACCCAGACAGTAACAGTCGTTACACCACCTATTGCAGGGTTTAATGCCAATCAGACGAGCGGCTGCGCGCCCTTTACGGTAATGTTCAACAACACTTCCAGTTCAAACTCTACCAGTTTCCAATGGACATTCCCAGGTGGTAACCCAAGCAGCTCGACAGCCTCTAACCCGACAGTTGTGTACAGTACGCCAGGAACATACAATGTAACCCTGGTGGCCACCAACAGCGCCGGCAGCAGTACCCTGACACAAGCTAACTATATCACTGTCAACACGGTACCAACAGCGGGCTTTACCAGCATGAGCAATGGGGCCATGGTGTCGTTTACCAATACCTCCAACAACGCAAGCTCGTATTCCTGGAACTTTGGCGACGGCAACAGCAGTACCCAAACCAACCCGACGCATACGTACGCGGCTGATGGTGCCTATACAGTGGTGCTCAGCGCGACAAATGCGTGCGGCACCGTTACCACTTCTTCGACGGTGACCATCGTCACGCCGCCAACGGCAAGTTTCAATGCAGGACAGACCAGCGGCTGCGCGCCGTTTACAGTACAATTCAACAATACATCCAGCGACAATTCTGTAAATTTTGACTGGCAATTTCCTGGCGGAAACCCCTCTTCTTCGACTGAGGAGAATCCGGTAGTCGTGTACAATACCCCAGGAGTTTACACCGTGATACTGACGGTGAGCAACAGCGCGGGCAGCAACACGGCCACACAAGTTGACTATATCAACGTGGGCACTACCCCCGTAGCAGGGTTTACAGCTGTCACAAACGCTGATTCTGCCGCCTTCACCAATACGACTCAAAACGGCATTTCCTATGCCTGGGACTTCGGCGACGGCCAGTCCAGCACGGAAGCAAATCCATCCCATGTTTATGCCAGCGATGGCACGTACACCGTTGTACTCACTGCCACAAATGCCTGCGGCACCAGCACCTTTACCCAGGAAGTTGTGATTGTCACCGGTGTTGAAGCCAGTTTTATTGCCGATGTTACCAGCGGTTGCGCTCCTTTGACCGTCAATTTCCAGGACATGTCTTCCGACAATACCACCAGTTGGCTTTGGAGCTTCCCCGGCGGCACACCGAACAGTTCCACCCAGCAAAACCCGACAGTGGTGTACAACACACCCGGTGTCTATTCAGTTACCCTCGTTGCGACGGGCCCAGGCGGTTCAGGCACCTTCACCCGCACAAATTACATCACAGTATCGGGTCCCCCAACTGGCGGCTTCAGCTCGGTGGTGAGCCAGAATACTGCTACCTTCACCAATACCACCATGAACGGCACTTCGTACCTGTGGACCTTTGGCGATGGCAGCAGCAGCACCCAGGCTAACCCTTCCCATACTTACGCAGAAGATGGCACGTACACGGTGATACTGGCCGCTACCAACAATTGCGGCACCACCATCATCGAAAACAGCGTTACGATCGTTACAGTGCCCGTAGCTGCCTTCACCTTCAACAGCTCGATGGGCTGCGCACCACTCACGGTGGTGTTCAACAACACCTCTAGCAGCAACTCCACCTCGTTCTCCTGGGTATTTGAGGGCGGCACACCGCCCACTTCTACCGACGCCAACCCGGTGGTCACCTGGAATACACCGGGCGTTTATCTGGTAACGCTGACGGCCTCCAACTCGGCGGGCAGCAGCACGGCCACGGCAACTGTAACCGTACACCCGAACCCGACGGCAAGCTTTACCACACAGACTGCCGGCCTGGCTGTCATCACCACCAACTCCAGCCAGCACGCTACTTCCTATAGCTGGACATTTGGCGACGGCGGCAGCAGCAGCGAAGTAAGCCCGACGCACACCTATATGGCGACCGGCACGTACACGGTTACACTGGTGGCCACCAACGAGTGCGGCTCCAGCACCACGACACAAACAGTGGTCATTGAAGGCGCCGCGCCGATCGTTTCCTTCAGCGCTGACCAGACGAGTGGCTGCCCAGGAATGGTGGTACAATTCACCGACCTATCGGCAGGCAACCCTGCCAGCTGGATGTGGACCTTTGAAGGCGGCTCGCCCGCCAATTCGTTGGAGCAGAATCCCAGCGTGACCTATTCCACACCCGGCACCTATTCTGTCACCTTGGTCGCGACCAATCCATTTGGCTCCGGCACTTCGTCACAAACGGGCTATATCACCGTGGTCGCGCTGCCAACAGCTGAATTCAGCGCAGCAGTCAACGGCGGTGTCGTTACCTTCACAAACACCTCGCAGGGCGGCAACAGCTACAACTGGGATTTTGGCGACGGACAAACCAGCACGGAGAAGAATCCCGTGCACACCTACAACGCGCCTGGCACCTACAACGTATCGCTGACCGTAACCAACAGTTGCGGCGCCACTACGCTGCAACAGACCGTCGTTGTCGTAACCGTCGGCGCCAACGAGGTTTCCTGGCTGAAGGAATTCCGCCTGTTCCCCAACCCGAACGCCGGACAGTTCCGGGTCGAAATGAGCGGCACGCCGAGCCATAACCTTGAATTTGCGGTATTCAACAAGTTGGGCCAGATCATAAGCTCGGAAATCGTCGATTTCAGCGCCGGCACCTTGAGCAAGGCATTTGACTTGAGCAATATGCCCTCAGCGGTTTATACCCTGCGCATACAGACGGACGCGGAAGCCAAATATGTGAAGGTTGTAGTTCAGAAGTAATTGAATCACATCCACCGGTAAAAAAAGAGGCCGACACCTGTGTGGTGTCGGCCTCTTTTTTTGAAAGCACGCAAATCATCTTGAAAATTCGGCCTCATTTTTGCATGAGAACCCGCGTTCAAAAATCACTTCATTTATGCAAAACTTGCTGAAATTCTGCCTGAGCACAATATTGCTCTTTTGCCTTCAAACCTCGCCTGCGCAAAGCCTCAGCAGCATCGACAATTCGCTGAATGCAGGAAAGGTTCAGTGGATACAAAACCAGATCAACACGGGAACCGTGCCGCTCGGCACACCTGTCAGCCGTGAATTTGAAGTAAAAAACATCAGCACCGAAAACCTGATGATCCTGCAGGTAAAAAGCAGCTGCTTCTGTACCGTGGCGGAATGGCCTAAAGAAGCCATAGAGCCCGGAGGCGCCGCGAAAATCAAGGTGACTTATGATGGACAGCGGGAAGGTGAATTCTATCGCATCGTTACCGTGACGACCAATTTTGACACAAACCAATCCGTGCCGTTGGCTTTGAGGGGCAAGGTACTGGGCTCAAAATAGTTGTTCGTTGTTTGTTGATCGTTGTTGGTTGTTCGTTCGCACACATCGAGCGGGAGAATTAACCCTAACCTCAATATCCAGAGCAGTGCGAACGAACAACAAACAACAAAAAAACTATTGATCGAAAAAAGAATCGTACTGGTTGCCCCCGCGCTCGGCTTTGGCGGGCGTGGCGATCGGGGCATTCAGGTCGAGCACCTCGGAGGCGTTGTTGGCGGAGGCCACAATCTTGGTCTTTTCGCCGCCCAGCAGGAATGAAACGCCCTCTTTCTCCCATTTTTCGAGCATGGCCATGCCTTCTTCCTCGAACACGCCGTTCTGCAGGTCGATGCCGTCCATGAAGTTTTTGGACATATCCATAAAGCGCTCCATTTCGCCTACTTTTTGGCCTACGTCTTCCGCCATGGCTTCCAGCGCCATGTCGTACATGTATTTTTTGTCGGAATTGCCGCTCAGGATGTTCATGGCAGAGCGCATGGCCGAATGGCTGGCCTTGATGGCCTTGTATTCCTGCTCCTTCACCACTACCTGATCGCTGAGGTCTTCGAGCATGATCTCCGAATTTTCGTACATTTTAGTCAATACCCGGTAGAGTACCTCCATGCGCTTGTACAGGTCGTCGAGTTTCATGTTCGACTCCTGCAAGCGGCCGGCTTTGCGGGCTTTCAGCACCATGATGGATTCGCGGCCGGTCTCCTTGGCCTTGCTTGCCAGTCCCAGGTTGTTTTTGATGTCGCGCTGGTTCTGTTTGATCATTTCGCCCAACTTGTACATCTGGCCTTTAAGGCTGGAAATCTGGCTGTTCATCTTGATCAGGCTGTCTTTCAAATCCTCGATATAGCTTTTCAGGATGCCGATCGGGTCTATTTGCACGAAAATGCCCGTGATCCAGCGCATGATGGATTTATAGACGTACCATATCAGGTTGCGCATTTTGGGGTCGAGCACCACGTAAATGAGCGCCGCCAGGGCCGCCAGGATCCCTGCCAAGTACAGGGTGTTTTCTGCCAGGACAATCAGTGTCGGGAGGATTTTATACAATAGGTATCCGCCGCCCAGGAGGATGGCGCCCATAAAAAGTCCGCCAGTTACCCCTTCGGGGCGTTCCCAGAAACTTTTGGGTTTGATCGGTTGCAAATCTGTCATAGTATGAATGGATTGGTTGGTTAAACTTTGTTTTGCAGGAAATTCCGCACAAAAGTGCAGGCAAATTTACAAAAGAAATTATTGGTTGAATAAGCGGTTGAAAAATGAGCGCACGGCGTTGCGGAAGCGGGCGTTGACCACGTAAAGCACGACAAAGGCCAGCACAAATATCCAGAACAGGCTCAGTACCACGTTCAACAGCTTGAAAAGCAGCCAGAGCGCCAAAAGGCCCGCAATGAATACTACGAAAGGATTTTTTTGAAATTCGTCCATGTTTTACCAGGATTTTAGTGATTGGCAGGATTTATACTGTGATTCGCCTGATTTTTGTGATTGAGTATGATTGATTCAACTGGTGTTCAATTGTTTATACTGTGATTAAAGTGATTTGTATGATTTGAGTGATTAAAAACATCTGATTTTCAAATGATTATGCGATCGAGATTTTCACAACCACTTTGCGTTGGCTATACAATGATCGGCGTGCACAAAACCAAGCGGCGTGAGGTATACAGGGTGGATTGGGTTGATTTTAAGGGAACAGGCGCTTATTTCAGGTGTTCCTGAATTTTAGCCACATCGGCTTTTAGCTGCCCAACTACGGAGGCAAAAGTGGCCTCGAAGTCGGCTTTGGTGTTCTCGATCTTGACGGTAGCTTCGCTCACGTCCCTGCGGATTTTTTCGCTTTGTTTCTGGTGTTCAGCGATTTCCTGGGTAAGCTGCTGTATCTGCGCCGTTTTTTGCTGCACCAGGGCATCCAGGTTCCGGGCCTCTTCTTCCCGGTTGCCGATCAGCTTGTCGCGCTGTTGGGCGTGGGCTTCATTGAAGCGCGCCTGTTCGTTGGACAGTATGTTGAGATAAAACTGGGCTGAATCTATCAGCTTGGCCGGCGTCACGCCCATGGTTTGGGCCATGGCGAATGCCGATTTGTAGCGAGTTGGTTCGTCCATCGACATTTTGCCCAAATTGATGAGTGCCTGGCGGAATTCAAAGTAATCGAAGCCCTCCTGGTTGTTCTTTTCCAGCGCGCTTGCCAGAATCTCCACAAACTTGGAGCTTACCGAGCCGCTGGCATTGGCTTGGGTCGCTGTCTGGGTTGGAGCCGGGCTTTGCGCTGCGTTGCTTTCATTGTTGCTGTTGGATGTTGCCGCTGTCTCATCTTCTACGATGAAAACGGACTTGAATTTTTTAAGTATATCGCTCATTGTTATACTTTGATTAAAGTGATTTTGAATGATTTGAGTGAAACAAATGCTTGATTTTAAAATGATTGTAGCATTTCGACATTCATAACCACTTTGCGTTGACTATACAAGTTGGGTCAAAAGTGAAGGAAAAGTAAACAGTTCGCCGCAATTCGTCGGCGATTTGCCCTGAATATCGGACAAAGAAATGGAAAAGCGCCGATAAAATGATAAGGCGCTCGTTTTCCCACTTGGACATTGGACATTCCATGTTGGACATTGGACATTCCAAGCTCCCCCTTTGTTTAAAACTCGCTCTAAGCTACCTTCGCTCCTTCAACTGCAAAGCGCCATGACTTTTGACGTGACCATCCCCGTTTTGAACGAAGAAGCCACCCTCGACCGCCAGGTGCGCATCCTGTATCATTTCCTGGAAGAAAATTTCCCAACACCCGGCCAATGGAAGATCGTGATCGCCGACAACGGCAGCACCGACAATACCCGGCATATCGCTGCGGCTTTGTGCGATGATTTGCCCGGTGTGCGCCTGGTAAAAGTGCCGGAAAAAGGCGTGGGCCTGGCCTTAAAAACCTCCTGGACGGCCAGCGAAGCCGACATTGTGGGCTATATGGACCTCGACTTGGCCACCGACCTCCAGCATTTCATCCAAGCCTACAACGCGCTGGCTACCGAAGGATTCGACCTCGTGTACGGAACGCGCCTGCACGCGAAGTCAAAAGTATATGGCCGCAGCTTGAAACGGGAGATCACCTCCCGGGTGTTCAACCTGATGCTCAAGCTCTATTTGGGCACAAAATTCTCCGACGGCATGTGCGGGTTCAAATGGCTGCGCCGGGAACACGTGCAGCCGCTGATAGAGGCCGGGGCGCAGAGCAATGGCTGGTTTTTCAGCACGGAACTGCTGGCACTGGCGGAGTGGAAGGGCCTGGAAATATGCGAGCTGCCGGTGGTGTGGCGGGACGATGCGGGCTCGAGCAAGGTGCGGATTTTGGCGTTGGCGAAGCAGTATGTAAAGGCGATGGTGGCGTTGGGGAGGCGGAAAGTGTAGGTGCCCGACTTAGACTTTTTTGTTTCTCACGACGACACAACGACACGATACTATTGACATTTGGGTATATTCCGTGGTGTCGTCGTGCCGTCGTGAGAAACAAAATACCAAGCGGGGCGCTCCTCAATCACGATTGCCCCATCATTTCTCCATTTCAAACTCCACCACCATTTTGCCATCCGTAAACTTGATTACGTCCTCCTTGATATGGCATTCGTACTCAAATTCGAACTCCAGGTGGTAAAAAACTTTGTCTCCAAGATCTGTTCGCTGTTTGTCGGTACAGCGCAAAAAGCCGTTTTGCTCGCGGTAGATGCTAGTGAAGCCGATAGTTGAACCTTTATCATAACCGTTTTGGCTACAATCGCAGGTGCACCAGTAACTCATTTCAATCCCGTCTAGCAATTCCGGGTCATTGGTTTCCCAATTGAGGTATTTTTTCAATTTCAAATCTCCTACCTTTATGTATTGGTCGATGTATTCCACTGGAGAAAGATTATTTTTGGTGTTGAGCATCAAGAAAAACTGGTCGGAATCTTTATCCCAGGAGGCGCCTGGCTTGCCCGGTTGCCTAAATCCGATTTTAATTATGTATTGGAATACACTATCGTCTGGTGACAATATCGGTCCTGATGTCACAAATGTGCTTCCAAGTACATTGTACTGCTGGTAGTTGTCAAACCCGTCGCTGATCAACAATTTTTTCCCGTTTATTCTACAGGAAACGTATTCCCGGCCTGTTTCAGGCGGCATGTTTTTCTTTGATTCTGTCATACAATCGCGGAGCGCGCCCATATAATAGTTAAGCTCTTCTTTTTGGCAGGTCAGGGTTGAAAACATTAGCAGGAGCAAGAGTATTTTTTTCATAACAACGAAGATTTGCCCTGGCACGGGAATTCCATGCCAGGGCTTGCGGTGAATCTAATGGATGGTGACATTTAAGTTTTGGGTGTTGGATTCTTCGCTGCATGCGTTCCTGACAATGGCAGTCACCTTTGGCGTAGGATAGGGCGGGTTTGTGCTGATCCATTTGATCTTTATAAAATCGTCGCCCTGTTCCATCACCTGCCCATGCGGCGTACAACCGGAATAGACAACGACTGAATTCTGGCTGATGCGCCATGAGCCGTAAAAATCATAACGTTCGGTATATCCACCGGTGGAGCTGACATCTAATGGGCCAAAGATGCTTAGGGTGCCAGGGTCATTAACCATCTTTGGAATACTTAAACCAGTAATGGTCTTATATTCCGGTGCGGCACAAGAAATCTGAACCGCAATTGAAATCGGTATATTCTCGTTATTTTGCCTTACACGGACTTGAGGGCTAATGGTAGTAATGGTAAGTGCATCGTTGTTGTCGGGGAACACACCGTTTTCGATGACCCAATTGAAAACGGAGCTGCCATCGGATGTGTGACCCCAAGCCAATAGATATTGTTCTAATTGGTTGCAATCGCCCAGCATCAAAGACACGCCTTTGGGGTTTGCACAAGTTGGGGCTGCTGGTTGGGCATCGCATTTGCACCTGTCCAGCGAATAAATTTTGATCACTTCAAGCACCAGGCCAATTCCGCCCGCCGTTAATACTGATTTTTTAATGAGTGCAATCAGAAATGCTTCAATTGGGCCATTTGTGCCAGCACTGCTTTGTGCTTTCACAATTGCTGCCTTAATCCATCCAATGGCCACGTTGCCAAGGGCTTCTATCCAACAACTTGTTTTTCTCCCTAAAGTACAGCCATTATCTCGATCAGTAACAATTTGACCAGATTCATGCTGGTATTTCATCAGGTTTCTTGCACCGGAGGCTACAAGCAAGGCAACGGTTTTTTCATCTTCTGAGATGCTGGTGTTATCGATTGTCGCTAATTCCCAATTACGAATGGCGTACCACGCCTGGCCAAAGGTTAGATTGTAGTTGTTTTCTAAACCTGCAGCGGTTTGTTTCAAACCTTGGAGCAATGTTTTTTCATTTGCAGTCAACAATCCCGCTGAAACTGCTTCCGTCAGGACCTGATTGAAAGCTTTCCCTTGATTTTGGGTTTCAAATTGGTTCAAGGTCTGAAGGATAAGGTTGCGGTCAATGGCTGGGATGTAATCGGAGGCCGTTACCGTTGCAAAACGGTATTTCATGTGCGTATAGACAAGGTTGCCCTGTTCTTCATAATCATTGGTTACAACCTCGGCATAAGCCTGCACAGAAAGTGGGTCGGAATCCCGGTAGTTAAGAGAAAAAACGCTGTTTGAATCTTGGATTGGCTGATTTTCAAATTTTTGACAACCCTGCGCCCAGAAAAAGCTGATCAACAACAAGAAAACAACTTTGCCGGAAAAATCAAAACTCAATGTTTTGAAATGTTTTGAAATGTTTTGAAATGTTTTGAAATGTTTTGAAATGTAAGCGGTTCATAATGAAAAAAGTTTAAAAAGTTAAAGGTATAATGAATTGAAATTCAAAAGATTACTAGTAAATAGCACTGCCTCAAGCGTGCAGATCAGGGCAGTTTATAGCGTTCCAGCGAACAGCCTTCAACCTGTATAAAAATTCGCGAAAAAAATGGGAAAATATCAAGCCCGAGCTCAAGGCATTAATTAAAAGGCCATTGCTGGGCCTTGAAAAGGTAAGCTTAATAAAATAATGGCAACTGAACCAGTTGCGCGGAACAATACAAGAGTCACAAATTATTTCGACCCGAACAAGATTGAGATTAACATGAAGCATGGGGCAGGTAGTTGCAGTGTCAGGTTTGAATTATATGGTTACTTCGCAAAAAACAAACGAAATATGACATACCACGCTGTTAGCGCAAACAAATATACTTAAAATTTTGAAACGGAAAATATTTTAACTAAAAAATTTTCGCAAACCTGACTTTGCCGATATTGGAGAATCGCATAGCAAAAAACCACATTGCCGTGTAAGGACGGGATAGCGGAAAACAAGATTGCCCGCCACCCCCACAGGGACAGCAGGCAACCATTAGAACCATGAAAATCTTATTGAACTAAGAGCGTGTTTAAATTTCGGTGCCGGAGCGAAAGCGAGCCAATTTTGTTTCAGGCAAGGCAAAATTTGCAGCCATAGCCAGGTGCCTATGGCGAAAATTTTAACGAAGCATGAAACAAAATTGGCCGCTTGTAGCCCGGCGACCGAAATTTAAACACGCTCTAAAGGTGCAGCCGCTCTTTTTTCAACAGCAGCGCCTCCTTTGTCTCTACCCTATCCGGGTCGGGCACACAGCAATCGACCGGGCAAACCGCCGCGCATTGCGGCTCTTCGTGGAATCCCGTACATTCGGTGCATTTATCCGGCACGATGTAATAAAAATCGTTCGATACAGGGTCGTTCTTCTGCGCAGCATCCACAGTGCTGCCGTCTTCCAACTCATATTCGCCTGTGACGGTGCTGCCGTCTGAGATCGCCCATTCCACGCCGCCTTCATAGATGGCATTGTTGGGGCATTCTGGCTCGCACGCGCCGCAGTTGATACATTCGTCCGTAATAATAATCGCCATAATATTCCAGGATTCTAGTGATTTGCGAGGTTTTCAGGGAAACAGCGTTCCTTCCCAAATGTTGCGAAAAAGTAAGGTCAACGCAAAGTGGTGGTGAAAATAGAACTTCTGCAATCCATTGAAAACAAGCTTCCACCCCCAAATCCTGGTCAAACGTTACTGCACTGCCTTCACAAATGCTTCCATCTTGTCTTCGCGCTCCAGTTTCCGCCGCAGCACGTCGGCATCGTTGCGGGAGCTGAAGCTGTCGGCGCACACGGAATAGAAGGGCGATCCTGGGAACCGGATGATTGCCGCATTTTTGTAGCCCAACTGCTGCAATTCTGCGAGGCGGGTATTGGCGCCTGTTTCCAAACGGAAGGAACCTGCCACCACATAAAACGAATTGCCCTGTGCATTGGCCACGGTTGCCTTTCCGGGCGCGGTGTTGACGTTCGGCGCCGGGTCATCGCTGGAATCGACACCGCTGACTTTCCCATCGACGTACATCATGGAGGAACCGGTGACACCGCTCAGCACCCGCACCTCTGTCCGTCGGTTGCGGGCATGTTCCGCCTCTGTGCAGTTCACGCCGTCGTGGCAGTTGTTGCGCGGCTCGCTTTCGCCGTACCCGATGGGCGAGAGCCTGTTGCGGGCAATGCCTTTCATCACGAGGTATTCCACCACGCCGTTGGCGCGGCGCTGGCTGAGGTCTTCGTTGTAGCTGTGCGTGCCCCGGCAATCGGTATGGCTGGCCAGTTCGACCACTAAGTTCGGTTGCTGCTTGAGCAGGGCAACCACCATGTCCAGGTCCTTTCGGGCATCAGGGCGCAGTGTGGCGTCGTTGTAGTTGTAATAGATGTTCGGCAGCTCGATCTTGGAGCCCGGCATCAAGGGCGCCACGGAGAGGTTTTGCACCATTGGCTTGCCGGGCGTCCAGCCGTGGGTGTCCACTTCGGAGCTGCCGATCAGCTTTCCACCTTGCAGCACGTCCACCTTGTATTTCGTGTTCGGGTCGAGGTAATGCTCTACCATGCCGTTGGCATCGGTGATCAGCGTGTCTTTTTGGCCTGTTTTTTTGTTCGTAATGATCATCATGGCGCCAGACATAGGCGCGTTGGTGACGTAGTTGAACAGGGAAGGGTTCCACTGCACCTTGCCGGCATTGGCGGCTGATTTTTCCAGGCGGGCTGTCAACTCGTTCCCCGGTTTTGAGATCGGCAGGCGGAACTGCTTGGTCTGGTAGCTTTTTTTAGTGATGATGATCACGTAATTGCCTGGGCGCACTTCGGTGGAGAAGCGTCCCTTGCTGTCTGATTCCCCGTTGATGCCCTTGTCGGGCGGGATAGAGCTTATCACGTCTTCGCCGTTTTGGTTTTGCATCGTGATCATGTTGCCGTTGTCGTCGCGGCTGATGACGGTGCTGCCGTCATAGTTCAGCACCTGGATTTCGGCCTCGGGGATAGGTTTCCCGGTTACTTTGTCCGTCACCAGCACTTTCAGGTCGAGGATGCGGTCGGGCACGCGCATGTGCTGGAGCAGGTAATCGTCGAGGTTGCCGTTTTCGGTGTGGAAGTTCAGTATCTCGTCTTTCCCGGCGCCGCCGGCGCCGTTGCTGGAGAAGTAGCCGTTGATCTTGTTGAGATCGACGATAAGGCCCATGTCGTCGCCGCCGGTGTTGAAAGGCTCGCCAAGGTTTACCGGTTTGGTCCAGGTATTGCCTTCGGGGATGACGTAATAGATGTCGAAGCCACCTTTGCGGTCAGGGATACCATCGGAGGCGTAGTAAAGGGTGTTGTCGGCATGAATGAATGGGAATGCCTCGCGCCCTTTGGTGTTGATCTCGGAGCCCAGGTTGACGGGTTCGCTCCAGGATTCGCCCACTTTGTACGACACGTAGATATCGGTGCTGCCGAAGCTGCCCGGGCGGTTGGAGGCGAAGAACAGCTTGTCGCCGTCGATGCTGATGGAGGGGTGGAAATCGTCGAATTGGTTGTTGTTGAATGGCAAAGGCACCGGTTTGCTCCACTGGCCGTTCTCCTTTTTTGAAGAGTACAGGCGCGTGCGCTGCACTTTGTCTTTGGCAAACTGGTCTTTGCCATCAATAACGGCGTTGCTGGAAAAATAGATGGTCTCGGTAGTGCGGTCGAAACAGACGGGGCCTTCGTGGTTCAAGGAGGTAAGTTCCTTGGAGAATGGCTCTGGGGCCTGCAGCAGCCCGTCGGCGTTCCGGCGCGAGCGCAGGATGGACATCATCAGGCTTTGGTTGATATCGACGGCCTTCTTCTTTGTGACTTCGTTGTTGGTAGAGATGAATACGATGCCATCTTCGTAAAATGTGGGGCTGAACTCCAGCTCCTTGGTGTTGATGGCTTCTTCATTCTTGATCTCTATGGTAACGAGCTTCTGCTCTTGGGCAAAAACGGCGCTTCCCATCAGGAACAAGCTGAGGAAAAGTAATACTTGTTTGTGGGTTTTCATGATTCCCTCAATTGACTTTAATGTGATTAAGGTTTGGACTGCGTTACATGAAGAAACGCGGGTTGGTCATGTTCTTCTTTTTGCCGTTGTCCTTTTTCAGGTCGGCGTGCAACAGCACTTCGATTGAACCAGCCGAATAGTCTTTGATGTTGCTGAGCGTGAAATCATAAGCAGCGCCTATGCCCAGCTGTGGCGATGCTTGCCAATAAGCCAACAAATCGACTGAATCGCCAGGGCCGTCGCCGCCGACGCGGTAGGAAAGGCCGACGGTGAACTTCTCTCGGATGTCGAGGTTCAGGTTAAGGTCTGCATCAAAGGGCGCGTTTTGCACGTATTTGCACAACACTGCGGGCATCAGGTTGATGTCTTCGCTCACCGGGATGATGGCTCCCGCCATACCGTAAAAGTGCGGGTACTCTTTGGCAATCTTGGTGATGTTAGGGTCTGGGTTTGGCACCCCGATCACATTGGAATATATCTTCGGCACCGAAAAACCGATGTAGTAATGATCCTGTATGGTCATGTAAACGCCCGCGCCGACGTTGCCGAAAATATCGTTTTCCTTCTGGTTGCTGATAGAGGGGTCGCCTGGGTCGTTCGCCTGGGCCTCGTTGAAGGCCACGCCCAACGAACGGATAGAGCCAGAAAGGCCGACCCGGAAAGAAACGTTTTCAGAAGCCACCACATCGTAAGAATAGGCCAGCGAGCCGGAGAAATCGCGCTGAAGGCCGATCTTGAAATGCCGGATATTGACCCCTACGCCAACACGCTTGGTCAGGAAAGGGCTGCTGAAACTGGCCAGGGCCGATTGTGGCGCCCCGTCGAAGCCCATCCATTGGTTGCGGTAGATCGCGGTGATGGTGGGCACGCCGCGCACGCCCGCGTAAGCCGGGTTCAAGTTCAGCTTGTTGTACATAAACTGAGTGAACTGTGCCTCCTGTTGTGCTGTCAGCGTTGTCCCTGCAACGATAAAAGCGATCAATAATAGTACGTTTTTCATCATTAGCTGTTTTAGAAGTTAGAAACCTATCGGTAAATCTCGATAAATCCCTTAATGGGTTGATGTGAAGGGCTTGGCTTAAAGATATAGAAATAAACGCCGTCGGGCAATTCTTTTCCATTGTCTCCATTCAAAGTGCCACGCCAAGCAGGGTGGCTCGGGTCGTTGGGGTCGTTGGTGTATCCCTTGTCCTCAAAAACTTTGTCGCCCCATTGGTTATAGATGACGATCGTGTTTTCGCTGAAAACCCTTCCGTCGAGGCAGGGTATTTCAAGGTAATCGTTTTGGCCGTCGTTGTTCGGCGTGATGATGTTCGGCACAAACCTGCAATCGACATCATCCACCAGGATCGTCACGGTGGCCGTTTCTCCTTCCACGCCACAATAGCAAAGCTGATAGGTAAAAGATGCCGCCCTGCCCGTCTGTTCAGTGTATGCGAACAGCCCGTTGCCAAGATACACCACGCCAGCAGGCAAGGGATTTGGGTCAAAGTTGCAAATCGTGTAATCGGAAGAATCGATTAAACCGTCGTTCAAGAACACATTGAATGTGTCCAGGGCGCCCATCGATATTGTGAACATATCGTTAAGGGGCTCGGGAGGCGTTACTAAAGTGACTAAAACACTGTCAAGCGGGGTGAGACAGCCGTTCACATTGGCTGAAACTGTATAAATTCCGGCAGTTTGCGCGCTTACGGCGGGAATTGTATGCTGGTTGGTAGTAGTAGCTAAAACTGTGCCAGGGAGTTTTGTCCATTGGTAAGTTGCCCCCATGATGGGCATTGCTGTCAAAACTACTGTCTCCCCGAGGCATGCCGGGTCAACGTCAGCTACCGGATTCACTGCTGCCAACGGCACAACGGTGACCATAACCGTGCATTGAATGGTGTTGCCGCCGGCATCTGTTGCCGTGAACGCGAGCGTGTGCGGCCCAAGTGCAAACACCCCGCCGCTGAGCACGCCGGTGTTTTGGGTCACTTGTGGCGCCCCGCAGTTGTCCGTCGCACTGGGTAGCCCGTAGAAAAGCTGAACGCTGTTACACCCCGCCACCGTGTCGGTGCTGCTGAAAAAACCGGTGCCGGAAAGGAACACGCCACCCGTATTGACAACATATGGCGTAGTCGGGCAAACGATTGCCGGCCCGATGTTATCTTGTACGGTTATGACGAAGCTGCTCATCTCAGAAGTCATGCCATCAGTCGCGGTAAAAACCACCGTGTGCACGCCCGGCCCGTAATTCATCGGGGAGGGCGGATTTGAGGTCACCCAGGAGGAGTCGCAAAAACCTATGGCGGTGGGCAGTGCCCATGACATGAGCGTGTCGCAAGCGTTCACGGTCACGTTGGCGGGCAAAGTGTTCAGGTCAAAACCGGGCGGAACGCCGATCACGGTTACCTCAAAGGTACAGGTATCGTAATTGCTGCTGGCATCTTCTGCTATGATCTGGACGATGGTGGTGCCGACCATGAACGAATCGACCAGTGGCCTGAACGGCGAATAAATGGTCGGGATGGAGCAGTTATCTGTTGCGATTGGCTCCACCCAGTCTGCCACTACTTTACAGGCGCCGTTCCCGTCGATGAGCATATTTGGCGGGCAATTGCTCAACATAGGCGGCACTTGGTCCCGCACAGAAACCATAAAGGAGCAGGAATCGGCGTTGCCAGAACCATCTACGACTAAGTAAGTCACCAGCGTATCGCCTGTGGTGAAATTATAACCCGGGTCGATATTGGAAGTCAAGGTAAAATTGCCGCAGTTGTCCATTGCCGAAGGCGGCGACCAGGAAAGGATTGTATCGCAGTCCATTCCCGGCAATACCACGAAAATAGGCGAAGGGCAGCCCGTCAATGTCGGAGCGGTGTGGTCTTCCACAGTCACCAAAAAGGAGCAGATGCTGACATTGCCCGAGGAATCGGTGGCCGTATAGGTAACCGTAATAGCACCTCCAACCCCAAAAAGTGACCCTGGGGTATCAGAAGGCACCAGGGATACCGCTGCATCGCAATCATCTGCCGCTGTCGGCTCAACCCAGAAAACATTTGCGCTACAGGAATTGGCATCTGCGACCACCACGGTATCCGTTGGGCAATTGCTTATCGTCGGTGCAGCCCCATCGATCACGGTGACCAAGAAAGTACATTCGGCCAGGTTGGAGCAATCATCCAAGGCAAGCCATTCTACGGCCGTGACCCCCGGCGTAAATACCGAACCAGAAACAGGGCTTCCGTTTGAACCTACATTTTGGGTGCAAAAATCGGTCGCCGTAGGCGCGGTGTAATTGACGATCGTGTCACAATTATTTACCAGCACCACAGTGATGTCAGCAGGGCAAACGATCACGGGCAAGGTAGTATCAAGCGCCATTACGGTGAACTGGCAAGTAGAAACGTTGTCGAACGCATCCGTGGCCCGGTAGAACACCGTGGTTGGCGCACAGGATGCCGGGAAATTGTCGCCCGGGAAAAAGTTGTTTTCCACCGTAATGGGCGAACAATCTGTAAAGGCTGGTGGCGTCCAAGTGGCAGGGGCGCTGCACGCATCCGATGCGGCATAAACGAGCACATTTGAAGGGCAATTGGTGAATTGTGGCGGGTTCTGGTCCTCTACCGTTATCTCCAGGGTACAGGTAGCGGAATTTCCCGCCTGGTCGGTGGCGGTGTACGTTACCACCGTATTGCCGATCATGAAATTATTGCCACTCGGCACACGGGAAATCGAATCGACCATACCGCAGGCATCCATGGTTGCCGGGGTCGGCACCATGTACGTGACATCGCACAGACCGGGCGAAGGGTTCAAGGTGATGCTTGGGGGGCAGGAAACGGTTGGCGGAGTCATGTCTCCAGCGGAGGCGAACAGGCCATGCGTGGTGTCCACCGGCACTGGCGCGAACGCAGCATTTACCGAATTGAAAGGACCCTGGAATTCGAGCTTTGTGCTTCCGTCGGCATCTGCCACATCGAAGTTCAGGCAAAAAAGTGTATCTCCCGTTGGGATATCTGGCCAGGTCAGGATGCTGCCGAAAAACAGCAATAGGCCATCATTGGCAGTAGAAAAAGAGAAAAACATGCCCTGGTTCATCGTGAACCCAGGGTAGCCATCCGACACAGTGGGCGTAATGCCGCTTGCCGGGACTGGAGGTTTCAATTTCAGCACTGACGTATCCCAGGATAGGCCAAACTGTAGCCCGATAATATCGGTAAAATTATCCACCGTGATACAGTGCTTCACGGATGCCGCGCCCTGGCAATCGACCAAAACGGTATCTATATGAAGGGTGAGCGGGGTATCCGCATTGACAAAAACGGTGAAGGAACAGGTAGCGGTGTTGCCGCTGGCATCGGTTGCGGTGTAGGTGACGGTAGTGCTGCCCGCTTTGTAATCCCCATTGGCATTGCCCATGCCGCTGCCCCCCGTGGTGCCTGTGCGGGTATATTTGAGCGCTGGGCTGCCGCCGCAGTTGTCGGCCAAGGTGGTCGGGTCGAGCCCTGTCACGTTAGCGGTGAGCGAGCCTTGTGGCGCGTCGGCGGTCACATTTGCCGGGCAAGTAATGGTCGGCGCCACATTGTCCAAGAGGCTAATTTGGCCGGCAAAGGTTTCCACCGGAATATCAGATGGCGGAAAGGCCGGGCCTTGCAGTGCCGCAATATCGGTAGGCATGTTGGTAAATGTCACAACGGTTCCCTGGTTTCCGACCATTGTAAAGTTCAATCGGAACAAAAGGGCGCCATCGGGCAAGGTGGTGCCTGCAAGCGGGCCCGTCCAGCCAAAACCAAGCTGGCCCATGTTCACAAAAGCTTCTCCAAAGTTTGACTGCACCAGGTTGAGCGCCGGATTGAAATTGCTTACCGATGTGTACTGAATAATGGCAGGGTCCCAGCCCAAAGAGAACTGGAGCCCGGCAATATCGTTGAAATTATATGTGGTAATATCGACAGAAAAGGATCCGTTGCAGGCCGCGTTGGCATTGTTGGCCACCAGTGCCAGGTCGGTAGTGCCGACGCCAAACTCAACCGTTACATTAAAAGAGCAGGAGGCTGTATTTCCGCCGGCATCGGTAACGGAATAGGTGACGGTGCTGCTTCCCTGGTTGAACAGTGTTCCGCTGGCATCCGGGTCGTTGGGGTCTGCGTCGGTGGTGGCCCCCACAGCGGCCCAGCCAATCGTCGGGGCAGCGCAGTTGTCGATGACGCTGGTTGGGGCAATGTTCTGTACGGCTACCGAGCCGGGGGCTTGTACGGTGAGGTCGGCTGGGCAAGAAATAGTGGGCGGTATGGTGTCCGAGACTTCAACCAGCCCGTTGACCGTGACCATGGTGATTTCTTCAGGAGGGAAGTTCACGCCGGAAAAGGCGATGCGGTTGGTGGGGATATCGGTGAAGTTCAAGTTGGTTGTGCCCAATACGACGAAGTTCACGCTGAAAACCGTGCTGCCATCGGGCAGGGAGGTGCCGGAAAAAGGGCCGTCCCAAGCTAAGGAAAGCTGCCCAGAGCCTGTCATGGTTGTGCCAAAATTGGGCTGTGTGAGCCCAAGCGTCCCGTTCAGGTTGGAAATAGAGAGGTATTGCAAAGAAGCGGGGAGCCAACCCATAGAAAACTGGAAGGCCGCAATAGTGTCGAAATTATAGGTGGCTATGTTGATGGAAATGGTGTCGCCACAAGATGCGGCGGGGATTTCAGGCAGGAAAGTCAGGTCGTCGCCAACACCGAATTCTACTGTTACCTGAAAAGAACAGGTGGCGGTGTTTCCCACCACATCGGTAGCCTGGTACACCACGGTGCTGTTGCCAAGATTGAAAAGCGCGCCACTGGCGTCGGAGTCATTGGGGAAATTGGCCGTGGTAGCGCCGGTGGATGACCAGCCTACCGCCGGCAGCCCACAATCGTCGGCAGGCGAAATGGCTGCGATATTGTTTACCGCAGTAGGGCCCACCCCAATGACACTGGTGTTTGTTGGGCATGCCACTGTGGGCAAGGCCGTGTCTTGCGGTTTTACAAGCCCGGGTTCCGTTTCGTAAGGCAGGTCGTTGAATGCGCCGTCGAACACAAAGATGGGCGTTGGGTCATCTACAAATTTCAGGGCGGTGGCGGGCCCAGCTATCCTGGTGAATGCCACTTCCAACAAAATTTCGTTGTCGGGTAAGGTAAGGCTGTTGAGCTGCGACCAGGCGAACGTAAATTTCCCCTGACTTATCAAATTCGTAGAATCAAAAGCTACGGAAACAAATGCCGGGTTTATATTCGTAATGTATGCATAGTCAAGGTGTGCGGGATTCCATTGAAAGGTGAACTGAAGGCCTGCGATATCGGTAAAATTACGGACGCGCAAAGGCACCAGGAACACATTGGAATTGGCACAGGGGACACTCAATGTATCGGTTTTCAAGACCACCTGGGCAGATGCCTTATTCGGCGCAGCCCAAGCCGCAAGTATGATTAGGATTAATAAAATTTTTCTCATGGTTCAATTTTTCGAAATCAAAAAAACTGGTTCAATAAACTAAGGTTTCAGGTTTCGGGTTTCTGGTCCACTCCATTTGTGATTGCCATGAAAATAATTTTCAAGATTGCCATCAAAAATCCGTAAACCTGAAGCCCGAAACCTGAAACCCGAAACCCTTAATCAATCAGAATCATCTTTTTCAGGTCGCTGTGGTGCAGCGTCTCCAGTTTGTACCAGTACACCCCCGGCGCGCCAAATTCGTCCTTGCGGATGTTGACGCTGTTGTTGCCCGCTGGGTAATCACCGATGATCGTTGTGACCAAGCGTCCGTCAGTGCCAAAGATATAGAGCTTGGCGCGACTTGCCTCTGGCAATCGGAAACTGATGGTCGTTTCGGTCGAGAACGGGTTCGGCTGGTTCTGGTACAATTCGAAAGATTTACTTTCCAATAATACGTTCGTCCCAACAGAAGTCACAAACTCAAAGTCGATCCCTTCTTCCTCGCCTTGGCTGTTAACGGCCATCGCCTCGGTGATTTCAGAGCTGACGTGCAGCGCGTTCGACAATGCATTCACATTGCCTAAAGCTTTGATTTTCAAGGAAAACAGCACCTCGTTGTCGGCCAGGGTGAGCGGCTTGGCGCCTACCCAGATAGCAGAAAGCAAGCCTTCATTCACGAAGTTGGTGCCAAAGTTAGCTTCGGTCAGGCCCGGCAGCACGCCAGGGACGATGTCTTCCAACTGGAACTTATTCTGGTCAAAAGCGATCGTCATCTGATATGCCTGACGGTTCTTGAAATCGGATGCCTTGAAGGCGACCGTCACTGTTTCGCCTTGCTGCACACTGCGTTCGTTGATGCGGAACTTCAGGGTGTTGCCAAAGTCTGCGCCCGTGCCGCCCGTGAAGGAAGGCATCACGTCGCCGTTCACATCGCCCATCAACACGCCGATGAAGTCATCGTCCAAGAAGGCCATTGCCACTGCGTTGTGGCTGATCGAAGCTGGTGGTGCCGGGTTGAGCGGGTTGCCTGCCGGGAACATGTACGATTTCGGCACAAACTTCCAGTCTGGGGGCGCCGGCGAGAAGTTGAAGTGGCCGCTGCTCGGCGGGTTGTTCACGATGTAAGCCTGCACCAGGGCGTAGTCGATGATGTTCACCACTTTGTCGCCGTTTATATCGCCAGCCAGCCATTGGTATGGGCTGGTGAACGGGATCTGGACCGGCGGCGGCGCGGCATGTGCCTGGATAAAGAGCAAATCGCCCACATTGATCCTGCTGTTCTTGGAGGTAGCTACTTTGGTCGGAGTGACAACCGTGTTTGCTCCGGCAGAAACCAGGAACAAGTAGTCAGCCAGCGGCAGTGTTGTCACATCGGTGCCCATGGAAGTGCCTGTTAAGGCAACATTTACGCCCGGAACTGGCAAGCCCGGTGCTTTCCAGGTCATGATGTCGCCAGCAATCTCCACATCTGCAGATGCCGGGCAGTTGATGCCGGCGGCGCCGTTGTTGAAGTTCAACATGCCAGAAGAAGCAGACACGTTGTTGATGTTCTGCAAGAACACCAATGCCGGCATCGCAGCAGCGCTGATGCTGCTTGTGGTACCAACTGCTGCGTTGCTCAATTGAACCGTGAGTTCGAACAACACCGTACCGTTGGGCAGCACCGTACCGGTCGGTATCGGGTTTATCCAGGTAGCCGTGCTGGCAGTCGTGACTATGTTAGCCAACTGTGGGTTGATGTTGACGATGCCTGTGATGGTTCCCGCCGCAGCGTTGTCGAGCTGGAACCCTACGCTGAAGCCTGTCACGTTCATGAAGTTGTTGACCATAACCGGCACGGATATGGTTTGACCTTGACAGCCATTTACGGTTCCGACATTGACCGTTATTTTCGGTCCAGCCACGACAATGGCCGTATCGACCGTGATGCATCCTGTGTTCGTATCGACCACTGAAACCGTATAGGTGCCAGCAGCCAGGCCCGTTACCGAGGCTGTGGTAGCCCCTGTGCTCCAGGAATAGGTAAAAGAGCCGGAGCCGCCGCCCGCGACCGCTGTTGCCGAGCCGTTGCTGGCGCCGAAGAAGGTCTCAGGACTGCCGGTGGCCGCCAGGTTGAAGCCCATTGTAGCGCCCAGGGTGACCTGTACGTTGACGACACAGAAATTCATGTTGCCGTAAATGTCGATCACACGGAGGGTGTCGCGGTTGAGGCCCAGGTTGCCGCAATCAAAATCAGTAGTGCTCAGGAACATCGTGTCGATGCCGCAGTTGTCGTTGCTGTTCTGGTTGATGTCGTCGGCGTCGATGCTCACCTGGCCGTTGGATCCAAGCGCGACGATCAGGTTGTCGATACATTTAGCGATGGGCAAGCTGTTGTCCACGATGTTGATCGTCAGGGTGTCTATCCCTTCGTTCCCGCACGGGTCGGTGACGCTGAAGATCACTTTTGTAGTGCCAACAGGGTAATTGCCACTGATGTCCAGCACGTTTGGCGTGATCGGGTTTACCAGCGGTGGCTCGAACTTGATGTAGTTCACGGTGCATTCCACCAAGGGCGCGCACTCGCTGAATACGCCTTGGGCGCCCAGGTTGTACACGATCGGGACGGTACAGTTGGTCGTAGGCAATGCATTGGCCGACATCTGGTTGATCGTCTTGTTGGGCGGCAGGAAGAAATGTGGCGCGATGGTGTCTTTTACCACCAACACCTGCGTGTACACGGTGGTGTTGCCGCATTTGTCTGTTGCCGTCCAGGTGCGGGTCACCTTGTAGTCGTATTTTCCACATACGCCGACGGAGTCTGTTTTTATTTCTACCAGGTCGATGTCGATCAAGGTATCAGGCGTACAGTTGTCGATGGCCGTCACGACTGGCGCGATATCGTCTTCAAAACAAGTAATAGTGTCATTTTGTGGCAGCGGCGTGTTGAACTTCGGCGCCTTGGTGTCCACTACTTGAATAAGCTGGGTGCAGGTGCTCACGTTTCCGGCCAAGTCTGCTGCCTTCCAAGTCCGGATCACGCCGGGGCAAAGGTGCGCGACCACATTGACGGGCACATCGGAATAGGTGGTGTCCACATTGCTCGGGCAGTTGTCAACCGCCCCGGCGATTCCCAACAATGGGTTTTGGAACGGATTGAGGTTGGTCCCACATTCCACCGTGTGGTTTGGCGGGCAGGTGATGGTCGGCGTGACGTTGTCTTGAACCACAACATTTGTCTCACAAATCGATTTGTTGCCGCCAGCATCTGTCACGATCAAGATAACCGGGTACTTGGTATCATTGTCGGCCTGATCACAGTTGAACACTAATTGTGCGGCAGGGTCGCCAATGGTATCGCCATTGACAGACACCAGTTCCTGCACCTGGAAGCTCAAGGGGGCGGCGCAGTTGTCGTGGCTGTTGTTGTTCAGCAGGTTAGGCGTCACAATAACTTGGCCGTTCAGGTTGAGCGCGATGGAGATGCCGTTGATACAAACCGCTGTGGGCGGGGTGGCATCTTTTACCACAACCGTAACCGTATGCTGGGAACTGTTGCCGCATGGGTCGGTAGCGGTGAACGTTACGGTGTGGGTGCCAACATTGTATGTGCCGCTGGCACAGGCGTTTGTCGGGCCGCAACCGAAATTGTACGTCATGCCAGGGCCAACAACCGTATTCTGGAAATTCAGGTTGGGGAATGCCGCGCAGGCATCTTGTACCCAGGAAGCGACTGCTTGCAAGGATACCGGTGCATTGCAGACCGTTCCTACCGGTTGGGTGGAGGCCATTTGCATCGTCGGCGCTGCGGGCTGCCATACGGGCGCCTTGGTATCTTTGATGATGATGTCTTGCGTTATAGTCACTGGCGGTGTATTGTTATCGGTTACCGACCAGGTTCTCACGAAAGACTTTGTTGCCAGGTTGCCGCATATTGTAGCGTTGCTCACGGGCACATTGGTCGGCGCTACCAAGATGGTATCGGCACAGTTGTCAATGGCGACAAACACAGCGCCGACCGGCAGCGGGTCGCCGCACTCCACAGTCAATGTGGGCAGCGGGAGTGGTGGCAGGTTTTGATATACCGGCGGGTGCGTGTCGATCACTTTGATTGGTGCTGTGCAAGTAGCGGTATTGCCGGCTGCGTCGGTCGCGGTAAGCGTCACCGTTGTTTTGGCGAGGTCGGCACAAGTGAACACGCTTTGGCTCAGCGAAAGGGCGACTGCTGCCGTAGCCACCGTCGATGGCGGTATCGGCAAGGTACAGAAGTCGGGGTCATGGCTGCCGTTCACGCTGAAGCTGCCGTTGTCCGCGTCGATCTGTTGCGGCGTAATGGTGGCAGATGCAGGGAAGTTGGCGCTCAAAGAGATGGTTGTTAGCGTCTGTTTGCACTTGGCCACGGGTGGCGCCACATCTGCATTGATCGTCAACTGTTGCAACTGCGTGGTCGTGTTGCCGTTGCCGTCGTTGTATGACCATGTGATGAAGAAGTTGCCGGTTCCGGTCACTTTGTATTTCACCACATTTACCCCAATTACTTCAAATGGGGTGGCCGAAACGCCGCCAGGAGTGCCGTAAATCAGCGGCACCAGCCCGCAGTTCGGGAAGGCGGTGGGTGCGCTCACGATGGCATAGCCGCAGTTGCTGACGATTGATGCCAGCGAACCGGCGGTCGGGATTGGGGCGTCGGTGTCGTTCAACGTAACGGTGGTGACGCATGGCGTGGCCGCATTGGTGCCATCCGTTGCCGTGAAGGTGATCTGGAAAGTGGAGCCGTGCGTTGGCGGGTTTGGCGGCCCTGGCAAGTATGCGATCGTGGCGGTATTTCCCAACAGCACGCCCATCTTGCTTTGGGTCACGACCACGCCTGTCAGGCAATTGTCGGTGACGTTCACCAAATTGCGGAAATCTGGAACCGCAGAAGTTGGGCAAATCGTGTTCAACGTCAGGTTGGAAGGGCAGGTAATGGAGGGCGCCTGCACATCGTTTACCTGCACGGTAAAGGAGCAGGTAGTCGTGTTGTTGGCAGCATCCGTGGCCTTGTATGTAAAGGTGGTGACGCCTACCGGCAGGTTGATGGCCACCGGCACAAACTCCGTCAGGGAGTTGTTCGGGTCCCAGGGGAAGTTCGCCGACAGGGTTTGCGTGACGGGCATGCCGCCGACCTGGGTAACGGCAACGATGCTTTCAGGTGCAAAGCTGAAGCTGCTGCAATCGGTAATGTCACCATTCCAGGGGCGCACCCAGTTGAAAGTGTAGCCGCAAGTGTTCGGCGTGTTGCTGAACACAAAAGGGGCATGGTTGCAATAGCTTGTGACCGTAGTGGGCACGTGGTAGCTGCTGAACACGGGGGGCACGTTGTCCACCACCGTTACCGTCATGCTGGCACTTTGTGTGTTCATGCAGGCATCCGTCGTTGTGAAGGTGATCACGTTGGCGCCCAGGCGGAAACCACCTGCCGGCGTTGCCGTCAAGCCGGCTCCTACCGTGTTGGGCGGCGTAACGCCGGGATAATCGATCACCCAAGTGGTGTTGGCTGCCAAAAACGCAGGCGTAGAACAGTTGTCCGAAACAGTGGCGGAATAGCTCACTGTCGGGGTGCAGGTCATGTAATCGGACAAGTTCAAGGTGACGTTCGCCAGGTTTCCAATGGAAGGTTTGATAACGTCTTGAACAATAATGGTTTGTACGGCTTGTACCGTCAGGCCGGCTGCATCCGTTGCAATCCAGCTGCGGCTGATGACAAACCCATCGGGGCAAGTGCCAGGGTTCACGGCAAATGTCTCTACAACATTTACTACCCCACAATTGTCAGAGAAGGTAGCATCGGCCAAGGAAGCAACGTAGGCTGCCACATCTGAACCGACGGTGTTGCAGCTTACCGTGATGTTGCCCGGAGTGGATACAACCGCCGGATTGGTCACATCTAAGATCGTTACGATGGCGGAGCAAGGCGTCAGGATATTGCTCGGGTCGTTGGTATTGCCGCTGGCATCGCTTACCTGAAGGTAAACGGTGTTGGCGCCGAGCGGTGTGCAGTCGAACGTCAAGGTAGGGGTGAAGGGCCCGGTGGGCGATTCGCTCATCTTGAACGTCAGGGCGCCCGCTGCAGTGCAGTTGTCGGAGCTGCCGTTGTTCAGCGACGAGGCGTTCACCGTTACCATGCCAGGATTGGTAGCGCTCAGGTTCGCCGTGACGTTTTTGGCGACGCAGAGCGGTTGTACCAGGTCTTGAACGGTTATACTGCAAGTCACCACAGGGCTGATAAGTCCGCCTACAGCGTCTTCCTTCACGCGGAATTCGATTGTCCGAAGCCCAATATCGTTGCAATTGTAGGTCACAGACGGGCCAAACATGGCGCCGGAGGGGCGTTTTATCTCATAGATCAAGTCCAGGTAGCAGTTGTCGAAGCTGTTGTTGTTCACCTGAAGCGCTGTAACGGTCGCCGTTCCGCCCGCATTCAGTTGGGTGGTCAGGTTTTTGCAGATCGCCGTCGGCGGGGTCTGGTCAACCACGGTAATGGTGAAGGAGCAAGTGCCCACGTTGCCGGATGCATCCGTGCGCGTAACGACGATGGGCGGATTGGTGCCCAGGGCATAAGTTTGGGAAAGGCTGGCAAGGTTGCTCACCATGCTGGCGCCGCCACAATTGTCCAAAAAGTTGACCGTGCCGCACCATTGATTGGCAGGGTTGTTCACATCGACGATACAAGTTGCCGAATTGGATTTTTTATAAGAACAGCCCGGCGCGATGTTGGCGTTCACTGTAAGGTTTGGCGGGCAGTTTTGTGGCACGGGGGCTTGGTTGTCCACCACCGTTATCGTGAAATTGCAGTTTACAGGCGGGTTGGAAGGGTCGTCAACGGTATAGACGACGTTGTTGATGCCCCTGTTGAATGTCTGGCCTGAAAGCGTATTGGCGCCGGCGCCCGAAAGTGTAGTTGCGCCCGTAACATTCCAGGTAATAACAGTGCCTGGACAGTTGTCAGCCCACTGGCCCGGGTTGAGGGCATTGATGGGGCCAGCGGCGATATTCGCGCCCATAACGCCCGTCGCTGTACAGATACCGGCGCCCGTGTTCACCATAATGGGCAGCGGGCATACCACCTGGGGCGGCACATTGTCCACCACCATCACGTTGACGACGCAGGTGGACATGTTTCCGGACAAATCTTCCACAAACAAGGTCACAGGCACGGGGCCCATGGCCGGCGGGACGAGGTCGGCACAGGTAAATGTTGTCTGGGAGGCCGAAAAGCTCACGTTCCCACAGTTGTCGAAAGAATTGTCGTTCAATTCAACTGGCAGGATGGTGACAGAACCGTTCGGGCCAAGTGCCACTGTTTTGGAAGTTACGCAGCCCGCAAAAGGAGGCGTAAGCTCCGTGACATTTACCTCGATCGAAATGGTTGTGGTGTTCCCGGCATTGTCTGTAACATGATATTTGATCACAGTAGCCGTAACGCCGACACCGACCGGGAAGTTGGCGGTCAAAGTCCGGTTCAGGGGATCCATCGGGTTGAAAGCCGGCACAAAGCCATCTATGATCGGGTTTGGCAAGCGCGTGATCGTAACGCTGCCGCAATCGGCGGTCGTAAAGTTGGAACAAGGCGTAGGCGCCGGAATACCGCCGCAATAAACCGGGTCGGTAACAGCGAAGTTCGGCTGCTCGATGGTCACATTGGCAAAACAGTTGTTGGCCGGAGCTGTATAAGAGCTTGTTGTAGGGGATGTCCCACTCCCATCGGCGGGATTGAATACCACCACGGGCTTCACATCGTCCACCACCGTTACCACAAAAGAGGCAGTTTTGGTACGGCCGCTGTTGTCGGTCACTGTGTAAAGCACGGTTGTCGATCCCAAAGAGAAGACCACCGGGCCAATGGCAGCGCCCGATACAAATGCGCCTGCCGGGCCACCACCTATAGATATGGTCTGTGAAGAGACCGTGCAGTTGTCAGAAGGCGAAGGGTGCGTCCAACTGTATTGGCCGTCGCACAGGTTCATGGGCGTGGAAACGCCCGTTGCGGTGCTGATCGTGATATTTGCGGGGACTGTGCCTACTACGGGGTCTTGGTTGTCGGTGATGTTCACGACAAACATACAGGAAGCAGATGTCAGGTTAGGCGTGCCGCCGCTGGCGGTCACCGTCACGGTCGTCATGCCCGGCTGGAAAACCTGGCCGGTAAGCGTCGTCAAGTTAGAAACATTGGTGGCCCCGGTCAGGTCATAATCAAAAACCAGTGACCCGGAAGCGGCACAGTTGTCCACTGCGGTCGCTTTCGGGTCGCCCGAAAGATAGGTATAGGAACATGCGCCCATCGTCATGCCAGGGGCAAAAGGCCCGCCAGGACAAGTGACCACAGGAGGGTCGTCATCCGTAACGGTCACGGTAAAAGAACGGGTAGCGGTGTTGCCCGAAGGATCAGTGGCGGTGTAGGTGACCGTAGAAACGCCAACGTTGAACACGGTGCCGCTTGCCTGATTGATGCCCGTAGCGGGGCTTGAGGCAGTGGTAGCCCCGGTAGAGGCCCAGGTCAATTTTGCGATGGGACAGTTATCGGTAGGCGCCGCATCGATGCCCGCTACTGCTGCACTGCAAGCAGTGGAAGGGTGTGTGCCAACACTGGCATTGGCGATGGCAGGAATGGAGGGAGGTATATTGTCAACAACTGTGACGACCACCTGACGGCGCAAGCTTTCGTTGGCGTCAGGATACGCCGCGCCAGGACGCGCTGTGACCCAAACAGAAAATGGCGGCGCGCCCACGTCGCTGCATGAATAGTTGATAAAGTCTCCCAGATCTGCGCCGCCGGCTGCCTGGCTGTAAAACCTTGTCGAAAACAAGGGGCAGTTGGATTGGAAATAAGCATAGATCACGGATGCGTTCAAAGCAGCAACCCCGCCTGCGTTCACATAGATGGTGATCGGCGTTGGGCTGGGGTTAGGCGGAATTGGATCAAGCGTACATTGAGCCGAAGTTTTGCTTGTCGAGAGGATAGCGAGCATCCCGACCAGCATTGGCATCAGCCAACGCGGAGTTGTTGAAAAATTCATGGTCAATAAATTTGATGATGGGAAAAGATAAGCGGAAATCGAGAAGGAGTGTGAGTATCTCTTCATCAATCGAGTCGGTTTGGAATATTTAGATGTTGTTTACAAGTCAAGTTTCGTTTGCGCAAAGCGCAGGGAAAATGTAAGTCTGGCACGGGAAGCCCAGCAAAAAGGACGAAACCAACCGTAACAAGGCGGTAGGATTACAGGAAGGAACTTGAAGGTGGGCAATAAAAATGGGATTGTCTTCAAAAAAAATGCCCATCGCAGTTTCAAGCTTTTCCAAAAGGATTAAAAGTTACTTTCCATTGAGAAGAGGCTGCAAGTTTACTGTGAAATTCAATTTCAGCGGTAGCGCGAAAATCGGCAGCTGTACCAGCCAAATTGGTTAAACATGTGGTTGTCAGGCAATTAAAGAAAAAACTTGAACCAATAAACTGGATAATTTATCTGTCAGTCTTCCATTATGTCGCCTGCCTTACAGTCTTCACCAGTAGAAGCCAAAAACCGTACCAGTTTTTTGGTATGGTCGCAAATGCCAGAATTTTTCTTTGTTGAACAACAAAAGGGCGTTGGTTCCCCAAAAAAAACATGCCCCTCCAATCCTGTTATGGACGGAGGGGCATGCCTGTGGCCACTTATTTGACAGTGACCATTTTTCTGCTCAATTTTCCGAACGGTGTGCTCAATTCATAATACAACACCCCATAAGCAGCAGCATTGTCCATGCGGAAATCTATCTCATGGTAGCCAGCCGTATAGTCGCGTTTGTAGTTGCTGAGCTCGCGCCCGCTGACATCCAGCACCCGGAGCTGCGCCTCACAGGCGCCCGGCAAAACAAAGCCGATGGTGGTAGCGCCGGCAAACGGGTTCGGGTTGTTCTGGAACAACTGCAATGACAGCTTGCCGGGGTTCACCGGATCGGCCGTTGGCACCGATTCAACAAACACCATGCGCACTTCGGAAGGCACAAGGGCCTCTGTATAAGCCCGGCACAACAAAATCTGATCGTCTAACTGCAGTACCTGGCTGAGCTTTTGGCCGCCTTTCAGCACCTTGTACCTGGCCCGCATAACCGGTGTGCCGTCGGCCAAGGTTGTACCGGTGGCTTGAGCCCATACAAAACGGAGCTCTCCACTGTTCGCATCAGCCACACCAAAGTTGTCAGCAGCCAGCGAAATGGCATCCAGGGATTCAAAACCAATGAACTGCAGATATTCAGGATCGAAGTCAAGCCCAAACTGAACGGCAGCAAGGTTGCTGAAATTCGTCGAGCTGAAGTCAAGGGCAAGTTCCGTGCCCGCCTTCAATACCTGGTCTTTGAGCACCCAGGTCAATGGCGTTCCCGTCGGGGCCATGCTCGGGTCGGCAGTGCCGTTCACGTCGCCGATCTTCATGCCGTAGAAGTCCTGACCTGGCACATCCGGCCCTGTCACGTTCACGGTGATGTTCTCCGGGAACGCAGGCACGGTGTTGGGCGGCGTTACAGGCATGACATACGTGGTGGGCACAAAGCGCCAGAACACGTTGAAGGTGTTGAGCGCAACGGAGTTGCCGGCAAGGCCCTGCAAGATCAAATTGGCATCCTGCGAGGTGATGAACCCGTTTCGGTTCACGTCAGCGGCTACTTTTTTGTACGGATCTGTGATGATAGCCGTGCCGTTGATGTGCTGCTGAATGGCCGTGGCATCAGCAGATGTCACCCCATTGAACCGGTTGATGTTCTTGACCGGGGTAATGGTATGCGTGCCGAGCACGTTGGTGGCAAGGCTGTAGTTGCCATTGATGTCCGACAAGGTGCTGCCCAGGTTCAACATGCCGAAAGTGAGGCGCACCGTGGCATCCTTTACGCCGGAAGTTTTGTTGTGCTCCCAAATGATCCGGCCTGAAATGGTGGTGCAGTTCACGGTTACGACAAAGGAACAGGTGGCCGTGTTGCCGACGGCATCCGTCACGGTGTAGGTCACCGTCGTTTCGCCTTCTAAGAACACCCTGCCGTCCACAGAACCGATGCCGGAGCTGCTGCCAGTGAAATAGCCGGAAAGCATATAAGACAATGAAGCTCCGTTGCAGTTGTCGCCAAAGCTTGGCGTCAAGCCCGATACCATCCAGGCACAGGAGTGGTTCTCCACTACCCCACCCGCCTGGTACACGGCGTTCGGGCAAGTGATGGTCGGCGCTGTGGTGTCCTTCACCGTGATGATTTGGGTCAATGGCGACGCGCCGTTCCCACAGTTGTCCTTCAACTCCCAGGTACGGGTAATGACATACTTGACCTGGTTTTGGTTACCTGGCGCTATTGCATCAAGATACGTTGGGACGTTCATGCCCAGGGAGCAGTTGTCGCTCATGTTGGAGGCATTGCCTGTTACTGCAGGCGTGGCGTTGTATGCGCAGCCTCCGTTGACGTAGATGGTGATGTTCGCAGGCGCCGTGAATGTTGGCGGCACATTGTCAACAATGTTAACGGTGTGGGTCACATAAGTCGTGTTGCAATAATCATCTGTTACAGAATAGGTGCGCAAGAGGGTCAGCGGGCTAAATGGGCAACCCGCGCCGCCATTGCTTGTGTTGGAGAAAAGCGCAACGGTTGGAGACGTGTCGCAGTTGTCCGAAACCCCGGTCACCAAGTTCAGATCCGGAGCCGGTATCTGGGTGCTGCAAGTCAGGTTGGTGGTCGCCACAGCATTGGCATTTGGCGGGGTCAGGTCTTGGACCGTGAATGTCGCCGTCGTGGTGGCCATATACCCGCAGTTGTCTGTTGCCTTGAATGTCACCGTCACCGATTTGGAGTGGGTCATGCAATTTACTGGCCCGAACACTATTGGATCGGGGGAATAGGTCCACACAACGCCGTTGCCTGTCGCCACCGCGCCGCCGTGGTTGGCAAGCCAGGCTGCCAGGCCGGATACTTCGTTGCTGCAGTCCACCGTTTGGTTAGAAGCCGGCGTCGTGATGGTAACGGCGCTGCCCGAACCGATGCAGATGTTGTTGTACACCACAGAACTGGAATTGTCGCAGCCGTCGGTCACCGTCACGGTGATGCTGGCCGGGCATGTGCCCGTGGTGCCGGCGCTGATGCTGAGGCCTCCCGGGCAATTGTCCTGGCTGGTGGTAGCAGCCATTGCAGCGGCTTCTGCAGTCGTGATATTCGGGTAGCAACCCTGAATAGTACCCTGTGTGAGCGTTGGCCCTGTGCCGTCAATTTTGGTGTAGAAGGTATAAGAAGCTTGGTTCCCGGCACAATCCGCCACCGTCACCGTCACTTCTGCGTTGCAGGTTCCTACCGTTGACACTGAAATGTCAAGGTCTTCGTAAGCGGTGCAATCATCGCAAGGTGAAATGGCCTCCAAGGCATCTGCTTCTGCCGCAGCCGCATTTGGATAGCAAGATTGCGGGAGCGTTGGCCCGCCGCCCATCCTTTGCACACAGAAAATTTCAGGTGCTGTGTTGTCGATGATATGGTAAACGCAGACAAACAGTTCCTCCTGCACGTTGCCACATGGGTCGGTGAGTTGGAACGACACGGTGATGGTGCGGTCGCAGCTTTCCTGGTCGTACAAATTTTCAATGCTCACCACCTTGATGCTGATGGTAGAAGGATCGGCGCAATTGTCGAATATACAACCAGCCAAAGAAGGCACGGTGAAGCCCGCAACGTTCCAGGTGGTATTGATGTCAATGACCTGGTTGACCGCCAAGCCGGTCAACTCGGCATCGATCGGGCAGTCATAACCGTTGTTTGTGGTCAAAGTCAAGGGCATAAACTGGCACCCAGGCGCGAAAGTAGGCGGTTCGTTGTCGAACAATGAGATGACCTGGGTGAAGGTGACGCTGGTATTGTTGCACGCATCCGTAGCGGTCCAAGTGTTGGTGATGGTGCCTTCGCTTGGGCAGTCCCCGCCAGGCACGAACACGCCCTCGGTCTTTTCAATGGTCACATCTCCCGGGCAGTTGTCGGTGGCCGTGGGCGCCAGGCTGTTGGCGAATGCCAGCGCATCGCCGTCGCTGCAAGAAAGGGCAACGTCAATGCCATACGGGAACGGCTGGCCTTCAGGCGTGTTCCATTGCGGTGCAGTATTGTCGATGATCAAATATTGGCAAACAAAGGGAGCGGCTGCATTGCCACAGGCATCTGCAATTTGGAAAGTTGCAGTGATCAGCTTGGAACAGCCATCAGGGTAATTTTCGTCTGAAGCATAATCCACACTGACCAAGGTCACCCTGATCTCTTCCAGCGCGCTGCAATTGTCCGTTACGCAGAACTCAAGGTTGGGTATCTCAATGCCGCCCACAAACCAGGTCTGCAATGGGCTGATGGTTTCGCCCACTTCCAGGCTGATGTCGGCATCTGCCGGGCAATCGGCGCCGTTCTCCGTGGTCAGCACCAGCGGCGGCATGAATTGGCAGCCAAAATTCACCACGGGCGGCGTATTGTCCACGATCGTTATCACCTGTGTGAATACGGTAGTGGCCGCGTTGTTGCAAAGGTCGGTTGCCGTCCAGGTATTGGTATAAGTGCCTTCCTGTGGGCACAACTGACTGGGTACAAAAGCACCGGTGGTCTTTACGAGTACAACCTCGCCGCAGTTGTCGCCGGCTTCCGGTTCCTCTAAGAACGCATCCACATAACTTGGGTCATCACAAGCATAGGTGCGATCAAGGCTGCCCTCGTTGGTGAGCCAATAGGGCGCCGACTCGTCGTTCACGCTGATTTCCTGGACGAAATCAGCCGTGTTGCCGCAATAGTCGGTCAAACGGTACGTCCGGTACAGGATACCGGGGCAGGAAGTCGGCAACACGTCGCCCATCCAGGTCGCCGTCACCAATTCGCTGCAGTTGTCGCTGCCAACCACTGCGCCTTCATCAGGCGCATCAACGTCATCCACACAAGAATAATTGTTGTCAACTGTTGGGAACGCAACAAGTTCCGGCGGCACATTGTCGATGACAATCCCGGCAAAAGAGATGGTGACGCTGCGCCCGCAACGGTCGGTGAAGGTGATGTTCACCTTGCCGTCCATGCAAGCATCGTTCGGTGATTCTTCAATAAACGCTGGAACTGCGGATTCAATAAGGTCTTCATAAGATGTGCAGTTGTCCTCTACATTGGAAGCTGCGATCAGGGCCTCAAATGCGGCGGCCTGGCTCATGAAGCAGGTCGGGTGACCTTCGTCCGAAAACACGGTCGGGTCTTCATCGTCGATGTGCACGTCAGTATAGGTAATAAACGACGGGTTGCCACAATAGTCAGTCACAACGACCATGATCTCGGCGGGGCATCCGCCGCTGGTGAACACGTCGTATTGCAAGCTGCTCGGGTCGCCGCAATCGTCGCCGACATTCAGCATGGTATGCTCAAGGGCGGCTGCCTCGGCATCTTCCACTGTTTGAAAACAATTTCCGTTGTCGATGGAGAGCGCATCGGGCGAGGCAGAAATGATGGGGGCGGTGCCGTCCACTCTTGTGATGTAGCTCACGGTAGTTGATTTCCCACAGCCGTCCGTCACGGTCACTTCAATTGTCAGCGTACAATGTGAACCAGAATAAGTTGCAGTATAAACAAGGTCTTCCGGATCGGTGCAATCGTCGTTGCCGATGGTTGCCAGGATGGCGGCTTCCACCGCATATTGGAATACACCGTACGGGTTCACCTCTTCTGACTCTTCGTAGCAATCGTCTATCGGGGTCACTTCTGCTGTTGGCGGCTCGCTGTCGATCACGGTGTTGTAATTGACACTGGCGATGTTGCCACAAGCATCGGCCACGATCAAATGGATGGTAACATTACAGCCGTCGTAAGTCGGCACGGTTCCCTGGGTCACGGTGATGCCGTTGAACGGGGTGCAGTTGTCCTGCTTCGTTTGGTTTGCTATGGCCATGGCTGCTGCCACTGCCGCTGCTTCGGATGGATACCAGGCTGCCATGCCGGAAGTGTTCACCGTTGGCGGCTGGTTGTCCAATATGCTGATGGTTTGCGTTACCGTAGTCATGTTGCCCGCCACATCCGTAACTTTGTAGGTACGGGTGATGATTTTTGGCGTGACGCCACAGCCAGAACCCCCATTGTCCACATCGCCTGTCCAGACGACGCTCAGGGGGCCAGGGCAATTGTCCATTTCGTCGGTGACAACAGATGGGTCGGGCGCAGGCGCGGGCATGCAAGCCTGTGCGATGGGTGCCGGGTTACTGGCAGAAGGCGGCGTTTGGTCAACCGTGATCACCACCGGGTAGCCGACACTGTTGCAGCCGTATTGGTTCTTGACAACCAGTGTGCAATTGTACATGCCGCTCAACAGGTTTGGCGGGACATTCAGCACGATCTGTCCTGCCATCAAGTCAAGTGTTCCGGAAACCATCGGCGGGAAGCCTGCCATTTGGGCTGCCGCGTCGTAGTTGATCATATAGTGAGTAGGTTGGCCAACCACACCGGAAAAGGACAATGTTGCCGTCGTCTCGTTCGGGCATATCTGTGCAATCGGGCCGACCGACATGAGCGACAGCGGCACGATTTCAATGGTTACGCCGGTGGAGGTTACCGGTACCTGGGAGAAATTGCTGTTATAGGCATCGCGCGGGTTCGGAATATCGGTAATCAGGGAATTGTAAGAGCCCGCCGAGCCGATGGCACGCAAAGTATAAGTCATCAAAACAGTGCCATCAGGCAAATTGGCGCTGAATGGGTCCGCATCGTCGAACCATAGGAACGACAATTGCCCCAAGCCGGTATTTCCTACTGGAATGGTCGGCATGCTGCCGTCGATGGCCGGCGCTGTATGGCCCACATACTGGAATTTTGCAGGGTCCCAGTTGATGCTGAAATCCAGGCTGTTGATGTCCTGGAAATTTGAAACTTGTATATCCACAGTGATTTCATCGCCACAGGCCACCATGCTGTACCCCTGAATCAGGGAAGTAAGGGTCAACGGGCCCAGCACATTCAGCACGTGCGTTGCGGTTGACACACAACCCGCATCGTCGGTCACCGTGTAGCTGATGGTCACGGGGCCACCGGCAGCAACGCCCGTTACCAGACCGGTTCCATCTACCGACGCCAGCATCGGGTCGGAAGAAGACCAGGAGGTAGATGCCACCGTAGCTGGCAGCATTACGTTATCGGTACCGATGAGTTGAATCTGGGCGCCTGCGTGTACGACAGCAGGGCCAGCGATAGTAGGCACGGCAGGCGGCACCACCGTCACGACCACAGTAATCGGATCGCCGTAACAATCGTCGGCATTGAAGCCGTTGGTGGGGCCTGCTGCCCTCGGGGTGATGGTATAGGTAGCCGTTTGCGGGCCATCGCCCGGATTGTCGAGCGTCAGGTTTTGAACGAGGTCGAGGATGCCGTTCAAGTTCATGCCGAAATTGTCGTAGATATCGGCAAACCCGTTGGAAGCGCCCGAAATGCCCGGTGCGGTTACGGTCCATTCTATACGAACTGGGTAGCCCGCAGTTCCTGGATTGGCAGAAGGCAAGCTTGCAGGGTCCAGGTTTATTTCCAGATCGGTATTGCTGCCGTCGCATATCAGCTTGTCAGCCGTTTGCGCCAGGCGCGGTTCCGGGTAAACCTGGGTGTTCGAGCCCACGACATCTGCCGTGTTGCACACATCTGCATCAACATAACCGATATTGATGGCGCGCACCCGTACCCTTCCACGGTCGAACAGGCCAACGGCATTGTTGACGGCCTGGGTAAAATTGTACGGCGAGCCGCTGTTGATGGTCAACCCCGTCAACGTCATGGGCAAGGTGTTGTCGTCGGTCAGGTCAGCAGGGTTGTTGGCATTGCTGTTTTCCTCCAATACCAAGTCAAAGCTCACATCTTGCGAGGAAGTCGTGCTGATGGTATAGTCAACATTGTCCCCGGAACAGATGCTATTGCCCGTATTGCGGGTGATGGTCAGGGCAATAGGGCCATAGATGTTGTACTGCAGCGTGATCGGTTCGCCAAGGCAGTCAAGGCCTGGATCATAGGCATTGTTGCCGTTGATGTCTATATATGGTGTGAAAACTTGAGTGATGGTGCCGAATGTGCTGCTGGAAAGTCCATATCCAAGCGCCCCGCCGTAGGTGTTGCCAAAAAATCCGGCCGCGTCGTTCGGGAGCACATCAAATTGCACTGGCCCGGCGCTGATGGGGTTGCCATCATAGGTTATGTTACCACTTGAGGTATAAGACCCCAGGTAGCCCACTGGGCCGTTGTCGGAATAAAGGCTCAAGGTCAGCAAATCGCCGGCACAGAAATTGGCCGTGATGGTAGCCGGGCCGTTGATGTTGCTGCCCGAGTGGCTTCCCCCGCTTGTTGTGGAAGCAGTAAAGCCAAAGATCGGCCTCGGTTCCACGGTAACAAATACATCGAAGAAGCTGCCCACGCAATTCGTCGGGCCTAGGCCGACCGGTGTCAGGGTGTATTTGACGATGATCGGCAGGTCGGTGCTATTTGTCAATGTCTCGCTGATGGCTCCAGGGCCGTAAGCTACCCCTGTGCCGCTGCCAGCACCGCCGGTGACCAAACCATAATCAGCCGTCCAGTTAAAGGTTCCTCCCACCATGTTGGGGTTGCTCACCGTCAGGTTAGTGTTCCCGCCAGAGCAGATCGAAATATTCGCCGCGCTCACATCGGGAAGGGGATTGACCGTAACTGTCAAGGTACAGGTATTGGAACAGCCCTCGTTGTCGGTGTACAGGTATGTGATCACATGGGTGCCTGCCATGGCCGTTGCCGGGTCAAATTCGTTGCCGCTGACCCCCGTACCGCTGTAATCGCCTCCCGACGGATCGGCATCTGGGAGCGGGAACGAAGCATCGTTCACACAAACCGTGATGTCGTTCGGGCAAGTGACCGAGATGGGGGTTATGGTCAAATCAGCGCCGCTCACCTCAACGTCCAAAATACAAAACTGGGCATTTGTCGCTTCAATCGCTGAATACATGCCAATATCGCTGATGGAGAGGCCGGTAAGCCCGGAATTGGAAACCACCTTGAAAGTAAGGGTCAGAAGCGCCGTCCCGTCGCCAAGGTTTTCGCCGCTTGCGCCAGTGTCGAACCATACATAATTGACTTGGTTGCTGGAAGGGTTGCTGGTGCCGGGCGCATCGGCGCCAATGGAGGGCGCCACAGCAGGGGGCATGTACGTCAGCGCAGCATCATCCCAGGTAACGGCAAATTGCAGGGAGCTGATGTCATTGAAGCCGCTGCCGACAACGACACTGTACACCACTTCATCGCCGCATGTAGCCTCGGAGGGACCCGTCATTTCGAGCACTAACGGGTCTAATGGGCCATAGGAAACTACCATGTAATCGGAAGCCACACAGCCCCCATCTGGGGTCAGCGTGAGGGTAATCGGATCTGTATTGCCCATCGGGGGCGTATAATAGGCATCTAATGCGTTGGGGTTCGGCGAAAATGTGCCCCCGCCAACGCTGGCCGTCCATGTTCCGGTTCCGGGCAATCCTGTGATCCCGCCAGATATTTGCACGATCCCGTCAACACAGGTCATTTGGTCGTCGCCCGCGGATGCGGCGGCGCTGATGGGATCTACAGTTATGCCAAAGGTGCAACTGTTGGTACAGTTGTTCCCATCCGTGTAACTGTACGTGACGGTATGGTTGCCTACTCCTGCATCACCGGGATAGAAATCGCCGTCATCAACCCCGGGGCCGCTGTAGCTGCCGCCTCCCGGCATCCCGCCAACTATGGCGAAGGGCATCGCGCTGACGCAAACAGTGATATTGCCCGGACAGCTCACCATCGGCAATGGGTAAATGGTGACCGTAAAATTGTAATCGGTGCCAAAACCGCAGGTATTGCGCACGGTCATTGTCCCGCTATAATTGCCCGGAGCCGCGTTGGGCGGTATCGCCAAATTGATCGGGCCCGGAACGGCAGGGATAATGGTGGACAGCACATCCAGAAAGCCTTGCGCCTCTGCTGCTGCGTTATAATCGATCGTGTAGGTGTCCGCGTCCTTGAGCATGTAAAAATATGAAGCGGAGGAGGTGCCACTGCACACTGAAAAGGCGCCAGGCGCCGGGGTCAGGGAAGGGTTGTTTGGGCAAACGTCTCCGTTCACCACCACATCGTGCAGCACCAGGTCGCCTGTGCCGGCAGTACCGCTCGACAAGCCATAAACACGGAAAATAACCGCTGAGCTTGCGTTGAGCGTGACAAATGAGGGCCAGGCACGAAACACACCGCTGCTGCTGCAAAGGTTGCTGGACTGCGGGTTTCCGGGGTTCACCGTTGTCCAGGTAGCGCCGCCATCGGTGCTGTAACCATAACGAAGCGCGATTGGGCCATCGTTGATGGTGCCGGTCACGTTTTCCCGGCGAGAACGGGTAGAAAACCCTGTGATTTTCAACCCATATCCGCCGGCAGGCGTTAGGGTGAACGTGATGTAGTCGCCAGCCGCGTTGAAGGCGTTCACATCAAAAATATTGGTGGATGGCCAGCCATCGGCGCCGAAACCATCTGTAGGGCCGGTGCAAGCCAGGCTTGCCCCTGAAACGCCGGCACCGCGGGCCAAAGGCCCTCCCGTAACATTTGGGGCCACAAAAGCCGGCACACCGTTGGAAGCATTGGTATAATTAAAAATGACTTGGGAAAACGTACGCGCTTGGTTAAGGCCAAAGCTTACTGCCAACAGCATAAAAAAACGCAGCATGGCTTGGCTTTTCATAAAATTGTGTACGGAAGGGTTCATGTTTTAATCAATTTTAGGTTTGGATAATTGTGTGAGGAATGGATTATGGAACAGCAAGCCCGAAATCCTTGTTGGATAACAAAGAGCTGGTTTTGCAGATTTCATCAATATGCTACAGGTACTTTTAGTTTTTAGGCAATTTTGAATGGCTAATGTGCAGTTTGCCGCACTTTTACCGGGCCAACGACAGACGTTGAAATATATAGGCGGGAACTTGTGCAGGATTAAAGAAATTCAGGTAGCGGGCAAAGTTAGACAGTCCAAACATCGCGCATATGTCTCAAATGCTTCCGCGATAAAAAGTACCAAAATTTTGGTAGAGTTGGCACCAATAATTGTGCCACATTATGAATTCATTTGAAAATGCCCGTTTGCCACAAGCTGCTTAACTTTGCCCGATGGCGAAAAGAAAAAGGCACCAAAAAAAAGAGCGCAAGCACGGGCTCTCCCCGGGCACCCTGGTGTACACCGGGAACCGGGAGCACGGAACGGTCAACATCTACAGCATTGCCTATAAGGACGGTTTTTATCGAGAAACGACAGATTACTCCGGCATCCGCCAGGGCGGCGTCCAATGGATCGATATAAGGGGACTGACCGACCTGCAGCTCATAGAGCGCATCGGCACCGATTACAACATACACCCCCTTGCCCTGGAAGACGTGCTGAACACTGAGCAGCGACCCAAGCTGGACGAATACGAAAACGGCTTGTTTTTCATCGTGCCAAACCTGAAGCTCGACCCCGAAACCAAAGAATTCGAATCCGAACAGGTCGCCCTTTTCGGCGGCGCCGATTATGTCGTGTCTTTCCAGGAAGACCCCGATGATACCCTGGAGCCCGTGCGCAAGCGCTGCAAGGAAGGCCTGGGCAGGCTGCGAAAAAAAGGTTCCGACTACTTGCTCTACGCCCTGATAGATACCATCGTTGACAATTACTACAACGTGATGGACACCCTGGAAAACGACGTGCTCGACCTCGAAGAAGCCCTGCACCTGAGCGGAGCCCAAATCAGCACCAAAAACAAGATGTTTCAGCTAAAGCGCATCGCCAACGAGTTCAAGCACCGAATACTGCCCCTGCGCGAAGCCGTCACCCGATTCCAGCGCACGGAGAGCGAGATCGTGGACGACAGCAACCGGCTCTACTTCCGCGACCTGGTCGATCACGTGAACCAAATCATCGACGGCATCGACAACCAACGCGACATGCTTTCCAACATGGAGGCGCTCTACCACGCCGAAGCCTCCAACAAACTCAACAACGTGATGCGCCTGCTCACCGTCATCAGCACTATTTTTATCCCGTTGTCGTTCATCGTTGGCCTCTACGGCATGAACTTCGACAACATGCCAGAGCTCCACACCGATAACGGATACTTCATCCTGCTGGGGATAATGTTCTTCCTGACTTTGGCCATGCTGGTGTATTTCAGGGTGAAGAAGTGGATATGAGGGTGGACGGTTTGCACAATATTTGTGCTGGCTCTTGGGGTTGATTTTCAGCGCTTTTTGCCAATAATAGCATTGATTTTCAGCAACATTTGCCACTAATTTTTCTCAATTACCTTTGCCAATCAATGAAGTCCATTAATTGTAGAAACTCGAAGACTTAGCAAAAACTCGAGAGTCCACACCGTCCACCGTCCACCATGAAAAGATCTTTACTGCTTGCGGCGCTTGTGCCAGTGTTCGTCGCCATATTTGCTTATTTCCCCATAAACAACCAAAAAAAGCGCTTCCATTCTGAAGCAGAAATGGCCTTTTTCCGCCAAATCTATTCCCCGTCCAGCCCCAACCGTCAAGCGTCCACGGCCCACCGTCAAGCATCAACCGTTTTGTTGCCGATCGACTCCAATATCCTCTTTCCCACCGCCAAAACATGCGGCGGCTGCCATGGCCACGACCCGAACATGCACGCCTTGGTGAGCAGCAGCGGCGAAGACGTCAACATTTACGACGATTGGCGCTCCACCATGATGGCCAACAGCGCTGTTGACCCGTTTTGGCGGGCAAAGGTCAGACATGAGATACTCGTGAACCCGGCACACAGCTTAGAGCTGCAAGACAAATGCACCTCCTGCCACGCCCCGGCCGGCCATTACCAGGCCAAGCTGCACGACAAGCTCGACCATTACCTGCTGGCGCAACTGTACCAGGACACCCTGGGGCTCGACGGGGTTACATGCCAGGTTTGCCATGCCCAGGCGCCCGAGAAGCTGGGCAGCCTGCATTCTGGGGCCTTGAATTTCGACACCAATTATATACGCGTGGCGTATGGGCCTTATGAAACCGCCTTTGAGCCGCCCATGCACAACTTTGTCGGCATCACCCCGATCTTTGGGGAGCATATCTTCGATGCAGGGCTTTGCGCGGGATGCCATACCCTGATCACCAACACCGTTGACCTGAACGGAAACCTGACCGGCGGCACCTTCACCGAACAAGCCACCTACCACGAGTGGCTGAACAGCCGCTACGACAAAGACAAAGACAACATCACGTGCCAGGGATGCCATATCCCACAGTTGCTCGACGAGGTCATCATCTCCGCCAACTACCAGTTCCTCACACCAAAATTCCCTTATGGCCTGCACGAAATGGCGGGGGCAAACGTGACCATGCTGAAACTCCTGAAAGAAAACCGCGACAAGCTGGGCATCTCGGCCAAGCCGGAGCATTTTGACAGCACCATCGCGGCCACTTTGCGCATGTTGCAGCATAAATCGCTGGAACTGAAAATAGAGGCTGGTGTTGTTCATGGAGACTCCGCCAATTTCAACCTGACTTTGCGCAACTTGGCAGGCCATAAGTTTCCCTCCGGTTACCCTTCCCGCCGAGCCTGGGTAGAGTTTGAGGTGAAAAACCAAAACGGCGAGACCATTTTCCACTCTGGCCGCATGAACCCCGATTACAGCCTCGCCGGCGAAAAGCCCAACTTCGAGCCGCATTACGACCGCATTGGCGACCCGGCACAGGTGCAGATTTACGAAATGGTGCCGGGCGATGTAACAGGGGTGTTTACCAATGTGCTGGAACGGGGGCACCAGCCCTTGAAAGACAACCGGCTCGCCCCACAGGGGTTTACCACGAGCGACCCGGCTTATGATACCACCCGGATTGTGGGCAGCGCACTTCAAGACCCCGATTTCAACAAAATGCCCAACGGAACCCAGGGTACAGGCGCGGACATTGTCCATTTCGCCATCCCCATCAATGGCTATACCGGCATGTTATCGGTACATGCCAAAGTGTGGTACCAAAGCCTGCCCCCCAAATGGATGGCGCCGATTTTCGAATGGTCGGCACCGGAAATAGATTCCTTTAAATTGATGCTCGACGCAGCCGATCGATCTCCGATCTTAGTGGCCGAACAAGCCCTGGACGGCATATTTGTATCGCCCGTCTCAACATACAGCCTTGACAACAAAGGGCTTGTAAAAGTATTTCCTTCCTTGAACAATACGGGCATCGTGTTTTTTCAGCACGCAGGCAATGTTGATATAAAATCGGTCAGGGTATGGGATGCCGCAGGCCGAATACACACGCAGCAAAAAGGTGGGGCGCCGCTTCAACTACCTGAAATGCGCGGCGTATATTATATCGAAATAAGCACTAAGAAAGGGACAGTGGTAGAAAAGGTCGTGCGGCAATGACCCTACAATGAAAGCGCCTGCACCAACAGCCAGGCCAACAACAACCCAATGGCGATAGCAATAACCATGACGGCGCCATTTCCGCTCGACGATGGCTTAGGGGTAATGGTGGCTTCTATGGCAGCCTCTTGAAGGATTTCCCGAGCCATTGCGGCATCGTTTGGCCGGACGTGCAGCCGGATAACGGCTTGCAAAGTCGGCAACATCGATTGTACGATCGTATTGGCCAAAAAGCAATGGACGCCCTCCGAGCGCAAGCGGGCGGCAGCCAGCTCCGCCTCCATGGGCGAGTAGAATTTGGCAACAACTTCACCTTCTTCTGCCCATGCAGGCATTTCGTTCCCTTCGAAGTCGAAATCGTCCAGAATGTTGTCGTAACGCATGTTAACCAATTTGATAATTAGGCAATTTGACAATGACCCGTACATTCGGGCTATCTTGTTTCTATATGCAACGCCTTGCCGAGAATCTGCACATTTTCGAATTATCACATGATCACATTCAATTGTGCCCTTCGCTCAAAGCATCGCCGATCCTGTTTAACGAAAGTACTGTGATAAAGATCATAAGCCCCGGGAAAAATGTTACCCACCAGGTGTCGAGCGGGTTGGCCGCGCTGTTCTCGTTGCTGAACAGGCTGCCCCAGGACACCCCGCGAAATACCTGTCCGCCGTACCCGAGGAACGACAGATATGCCTCTATCAAAACCGCGCCTGCTGCCCCGAAGGCCAGGGCAATATAGATCGGGCGGAGGGTATTGGGCAGGGCGTGGCGCAACAATACCCGCCACTCCGGCAAGCCCAAGCCCCTGGCAGCCGCCACATAGTCCAATGCCCGCACCCGCAGCAGCTCTGCCCGCACCAGCTTCGCAACGCCGGTCCAGCCAAGGGCCCCGATCAAGGCGATCATCAGCCAGATCGACTCCCCAAACATGTCGCGCATGGCAACCGCCAAAACGATGATCAATATCAGGCGCGGGATGGCTGAAAACAGCTCTGCCACGCGCATAACAATCAAATCGGCGGGAAAGACGAAGCTTTTGGCAAACCAGGGAAATCGCCGGAACAATCTCCCTACTCCGTTGAAAACGAGCATAATAGCCAAAAATATACCAACAGACTTGTACAATTCTACCGGACTTTTTGCAACACTTAGGCTGTAAGCCCGCACCGTAACGGCATAGAACCAGGCAAGGGGCAAGCCGAGGAAAAAAAAGAGGCAGGCGCCCCGGTTGAGGCGCAAACGGTCGTCGCCAAAAAAGCCCGCGAGCATCCCCAGGCTCAGCCCAATGCCTAATGCTACGGCCATGGCTAAAGCCCCCGTCAAAATGGCGATCCGGGCGCCGCTGATCACGGTAGCTGCTATGTCGCGTCCATTGGTGTCGGTGCCGAGCCAATGGACGAACTGTGGGCCCAAGCCTTCGTGTGGCGTTCCGGGCCTGGATTTTGCCGACGGGTATTGGGTTGACCTTTCCCCAGGCGAAAAAGGGATGGGCGCGTAAATCGGCGGTTTGTCAAAGTTTTTAGGGTTTTTCCAAACCTCAAACTGGTTGGTCTGAGCCTGCAGCTTGCGCAAGGTGTCTGCCTCGAACGGCTTGTGCTCTTCCGAAACAATGCGGCGCAAGCCGGGCCAGTAGCCCTGCCCTGCGATCTCGCAGTACAAGGGTCTCCCGTTCGCCAGCACATCGCGAAAGACGGCCAGAAAAAGCAAAAAGCCCATTAGCCAAAGCGGGGCACGCGGGAGTTTTTTTGTCATGGCTTGTTGGTGCTGAAAGGAAAAACAACTTTGTATTGATCGCACAATGCTGCAACTGGGGCTTCGGCCCTGCAAAAGCCGAGCATGTACCCGCCGCCGCCGGCGCCACAAATCTTGAAAAGGACCTCGTCGCCCTCAAGGCTTTTTGACCACAATTCGCGCATGGTAGCCGGCACCATCGGCGTGAAATTTTCCAGTTGAAATCGTGAAACAGTGCGCAAGTTAGGCCAAAAAACTCGGGCATCGGCCCTTAGCCAGGCACCCAGCGCCAATTCGGAAGCGGGCAGGTAGGTATTGGACATCGCTGCCGAAAATTCCGGCTCCCTGGTTTTGCCCAAGAACCAGGGCACCAGGTCGGCAGTTTTGCGCGGGGTCTGCGAATCGATCAGGAAAACCATGGGCGCATTGTCCCAAACGGACGTTTCCGCAAATTCTGCGTTTGTTTTCTGGCGGATCAGCAGTGGCCTCCCCATATAGCTCGTCAAAGGGTCTATGCCCGAACTTGCGCCGTGAAAGAAGCCCTCCATGCCCGCCAATATCTCCTTCAACTCGTTCAAGCCTTCGGTCTTTCGGCGACAATAGCGGTCGTAAACCGCGGCGCAGAGGGCGCCGGAACTGCCCAGGCCGTAGCCAACGGGGATATTGGAATCGAAGGCGATGCCGCCTTCCAAATCCTGCAAGAAGGCCGTGGCATCCAGCCCTGCCACAGCCTTCAGCGGGCTGCTGTTGGCAAACCCCAACAATTGCTGGCGCCATTCGGGAGGCTGGCTTTTCGGGTTCTCGGCCCACTTGCCAAAGTACGCCGGCACGGGGACAGCCAAGGCAGTGCCGCCTGTCAGCAAGATGTACTCTCCAAAAAGCAGAATTTTTGACGGGTAAACGCGCATCGACGCAAATGTATTCAGAGTTTGTGAGGATTCGTTGGCAGATTGTTGGAAAACGATGGCCTTGGGGCTTTAATTTGCCCGTGAACAATCCCTATCTTCGCCGCGTTTTCAGATGCCTTTGAAAGACCCGCTGAATTCCCCGCAAAAGCCCTACACCACAATATTCACCAACACACACCGTGTATAATGAGCCATTTTCCGCATCCCGACCGTTTTGAACGGCGGCATATCGGCCCCAGCGAAGCCGACACCCAAGCAATGCTCAAGTTGCTGAAAGTAAACACCTTAGACGAACTGGTCGCCCAAACCGTGCCGGACGCCATTCGCCTAAAAAAACCCCTCAACATCCCCGCCGCCCTGTCGGAGTTCGAGTATCTGAGCGAGCTGAAGGCCGCCGCCTCCAAAAACCGGCTCATGCGCAACTTCATCGGGATGGGCTATCACGGCACCATAACGCCTTCCGTAATTGCCCGAAACGTGTTCCACAACCCCGGCTGGTACACCCAGTACACCCCGTACCAGGCTGAAGTGGCCCAAGGGCGCCTGGAGAGCCTGCTCAACTTCCAAACGATGGTGTGCGACCTCAGCGGACTGCCGATCGCTAATGCCAGCCTGCTCGACGAAGGCACCGCCGCGGCAGAGGCCATGAACATGTTCTACAACGAAAAAAACAAGCGCGCCAAGGCCGGGGAAGAAGCCAAAGCGTTTTTTGTGTCCGACAAAGTGCTGCCCCAAACCCTCGACTTGCTGAAAACCAGGGCCCTGCCCCACGGCATAGAACTGGTTGTTGGCGACTGGAAAACTGCCCAACTCGACGGGAATACCTTTGGGGTGATGCTGCAATACCCCGACTGCCATGGAAATGTGGAAGACATGCGCGCCTTTACTGAAAAAGCCAAAGCCAACGGCATTTATGTTTGCGCTGCCGCCGACATCCTTGCCCTCGCCTTGCTCACGCCGCCCGGCGAATGGGGCGCCGACGTGGTGGTCGGCAATTCCCAGCGCTTTGGCGTGCCTATGGGCTATGGCGGCCCTCATGCCGCATTTTTTGCCTGTTCCGAGGAATTCAAGCGCCAGATACCCGGCCGTATCATCGGCGTATCGGTTGACAAGCACGGCAACCGGGCCCTGCGCATGGCCCTGCAAACACGGGAACAGCACATCCGCCGGGAAAAAGCTACTTCCAATATCTGCACGGCACAGGCCTTATTGGCCAACATGGCTGCCATGTACGCCGTTTACCACGGCCCAAAAGGCATTCGCGGCATCGCACAGCGCACCCACGACATGGCAGCGGCATTGGCTGCGGGCATTGAGAAAGCTGGGCACAAGCAAAGCAACAAATACTTCTTCGATACCCTGCGCATCGAGCTGGACAACAGCAAGTTGGCGGAAATCAGGGGCAAAGCCGAGGCTGCCGGATATAACTTTTTCTACGAAAAAAATGCCCTGCAAATCAGCCTCGACGAAACAGCTACCTATAATGAGCTCCAAGCGATAGCCGGTTTTTTCAACGCGACCGTTGATGGCGCCGCAGCTGAGCGCCTGCCCGCCAGCCTCATGCGCTCCAGCGAATACCTGAGCCACCCGGTGTTCAACGCCTACCACACCGAAAGCGACATGATGCGCTACATCAAGCGGCTCGAAAACCGCGACCTTTCGCTGATGCACTCCATGATCTCGCTGGGCTCCTGCACCATGAAACTAAACGCCGCCACGCAGATGTTCCCCGTCAGCTGGGAGCTCTGGGCCAACATGCACCCTTTCATGCCTGCCGACCAGGCCAAGGGTTATGCGCAAATCATCGGCGAGCTGGAAAAGTATCTTTGCGAGATCACGGGCTTTGAAGCCTGCTCCCTGCAACCCAATTCAGGGGCACAAGGCGAATACGCCGGCCTGATGGCCATCCGCGCCTTTCACCATGCAAAAGGAGACGCCCACCGCAACGTCGCCCTGATACCCTCTTCCGCGCACGGCACCAACCCGGCCTCGGCCGTGATGGCAGGCATGGAAGTGGTGGTGACCGCCTGCGACGAGCGGGGGAACATCGACGTGGAAGACCTTCGCGCAAAGGCCGCACAGTATGCCGACCGGCTCTCTTGCCTAATGGTCACCTACCCCAGCACGCACGGAGTCTTCGAAACGACCATCAAGGAAGTCTGTTCCATTATCCACCACCATGGCGGCAAAGTTTATATGGACGGCGCCAATATGAACGCCCAGGTAGGCCTCACCAGCCCGGCCATCATCGGCGCTGATGTTTGCCACCTCAACTTGCACAAAACTTTTGCCATCCCGCACGGCGGTGGCGGGCCCGGCATGGGCCCGATCTGCTGCAACAGCAGCCTCGCACCCTATCTCCCCAAGCACGTTTTCGCGGAAATCGGCGGCGCACAGGGCACCACCGCGGTCAGCGCCGCGCCCTGGGGCAGCGCCAGCATCCTGCTCATTTCTTACGGGTACATCAAAATGCTCGGCGCTGAAGGCGTCACCAATGCCACCAAATACGCCATCCTCAACGCCAACTACATCAAGACAAGGCTGGAAGGCGCTTACCAAATCCTCTATACCGGCGAAAATGGCCGCTGCGCGCACGAGATGATCGTGGACTTGCGGCCCTTCAAAGCAGTTGCCGGCGCCGAAGACATCGCCAAGCGCCTGATGGACTACGGCTTCCATGCCCCTACCCTTTCTTTCCCCGTCGCCGGCACCATCATGATCGAGCCCACGGAAAGCGAGAGCAAGGAAGAATTAGACCGTTTCTGCGATGCGCTGCTCGCCATCAGGAAAGAAATCGATGAAATCGCCAGTGGCAAGTACTCGGAGGAGGACAACGTGCTGCACAATGCGCCGCATACCTGCGCAGAGATGACCGGTGATGACTGGAGCCATGCATACAGCCGGGAAAAGGCCGCCTACCCGCTCCCCTACCTGCGCCATGGCTGGAAGTTCTGGGCCACGGTTGGCCGCATCGACCAGGCTTTTGGCGACCGAAACTTAGTGTGTACCTGCCCACCGATGGAAGCTTATGCAAGTGCTTGAGCCTACCACCATTCAACCGGTCAAATAAAATCAAATTATATGTCAAAACAATTGTACGAAAAGAACCTCAAGACCTGGATTGGGGACGAAAAGGCAGCGCTGGAGCTGATCGCCATTACCGGCAAACTATGGTTCGACAAGTCCATCGAACTGATCATATTCCGCAACCAAATGGTGGACCGCAGCGCCTCCGAGCTGCTGCAACTACACCACTATGCCCGCGAAGTGGTGCGGCAGCCGCTCACCGTGCACGATACCCTCAAGCTGGCAAAAGCCATCAACCGCTGCCCCATCGCGCCCTCCCGCCTCGACATCGGGCGCATCGGGGTGGATTGGCTGGAGGGAAAATCGAAATACCCGAACGAGCTGGCTTTTGTCAAGGACAAATTGAGCAGCTATATCGGCAAAGACAAGATCGACCTCAAGCCCAAGGACGTGGTGCTTTACGGATTTGGCCGCATCGGGCGCATCGCAGCCCGCGAGCTGATCACCCAGGCGGGCAAAGGCCAGCAACTGCGCCTGCGCGCCATCGTGACCCGCGACAAAAGCCCCGACGACATCATCAAGCGCGCCGACCTGTTGCGCTCCGATTCCGTGCACGGCCATTTCCCCGGCACCGTCATCGCCGACGTGCCGGAAAGGTGCATCTGGGTGAATGGCCACAAGATCCACATGATCTCCGCCGGCGCGCCGGAAGACATCAACTACACCAAATTCGGCATAAACAACGCCCTGCTGATCGACAACACGGGCGTGTGGCGCGACCGAGCGGGCTTGAGCCGCCACCTGAAATCCAAAGGCATCGCCAAAGTCTTGCTCACAGCCCCCGGCAAGGGCGATATCCCCAACATCGTGCACGGGGTGAACAACCAGGCCCATGACGTGGACAGCGAAACGATCTGGTCGGCAGCCAGTTGCACCACCAACGCCATCGTGCCGGTGCTGGCCGTGGTGCACCGAACCTTAGGCATCGAAAAAGGTCATATAGAAACAGTGCACTCTTACACCAACGACCAGAACCTGCTCGACAACTACCACAGCAAGTACCGCCGCGGTCGCTCGGCAGCCATGAATTTAGTGATCACCGAGACCGGGGCAGAGAGCGCTATCGCCAAGGTGATGCCCGAACTGTCAGGAAAGTTCACCGGCAACGCCATCCGTGTGCCAACCCCCAACGTGTCGCTGGCTGTGCTGAACTTGCAGCTCAACAAGGCCACCACCAAAGAGGCCATCAACGAGATCATGCGCGACGCGGCGCTGAAAGGCGGCCTGGTGGAGCAGATCCAGTACTCCTTTTCCAACGAACTGGTGTCCTCAGACTTGGTGGGAAGCCCCACGCCCTCTATTTTCGATTCCCCGGCAACCATCGTCTCCAAAGACGGCAAAGGCGCGGTGCTGTACGTCTGGTACGACAACGAGTACGGCTATACCCGGCAGGTGATACGGTTTGCGAAGCAGCTGGCGGGGGTGCGGAGGTTGCAGTATTATTGAGCTTGATTGACGATTGGCGATTACCTGAATGCTGATTGTTGGGGTGATTTTCGAGGTGCGGGCAAGGCGCAATGCCAAACATCATGGGGTACTTCGACAATCGGCACGCATGTAATCGGCAATCGTCAATTTGGTATTAAACGCAATTTTCAACCCAATACTTATGCTAAAATACCTGCTATCCCTTCTTCCCCTGTTTTTTTATTCCAGCATCCGTGGGCAAACAACCCCTTTTCCCACGCCCGGCATGGAATACGGTTCCATCTACGTTTGCAACCCTTTCGATTGCGCAACGTACACTAACAATTCGATGCGCTATTCTGGCGACACCGTGCTATGCGGGGAAACCTGGAACAGCTTCAAGTTGCTACCGAATTTAAGCAACGCCATCTTTGTTCGTGCCGAGATGGGAAAATATTACCGATTGTACAATTGCGCCAACCAGGTGCTGCTGTACGACTTTTCAAAAAATATCGGCGACACAATCCTCACGGGCGATCTCGGCGCCCTGAAAGTGATTGACCAAGGGATTTTCTTTTCGGGAAACGGTGGATTGCGGAAAAAATTGGTGTTGCAGTCTTTTGATCCGTTCAATCCTCAGACATATACTTGGGTGGACGGTATAGGCGACATAAATAGGGGCTTTTTACGGCCTTCTGATTTTGAAGGGGGATATGGGCAATTGATCTGCTTGAGGGATTCATCTGGCATGATTTACCAAAATCCCAGCCCGGCATTTTCGGCCGACTGCAATTCCCTGCTCTGCCCCTGGCCTCGCCCTGCGTTCGATTATTCATGTGAAAACATGACATACTATTTTACCAATTTGTCGAAAGAATCAGATAGCTATCTCTGGGATTTTGGCGATGGGGAAAGTTCGACAGAACCACAACCAAGCCATACTTTCGCAAACCCTGGATGCTATACCGTTTATCTAAAAGCAAAATCCGATTGCCTGCCTCAAGAATTTTCCACATCCAAAAAGATCGCCGTGAACGCGCCTTTCTTTTGGCAAAAATCGCTGGATCAAGTACCTGCAACTTTTAAAAAAATGCAGTTCTTAGACCCTGAACACGGCTGGGCATTGAGCGATCAAAAAATCTGGAAAACGAGCGATGGAGGCATACATTGGGACAGCGTGCCATACCCAGGCCCTATGCGACCTGTAGCAGACTTGCATTTTAAGGATTTTGAACACGGCATCGTTCAAATCTACAAGCCCGGCCCTCCTTATTATTACAGCGACATCCTTTGGACCAACAACGGAACCGATTGGGAAACCCAAACATTTGGGATTGGAGGCAACCCTTCCGTTACAGCCATTGAGCGGATCAACGATAGTGTAGCGGTAGTAGGTGCACACTATCAAAACCTATTTTTGACAAAAAACTGGGGACAAACCTGGGAAAAGATTCAATTGTCGTGGCTTGCCTCGCTTATTACGGATTTCGAGCATATTGGGGGAGACACGGTTTATTTTATCGGCACAAACCAATTTCCCTGGCCCAACAGCACTACCGTTTTTGGAAAAACTTATGACTTGCAGCAATGGACTGTCCAAGAATTCCCAGGGCATAATTACGGTGAAATATTGAGCTTCACCAGCAGCGTGGAAGGCTGGATGAGCAACAAAAGCAGTGTTTACCACACAACAGACGGAGGCCAATCCTGGACGAAACAATTGGCTACAGGAATCACCGAGGTTGAATTTACGGATTCGCTCCACGGTTGGGCAAGCGGGTATTCTGGTGTTTTTGGGACCATAGATGGTGGTATCACCTGGGAAGAACAAGCTTGCGCGCGTGCAGGTGGATATATCAGAGGGCTTAATGTTTTTGCACCCGGCCATGCGTGTATCCTTTTTGAAGACGGCCTTTACCGATACAAAGATACCCCCGACACCATTAAGCTTTGTCTAACCAGCAATACCGCAGAGCCAGACACCAAGCAAGGGAAGCTGTATTCCATATTCCCTAACCCAAGTTCCGATCTGATAAAAATCCAATGGAATGGCCCTAAACCCGCTGAGGTTTCTTTCGTATTGTATTCTATACAAGGTCTTGAGTTGCTTCGCTGGACTTACATGGAAACTGAGCAGATTTCTTTGAGTAGGGTTCCAGAAGGGATTTACTTTTTGGAAGCTTATTATCAGGATGGATCAAGGTGGGCACGTGCTGTGGAGAAGCTGTTGGTCGTGCGGTAATGAAAGACTCAAGCCTGCTTCGATTTTGAATAGAAGAAAAGGGATTCCCCCGATGTTCAACCGCCCTTATCAAACTCTCCCTTTTCCCGTTTGAACTTGACAATTAATTAATTCGTAATCAACTCAAACGGCAGCCGCGCCAAAATGCCCTTGCTGCGCCGGATGTCGCGCATGGCCTTGTAGGCAGGGTACATTTCTCCCAATTCCTGTTGGATCAGCCAGGATTTCACGCTGTCGTCGCGTTCCTTCTTGTTGGTGAGCTTGTCGAGCAGCTGTTCTATGCCGGACTTTGTGCGGGGGAATTCCGTGGTCCGGTATTTTTCTATCCCGGCGAGCTTTGCCGCAGCGGCAAGGGCGCGGTCGAGCCCGCCGATGTCGTCAACCAGCCCGATTTCCTTTGCCTTTTGGCCCGGCCAAACCCTGCCCTGAGCGATTTCGTTGATCGCTTCGGGGCTGCGCTTTCTGCCGGTGGCCACCTTGTTCAGAAAATCTGCATAGATGGCGTCAACCCGGCTTTGAATGATGGCCGATTCCTCTGGTGAGAAATCAAAAAACGGCGTGCCGAAGGCAGAGTATTTGCCCGTCCGCACCGTGTCGTACGTGATTCCGAGCTTGTTGCGCATGGTTTTGTCCAATATAGGGATCATGCCGAACACGCCGATGGATCCGGTGATGGTGCTGGGCTCGGCGAAAATACTGTCGGCGTGGCAAGCGATGTAGTAGCCGCCAGAGGCCGCCACATCGCCCATGCTGACCACCACGGGCTTGCCGTCCTTCCGGCACAGGTCCAGCTCGCGCAGGATGTTGTCGCTGGAAAGCGAGCTTCCGCCCGGCGAATTGACGCGCAGCACGATGGCCTTGATGTTGTCGTCTTTGCGGATTTTGCGGATCATCTTCACGTATTCGCCGTCGTAGATATCCCCGGCCTCGCCTTTTTGCCCGTCAAAAATGGTCCCTTCGGCGTACAGCACGGCAATCTTGTCTTTCACGCTGAAATCCATTTTGTTGCCCCTTGCCTTGAAATAATCCGCCATATCGACGCGGTTCAATTTGTCTTTCTCGTTCAGGCCGAGTTTTGAGCGGATCAAGGCAAACACCTCGTCTTCATAGGCCAAACGGTCGATCAAACGGGTTTGTACCGACTTTTCGCCGCTGAACCCGTCGAAACGGTCGGCGACTTTGCGCAGTTCAGCCTCTGGGATGTTCCGGCTCGCGGCGATGTCGCGCATGAGAATATCGTTGAGCGCTGTGAGGTATTCACGCGTCTGGAGCCTGTTTTCCGCGCTCATTTTTTCCAGCCTGAACGGTTCGGTCGCGCTTTTGTATTTGCCGCAGTAAAAGATGCGCATCTGCACGTCTAATTTGTCCAACATGCCTTTGTAGAACGGTATCATGCTGGAATAGCCCCTGAAGTCAACGGCGCCTTGCGGGCTCATCAGCACGCTATCGGCCACTGAGGCCAGGTAATAGGCGCCTTGGGTATAGTAATTTGCGTAGGCGACCACAAATTTCCCGGAGCTTTTGAAATCGGCGATGGCTTGGCGCAAGGTGGTCGCCGTAGCTTTCCCAGCCACCAAAATACTGGCGTTCAAGTAGATGCCCTTGATATCGGCGTCTTCCTTGGCGCTTCGTATGGCAGAAACCATGTCCGTCAGGCCCAGAATCTGGTCGTTTTCCAGGTCGAAAGGCTCCATCGGGAGGTTGTTCGTCTTTTCGGGGATAGGCTGTTTGAAATCGAGCTCAAGGATGGTATTTGGCTTTATGCGCACGGCCTCCTTTTCAGTGGCCGAGCTGGCCATGCCAACCAGCCAGCTGAATCCGACAAAGGTGAGCAGGCCAAGCGCGAGCGCGGTGCCGAGACAGGAAGCGAACAGGAATTTGACAAATTGTGACATATCGATGTTGCGAAATGAAGTTTGAGATAGCGATTGGTTCTGGCGGTCTATTTTTTCCACAAAGACATTGATCCTCTGGGCAAGATTTTAAAAAATTAGATAAAAAGCCGTATTTTGGGGATAGAGAAGCCTTTTTGTAAGCGCTGAAAGTTAAAATAAAAATTCTTGCCTGGTTTTGGCACTGTAATTTCCAGGAACTTGGTACATTTCGGCGTGCAAATGAAAACATGCGCATCTTAATCCGCTCATCCGCTTTACCGGGCTTTAATCTTCTGAAAAGTTGCCTGGTCACTAACCAATTAAATTCACCGGATGAATCGCACGACACTATTCCAAAAGCTTCTTTTTGCAGCCCCAATCCTTTTCGTTTTCCACAACTCAAATGCTCAGTTCCTGCAAACCATCGACGCTGCCGGTGGTGGGCCTTATACCCCACAGTCCCTGATATCCAACGTGTTTCTGGGGAGCGGGGTTGAAGTCACCAACATCACCTTTAACGGCGCGCCGAGGGCTGTGGGCTATTTTTCAGGTGGCACTCAGTCCATCGGCATCGACCGGGGCATCCTGCTCACCTCGGGCTTCGCCTCAAAGCCGGCCATCGGCTTCGGCCCTACCGACTTGGGCGGCGCATTTGCCAGCAACAGCAATGGAAGCCTTGCCACTGATGCCAACCTGTCGAACATCGCCTCTGCCGCCCTGCGCGACGTAGCTGTTTATACCATCACCTTTATCCCCACTGCCGACACCCTGCGCTTCCGCTATTGTTTTGCCTCGGAGGAATACCCCGAATATTCCTGCACCCAATTCAACGACATATTCGGGTTCTTTATCCAGGGGCCTGGATACCCTACTCCCACGAACATCGCGCGCGTTCCCGGCACGAACTTGCCCGTAGCGATAAACAACATCCACCCCTTCAACAACCAAAACGGGCCCGTGCCGAACCCTTGCCCGCCCTTCAACGTCCAGTATTACAACAACAACAACAACTCCTCGGTGCAGCCCGTTTATGACGGCTTCACGGATGTGTTCACCGCAATGGCGGTCGTAACTCCCTGCCAGCCCTATACCATTAAGCTGGCCATCGCCGACGTGTTCGACTCGGCGTATGATTCCGGGGTGTTTTTGGAGGCAAAAAGCTTTGGCACCACAGCGCTACGGGTAGCGGTAAACACCCCGAGCGCCGACGGCTCCATCGCCGAAGGCTGCACACCCGGCAGCATCACCTTTACCTTGGGAGACGCTCAAACCACCAATTACCCGATCAACGTCAGCACTTTCGGCACCGCTACCCCTGGCATAGATTACCAGCCCTTGCCCGGCAACATCGTTATTCCCGCCGGACAAACCCAAATCTCTTTCCCGATTTCAGCCATCCAGGACAACCTGACGGAGAACATCGAAGAAATCGTTTTCTCCGTTAAAATTGACGCATGTAATTACGACACCGTTCGCCTTTACCTGCGCGACAACCCCATCCTGCCCCCGATAATGCAGGATACCACCATTTGCACACCAGGGTCGCCGATATTGTTGAACGCAACCGTACCCGTGCCCACACCGCAACCGCCTACATTCACCAACGCACAAGTGCTGGCCATACCTGACAATGCACAGGGGATCACTTCCTCCATCAACGTTGCGGGCGTACAGCCTACTAAACTGGGGCCAGGCGTGGTGCGCTCCGTTTGCATGAATATCCTGCACCAATACGACGACGACCTGGACATATTCCTCCTGTCGCCTGGTGGCCAAGTGTTGGAGCTTTCGACCGACAATGGGGGCAGCGGCGACAACTATACCAATACCTGTTTCACGCCCACAGCCACCGTCCCGATCAATTTCCCAGGGCCGCAAGCGCCAGCCTCTGCTACGCCTTTTACGGGCGATTTCCTGCCTGAAGGGCCCTGGACAGACCTGTGGGACACGCCCAACCGGCCCACCAACGGCACCTGGCGCCTTCAAGTTGCCGACGATTTCCCATCCTTTCAAGGAAACCTGCAAGATTGGAGCATCACCTTTGCGCCGACTTATGAGATAACCTATAAATGGGCAACTTCTGCTGATATTGCATGCTTAGACTGCCCTATTGCCCTGATTAATCCAATGGCTTCCAACACCTATTTTGTTACGGCGACCGATATTTATGGCTGCACGGCAACGGATAATGTTCATGTGGAAATTACCGCTATGAGCGCCAGCGCAACAGTCGATGACCAGGTTTCCTGTTTTGGCGGCAATGACGGCATGGCAACAGCCAGCACCAATATTGGCGGCTTAAACACATATAAGTGGAGTGATCCGACAGGCCAAACCAGCGCTACCGCCACCAATCTCCCGGCAGGCAATTACACTGTGACCATTACCAATATCGGCGGCTGCACAGCTACCTCGACCGTTACCTTGACCCAACCTCCGGTACTCGACCTCAGCACTAGCTCCCAGGATGCCGTTTGTTTCGGACAGCCATCCGGCACTGCATCGGCCCAGGTAACCGGCGGAACGGCGCCTTACCAATACGCCTGGAGCAATGGCCAAACCACCGCAAACCTGCCCTCGGCAGGCTCGGGCACCTACACCCTGGTAGTCACCGACGCAAACGGGTGCACCGATTCCGGCTCCGTGACCATCAACCAGCCGGCAGCCATACAGGCGAGCGCCAGCATGGTGCAGAACGTGTCTTGTTTCAATGGCAACAACGGGCAAATCAGCCTTACAGCCACTGGCGGGGCGCAACCACTCTCCTATTTATGGAGCAATGGCCAAACCAGCCAAAATATTTCAGGCCTTGCTGTCGGCACCTACACCGCTACCGTGACCGATGCCAACGGATGCACCACAAGCCTGCAGCAAGCGATTAGCCAGCCAGCCGACTTGACTGCCTTCGCCACCCCTGTGGCAGCCAAATGCTTCGGCGCCAACAATGGCGAGCTGCACTTGGACATAAACGGCGGAACGGCCAACTATTCCACTGTATGGCAAGGGCCCGGGGGCTTCACCGGCAACGGAGCGCATTTGCTCAATTTGATCGCCGGCAACTATGCAGCTACCATTACCGATCAAAAAGGCTGCACAGAGACCCTGACAGCCACCGTAAGCGAGCCTCCGGCCATAGTACTGTCGCTGCCACCGATTGCTGACACGGTGTGCTTCGGGGCGTCCAACGGCAGCGCAACCGTGGCGCCTTCCGGCGGCACAGCGCCGTTCTCCTTTCAGTGGAACGTGAACGGTCAAACCAATGCGACCATTTCAGGGCTGCCGTCGCAACAATACCATGTCACCGTCACCGATTCAAAAGGCTGTACCAAAACGGCTTCGACTGTCATCACGCAGAAAGCCCAGCTGAATGCTTTTGCCCAACCTAGCCTGCCCCGCTGCCGCGATGGGGCCGATGGCTCTGCTACCGTGATCTCGGTATTTTATGGCGCAACGCCCGCCAACCTCAATGCTTTCAACTATTTATGGAACACTAGCCCGGCACAGCAAGGCATCACGGCCAACAACCTGAAGGCCAACCAAGCCTATTCCGTCACCCTGACCGATGCCGATGGCTGCACGGCCCAATACGGATTCACCATGGGCAACCCAACGGGTGTCGAAGCATCCATAACCGGGTTCAAAGATGTAAAATGCAACGGTGAGGCTACCGGCTGGGCGGCTGCAAAAGCTACAGGGGGCACAGCACCCTACACCTGGTTCTGGGGCGCTGGCACTTCACCCACCGACTCTATCGGCCTTGGCTTGCCAGCCGGCACCACCAAAGTGACCATCACAGATGCCCAAGGATGCCCAAGTGTCGCCTCCATCACCTTGAAAGAGCCGAGCAAGCTGCAGGTGCAAATCGTGCCCTCCCACGTAAAATGTTTCGGCGACCGAACCGGCACCGCTTCGGCGAACGCAAATGGTGGAACCGCCCCGTATAGCTACAACTGGTGGAACGGCGACCAAAACAAAAATATCCAGCAGCTGGAGGCCGGCGTATTTGCGCTCAGCGTTACAGATGCAAATGGCTGCTTGACACCAGCCTCCATCGAAATCACCCAGCCAGCCGCGCCCTTGAGCGGAACTGCCGACATGGAGGCCGTCCGTTGCTATGGGCAACAGAACGGACAGGTTATCATAGCGCCGGCAGGGGGCACCCCACCCTACCTGTACGCACTCGACAACAAGCCTTTCAACGGTTCCAACATCCAAATCGGGCTGAAAGCGGGCAACTACACCCCCAGGATCAAAGATGCCAATGGTTGCATTTTCGACCTGAACCCAATTGAAGTGACGCAAATGCCCCAAATGGTAGTTGACCTGGGCCCGGATATCCGGATTTTGTTGGGTCAGGACACCCAGTTGCTGGCCCAGGTATTCAACTATACCGGCGCCTACCACTTGGCCTGGGCGCCGGCAGACAGTGCCTGGCTCAGCTGCATGAGCTGCCCCAACCCCTCGGTGTATTCCTTAGAGCACACCCGCTACTTCACCGTCTTTGCCATCGATGATTTGGGCTGCCGTTCGGAAGACCAGATATTGATCTCTGTGGACAAACCCAGGAGGGTGCACGTGCCGACGGCCTTTAGCCCGAATGGCGATTTAGTCAACGACCTGTTGTTGGTGCACGGCCAAAAAAACACCACAGCACTGGTCTTCCGGATTTACGATCGATGGGGCGAAATGGTGTATGAGGCCAAAGACTTTGCCTTAAACGACCCAAATACGGGCTGGGACGGCAATTTCCGCGGGCAGCCCATGGATCCCGGTGTGTTTATCTGGGTGCTGGAGGTCGAATATGTGGACGGCGCCAGGGAGGTGTATAAGGGAAATACAACGCTGATCCGATAAGCTTTTTTTTCGCCCATGCGTTCACGTGTCAGTTGGGGCTCGCCTAAAACAACTATTCTGTCGAGCCTGGTCATCGCATAATTTGAAGGTACAGTACCATGCCCGGCCACCTGGTCTGACGACTCAAAGTCGTCTGACCAGTAAGTACACCACAATGCCTACCTTTCCCAAGCACCGCCAAGCTTGAAAAAACTGCTGTGTTGTGTTTTTATGCTGAAAAAGCCATATTGGAAGGGTCTGCATTATCTGCTTACTGGTCAGACGACTTTGAGTCGTCAGACCAGGTGGCAAGCCTGAGCGTTATGCGCTTGCCAGGCTCGACGCTAAGGTTGTTTTTCTTTCGTAATTAGCGGGCTCCTTCGCACGCGGGGATGTTGTGTCAAAAGGCTTGGCTATGGAAAACGAACAAGTTCTTATTTCGTTAGAGCGTTAGACCTTCCAGGTTTTAAAAACCTGGAATGCCTTTGGTGCCAAAAATTGAAACAAAGTTTGGCGTGGATTTTATGGGAAATACTTTTGCCACACCCTGCCTTTTCTCATTCCACCGCATCTCGCAAAATTGCCCTACTTTTGCCCCCTCAATTAGCGCAAAAGTTCCCATGAATATTATTGAAACGCTGCAAACCGCTGTGGCACAAGCTGTTGAACAGCTGTATGGCGAAGCGCCCGAACCATCAAAAGTTTTGGTCAATACGATACCGCCAGATTTTACGGGCGATTATTCCGTGGTCGTGTTCCCTTTTGCAAAAGCGGCGAAAAAATCGCCCGATATGGCTGCTGCCGAAATCGGCGCCGCATTGCAGCAAAAGGTAGCCGCAATCAAGTCGTTCAACGTGGTGAAGGGTTTCCTGAACTTGGAAATATCCGATGCCTATTGGCAACATTTCCTTAAATCCATCAGCACCAACCCAGCGTATGGCCAGCACCCCAAAAATGGCAAAAAGGTGATGGTGGAATTCTCCTCCCCCAACACCAACAAACCCCTGCACATGGGCCATATCCGCAACATACTGTTAGGGTGGTCAACGACCAAAATCCTGGAAGCAGTTGGTTACGAAGTGATTAAGGCTCAGGTCATCAACGACCGGGGGGTGGCCATCTGCAAGAGCATGTTGTGCTGGAAAAAATTCGGCGAAGACAAAACACCGGAGAGCGAGGGCGTAAAAAGCGACCATTTCGTGGGCGATTGGTACGTTTTGTTTGAACAGAAAACACGTGCGGAATACGAAGCCTGGCAAGAAAGCGCCGAAGGGAAAAAGTTGTTTGCGGAAAAACACAAACCGGGGCAATCCGAAAAAGACTTTTTCAAGGACTTCAAGAACAAGTGGTTCAACGAACACTCTGCCCTTGGTGCAGAAGTGCGGGAAATGTTGCTCCTGTGGGAAAAACACGACCCCGAAACCATCGCCCTCTGGGAGAAAATGAACGGCTGGGTTTACGAAGGCTTTGACAAAACTTATCATGATTTGGGGGTTTCCTTCGACAAGTTGTACTACGAAAGCCAAACCTACCTGCTCGGCAAAGACATCGTGGACGATGGCTTGAAAAAAGGCGTATTTTACAAAAAAGAAGACGGCTCCGTTTGGGTTGACCTGACCGACATCGGGCTCGACCACAAGGTGGTGCTCCGTTCCGACGGCACTTCGATGTACATCACCCAAGACCTCGGCACCGCCAGAATGCGCTACGAAGAGCTTGGCTGCGAACGCTTTGTGTATGTCGTCGCCGACGAGCAGAACTATCACTTCCAGGTCTTGTTCGAAATCCTGAAACGCTTGGAAGAACCTTACGCTGCTGGCTTGCACCACCTTGCATACGGGCTGGTAGAACTGCCGACCGGGCGCATGAAAACAAGGGAAGGCACCGTGGTGGACGCAGATGACATTATCGCCGAAGTGGTGAAATTGGCAACCGAGCAATCGAGCGAACGCGGCGAGGTGGAGGGTGTCACCGAACAGGAAAAACAAGAGAACCTGCGCCGCGTCGGCTTGGGCGCCCTCAAGTTTTTCATCATCAAAGTGAACCCAAGAAAAAAAATGATCTTCAACCCGGAGGAATCCGTGGACTTGCAGGGGCAAACAGGGCCGTATATCCAGTACAGTTTTGTCAGGATCAATGGCCTGATGCAACGGGTTGAAAAAGAGCAGGTTGACCTTAGCATTGCCGACAACTACCGGGAAATTCAGCCTCAGGAAAAAGACCTTTTGGTGGCGCTGCACGATTTCCCCAATATCGTACTGTCCGCCGCTAAGGAGTACGACCCTTCCTTGATCGCCAATTACTGCTATGCCTTAGCCAAAAGCTACCACCGTTTCTGGCACGACCTGAGCATTTTCAGCGCCGGAAGCCCGGAGGCCAAGGCATTCCGACTCAGCTTGAGCAAGGCCGTGGGGCAAGTGCTGGAGCAGGGCATGGGGCTTTTGGGCATCGAGATGCCCGGCAGGATGTAAGCGGGAACTTTTCCCTTTTTGCCTGTCGTTTCCCCTAAACCGAGTTTCTTTGCGCTCAATTCTTTTTTGACATTATGAAACCTGATTCGTCTGCAGCAGGGAAAGAATCCCTCAACTTCCTGGAAGAAATTGTCGAGGCCGACCTGGCCTCCGGCAAGCACAAGTCCATACGCACGCGCTTCCCGCCCGAGCCGAACGGCTACTTGCACATCGGCCACGCCAAAAGCATCTGCCTCAACTTCGGCATCGCCCAAAAATACGGCGGCCAGACCAACCTCCGCTTCGACGACACCAACCCCGTCACCGAAGAAACCGAGTTCGTGGAGGGCATCATCGACGATGTGCGCTGGCTTGGCTTCGAGCCAGCCAACATCCTCTACGCCTCCGACTATTTCGAACAACTTTACGAATGGGCCAAAGTGCTGATTGCCAAAGGGAAAGCTTACGTTGACTTTTCTACGCCCGAAGAAGTGGCGGCGATGAAGGGTACACCGACCACACCCGGCACACCCAGCAAATACCGCGACACTAGTACCGAAGAAAACATGGCTCTGTTCGAAAAAATGAAAGCAGGCGAATTCCCCGACGGGCACTGCACGCTCCGGGCAAAAATCGACATGGCATCTCCCAACATGCACATGCGCGACCCATACCTGTACCGCATCAAGCACGCACACCACCACCGCACGGGCGACAAATGGTGCATTTACCCCATGTACGACTGGGCGCACGGCCAAAGCGACAGCATCGAAAAGATCACCCACAGCTTTTGCACCCTCGAATTTATCCCGCATCGCGAGCTGTACGACTGGTGCATCGAAACCCTGGGCATTTTCCCTTCCAAACAATACGAGTTTGCCCGTTTCAACCTCTCCTACACCATCATGAGCAAGCGCAAGCTCAAACTTTTGGTGGAAGACAAGCACGTGAACGGCTGGGACGACCCGCGCATGCCCACCATCGCGGGCATTCGTCGCCGCGGCTATACCCCCGCGAGCATCCGCGAGTTTGCCCACCGCATCGGCATCGCCAAACGCGAAAACCTGATCGAGATCGGCCTGCTGGAATTCAGCATCCGGGAGGATTTGAACAAGGTCGCCCTGCGCCGATTCGCCGTGCTCGACCCGCTCAAAGTGGTCATCACCAACCTTCCGGAAGGCCAAACCGAATGGATGGAGACCGAAAACAACCCCGAAGACCCGGAAGCAGGCCACCGCAAAATCGCTTTCACCCGCGAGCTATGGATCGAACGGGAGGATTTTATGGAAAACCCGCCGCCGAAATACTTCCGCCTCTCACCCGGCGGCATGGTGCGGCTCAAATCCGGCTTTATCATCCGCTGCGATGCCGTGGAGAAGGATGCCGAGGGAAAAATCACGGCGCTGAATTGTACTTATTTCCCCGAAAGCCGCTCCGGCCAGGACACATCCGGCCTCAAGCCCAAAGGCGTTATCCACTGGCTTTCGGCTACTGATGCGGTGGTTGCCGAGGTGCGGCTCTACGACCGTTTGTTCAAGGTGGAAAACCCGGCAGCAGAAGAAGATTTCAAGTCCACCATCAACCCGGCTTCCTTGCAGGTGCTGGAAAATGCCATGATCGAGCCTGCGCTGGCAAACGCCGCGGTGGGCGAAAAATTCCAGTTCACCCGGCTCGGGTATTTCTGCGTTGACCCAGATTCGACGGCGGGGAAGAAGGTATTCAACAGGACGGTGACCTTGAAGGATACTTGGGCGAAGGAACAGCAGAAGTGAGTTGTACAATATTTCTCAAACAAAAAATTCAAGCAATTTTTATGAAGACTCTTATAACATTTTTTCTTGCACTCTTTTCATTCGTTGGTTTTTCCCAAATCTCAATAGTTAAGGATATTAATCCAGGATCTTCATCATCGTATATAAATGGCTCTAATGGCTGCGATGGGCAAATATTTTATTTTAATGCAAAAGACGAAACAAATGGTATTCAATTATGGCGAAGTGATGGTACGGAACAAGGTACTTTTCTGCTTAAAATAATTTATCAAAGCCCGAACAACACGCTCATTTCGAATTTCGAATCCTTGAACGGATCGATGTTTTTCATAGGAGGCAGCTCCCCAAAACTATGGAAAAGCGATGGCACTACTGATGGAACCACTGCTGTAAAAGATTTCGGCAGCAACAGTTTTTTTGATCCCCCGGCATTTTTCCAACTTGGGAATAATATTTTTTTTAATGGAGCAGTAAGTGCAACTGGCCAAGAGTTATGGCGCACTGATGGTACCCAAGGAGGAACAGTTCTTGTTAAAGATATCTACTCTGGTGCTAACCATAGTCGCCCCAGCAATTTTGGGTCGTTCAACGGAAATCTCTTTTTCACTGCTCGGACACCGTCCGAAGGCACTGAGCTGTGGATCAGTAATGGCACTGAGCAAGGAACAAAAATAGTAAAAGATATTAACCCTGGTTCAAATTCAAGTAATATCCGAAACCTTATCAGCACTCCTATCGGCGTGTTTTTTCAAGCTGATGATGGCACTAACGGCAGTGAACTTTGGGTGTCGGACGGCACTGAAATGGGGACACATTTTGTAAAAGATTTGAATCCTAATGGTAATGGCTTCACCTCAAATCAAGGCTCTATTACCCATGCTTACACTAATGGGAAGGTGGTTTTTAGCGCAACTACTCCTGCCACTGGTCTTGAATTATTTGTCACCGACGGCACAGAAAATGGCACCCAATTATTGAAAGAATTCTCACCGGGAAGTGGCAGTGGCCTTGGATTCATCAATTGTTTTCCTTATAATTCCAAAGTGGTATTTACAGCCATTGAACCCAACTTTGGATTGGAGCCTTGGATTACTGATGGCACTTCAGATGGAACCACTCGATTGTCCGATATAAATCCAGGCTCAGGAAGTTCGAACCCATCAGGATATGCTGTGCAAAATGGTATTCTGTATTTTGTTGCTGCAACATCATCAACAGGATCCGAGCTGTGGTCTTCTGATGGAACAGACATCGGCACTAAAATGGTGATTGACCTCCTTCCTGGTTCAAATGGTTCTAGTTTAGACAAGCTAGCTTCATGTAATGACCTGTTATTCTTTTATGGCAATGATGGCGTACATGGTTCAGAGCTATTCCGATCAGGTATAATTAGCAACGTAATATCGCCTAATAAAACCAGAACCTTAGAGCTTGCTCCGAACCCAGCATCTCATTGGGTAAGGCTTCAGGTGGAGGGAAACAATAGTGAGGAAAGTTTGCTTCAAATATTTAACCAAATAGGCCAATTAGTGAAAACAATTAATATTTCAAATGGCCAGGGCTGTCTAATTGATGTTTCAGCGCTCAAAAATGGGATTTATATATTACGGTTTTCGAACGAAGAAGGTATTTACTCTGGAAAGCTTCATATCGAATAACAACCCGTCTGGTTAATTTCAAAAAAAGCAACATGAAGAAAATCCTAGTTGCCAACCGCGGCGAAATCGCTCTCCGCATCATGCGCACGGCACGCCGCATGGGCATCGCGACGGTTGCCGTATATTCGGAAGCCGACCGCAACGCGCCGCACGTGCGCTTTGCCGACGAAGCGGTGCTCCTCGGCCCCGCGCCTTCCGCCCAAAGCTACCTGAAAGCTGAAAAAATCATCGAAGAAGCCCTGAAACTGGGGGTCGACGGCATCCATCCAGGTTACGGTTTTTTGAGCGAAAACGCCAATTTTGCCCGTTTGGTGGAAAAGGCCGGCATCACTTTCATCGGCCCCAGCCCGGAAAGCATTGAAGTGATGGGCAGCAAATTGTCGGCCAAAGAAGCGGCTAAAAAGTACAATGTGCCCATGGTGCCAGGCATCGAACAGGCCATTACCGATGTAGAGATGGCCAAAGAAATCGGGCGGCGCGTGGGCTACCCTATCCTGATAAAAGCCTCTGCCGGCGGCGGGGGCAAGGGCATGCGCATCGTGGAGCGGGAAGAGGACACCAAGGAGCAGATGGAACGCGCCATTTCAGAAGCTGTTTCGGCTTTTGGCGACGGTTCGGTTTTTATCGAAAAGTACGTCACCGGGCCAAGGCATATCGAGGTGCAGGTATTGGGCGACACGCATGGCAATACCCTCTACCTGTTTGAACGGGAATGTTCCATACAGCGCCGGCACCAAAAAGTGGTGGAAGAAGCGCCCTCAGCGATTCTCACGCCCGCCTTGCGCAAAGCGATGGGCGAAGCCGCAGTGCGGGTAGCCAAATCCTGCGATTATGTGGGCGCCGGCACCGTAGAGTTCTTGGTGGATATTGACCGCAATTTCTATTTCCTGGAGATGAACACCCGCTTGCAGGTGGAGCATCCCGTCACCGAGTTGATTACAGGGCTTGATTTGGTGGAATGGCAGATTCGGGTGGCCCGGGGCGAAGCGCTGCCGTTTGCACAAGAAGATTTGCACATCAACGGCCATGCCCTGGAATTGCGGGTGTATGCCGAAGACCCACTCAACAATTTTTTGCCCAGCGTCGGCAAGCTGGAAAGATACCGCTTGCCCAGCGGCCCCGGTGTCCGGGTAGATGGCGGCTACGAGGAAGGTATGGAAGTGCCCATCTATTACGACCCTATGCTGGCCAAATTAGTGGTGCACGGCGCCAACCGCGAGGAGGCCATCCAAAAGCTCAAAGAAGCAATTGCTGCCTATGAAGTGGAAGGCGTGGCCACTACCCTGCCCTTTGGCGCTTTTGTGCTCGACCACCCGGCATTCGTGAGCGGCGATTTTGACACAAGTTTTGTCCATCAGTATTTTACACCAGAATCACTGATCGAACGGCAGCAAGCGGCGGCAGAAGTGGCCGCCATGCTGGCCTTGCGCTTGCACCTCGACAATAAAAAACAGCTCAAGGTACTGGCTGCGACGGAGAGCAATTGGGCTTGAGGCAAAAAAGAGTGGCGGGGCGACTGTCGTAGTCACCCCGCCACTGCAGTAGCCTTTGGGCGAAATTTATTTCGCTTTTCTTGCTTCTTTGGTCTCAAGAACGTCTTTGCGCAAAGCTTGTGCAAGGTCTTTCAGTTCCTGCATAGCTTTCCGAACGCGGCTGCCAGCAGCGGCATTTCCAGCGTCGAATTTCGTTACATCGGCTTCGGCTTCTGCTACTTTTTGTTTGATGGCATCAAAAATTTTGCTCATGATGTTGTTGGTTAAAGTTAATGAATAGCGCCGTAAAAGTACACTATTATCCCAACAAGCAACTTTTTATTCAAAAAAGTCTGAAAAATAAGATGGAAAAATCTTCAAAAATATACGTAGCTGGGCACCGCGGGATGGTGGGTTCTGCTATTCTGCGCAAACTGGAACAGGAAGGGTTTTCCAATTTCTGCCTGGCTGGCTCAAACGACCTGGACTTGCGCAACCAGTTGGAAGTCAATGAGTTTTTTAGAAAAGAAAAACCTGATTTTGTGTTCCTGGCCGCCGCCAAAGTAGGCGGCATCTTAGCCAACGACACCTACCGCGCCGAATTCCTGTACGACAACCTGATGATCGAGGCAAATGTTATCCACAGTGCCTATTTGCAGGGCGTAAAAAAGCTCATGTTCCTGGGTTCGTCCTGTATTTACCCCAAATTGGCGCCCCAACCATTGCGCGAAGAAGCCCTTTTGACGGGCTTGCTGGAACCGACCAACGAGCCGTATGCCATCGCCAAAATAGCCGGAATTAAGCTTTGCGATGCTTACCGCGCCCAATACGGCTGCAATTTCGTGAGCGTCATGCCCACCAACCTCTATGGCCCCAACGACAACTACCACCCCCAGAACAGCCATGTTTTGCCTGCCATGATCCGCCGGTTCCACGAAGCCCGGCGCGATGGCCTGCCGTCTGTTACCATTTGGGGCAGCGGGCTGCCGCGCCGCGAATTCATGCACGTGGACGACCTGGCCGATGCCTGCTTCTTTTTGATGCAGCATTACAACGAACCAGGGTTTGTGAACATCGGCGTAGGCGAAGATGTGTCCATCCTGGAGCTGGCCCAGATCGTCCGCCAAATCGTTGGTTTTGAGGGCGAGATAAAAAACGACCTTTCCAAACCCGACGGCACCCCGCGCAAGCTTATGGATGTCAGCAAACTGACGGCACTGGGCTGGAAGGCAAGCATCAAGCTGGAAGATGGTATTCAAAGGGTGTATGAGGCGGTTAAAGAAAGGGTGTTTGATATATCCTAGCGCTCCTCGTTCAACTCATCCTTCCCGCTACCACATTGGAACAGCCTATTCACTCCTGCAAAAACAGTTGCGCAAGATCATTTATGCCCAATACATTGATGTGTTCCGAAAGCGGAAAACTTGTTTCCACAGGACAGACGACGAATTGCTTGCTCGTACCCAGATCGGCCTGCGCGATGTGAAAGCCCTTTGACACTTTTGGAGTGGTCGAATATTTTATCTCGACCAGCACCTCTGGCAAACCGCCCCGGGTGATGACGAGGTCGGCCTCCGTGCCCTGGTGTGTACGGTAGAAGTAGATTTCTGCCCAGTCGGGAAGCATAGCGGCTATCTGCTCAATGACGTAGGTTTCCCAGGAAGCGCCCAACGTCGGACGCCCAGCAAGGTCAAGCGGAGATGCGATGCCAAGGAGTTGGTGTAGAATACCTGTGTCACAGATGTAAATTTTCGGAGTCTTTACCAACCTCTTTTTCAAGTTGGTAAAATAGGGCTGCAAGCGTCGCACCAGGTAGGCCGATTCGAAAAAGTCCAGGTATTGCCGCACCGTGGAACCGTGTATGCCCAACGAACCGGAAAGGCTTTCCATGTTGAGCAGGCTGCCGCTAAGGTGCGCCGTCATTTGCCAGAGGCGACCGGTGAGCAGCGGGTCGGCACGAAGACCAAGCAGGGGCAGGTCGCGCTCCAAGTAAGTTTTGATGAAGTTTTGTCGCCAAATTCGCGTAAAATCTTCGTCGGGCGCCAGCAGCGACGGTGGAAACCCGCCCCGGAACCAATGTGTACGCCAATCGGACAGATGGCTGATTTCATCGTAGCGGAATGGCTTGAGTTCGAGGTAAGCGATCCGCCCCGCCAGTGATTCGGAAGTGTCCCGTATCAAATCGGGCGAGGCACTGCCCAGCAGGATAAAGCGGCCGGGCTGCCGGTTGCGGTCAATTATGCCCCTTAAAACCGGAAAGAGGGAAGGTACTTTCTGCACTTCGTCGAGGATGACCGTTTGCTCGGCCAGGGGGTCGAGAAGCAATGATGGGTTATTCAGCTTTGCCAGGTCGTCGGGGTTCTCCAAATCCAGGTAAACCGAGGGCTTTGACAATTTTGACCTAATAGCCTGTACGAGCGAGGTTTTTCCCACCTGGCGGGGGCCGACCACAGCGACAGCTGGGAAATAAGAAGTAAGCTTGAGTATTTCAGCTTCGGTTGCACGGGGGACGTACACGTTGTTTACCATGAAATATCAGGTTTGAATGCAGAATTTTCATGGTAAAAGTAAAGCTTTTTCTTGCAAATCACAGAAATTCTGGTATAGAATTACTGCAAGGTTATTCGCCGCTGCCACACGAATCCCCTATTTTCGCCCCCAAAATCTACCACACCATGTCAAACCACACCTACGTCGCCATTATGGCGGGCGGGGTCGGCAGCCGGTTCTGGCCGGGCAGCCGCGAAGCCCGCCCCAAACAGTTCCTCGACATGCTCGGCACGGGCAAAAGCCTGCTGCGCCTCACGTTCGAGCGTTTCCTGCCAATCTGCCCCGCCAGCCACATTTTTATCGTCACCAATGCCCTGTACAAAGACCTGGTGCTGGAACAATTGCCGGAGATCACCGAAAACCAGGTGCTTTGCGAGCCTAGCCGGAACAACACCGCACCCTGTGTTTGCTACACAGCTTTAAAACTTGCCGCCCTCGACCCCGATGCCAATTTCGTGATCGCGCCCAGCGACCATATCGTGCTGAAGGAAAATGCCTTCCTGGAAAAAATAAGCCTGGCCCTGGATTTTGCCGCCAAAAACGACGCCCTCCTGACATTGGGCGTACAGCCCTCCCGCCCCGACACCGGCTATGGGTATATCCAAATGGAACAGGAGGCGGAAAAGGGCATTTTCAAGGTAAAACGCTTTGCCGAAAAACCCGACCTGGCCACTGCACAAACATTTGTAGCTTCCGGCGAATATTTGTGGAATGCGGGCATTTTTATCTGGAGCGTCAAATCCATCCTCGCGGCCTTTGAAAACCTCGCTCCGGACATATTCAGCATCCTCACAAAAGGCAATGGCCAATGGAATACGGCCGGAGAACAAAGTTTTATTGACCGTGAATACCCCGGTACGCCCAATGTCGCCGTGGATGTGGCGATCATGGAAAAAGCGCGCAATGTCTATACCATCCCGGCTGAATTTGGCTGGAGCGACCTCGGCACCTGGGCAAGCCTGCACGGCGAATGTCCCAAAGACGAGCAAGGCAATGCCCTGCTCGGCGGCACAACCCTTCCCCTCGACAGCAGCAACTGCTTGGTGCGTTTGCCTGCCGGAAAGCTTGCCGTGTTAAAAGATTTGCATGACTACATCGTGGTGGACGAAGGCGATGTGCTCCTGGTTTATCCGAAAGCTAAAGAGCAGGAAATCAAGCAGGTAACGGCCATTGTCAAAGAAAGGACGGGCGAAAAATACCTGTAAATTCAGGGTTTTCCCGGATGCTCTAAAAGATCAATTCAGGGCAAACCCTAAGTTTTATAAAAATTTCATTAACATTTTTTTTTATCCCGTAGAATATTCTCTACATTCGCTCCTGTTACCATTTCTAATCTTCATTTCTAAATTAATCCTTGTATGAAAGCTTTGTATAATCCCGGTCTGAATCGTTTAATCACAAAACAACAGCACCGGATATGAATCAACTTGCCGCAATCACTGTGCACCCCGAAATTCAAGATGGCGCTCCCGTATTCAGTGGGACTCGTGTTCGAATTGAGACTTTTTATGATTTTCTTCGAATTGGCGTCAGCGTAAATGAATTCCTGCGTGAATTCCCATCCATCACCCGCGATCAGGCACTTGAGGTGTATGATCTGGTGGAAAGAGAGTACACACCCGATCAGATTGCAGCGTTGGCAAGAGACCCGCGTTCTAACATCCAACCCGGCGAGGGTCGTATGTTTGCAGCAGCGTGACGAAGAAAACAGCGCCACATCCTATTCGGCAAATCTCTGAACCGCAGCCTCCTGCGCCCGGTTCAGAGATTTTTTTTGCCCCGAACCGAAACCCCCTCGATCCAGCCCCCAAAGTCGCCCTCGTGGCAAGCATCGCCTGGACGCTGTGGAACTACCGCCTGAGCCTCATCCAGGCGCTGGATCGCGCCGGATACGAGGTCGTGCTGATCGCAGCCGACGATGCCTCCCGGCTCAAGCTAGAACGGCATACGCGCAGCAAGTTCTACCCGCTCCGCCACCTCAGGCGCAGCAGCCTTTCTCCCTTTACCAACCTGCGGCTGTTTGTCGAGCTGTATTTTACGCTGCGCCGGATAAAGCCGGACGTAGCCTGCCTCTTCACCATCCGGCCCAACACCTTAGGCAACCTGGCGGCTGCCATGCTGAGCATCCCTGTCATCTCCACCATTGAGGGCATGGGCATTTCGGGCAGCCAAGAAAGCTGGCTGCGCAAGCTTTTGCTAGGTTTGTACCGATTTTCATTCCGCACTGCCCAAAAAGTGATCTTCCTGAACCAGGACGACCTGCAGGAATTTGTTTCCAGAAAAATAGTACCGGCCTCCAAAGCCCTGCTGGTTCCGGGGCCTGGCATCGACTTGAACCATTTCGCGCCGCGAAAAAAGTCGGGCGACTCGGAGGGGCTTGTCTTTCTGTTTGTGGCCAGGCTGCTGGCGGAGAAAGGTATCCGGGAATTTGCGGAGGCCGCCCGCATGATAAAATCGGAAGGCTGCCAGGCCGAGTTCCGCGTCTTGGGCAGCACCGATCCCGGCAACCCCACCACTATTTTAGCCGCCGAGCTGCAGGAATGGGTGCACGAAGGCTCGGTCGAATACCTCGGCTTTGCCGCCGACGTGCGCCCCGCCATCGCCGAGGCCGATGTGCTGGTGCTGCCCTCCTACTACCGCGAGGGCGTGCCGCGCGCTGTGCTGGAGGGCATGGCGATGGGCAAGATGATCATTACCACCGACAGCGTCGGGTGCCGCGAAACCGTGACCGAAGGGGAAAACGGGTTCCTGGCGCCGCCGCGGGATGCCCGCGCCCTGGCAGATGCTTTTAGGAAAACCCTGGCTTTGTCCCTTACCCAGATTGATGAAATGGGGGGGAAAGGGCGGGAGAAGGTTGAGCGGGAGTTTGGCGATGGGTTGGTGCTGCCGAGGTATTTGGGGGTGGTGCAGGGAGCCTTAAACGAGAAATCACAACACTGGTTTCCACGGTAATTTTCCGAGTCACATAATTGTTAAATTTCCAATTTTAACAGGCAACACGTGCTAGTGCTATTGAATATTTGGATTATTAGTCACTACATTTGTATCACTGTTTCGCCCAGGGGCATAGGCACCCCAAGCCGGGACACGGTTCGAACCTTCCTTAGCGCCCAATAAACCATTCAAGGTCAATTTGTCGAGATATGTCTTATGATTAGTTTGGTCAGTCTGACCGGCTGGCCCTTGTAACTCTTTATCTTTAAATTTCAAACTACTTCAAACGATGAAAAATTATCCAGCACATCTACTTGGCGCAAATTTGTGCCATCCCAAGCAACAGAATCACTTTAATTTGACGACCTTTATTGCGGGGGGGGCAGCCTTTTGCCCACAAGCTGAATCAGCTAAAGTTTTTGGTGGTTTTGATGCTGTTTAGTATGAAAATACATGCACAGTGCCCGGCTGCCACTTATGTTGTTGGTACTGGTGCAAATGTTCCAAAACTATCTGATGCACCAATGGCCATGGAAAACATGACAGGCGGCACCGTCGAAATTCAAGGTTCCTTTACTATTGATGAAGGCAAAACATGGCGTTTGCGCGGTGTGAACGTCTTCTTTTCTGACAATACCGGTAAAATCATCATAAACGGGAATTGCAGTTTGGACGCGGCTCCTAACCCAAACACCAATCAGCCGACTCAATTTGATATCTGTGGCAATGCTACCTCTTGGGCAGGAATCGAGGTCCAAAATGCCGCAATGATTGTCTTTGACCAGTGCCAGGTATTTCGTTCCTGCAAAGCCATCGCTCTGAACGACGCATGCACTGCAGAAATAAAGGGCAACAACTTTATCGGCAATTACACCTGTATCAATATTGCTGGGAAACCAAAGGTATCCGGTGCAGGTATCTCCAGCAATCTTTTCGATGCTACCGGTGGGGTCGTAACGCCTTGCCCTGGCCAACAACCAGTTGCAACGGCGATAAACCTCGTTAATGTTGGCTATGTTCTAATCGGCAGCCAAAACTTGGCTACTCCGCCCAACCAGGTTTCGGGCTATTCAGAAGGGATTTCTGGATCCAATTCCAACTTTGACCTGTACACCACAAAGTTTTCTAACGGGGGATTGGCCATTGATATAGAAGGCAGTGGGGCCATCTTTACCGCAAAAATCAACGGATTTGGTGGAGAGGAAACCAGCTTATCTATGATAGACAGGCATGGAATTGGCATCGCTACTAAAAATTACAACCTTGTTCTCGACAACGCCAAAATAGAATCAACCGGGTCAGAGGTGGAAGCATTTAATAGCAAGATTCCCACAGCTTTTATAGTCACCAACTGTCGCTTCGAATCCTATGGGACAAACGGCATTTACCTGGGAAACTCAACGTTTGCAGGGCTGCAAATTGAAGACTGCGAATTCCGGGACAATAACACCGCCCCAGATTATAGGTATGGCACCCGGTTCAACTTTAGCGATATGATTTTGCCCAACAGAGCATTTGTTAAAGACAACCAGTTTTTTGACGATCTCAAAGTGCATGACCCCAACCCGCCTCACCAACATGTTGGCTCATACCTCAACCATACACAAAGGATCAGATTGGAAGGGAACAATTATTTCCAAAACTATGCCACTACCGCAGAACACGAATACAAGGGCATTTTGTTGTACAAAGCCAGCAACAACGAAATGCTTGGCAACGATTTTTTTGCAACCTTCGGCGCAGCCCAGAGCTCGAACTATTTCCAATACAGGGGCATCGACAACACAAGCTCAGGCTATTGCCTGATCTCCTGCAACTACGCCGAAAAATTGAACCAGGGCTTTTATTTCACCGGCTCCGGCTGCAACATGACCACCTTCAAGCTCAACCAAATGGAAAATAACGAATGTGACCTGAACCTTACCCATGGCACTATGATCGGAGAACAAGAAGACGCGGAAAACAAATGGCCTTCTGCCAGCCCGACGGAGGCGCGTTTTGAGGGAGATCCAGATCTGTTTTTGCTCCAATCTTCTGCATTCTATATTAACAGCGCTAACCAGAATACTTCATTATGGGCGAATCCAAGGATTCCCGCTGACGACTGGTTCTCATATTCAGGCGGCGAACCATCAAATTCACTTCCTTGTTTTGAAGTTGCCGACCCAAACGACCCCAAACAGGCCCGCTCCAGCCGCCTGCTGATCGACGGAGACTTTGAACCTTACAAGGGATACCCCGCAACCACCTGGGATGCCAGCCTTTTTGCGTATTCCGAACTGTTGGCGCACCCGCAACTTCGGCCTAACGGCAGCCTTGATGCTCAATTCTTCAACACCCATGATGAAGGCAATATTGGCAAGCTGCAACGGGCTAAAGAGGCATGGGAGAACATAGGTGTTATAGAAACAGCCCTGCAAAGCGACTGGGATAACAACCAGACAGCAACGGGTCAAAAGCTGGATGCCATCAGGGAGCAGCAACAATTGTATCAGGAAGCCGCAACCCCGGCACAAAAGGCCGCGGCAGAGGCCGCTCTGGCCACACTCCATGACGACCTTGAGGTTTTGCAACAGGAGAACGTAACGCTTGCCGCACAGTATTTAGCCACCGTTACCGGCAGGGCCAGCCAACTGCTCACAGACCTGGGGGCAATTACAACCGCTGATGTGTGGGAAACAAACCTGAAAACTGTGCTGACTTTGTTGGTTTCACGCCATGTTGCCAATACTGCCGAATGGGCGCCAACGGATTATTCTACCCTGGAATCCATTGCCGGGCAATGCCGGCACGAAGGTGGAATAGGGGTAATTTTGGCAAGGTCGGCCATAGAGAAATTTGATTATGACGACGAGGCGCTTTGCCCGGGGTTGGTGTTCGAGCGTAGCAATGCAGCGAACATAGTTGCTACCATATCACCGAACCCATCCAATGACCGTTCGAATGTCCAATTTTCGGCACCATTGAGCGGTACCCTGACGGTTACGGACATAACCGGGAAAACTATACGAACCATCAAACTTGACAACAATGCGTCAATTATTATTGATACCACGAGTTTGACTGACGGGCTCTATTTTATCAGGGTAGCTTCGGACAATTTACCGGTTTGGTCTGGTAAGCTGACAATTTCACATTAACATTTTCATCAAAATTCAGGGTATGGTTGCTTGAGAACTCAGGCAACCACACCCTCCTGCGTGTTTCCAGAGTAATACAATTCCTATGAAAAGATTTATACTTTGTTCCGCTGTTGCGTTAGCTGGCTTAAGTATTACAGCTAAGGCTCAAAAACATGATTATAATTGGATGTTCGGCTATTTCAACAACAGCCCTGACCCGCTTTTAGGCGGCGTAAATATTGATTTCAATGTTTCACCTCCAATAATTTACCCAGAGAAAAAAAAGATTGACCATAAATTCTATTGCTTTGTTGGCAGTGATTCCTCAGGCAATTTGGCATTTTATACTAATGGCATTTCTATAAGAGATGTTTCGCATAACATCATGTTGAACGGAGATACAATAAACCCAGGGCCGTTTTGGATCCAATGGCAAAACAGAGCATACCCAAATGGGCCTTTTTGTTTTGCCTTGCCAACACCTGGTAGCCAGAACCACTACCATTTTTTCCATATGGCAAGTGCTGTAACGACTGAAGCAATTACTTCTCCATTTTATTATTCCGTTATTGATATGAATGGAAACAATGGGTTAGGGCAAGTGCTACAAAAAAATCAAATTATCTTGCCCCCTGACAAAAATTATATCGCACCAGTAGCAGTAAAACACGGCAATGGCAGGGATTGGTGGGTCGTTACCGGCGAAGTACAGAAGCCAATTTTGTACACTTTTTTGCTCGATCCTGATGGTGTGCACGGCCCCTTCGAGACCGTAATGCCTTTTCAGCTCTCTGGCACTGATTATCAATCAATCAATGATATTTCCCCCGATGGCAGCAAATATGTACGGGCAGCAGGCAGGCTTGGCTTGTACCTTTTTGATTTTGACCGCTGTAACGGCTCGTTCAACAATTTGAAAGTCATGCCCTTTGCAAACCAGGATTTTTTGTGCTTTGCTGTTGTATTTGCTTCTGATTCAAAGCATTTGTACCTTTCCTCTTTCAAGGCTGTAATGGGCATTGATGTCAGCGCAACAGATATCTCCGCTTCCTTAGATACTCTGGCCTATTTTGACGGAATGGCCTCTCCCCAGCAGCCATTCACAACGGGCTTTTTTCTGCCGAACCTTGGCCCCGACCACAAAATCTACTACTCCACCACCAACAGTACCCTTTCCATGCACCAAATTCACAACCCCGACCTGCCAGGCCATGCCGCCGATGTAGAACAGCATGGCCTCTCGCTGCCCAAATACAACGATGGCACTATGTGCCAGTTCCCCAACTACCGCCTCGGCGAGTGGGAAGGCTCGCCCTGCGATACCCTAAACGGCCAAAAGCCCGGGGACGGGTTCGTAAAAAGCGACTGGTATCCGCCCGCTGTGAGCAATCCCAAAGGCTATACCCTGCTGCCGCCCCTGTTCAATGGCAGCCCGCCCAGCGGGAAAGCCCCAGAGCGCGTGCCGAACATGGCGGAAATGGCGATCATGCAGATGGAGGCACAGAAAAGGCAGGAGGAAGGAAAGGCCGCACCTAAGAATCCATCAAATCCACCCAAACCCAGGTAAAATATGAAAAGTCTCCTCACTTTGCTTGCTTTCTGCCAGTTGAGCTGTACGCTGCAGGCTCAGCTCTCCGACCGGCTCTGGCTCGGAGGTTACAACGAGTTCCCCGGCCTGCCCGGCAACGGCTATTTCAGCCTTTGGTTCGAGGAAAACGGCCCCGTTGTCCAACAACTGCCACTGGCTTTCAACTTTGAAAGCACCCTGGCGGTGGCCGCCTCGCCAGAGGGCAAAATACTGTTCTACTCAAACGGTTGCGAAGTCGCCAACCGGCAGCATGAGCTCATGCCCAATGGCCAAGGGCTGAACCCGGGCGATATCAGCCAGCAGATATGCCCCTGGAAAGGCTACATCGTGCCGCAAGGGGCTATGGCACTGCCCATGCCCGGCGATACGGCCCGATACGTGCTGTTCCATACAGGTGCTGCCTACGAGCCGCAGCGAAAACTGCGGCTCGGCCCGCTCTACTACTCCATCATCGACATGAGCCTGGACAACGGGCTTGGCGATGTCGTGTCAAAAAACAACGTGCTGCTAGACGAAGACCTTGGAAATTTCAACGCCGTCCGTCACGGCAACGGCCGTGATTGGTGGATTGTCGTGCCGGCCTTCAACAACCTCGAATGGCACGTGTTTCTCCTGTCGCCACAAGGCATCCAGCCCATGCCGCCCCAAAACGTTTCGATGGGCGGCCTGCGCTGCGAGCACCACGGCCAAACGGCGGCGTCCCCCGATGGCAGCCGCTTGGCAAGCTGGGGCGACTGCAAAGTGACAGTGTCCAATTTTGACCGCTGTTCCGGCACTTTTGGCGCGACGCTGGAACTGGCTGTGTTGCCCAAGCACTGGTTCTACGGCGGCGGCGCGGCTTTTTCGCCATCAGGGCGCTACCTGTATGCCACCGACCACAACGTGCTGTTGCGCGCCGACTTGGAAGCCAATATGCCGAAACTCGATACTATGCGTTTCTCTTATGGTGCCGGGAATTACACCGTGCCAGGCAACACCTTCCATTATTTAGTCAATGGCCCCTTCGACGTCATGTACGGAAACATCCCCTCCCGCGCCAGGTTCTTCCATGCGCTCAAAAACCCCGAAGGGGCGGGCATCGACGACATCAATTTTGTGCAGCAAGCAGTCACCTTGCCCGTCACGAACGTGCGGACGATGCCACATTTTCCGAATTTCCGTTTGTATGACTTGCAGGGAAGCCCCTGTGACACGCTGGGAATCGATGGGCCCAGTGTCAGCACAAGAGGCCCATCGTCTTCTGCATTGATCCATCTATCACCCAACCCGACAGGCGAAGTACTGAATGTGCAAATGACAGGAAATACTGAGGATGCTCCAGCAAACTTTGGCACTGTTTGGATAATGGATTCAAGGGGCAAAGTACTGATACAACAAGAAATCCATTTTAAGGAAAGCAGAGTGCCTATCAATGTCAACTATCTCCCTCCTGGGCTGTATTTTTTGAGCTTGCAAATCTATGGCAAAGCATGGACTGGGAAGTTTGTCAAACTTTAGCGCTTTTCCAAGCCTCCGTGTACAGCGCCAAATATTTCCCCCCAATATCCTCCACCAAAAACGGCCTTACCCTTTCCGCCATCAAGCCCGGATTCGGGGTAGGCTTTTGATGTTCCATCCACTCCAAAAATTTAATTACCTGGTCGTCCGCGACCATGCCGCCGCGCACCGTCAAGTTGAAAACCAAGCCATTCCCTTCAAAAAACCGGGCAAAAGGATCGTTTTCCACAAACGAGAGGTTCAGGATCGGCTTGCCCGCAGCCAGGTAGTCCACGGCCTTGCTGGGCAGCTGAAAATCCGTCGTGTTGCCGATGTTCACCAATATGTCCATGGCCAGCATGGCAACCCAGGTTTCCTCACGGGTGCGCAGCCCGTGCAAGCGGGTACTGCCTGGGCGCCAACCGGACAATTGTCCGTAAAATTCGGGGAAGATCTCGCCGAAAAAATGTAGGGTCAACTTTCCGTGGAGCTCGGGGCGCAGGGCAAATACCTTTTCAAGAAGGGTCAGAAGGGCATCCGGCGTGCGCGTGGGGGCGTACAGCGCGCCGAAGTAGCCCAAATTGATGCCATGGAATTGGGGCTGTTCGGCATTATATGGGGCCGGGGGGCTGAACAATGGCGGTATCACCTGTATCCGCCCGGCAAAGGCCGCGCCAAACAGCTTTTCATAAGCTGTCACCGTAGCAGGAGTGGTCACCACTGATGCGTCGGCCATTGCCAACACCTTGTGCTCAAGGCGGCGGTTTAGCCTTTTGTACAGCCAAGCGTTGTTCGGCGCCTTTGCCTGCATGGAAAAAGGGTCGCCTATATCTGCAACCCAGAACAGCTTAGGGTGCTTCTTTTTGGCTGCCAAGCCCAGCAAGTGGTCGGTAAAAGGCAGCGAGACGGTGATAATCGCGTCAAAACGCACTGTTTCAAGCAGTTGCAGCATTTTTCGCCTGGCGGGAAAATACCAGACACAGGCATCGTCGGGGAAAAAGATGTTTTTCCAAAAGGCTTTGTAGCAGCATTCCAACAAACGGAAAGGCCAGTTTTTTTTCCGGGGAACAGTCCCTACCCTGCCCCGGCCATCCTTTATCCTGAGCTTGTAGTACAGCCATTCTTTCAGGGAATCAAAACCGGTGCGGTGTACTTGTACGCCTTGAATCCGGGCGGATTTTGGGGTGTCGCCGACCCTTGCCGTCAGTACATGTACCTCATGCCCTGCTGCGACCCAATGCTGCGAAAGCGCAGTCCATCGGTGCGCGCGGGGGTGGATGAAGGGGGCGTACCAGGCGGTGAGGATGAGGAGTTTCATTTTTAAAGGTTTCGGGTTTCGGGTTGGATAGTCATTCTGGTAAGGGGGCATTTGAGGCCATAGGGGGAAATAGTGGTGGTGTAAGTGCAACATGAGTCATCCCCAATTTTGACAGGCATTTCGAATAACGAATACCGTGGTATCATTTATAGGGCAAAATTGTAAAAACTTATTCGTCAGACCGCGAAAAGCGGTCAGACGATAGCCCTTGGTCTGACCGATTTCCGTGGTCTGACCAATAAAATGCTGCATAAGGCCTTCAGACTCGCGAAAACAAGTTTGCTTCAACAATAGCCTCAAGCCAGCATTATCCCATACAATTCAAACAGCTTCAAACCGCATTTTTCGACATCAAACGCGCGCTCAACGTTTTTTCGCGCAGCCGCGCCAAACACATGGTATTCCTTTCCTTCCATCCAATAAAATTTTTCCATGCCCGCTGCCAATGCCGCAGGGTCGTTTTCTGCCGTGAGCAAACCCGTGGCGCCGTGCAGCACCTGCGCCGGAATATCGGCATGATGGGTCGCCAGCACCGGAAGTCCAGTAGCCTGGGCCTCCAGGATCACCACAGGCGAGCCTTCGGAGTCGCGCTTTTCGGTCGTGCGGCTTGGGTGGACGAATATGTCAAACTGCCGAAAAAAAGCGGGCACCTGCGAATATGGCACGGCATCGCGCCAGGTAACAAAAGGGGCAAGTTGGTGCTTTTTGATGAACTGCCTCATTTTTCTGGCCAAATCCTTGTCTTGCAGCTCGCCGGCAATCGCGAGGTGAAGCTCAGGGCATCGGGGAATGGCTATGCGCAAGGCTTCCAAGGTGTCGAGATGGCCTTTTTTGGGGGTTATGGTAGCCACTTGCACCATGTTCAATTGGCCAGCCGGCTTTCCCCTTGCGTGCCAGGGAAATTGGCTTGGGTCGATGCCCAAAGGGATTGCGGTGATTTTCTCAGCCGGGCAGCCTTGTTCTTCCAACATCCGGATGGTGTATGGCCCGGTGGTGGTGATTGCTGCTGCCCGTGCGAATAGTTGCTGGTATAGAGCGCGATAGCGCGGCTTTTCAAACGGCAGCCGCTGAAAATCATAGCCATAAAACGAAACAACCAAGGGTATATCCAGCCTTTTCGCCAAATCGAGATAGTGGCAGCCGACGGGGCCAAAATGCGCGTGCAGCACATCCGGCGGGTCATTTTTTATTTGTTGGAACAGCCAGTTTTTGTACAAAGGCCATATCCTTTCCAAACGGATCAGGTTGCGGGAGAGCCAGCTTGCAGACCATTCGCTTTTTGGGAAAAAAACCGGCATTCGCTGCAAGTCGCGCCGAAAAAACCGGAAATTTTGGTCGTAAAAACTGTTCCGCACCATCCAGGGCGCAGCTGCCCAAACCTCCACGCCGGGGGTGTGGCGCATCATCTGGCAGGCCCAGTTCATGGTTTCGGGCAAGTAAAAATCGAACAGGTGCAGTATTTTTAATGGCCTATCCACCGTTTGCTGCCATTTTCAGGATTTCATAGACTTGTTCGGCAGCTTGGTCCCAACTGAATTTTTTTCGCTGTACCCTTCCCTTGCTCACCAGTGCGCGCACCAGGTTTGGATCACGGTAAAGCGCCTCCATACCAGCGGCAATATCCTGCTCCGAATACGGATCGACCAACAGCGCAGCTTCCCCCGCCACTTCCGGCAGGCAGCTGGTGTTCGAGCTCAGCACCGGGGTGTCGCAGGCCATCGCCTCCACCAAAGGCAGGCCGAAGCCTTCACTTACCGACACGTACGCCATGGCCAAGGCAGCTGCGGTCAGGCGCGGCAGTTCTGTTTCGCCGACGTAGCCTAAGAAAACAATATCGCCTTTGTGCTCCGATTGTTCCCAGGCCGTGCGCACTTCCCCGGTTTGCCAGGCAAAGCGGCCTGCCAGCAGGAGCTTCACATCGGCGCCCGTGTTTTTTTTGAACGCGTCGAAAGCGCGGATCATCCGCGGCACGTTCTTTCTGGGGTGTATGGCGCCGGCAAAAAAGAAATAGGGGCATCCATTGGCATATTCATTCCTAACTTTTAGTTTTTCAGGCGCTTCTAAAGGCATAAAGTCATCGCGACAACCATTGTACACGGCATGTACACGGGCTGGCTCGATACCGCAAGTTGTTTCAATATCCTGTTTGACAAATTTTGAAACAGTCAACACTCGGTCGGCCCGGTGCAACCATTTGGGCAAAAAGCGCAGCAGGAATTTCCGGTGGCGGCGCTCTACCTGTTCAGGGAAATGGAGCGGCACCAGGTCGTGGCAGGTCATCACGGTTGGCACCTTGCTGCGCAGGCTGCACATAGAATCGGGGGAAAAGAACACGTCAGCCTGGTGTTTCTTCAATGCCCTTGGCACAGCCCATTCAAACCAAATCCGGAACAAAAGCGGGTGCCGGGCTTGCGGGTAAAGCACTATGGGCATAACATTAGAGGCATACACAAAACGCGGGTCGAATTTTCGGTCGAAGAAGAACACAAATTCATCCTCCGGGTGCCGCAGCACCATGCGCCGCACAACCTCGTGGGTGTACCAGCCAAATCCTTCGAGTTGGCCAGGGAGCAAAAAACGGGTGTTTACGGCAATTTTCAAGATGTGGATAATTAAGCGGGCATGCCCTGGCATCGCCCTTGTTTTCGCTGTACTTTTGCCGGTACAGCAGGCAAGAACGACGCAAAAGTCATTATTCCTCACTAAAAATTCACATTTCCGCGATGCTCGATTTTTCAGCTACCCGCCTCACCCGCTTTTCAGCCACCTGGGTGGGCAACAAAAACCGCTATGAAGGGGTCGTTATCCCCAAACAAACCCTTGTGTCCCTGCACGATGTCGCCGAGGAGAAAATCCTCGTCACCATGCTGAAGTCATTTGAAAAAACGGAGGAATTCTTCTATTTCCACCATGAGGAGGATGTCAGCAACCATCCGGTGTTCCAGTTATGCGCTACGGTTTTTGCCGAGCCAGACACGTTGACCGAAGAAGCGGCCAAACTGGCGCAAATGCTGTACGAGCACTGCGAGAACCCGAAAATCCAGGGCGGGGAGTTTTTTGTCGGCTACTTTGAAGACCTGATGCTCCACGGCGAGCCTACCAATGCCATCGGATTGTGGAAGGTTCAGGACAAAGATGCCTACCTGAAAACGGAGCGCAATGCGGAATCATTCACTCTGAGCGTTCTGGAGGGCATCCCAACCGGAAAACCTCAGGTGGCGGCCCTTATTTTCAACATGGACGAAGCGGAAGGCTACCGCGTATGCGCGATCGATTTGGTGAGCAAAAAGGACGAGCGTTCTTTTTGGAAAGACGAATACCTGCGCCTGCGCCCCATCGAAGACAACTATTTCAACACCCGGCACTACATCAGCTTAGCCAGCGAGTTTATCACGCAGAAAGCGCCGTTCAAGTTCGGATTCGACCGCACGGAAACCATCGACCTGCTCAACCGCTCCGGCGATTATTTCAAAGACAACGACGCCTTTGAGGTGGAGGATTTTGCCAATACCATTTTTCCAGAACAAGAGCGCCAGGAAGCCTTCCACGAGTTCCGCGACCAGTACGCCAAAGCTTATGCTGTGCCCTTAGAAGAAAAATTCGACATCAGCGACCAAGCAGTGAAAAAAGAGTTCAAGGTGTTCAAGAGCGTGCTGAAGCTCGACAAGAACTTCCACATCTACGTGCATGGCCGCCGCGACCTCATCGAAAAGGGCTTCGACGAGGACAAAGGGAAAAAGTATTACAAGGTGTTTTTTGAGAATGAGGAATGAAAAAAAGGGGGTTTTTGGTTTCGGGTTTCAGGTTGTGGTAACGTTTGGAATTTCCGAATAGATAAAACGAAATTTCTTGACATTCAAAGAGATAGTACTAAACGCTCTCACAACCTGAAACCCGAAACCTGAAACCCCTCTTTACCGCACAATCGTAACATCCCCCTTAAACAGTTCCTTCCTGCCGTCGATAAACTCAATTTCAGCTTGATAGACGAATACTGCCGGGTTCATGTCCTTGCCCCTGAAAGTGCCGTCCCAGCCGAGTGAGAGGTCGTTCGGGTCGAAGTCGAAGCGCTCCCAGAGCAGCTCGCCCCAGCGGGAATAGACTTGCAGGGAATTGATCTTTCGCACGCCTTTCTGGTCGGCAAATACAGTGAACACGTCGTTTTCGCCATCGTCGTTCGGCGTGAACACGTTCGGGATGTACACGTCAACGCGGCGATCGACCAGTATGCGCAAGCGCCCATCGTCGCGACAGCCAGCGATGGTGGTCACCTCAACTGAGTATTGTGTTGACACCAATGGCGCTGCCACCAGGTTCAAGCAGGTATCGCAGCTCAATCCGGTGGATGGCGTCCATTGAACCGATTGAATCTGGCTGAGCGGCAGGTTCACTTGTGTGGTCACCTGGTAGGTGCCACCTAAGTCGATAGTAGCGTCGGGAGATACGACGATGATAAATTCTGCAGGTTCCACCAGAACAGCCGACAAGGTAGTAGAACATCCCTCAGCATCTTGCACCACGATGGTATAGGGGCCAGCTTCCAGGTTGGTATAGGCGCTTTGGGTCGTGAAAGGGCCGTTGTTCAGGGAGAATTTCACCGGCGGCACGCCACCGATCACTTCATCTACAAAAATGGAGCCTTTGTCGCCATAGCAAGGCGGCTGGTTTACCGTGGCGAGTGCCGTTGGGTCAATCGGATCGATAACGACGTTGTCTGTATCCGTACAGCCGTTTGCCGGGTCGGTCACCAGCAGCAAATAAGTGCCCGGCTTGCTTATGAGCGGGGTTGCCGTTGTGCTGCCTGAAACGACGTTGCCGTTGTTGGTCGTCCAAAGGAAATTGATAGGGCCTGCGCCGCTTGACAGGGTGCCATTCAAATTTGCCGTTTCCCCAAAACACTTGATACTAAAGCCAGTACCTGCATCCGCTACCGGGTAGTTCTGGTTTGCGTTTACCGTAACCGACATGGAATTGGTACAATGGTTCAAGGGGTCAATGGCGAACAGCCAGAACGTGCCTGGAACCGTGGTGGTGTACGAAGTCCCGCTGCCGACAATAGTTGTGTCTGTACCGGATACCCGCGCCCAGTTGAAGTTTATCCCCGGGAACGGCGAGCCGCCCACCAAAGTCGCAGATGTTTGCAAACAGGTCAACAGCGCCGGCGGGTTGATGAACAGTGGAGGGTAAGTCAGGTCCTGGTTTATCACAATCGTTGCCGTGTCCGCGCAGAAGGTGATGGTATCCAACAGGATAAACTGGTAGGTGCCAGGGTCTTGTATTTGCAGCACAGTGCCGGGCGTGTACACATTCGTTCCACTGAGCCAAACCACGTTGGCATTGAACGAGCCTTCCACCGTGCCATTCAGGGTAATCTGGTCTAACACGCAATCCAGCAGGTCGTCGGGCGTGGCCGCGATGGTTGCGATTGGGTTGTTGGTGATGTCGTTCACGTTCACGCTGGCGGTGTCTTTGCAGCCATTAACAGCGATGATCAGGGTATAGGCGCCAGCCTTCCCTGCTTTCACCGTTGAAAGGGCAGGGTTGCCGTTTATGACTCCATTTGTGGTGCTCCAGGCAAACGTCGCGCCTGGGAGGCTGGATTGTCCGACAAGGTTCACTTCATGCACTAAGCAGTTCAGCGGGATCGGGTTGTTGATGTTGGCAACCGGTATCTGATAGAAAACTATAGGTGTAGGCGCGGAAATTACCGTGCAATAAGCATTCAGGATCACGTTGCCGTTTGGCCCTGCATTGCCCGCTACTGCCGCGATGTAGTAGGTGGTGCCATAGGTCATCGTCGCCGGGTTGAAACAGAATTTGGGCTGTGTGCTCCGTGCAATCTCGTTCACGATCTGGTTGCCGCTGCCTTCATGCAGGATAAATTGCAGCGCATCGTTTGGATCAAGGAACTGACCCAAAGAATTGTAGTTGGCTTCAATGCAACCTGAGCCGCACAAGGAGATCAAGGAATTGCCCATGGTTCCGACAGCAGTAGTACAGGGCACCAGGCCAATGTTGAAGTTACAAACTGCGGTACAGCCGTTGGCATCAGTCACCGTAACCAGATAGTTGCCCTGGTTCAGGTTGTTGATATTGAAAATGCCTGGCACGACGTTGTTCTGGGTGCCGCCTGGCGACCAGACCACTGTGTATGGCGCAACGCCGCCGGAAATATTTACCGTTGCCCGTCCGTCGAACGTTGTTGGCGTTGAAATATCGTTCACCTTGGCGCATGCAATCTGCAGGCTGCTTGCGGGCTGGGTGATCATGAATGAAGTGCTGCTGGAGCAGCCGTTGACATCCGTAACCGTGACCGCATAGGTGCCTGCAGGCAGGTTCGTCAGGTCTTCAATATTGCCCGCTGCCGGCGACCAGTTATAGGTGTACGGCATGGAGCCCCCATTCACGGTCAGGTTGATGGCGCCCGTGCTGTTGCCAAAACAAAGCACATTCGTCTTCGTCCCGCTCAGGGAAACAACCGGGATGGCATTCGGCACGACGAAATTGTTGACAGAAGTACAGGTGCCGCCCGCGCTCACCGTCACAGTGTAGGTTCCGCCCGGCAAGTTTTGCAGCGAAGACGTGGTCTGACCGCCGGCCCAAACATAGGTGTAGGCCAACACGGGCGTGACGTTCAATACAATGGCGCCGTTGTTGGAAACGCAAGAGGTGTTGTTGGTGATCGCCCCGTTAACTCCCGGAATGATGGTGTTTTCAGGGATCACAAAGGTTTTCACGTTCGTACAGCCCAATGCTCCGGTCACGGTCACGGTGTAGGTGCCGGAGACAACCCCGGTCAGGTCTTCCGTCGTGTTGCCATTCGACCAAATATAGGTAAACGGCGCCTGGCCGCTCGCCACCGTGATGTTCACGTTGCCGCTGCTCTGGCCACAGAACGCCGGCGTTATTTGCTCTGTAATGGCTGGCGGCTGGGTATTGTTTGACACGTTATATACCGAAGAGCTCGTACAAGTGCCGCCAGCACTGACCGTCACGGTGTACTGTCCTGGGGCAAGGCTTGCCAGGTCTTCCGTCGTGGCCATATTTGACCACAGGTAGGTATAGGTCAGGCCAAATCCTGGAGTTGGCGGGTTCATAGTGACGTTCACGGCGCCGTTGTTCACCGTACAGGAGGTGTTCGGCACCGGCACCCCTGCGATGGCGAACGAAACGCTGTTGTCGGGGATAATGGCTGTGGCCGTGGCGGTACAGTTGTTGGCGCCGGTGATGGTAACAGAATAAGTACCATCGGTAAGGTTGGACAAGTCTTGCGTGGTTTGACCGCCCGACCAAATGTAGGAATAAGGCAATGCTCCCCCGGTTACTGACAGGTCGATACTACCGTCAGACAGGTCGCATAGCTCGGCGACGATGGACTGAGAAGGCGTTGGATAAGTCCTGTTGTCTTGGACGATAAATGAAATGGACGCGGTGCATGTGCCAGTTTCTGTCACTTGAACGGTATAGATTCCGTTGGCCAAGCCAGAAACGTCCTGGGTTGTCGCGCCATTAGACCATAGATAGGTGAACGGCCCAGCTGGAGTAACCGTCAAGTCGATTGAGCCATTGTTGACCGTACAATTTGTCAATGGGGTTGTTGTGCCCGCCAAGCTGAAGGTGGATGCGTTGTTCGGGACAAAAAGGATCGTGTCGGCAGTACAACCGTTGGCGCCGGTTACCGTCACGGAATACGTGCCGGGCAGCAGGTTGGCTATATCCTGGGTGGTCGCCATATTAGACCAGCTATAGGTATAAGGCGTGATCGCTCCCGTCACCTCGATATCGATGGCGCCATTGGGATTGGTACAGATAGAGGCGGTGATGGCCGGAGCAATCACCGGATCAGAAGTATTGTTCTGCACAATAAAGGACGCTGTTGAAGAGCAACTGGTACCTGCTGTTACGGTGACAGTATAGGCGCCAGCCGGCACATTGGCCAGGTCTTCCGTGGTGGCGCTGTTGCTCCAGCTGTAAACGTAGTTCCCTGCCGGTGCAACAGCAATGTTGACCGCGCCATTTGGCCCTGCGCAGGAGGTGTTTTGTGTCGGAGCCCCTGTAATGTTGAGTACCACGTTGTTGTTGGTGACAATAACAGAAGTCGTAGCTGTGCAGAAGAAGAAGTCTGTTACGGTAACGGTGTATGTGCCCGGAAGCACATTTGCCAGGTCTTCTGCTGTGGAAGCATTGGACCACAAGTAGGTGTATGGCGACGATGCGCCGCTGGCGCTGAGGTTGGCGCCCCCATTGGGCAGGCCGCATATCGCGGGCAGGCTTGCTACGGACAAATTGGGCGAAACCGCGGCATTCAGCACTTCATAGGTCTCCGTTGCAGTACAGGTGCCAAGTTTCACCGTAACAGTGTAAAGCCCGGGCGTAAGCCCGTTGATATTCTGCGTCGTCCTGCCGTTCGACCACATATAGGTATAGTTGTAAATATCGGGGTCGACCAAGAGGTCGATGGCGCCGTTGAGCGGCGGCACACAGGCAAGGTTGTCATAAATCACCCCGTTCAAGGAAATAGGCACATCGTTGTTTGGCACAAATACTGTTGTCTCTGCCGTACATCCGCGGGCCGTTGTCACCGTAACGGTATAGGTCCCTTGGGGGAGGTTTGCTAAGTCTTGGGTCATTGGGCCTGAGGACCATTTGTAGGTGTAAGGCGTGACACCCCCATCTACGGTCAGGTCGATGGCGCCGGTCGAAAGGCCGCAGTAGCCTGCTGTGACATCGGTTGTGAGGTTCGGGTATTCCAAGTTTTCATAAACATCAAATGTCGCTGTTTCGGTGCAAGTACCGCCCATGCTCACGGTGACTGAGTAGGAGCCGACGGCGAGGTTGTTTCTGACCAACACGGAGCTTCCGTTGTCCCAGGTTACAGTGGCGTTTGCCGGCGTCACCTGGAGCATGATGGAGCCATTGTTCGTCACGCATGATGTCACGTCGTTCACATTGCCATTCACTGCTACAGGTATTTGGATGTCGTTGATGACAACGCCATTATCGGACGTACAACCATTGGCGCCTGTTACCGTCACGATGTAAATATCTGCCGGGATGTTGTTCAGGTCCTGGGTTGTAACCCCATTCGACCACATATACGTGTATGGCGTAACGCCGCCATTCACGGTAAGGTTGATGCTGCCGTTGCTCAGGCCACAGTTTGCATCGACAGAGCTGAAGGTAAGGTTTGGCAAGTTCGGCAAATCTTGCACAGTATAGTTCATAACCTCTATACAGGTGCCGCCTGTAGTGATGGTGACGGAGTAGTCACCGGGCAACAAATTGAACAGGTCTTGAGTGGTAGCCCCTGTATTCCAGGTGTAGGTGTAGTTCGCCGGCGGGGTAACTGTTTGGTCGATGCTGCCGTTGCCATTGATACAAGTCGTGTTGTTGATCACATTGGCGCTGACATTGATCGGCGGGTTGAAGTTCGGGATGTCTATTGTCCGGACGGTGGAACAGCCGTTGGCGCCCGTGACCGTTACTTCATAGGTGCCGGCCAATAGCCCTGTCTGGTTCTGCGTAGTGGAGCCGTTCGACCACAAAAAGGTGTAGGGTGGCACGCTGCCGGAAACCGTGATAGAGGCGCTGCCGTTTGGCAAATCGCAGGTAGTTTGAACAAAGGTGGCCGCGACATTCGGGACGTTCGCATTTTCAGGCACGAAGAAGCTGGCTACTTGCGAACAGGTGCCCTGCCCTGTCACGGTGATCGTGTAATCGCCAGGCGCCAGGCCGGAAATGTCTTCGGTAGTCGCGCCATTCGACCACAGGTAGGTATAGGAGCCTGGAGGTGTTACCGTGACATTGATGGAGCCATTGTACACGCCGTTACAGACCGTGTTGGCTACAATGGTAGCCGTTACATTAATCGGAGGGTTGTTGTTGGGCACTGTTACATCCAGTACGCGTGTGCAGCCGTTGGCGCCTGTGACCGTTATGGTATAGCCTCCTGCCAGTATCATCGTCAAGTCTTCCGTGGTGGCGCCATTAGACCATAGATAGGTGTATGGGGGAACGCCGCCGCTCACGGTGACGTTGATGGACCCGTTGGGCAAATCACAGGTAGATTGCACGGTGGTTGCAGAGACGTTGGGTAAGTTGGGGTTATCGTTAATGGTAAAGCTGGCGGCGGCTGTGCAACTGCCTTGGCCGGTGACGGTGACGTCGTAGGTTCCGGGCAGCAAGTTGGAGATATCTTCGGTGGTAGCGCCGTTCGACCAGTTGAAGGTATAAGAGCCGGGAGGGGTGACGGTGATGTTGACGCTGCCGTTGCCATTGCCGTTGCAGGTCGTGTTCGCAACGGTTGTCCCGGAAATGTTGATTGGCGGGTTGTTGTTGTTCACGGTCGCTGTCGCAATCACGGTACACCCGTTTGCGCCTGTCACAGTAACGGTATAGCTGCCAGCCAGCACCATGCTCAAATCCTCGGTAGTTGCACCGTTCGACCACTCGAAAGTATAGGGCGGGACGCCGCCATTTACAGTGAGGTTGACACTGCCGTTGGCCAGGTCGCAGGTAGTTTGCACCGTGGTAACGGAAGCCGTGGGGTTGTTGGGGTTGTTGGCAACGGTAAAGCTGCCGGTAGCCGAGCAACTCCCTTGACCTGTCACCGTGACATCATAAGTGCCTGGGAGCAAGTTGGAAATGTCTTCTGTTGTAGCGCCGTTCGACCAATTGAAGGTATAGGTTGCCGGAGGGGTGACGGTGATGTTGATGCTGCCGTTGCCATTGGCATTGCAGGTTGTGCTGGCCACCGTGGTGCCGCTGATGTTGATGGGCGGGTTGTTGTTGGTCACGGTCGGGTTGGCCACCACCGTACAGCCGTTGGCGCCGGTAACGGTGACGGAGTAGCCCCCTGCCGGTATCATGCTGAGGTCTTCAGTGGTAGCGCCGTTCGACCACTCGAACGTATAGGGCGCGACGCCTCCGGTCACGGTCAGGTTGATGCTGCCGTTGGATTGGTCGCAAGTTGACTGGACGGTGGTGAAGGTAGCGTTCGGGTTGTTCGGGTTGTTGGCAATGGTGTAGTTCCCCACAGCGGTACAGTTCACGCCCGTGGTAACCGTGACCGAATAAGAGCCCGGCGGCTGATTGGTCAAGTCCTCCGTTGTAGCGCCGTTCGACCAGTTGAAGGTATAGGTGCCACTTGGCGACACGGTCAAGTTGATGCTGCCGTTGTTGTTGCTGTTGCAGACCGTGTTCGGCATCGTGGTAGCGGAAAGCGAGATGTTTATGGGGTTGTCCGCAATGGTCACAGAATGGGTGCCGGTACAGCCATTCACATCGGTGACCGTTACGGTGTATGTGCCTGGCGGCATCATGGACAGGTCTTCGGTGGTTTGCCCCCCTGACCACAAGAAGGTGTATGGCGGCGTTCCGCCAGTGCCGACGGTGAGGTTGATGGAACCGTTGCTCTGCCCGCATATTGCAGCCACTGTGGTAGATGAAAGGTTGATGTTCGGGTTGTTGTTTCCAACGGTGGCCGATCGGGTAACGGTACATCCGTTGTTATCCGTCACGGTGACGGTATAAGTACCGGGGCCAACGTTCGACAAGTCTTGCGTGGTGGCGCCATTGGACCAGATGTATGTATAAGGTGTGTTTCCACCGCCAACGGTCAAATCGACAGAGCCGTTGGTATTGGTGCATATAGCCGAGACAGTTGTTGCAGAATGGGTCAAGGTTACCGTGGTAACAACAGCAGACCCGGAAACAGTGCCCGTACAGGCAGGAGGGTCAGACATAACCAGCCCGCCTATTGTCCATGTGCCAGCCTGGTTTACGGTCAATGTATAAGGATTGTTGGAAGTCGTGATTGGTGCTTGGGGTGTACCATTCCTTATCGGCGTGAATGTCCAGGGCCCCACACCGGTAAAGGTTACAGTAAGGTTAACCGTGCCATTGCTGCCGGCACAGAGCACCCCGCTGCCAGAAATCACGGCGGTTGGCCTTGGCCTGACCGTGACAGTGTAGCACACGGTGTCGGTACCTGCCGGGTAGCAGTTGTTGCCGGCGCCAACGCAGAGGGTGGCTTGGCCCGAAAAAGAAGAACTCCAGGCAACATTTATATTCCGGGTATTATTGCCCGTAATGGTGCCCGCATTGGAAGGGGTAAGCGTCCAGGGATAAACCGTGGCGCCATTGACAGCAGGAACCGAATAAGGCCAGCTGGTGCCGGCACAAACCAGGTTGTTGCCGGTTATCGGGCCTGGGGGCGGCGGGTCGGGGCAAACCGTTGAGCCTTGGGTGACAGATATCGCATAGTCACATACCGCACCCGCGCAGCCGTCGAGCACAAACCAGTAGGTCTGACCTTGGACAAAATTGGTAGAAGTGAGCGTGAATGCGTTTGTGGTGCATGGGCATTGGAGCGCAATGGCGTTGCCGCTCGTGGCCGGGCATCCTGAATATATCCCGCCTTGCAATCCGTTGTTGCCGCCACTGCCATTGCAGTTGGATGGCGTAACCTGAATGGATATCGTGTTAGAACCCGCACAAAATGCAAACCACTCGTCGTTGTTCAATACCCATCCGCCAGAACAGCCGGGGAAGTTTTGTTGGACGTTGTTGTTGTTGATGGTATTGCAGTAACCGTTCAGGTTGGCACACAGGATTGGCGCATCCTGGCACATATTTCCCGAATCTGGGAATCCTGGCGGGGGGCATTGCCCTAAAGCAAGCTGGCAGGCAGAGATAAGGGTGACAATTGAAATGTAAAAATTTCTCATGCGGGTATTGCTAAGAAGTACAGAACAATAAAAGTTGGTTCAAAAAAATTGATTTCGTTCGGGTCAAAAGTATTTCAGCAAAAAATCTGAATTTATCACAATTGAGGAAAAAAAGTCCTAAATTGTCAAAAGTCCAAAATAAGCATCCTCCAGGCTTGGCCCGTCAAGTGTTCATGATAATCATGAAAGGGCACAAACCCAACTTTTTCGTGCGCCCGCAAAGAGCGAGGGTTGCTCAACGCTACCTCTGTCAAGGTGAAATCATATTCACTGTGGCAAACTTCCCGCATTTTCAAAAACATGCCCTCGAATATCCCTTTGCCGCGATAGCCCTCCCGCACGCACACCTGCCCCATCACAAACCATCGGGATTGGCGCCCTATCGGCACACCGCCGCGCTCCAAGGTTTCCAGCAAATTAAACATCGGTTCAAGGATCGGCACTTGCGGCGCAAATGAAGGCGGCATGATCAAAGCATAGCCTACCACCAAATCCCCGTCCTTCGCGATGATGGATGGTGAATGTTGGTTCATGCGCCACAATACATCAGGGTCATGCTGAACGGTCACAAAGCCATCAGCCTTTGCTACTTCCGGCGACAGGGCCAATGCAAGATTATTTGATTGTAAATCAAGTATTTGGGAAACTTCCAAATGGGAGTTGACGGTTGTAAACACGACATTCATGCCTTGCAAACATACAAAAATTACCTTCCAAGGTACGACGAATTCAACAAACGTGGTTGCGCAAGGCAGTTGATATTAGTCAATTTGTCTAAATTCAGAGACAAATGCCCAATAAAACGCTGCTTTTTAAATTTTTTCTGCGCATTTTTTCAAACAATTATTTCGACTTTTGAGATTCTGCCTACTTTCGGCACTTCAAAAAAACCACAAGTACTTTCGATAGTCACAAATCACCTAACCATGACGCTTGGCATTTTAAAAGAAACAGACGGAGAACAGCGTGTCGCCGTCACCCCTGATTCGGTTGCGGCACTACTTAAACTCGGCATTGAAAAGGTCATCGTGGAAAAAGGCGCCGGCGCCGGCGCTTTCTTCAATGACGCGAGTTACGAAGCCCAGGGCGCTACCATAGCCGACCACCCCACTGTGCTGAAACAGGCGCAGATCCTGGTAAAAATCAACCCGCTCGGAGACGATTCGGTTGCAAGGCTCTCGGCAGGGCAAATCATCATAGGCCAAATGAACCCGCTCACGCAGCGCGACATCCTCGACGGGCTCCTCAAAGCAAAGGTCACAGCGTTCAGCCTCGACATGGCGCCGCGCACCACCCGCGCCCAAGCGCTCGACGTGCTTTCCTCCATGGCGACCGTGGCCGGCTACAAAGCAGTGCTGAGCGCCGCATACCACCTGCCCACCTTTTTCCCCATGTTTATGACTGCTGCCGGCACCATAAAGCCGGCAAAAGTGCTGATACTCGGCGCGGGCGTGGCAGGCCTGCAAGCCATCGCCACCGCCAAACGCCTTGGCGCCGTCGTCGAAGCCTTCGACGTGCGGGCAGCCGCCAAGGAAGAGGTGCTCAGCCTGGGCGCAAAATTTGTAGAAGTGGAAGGCGCCACTGACGACAAAGCAGCCGGCGGGTACGCCGTGGAACAGACAGAGGAGTTCAAGCAACGGCAGGCGCAACTGATCCACGACCATGCCATCGCAGCAGACGTCGTGATCTGCACCGCCCAGATACCTGGCCGACAAGCCCCGCTGCTGCTGCGCAAAGAAACCGTTGAAGCCATGAAAAACGGGGCGGTAATCGTTGACCTCGCCGCCTCCACCGGCGGCAACTGCGCCCTAACCGAAGACCGGAAGACCATCCGCAGCAGCAACGGGGTCTGCATCATCGGCGACTCTAACCTGGCCGGCTCTACGCCAAAAGACGCCAGCGTGATGTTCGGAAAGAACGTGGTCAACTTTATGAAGCTGATCGTGGAAAAAGGCAACCTGAACCTGAACTTCGACGACGACATCGTTGCCGGCACCTGCATCGCACACGACGGCGCGGTGGTGAGCGGGCGGATGAAATCGGTTTTGGCTGCATAATCTGGCAACGTCATGGAGTCCACTGCCCGAGAATTGCTGGAAATAATCGCCGCATTAGAGCCCCGATTGCAAGAAATTGCCGATTCGGACGCTTCCGTTAAGCCAAGCCCTGAGAAATGGTCGAAAAAAGAAATACTCGGCCATTTGATCGACTCGGCAGGCAACAACCAGCAAAAATTCGTGCGCACCATGATCGCTCCGGGAAATGTGGATTTCGTCGGCTACGAACAGGATGATTGGGTCAAGGCACAGCAATACCAGGCCCAGCAATGGGCAGACATCATTGCCTTATGGGCTTCTGCCAACCGGCATCTGGCACATATCATCAGCTTCACCGACGCTTCAAAGCTCGACAATACCATAACCATTTCAGGCGCAGGCCCATACACCTTGCGGTTCATCATGGCCGACTATGTGGAACACCTGAAGCACCACCTGATTCAAATCATACCAAACGCCGGGCTTAAAAGCAGCTTCAGCATGAGCCCCTATGTTTGACCATAACAATTAAACGTCCTTTTCATGACCAGTTTTTTCATCGATAATCAGGATACCATCTACATTGTTATCCTTTCGATCCTGCTCGGGATAGAGGTAATATCGAACGTGCCTGCCATCCTCCACACCCCGCTCATGTCGGGGGCAAACGCCATCCACGGGGTGGTGATCATCGGCGCCATCATCGTGATGGGCCATGCGCACAGCGACGATTACCTGGCCCTTTCCTTGGGCTTTTTGGCGGTCCTCATGGGCACCCTGAACGTTGTCGGCGGATTTGTCGTCACGAACCGGATGCTCGAAATGTTCAAGAAAAAGAAATAGCAGCTACAACCAGATCCATCATGTCGAAATTATTACTCCAGCTTTCATATTTGATAGGCTCCATCACCTTTATCGTCGGCCTGAAACAGCTCAGCAGCCCCGATTCTGCCCGCAAGGGCAACCTGGTGGCCGCAACGGGCATGTTCCTCGCCATACTCGGCACCATACTTTTCCACGAGCACGACGGCGGGCAGCGCATCGGCAATATCCCCTGGATACTGGCCGCCATGGCGCTCGGCACCGTCATCGGCTGGATGATGGCCATGAAAGTGAAAATGACCGCCATGCCCCAGATGGTGTCCTTTTTCAACGGCATGGGCGGCGCTTGTGCCGCCATCATCTCCATTGTCGAATTCCACAGCCACCCGGACGGCTCGCCCGGATATCTGTTGGTGGTGTTTCTGGGCCTGGTCATCGGCACCGTGTCGTTCACCGGCAGTATCATCGCCTACGGGAAGCTCGACGAAAAGATCAAAGATTTTTCCGCCAAAGCCCTCACCTATTTCAACCTCCTGCTCCTGCTGCTCATTTTTGTGGTGCTCGGCGTGGCAGTCGCTTCGCCTGAAGTGTTCGGCGGAAGTGTTGTTTGGCTGCTCTTGGGGCTTTCGGCCTTGTACGGCGTGCTGTTTGTCATGCCAATCGGCGGCGCCGACATGCCCGTCGTCATATCCTTGTTGAACTCCTTCACGGGCATGGCGGCAGCTTTTGGCGGCTTTTTGTACAACAACCCGGTGATGCTTACGGGCGGTATCTTGGTCGGCTCTGCCGGCACGATCCTCACCGTTTTGATGTGCAATGCCATGAACCGCTCGCTGCTCAACGTCATCATCGGCTCCTTCGGCGGCGGCGGCGCAGCGCGTGAGGGCGGCGGCGCCGACCAGGTAGTCAAAGAGATCAACCTGACCGATACGGCCATCCTGTGCGCCTATGCCAACAAGGTGACCATTGTCCCCGGATACGGGCTGGCAGTGGCACAAGCGCAACATATTTGCCATGAACTGGAAAAAAAGCTGGAAGAAAAAGGTGTCGAAGTCACTTTCGCCATTCACCCCGTGGCAGGGCGTATGCCGGGCCACATGAACGTATTGCTGGCTGAGGCCGATGTGCCCTACCCCAAGCTGGTGGAAATGGAAGACGCCAACCCATCCATGAACTCGACGGACGTCGTGATCGTGGTGGGCGCCAACGACGTGGTGAACCCAGCCGCCGAAAACGACCCCGGTAGCCCGATTTACGGGATGCCCGTGCTGAAGGTGTGGGAGGCCAAGAACGTCATCGTGATGAAGCGCAGCATGAGGGCAGGTTATGCCGGCATCGAAAACGAGCTTTTCTTCCATCCCAAAACCAAGATGCTGTTTGGCGACGCGAAAGACATGTTGGGTAAGCTGGTGTCGGAAATGAAGGAGTTGTAGCCGCATATCCGACACTATTTGCGTTAAGACAACATTTGAAACTCAAACGCTTGTTTTCACCTAAAAATCGTACTTTTGCGCCCTATGAGAAAATCGACCGGCTGGCTGCTCTTTTTCCTGACGCTGTTTTTGGCCCCATCTTGCAAAAGTTCCTTCGAAAAAACCCGAACGAGCGGCAATGCGGAGTTGATACTGTCAAAGGCTTTCGAATATTACGAAAAAGAGAACTACCAGCGGGCGCTCACGCTTTTTGACTTGGTACTCAATACCTTGCGCGGCGATGCCCGTGCGGAAAAAGCTTATTACCAGTACGCGTACTGCCATTACAACACCAAGCAGTACTTGCTCGCTGCCTATTATTTCAAAACTTTTTCCAACACTTTCATCAATTCGGAGTTTAGGGAAGAAGCTGCTTACATGTCAGCTTATTCCAACTACCAAATGTCGCCAGCATACCGCCTCGATCAAAGCAACACCATTACCGCCATCGACGAATTCCAGCTTTTTGTCAACCTTTTCCCTAAATCCCCACGAGTTGAGAAATGCAACGACCTGATCGACGAGATGCGCCGCAAACTGGAACAAAAAGCCTTCGGGGAAGGGCAATTGTATTACGACCTACGCCAATACCAGTCGGCGGTCATTTCTTTCGACAACCTCCTGCGCGACTACCCCGAAAGCCCAGACGTGGAGCGGGTCCGCTACCTGATTGCCAAATCGAATTACCTGTTGAGCGAAAACTCTGTGATCGAGAAAAAAGCCGACCGCTATGCCCAAACAGTTGTCCGCTGCAATGATTTCCTTGAAAAATACCCCAAAAGCAAATACGCCAAAGAAATAAAAGACATCAAAAAAGAGAGCGAAAAAGCACGTACATTCGTCAGGAAACGCCTCAAATCCTAAGCCAAATCACAAAAAAAAATTCTATATCACAACAATATGAGCGATATCAAAACTAAAGCCCAAGGCCTCGACCCAAATGTACAGCCCCGCGACGTGCTGGAACTGGTGGCCAAAACGGGCAACATCTATGAGAGCCTGGTGATCGTGAGCAAACGCGCGCGCCAGATCTCCAGCGACCTGAAATGGGAGATCCAGCGCAAGCTCGAAGAATTCGCCGTGAACACCGATACCATCGAAGAGGTACAGGAGAACAAAGAACAGATCGAAATCTCCAAGTTCTACGAACGGCTGCCCAACACCGCCATCATCGCCGCCAACGAGTTCTTGCAAGACGAGATCCAGTGGCGCTATGTGGAAGACAGGGAGCCGCAATAATCAGGGTTTCAGCTTTCGGGTTTCGGGTTTCGGGTTTCGGGTTTCAGGTTAACAAAATTCCTGCTGAACTTGAAATACCTTTTCATGGATTTCAATAAATATTGTGAACCCGAAACCCGAAACCCAAATCCTGAAACCAATCAACGATGAAAGTCATCCTCGGCATTTCCGGCTCCATCGCAGCCTACAAAGCTGCGCATCTTGTCCGCCTTTTGGTGAAAAAAGGCGCGGAAGTACAGGTATTGATGACAGCTTCTGCCGCAGATTTCATAACGCCCCTTACCCTTTCCACCCTTTCCAAGCGCAGCGTTTTGATGGATGTCCACTCCGATGCGGGATGGAACAACCACGTCGAGTTGGGGCTTTGGGCCGATGCGCTCCTGATCGCGCCGGCCACGGCGAACACCTTGGCAAAACTGGCTAACGGCCTGTGCGACAATGTGTTGAGCGCCGTTTATCTCTCCGCAAGATGCCCTGTTTTTGTCGCCCCGGCCATGGATGTAGATATGTGGCGCCACCCGGCGACCCAGGCAAACGTGGCCCGGCTTCAAGATCATGGGGTACACATCATTCCCGTGGAGCACGGCGAATTGGCCAGCGGGCTCGTGGGCGATGGGCGCATGGCAGAACCGGAAAACATCCTGGCGTACCTGGAGCGAAAGCTTTCTGGCGCCGGCCATGGGATTTTCCTCGGGAAAAAATCGCTGGTCACCGCCGGCCCGACCTTTGAACCTTTAGACCCGGTCCGTTTCCTCGGCAACCACTCGACCGGAAAAATGGGCATCGCCATCGCAGAAGCGCTGCACCGCGGCGGATCGGAAGTGACCCTTGTGCTGGGGCCAACGGATATCAAACCCCAAAGCAGCAGCATCAAGGTTGTCGCCGTCAATACCGCCCAAGAAATGCACGATGCCTGCATGGCTGTTTTCCCCAAAACCGACATTGCCGTCATGGCCGCCGCTGTGGCAGACTACCGGCCAAAAGTATATTCCGACAGCAAGATCAAAAAGCAGGACGGCGACCTCAGCCTGGAACTGGCCAAGACGGTGGACATCGCCGCTGCCTTGGGACGGATCAAGCAGGGCCATCAAATACTCGTCGGTTTTGCCCTTGAGACCAACAACGAGGAAAAAAACGCGCTGTTGAAACTGGAAAAAAAGAACCTCGATTTCATCGTGCTCAATTCCATGCAGGACAAGGGCGCCGGCTTTGGGCACGATACCAACAAGATCACCATTTTGCGCCGCGATGGCAGCAAGACCGCTTTCCAGGTAAAAGGCAAAACAGCCGTAGCCCAGGATATTGCGGATGAAATCGCTGCCTCAGCCAACCTGAAGGGCATTTAACGCGTCATAGCAGCAGCAGCCCCAAAACCCAGCGCATCATTGTACAGCATTCCGAACAAATACGGGCCCATGTTCAAACAGCTTTTTATATTTCTATTCCTATCTGCTTGCGCCTCATCGCTTTATGCACAAGGCGAGCTGAACGCCACCGTGCGGGTAAACACCCCACAGCTGCAGCGCAACGACCGCAAAGTGTTCGACCAACTGGAGGCCTCGCTCCGGGAGTTCCTCAACAATACCAAGTGGACCAACGACGTTTTTGAGCCGGCGGAGCGGATCAAGTGCAATTTTATCCTTACCATCTCTAAAGAATTGGACAACAACTTTTTTGAAGCAGAGCTGGCCATACAGTCCACCCGCCCCGTTTACGGCAGCGGATTCGAGACGCCGCTGATCTCTTACCTGGACAAGGATGTGGTTTTTTCCTATGAACAGAACCAGCCGATCGAGTTTTTCCGCGACGTGACCGACAACCAAAACTTGCCTTCGTTGTTTGCCTTTTATGTTTATGTGATCCTGGGCATGGACTATGATTCCTTTTCCCAATATGGCGGCGACCCGCATTATGCCACTGCCGAAAGGATCGTCACCAACATCCAAAATTCGAGCAATACGGCGCCGGGCTGGCGGCCGGCAGATGGCGGCAAGAACCGAAACCGCTATTGGATCATAGAGAATACCCTCAACCCGCGCGTCAAGCCCTTCCGCGCTGCCATGTACATGTACTACCGCAAAGGGCTCGACATGTTCACCGTCAACCAGGAAACAGCCAGGGCCAATATCCTGCTGGCATTGGAAGATATCGACAAAGTAAGCGTCGCCTATTTGAACTCCATGATCGTTCAGATGTTTTCCTATGCCAAGAAAGACGAGCTTGTCGAGATGTGGAAGGTAGCCCCGAAGGCACAAAAAGACCGCGTGATCCAGATAATGTCGCGCATAGACCCGGCTAACAGCCAGCGATACCGAGAGATCGGCTCCTGATTCGGCTTGTTTGTCGTCAATTGTACCACTTATTTCAACGGCTTCCGTAGTTTTGCCCTGAACTTCGGAAGCCGTTTCACTTTTTCTCTCAAGCGAGACCTTTTCTACAATAATTAATGGATACTATCTCAATTGTTTGCCAGTTCTTTTTAAGCCTTTCCTTGTTGATCGTGTTGCATGAAATGGGACACTTTGCGCCCGCGAAATGGTTCAAGACACGTGTCGAGAAATTCTACCTATTCTTTGATTTTGCCCCCTTCAACTCGCTTTGGAAAACCAAAAAAGGCGAAACCGAATACGGAATCGGCTGGCTCCCGCTGGGCGGTTATGTGAAAATATCCGGCATGGTGGACGAGAGCATGGATACCGAGCAGATGAAGCTGCCCCCGCAGCCCTGGGAATTCCGCTCGAAACCGGCATGGCAGCGCCTCATCATCATGGTGGGTGGCGTCACCGTCAATTTCCTGCTCGGGTTCTTCATTTTTGGCATGATACTCTGGTATTTTGGCAAAAGCTATGTGCCGACCAGCGAAGTGCGGCAATACGGCATGTCTTATGATTCCGTGCTGCTGCGGCAAGGCTTCCAGCAAGGCGACGTGCTGGTAAAGATCGGGGACAAGGACTTTCCAAGGGTAGATGCAGGCCCATTTATTGAATCAGTGGTTCTTGGCGAGGTCCAGCAGGTGACGGTATCCCGCAACGGCACGGACACCACCTTGACCCTGTCGGAGGACATAGCACAGCAGATTACCAGCCAGCACGTGTCGAAAAGCGACCTGTTCAGCCCGCGTGTGCCATTTTACATCGACCAACTGGCAGCGGGAAAAGCGGCAGAAAAGGCCGGCCTGCTGAAAGGCGACCGCATCGTTGCCTTCAACGGACAGCCCATCCCCTATTTCGACCAGTTCAAGGCGATGGCGCAGCAGCACAAGAGCCAAACCGTGGTGCTTGGCATAGAGCGGGATGGCCGACAGCTGGACTTTAACGTTGAGGTATCAGAGCATGGCACCATCGGTGTCGTGGTGAAGATCGACGGGCATTTCAAGACCGAGCGCGAAAAGTATTCCCTGCTCCAGGCCATGCCGGCCGGCGTGGACATGGGCGTAAGCTTTTTGAGCAACCAGCTCAAGGCATTTGGGCAGATGTTCAACGGCAAAATATCGGTAAAGGACAACCTGGGCAGCGTCATCAGCATCGGCAAGCTGTTCCACCCTTCCTGGGATTGGGAGATATTTTGGAATGTGACGGCATCGCTCAGCATCATTTTGGCCTTTATGAACCTCCTGCCCATCCCGGCCCTCGACGGCGGCTATGTGCTTTTCCTGATCTGGGAGGTCATCACCGGCCGCAAGGTGAGCGACAAGTTCATGGAACGCGCAGTCACCTTCGGGTTCTTTATCCTGCTCGGCTTGATGGTGCTGGCGCTCGGACTGGACGTTTGGCGGCATTTCCTGCAAAAATTGTTCTGACAAGCAAACCTGATGGATTCGGCGCAACCCAATTATTTTGAGTTTTTCGGATTGCCGGTAGCACTTTTTGTCGATGCTGCCGCACTGCGCCGCGCCTATCTGGAAAACAGCCGAAAATTCCACCCCGATTTCCACACCTTGGCCTCCGATGATGCCCAAGACAGATCGCTGGAGCTTTCCAGCTTGAACAACAAGGCATATAAAACCCTTTCAGACCCCGACCTTCGCCTTCAGCATGTTTTGGCACTGAACGGGATGCTGCCAGAGGAAGGCGGCACAGAAAATATCCCTCAAGAATTCTTGATGGAGATGATGGAGATCAACGAGAAAATCATGGAGCTGGAATTTGACCCCTCCCCTGCCCTGTACCAAGAGGCCTTAGCAGCCGCAAACAACTTGGAAAGCAGCCTGGAGGCATCTGTGGCGGATATTTTGTCAACCTGGACGGCAGCTACAGGCAGCGAAACGGCATTAATCACCGCAAGGGAGTATTTTTATAAAAAAAAGTATTTGTTGCGTGTGAAAGAAAATCTCTCTAAGTTTGCAGCCGCTTTTGAATAACAAGGCACTAAAACACGTTGCGGGAATGGCGGAATGGTAGACGCGCTGGTCTCAAACACCAGTGATTTCACGATCGTGCGAGTTCGAGTCTCGCTTCCCGCACCTGGCGCCCCGGCAACACCGGGGCGCTTTGTTTTAGCCCACCCTTCACCAATTTTTCTTTCAGATGAATCCAATGGACTCCCTGCCTTACACCAACCGCGACATTTCCTGGCTGTCGTTCAACTACCGGGTACTGCAGGAAGCCAAGGACCCAGCAGTGCCACTCCTGGAGCGCTTGAAGTTTTTGGCCATTTACTCCTCCAACCTCGACGAATTTTTCAGGATCAGGGTGGCAGGCATCCGGAAACTGAAAAAAGTGGGCAAGAAGACCAAGGCCCAACTGGGTTTCGACCCGAGCGCCTTGTTGAAAGAAGTGCACAAGATCGTCAACCGGCAACAGGAAGAGTTCGCGCAAATATTCGAAAAGCAGATCGTGCCAGAGCTGCGCCGCCACCATGTGAACATCCTGCGCCGGCTCGACCTGAACGAGGAGCAGAAAAAGTTTGTGGAGAATTATTTTCAAGACCACCTCCTGCCGTTCGTCATGCCGGTACTGTTGGTCAAGCACCGCATCAACCCATTTTTGGCCAATGCGCACCTGTACCTTGCCGTTCACCTGCGGCAAAAAAAGAAGCCGCTTTCCCACAGCGAGTACGCCCTGGTCAAAATCCCTTCTGACCAGTTGCCCCGGTTTGTGGTACTGCCGTCGGCTTCCGACCGCTTCGACTTGATCATGCTGGACGATATCGTCCGCCATTCTGTGACCAGGCTTTTCCCGGGATATGACATTCAGGACGCGTACTCCATCAAGCTGACGCGCGACGGCGACTTGCACATTGAGGACGAGTATTCGGGCGACCTGGTGCAAAAGATAAAATCCAGCCTCCAAAAACGACAGGTAGGGCCTGCAAGCCGCTTCGTGTTCGACCGCGAGATGCCCTCGCATTTGCTGGAGTATCTGCAAGACACTTTTGACTTGCGCAAAAACGACATGTTGCCTGAAGGCCGTTACCACAACAACTTCGATTTTTTCAAATTCCCCGACTTTGGCCTGACCCACTTGAAATACAAGCCTTTGCCGCCTTTGCACCATCCGGTGCTGCACGACACCGAGAACCCCTTCGAGGCAATCCGGGGTTCCGACCAGCTGCTGCATGTGCCTTATCAATCTTTTCAAGCCGTCATCAACCTCTTCGAACGGGCGGCGCAAGACCCAAAAGTTACCCATATCAAGGTGATCCAATACCGGGTGGCCAAGCACAGCAAAGTGTTGCAAGCGCTCATGGAAGCAGTGCAACGGGGAAAACAAGTATCGGCATTTGTGGAGATAAAGGCCCGCTTCGACGAAGCCACCAACCTGGAATGGGGCGAACGCCTCGAAAAGGCCGGCGTGCGCGTACACTATTCCTTCCCGGGCGTGAAAGTGCACTCCAAGCTCGCGCTGTTCCGCAGGATAGAAAGCGGAAAGCCCCAACTGTACGCTTATCTCGGGACGGGCAACTTCCATGAAGAAACAGCCAAGGTCTATTCGGACCTCGCGATATTCACCGCCGACCAGCGCCTGACTGCCGAAGTCAGCAATGTTTTCAGCTTCCTGGAAAACGTAAAGCCCCCAGCACAGGAATTCCAGCACCTCTTGGTCGGGAAGTTCAACCTCCGCTCCAAGCTATACGCCCTGATTGACCAGGAGATTGAAGCTGCCAAGCATGGGAAAGAGGGCAGCATGATCCTGAAAATAAACAGCCTGGAGGACAGAGAGATCATCCAGAAACTGTACGAAGCCTCCAGCGCCGGCGTCCGCATCCGTCTGATCGTGCGCGGGATTTGCTGCTTAGAAGCCGGTATCCCGGGCATCAGCGATAACATCGAGGTCATCAGCATCGTAGATCGGTTCCTGGAACATGCCCGCATATTTGTTTTCCACAATGGCGGGGACGAATCGATGTACCTGAGCAGTGCCGACTGGATGGAGCGCAACCTCAGCTACCGGATCGAAACCACCTTCCCTGTGTTAGACCCAGCCATCCGGCAGGAAATCCGCAGCCTGGTAGAATTACAGCTCAACGACAACGTAAAAGCGCGCATTATCGACAATAAAAACCTGAACCTGTACAAAAGGACCGGCCATGACATCCCGGTGCGCGCCCAGCTTGAAACCTATTTCTACTACAAAAGGAAGTTAGAGGCCGAATCGGCGCCAACATGAGTAAATTTTTTTTAAAAAACATTTGCTTGTTTGAAAGAAGGCGCATTATCTTTGCCGCCGCTAAACGCGGAAATAGCTCAGCTGGTAGAGCGCGACCTTGCCAAGGTCGAGGTCGCGAGTTCGAATCTCGTTTTCCGCTCCACAAAAAAAGCCCGGTCTCTGAAGACTGGGCTTTTTTGTTTTTGTGTATTGGCAGGCAAAATAATGAGCCACCCAATATTCATGGATGGCTCATATCGATATTAATCGGTAGCAGATTTATTAAACATACCCACGGGTATAAAATCGGGAATGGCATGGCCTGGAACACATCGCGGTCGGAGTTTGGGCGTCCCCTTGTTTCCGCGTGTTTCAATTTATACGCAGGGGCGAAGGTAAGTCACTTAACATTATTCCTACTAAAAAAGAAATCCTGCGCTGGACAAGGGCGGGCCCTAAAAATACCACAGAATCAGCTCCCTTGCCGTAACTATGCCCTATGAAGCACCTCATCGTCATTGGCGGCGCGACGGCCGCCGGGAAGACGGCCTTGGCCGTCAAACTGGCGCGGCATTTCAACACTGCCATCCTTTCGGCCGACAGTCGGCAGTTCTTTCGGGAAATGAGCATCGGCACCGCGAAGCCAAGCGCCGAGGAGTTGGCCGTTGCCAAACACTATTTTATCGACACCCTTTCGATAACAGAAGATTACAGCGTGGGCGATTTTGAGCGGGACGCGCTTGCCGTGCTCGATGCGCTGTTTGAAACCAACAACATCGCCATCCTCGTTGGCGGCTCAGGGCTGTATTTGAAGGCCGTATGCGAAGGGCTCGACACATTCCCCAAAACCAGCCCGGAAACGCGGGCGCTGGTGGCGAAAAACTACGCAGAAGGCGGATTGGCATGGATGCAACAGCAACTGGGGGCATTGGACCCCGCTTACTTTCAGGAAGTTGACAGGCAGAACCCTGCCAGGATGCGCCGTGCTTTGGAGGTTTGCTTAGAAACCGGGCAGCCGTTTTCCGCTTTCCGAAAAAAGAACAAGGTTCAGCGCCCCTTCGCTGTTATCAATATTTTGCTTGAGCTGCCACGGGCTACCCTGTATGAGCGCATCGACAAAAGGGTTGACCTGATGGTTGCGCAAGGCCTGGAGGCTGAAGCACGCAGCTTGCTGCCCTTTCAAGACAAGCCTGCCCTAAAAACCGTGGGCTATGAAGAGTTCTTTGCCCATTTCAGGGGGGAAATGAGCTTGGAAGAGACCATCGACAAGATCAAGCAACATTCGCGGAACTATGCCAAACGGCAGGTTACATGGTTTCGGAAGCACGGAGAATGGGCGCGGTTTAGGCCGGATGCTTATGAGGAGGTGCTTGGGCACGTGGCCCAATTTGTCAGCAACTCAAAGGTCTAAAGCACTCGGCAACATCAACAAAAACGGCAGCGCTTTGGTGTAATCCAGGCTTGGATATTCCAAGCCCATTGCCCGCAGGTTGTTGTAATAGGCCTGATGTTGCAGGTAGTAGTTTTTTTCCGACTGGACGAACCAGGCTTTTTCGCCCAGCTTCTGTGCCAGGAACCATTTTTCGAGCAGCCGGGCGCAGCGGCCGTTGCCATCGTTCCAGGGGTGGATTTTCACAAAAACCAAATGGATCATGGCCGCAAAATAGAATGCTTCGGCGATGCTGATTTCCGCTGCAAGCAAAACATCCAAGTCGCCGTAAAGCTTCTGTAGTTCAGATTCCACTTCATAAGGCGAGGCGGCCACGTATTCAATTTTACCATCAGGGCTTGTCACGTACATATTTTGCGTCCTGACAGCCCCTTGTTGGTGGAGGGCCAGCAGATGCCTGCTTAAAAGTTTATGGGCATCTGAAACATGCTGTTGGTTGAGCTTTTTTCCCTGGGCAAAGGTGTAGCTATCGTATAAGTCATCAATTTTTCTTGTGTAATCGGGTTGGAATGCAATGCCGAATCGTTTGTGCTTCACATAGGAGTCCAATTCGATTTCTTCCCCCTCTATCTTGCTTGAGAACACAGAGGCCACCGAAGTATAGAAGCTGAATGCCTCCGTCGAAATATCTGCATCTCGCAAGCTTCCAAACCGGGTCGACAGGTTGCTGCCACCGACCTTTGAAAGGTATTCGGGCAATAGGACGGTCGGAATGATTTTCAAGCCTTTTTTCATGGGACTTGGATGGTGGGCGAATTGAATCTTGTATTTCACACAATAGTACGCATTAATAACCTATTCCCGTTCGGCATTGCGCACCAAACAGACATGAGTCATCCCGAATTTTCGAAAGTATAAAAAGTTATGGAAAAGTCCAGTATTTGTTTATACTTATTGGTCAGACCGCGAAAAGCGGT
>CAZULM010000004.1:7639-217575 GCA_964621185.1 uncultured Saprospiraceae bacterium | reverse complement strand
TTCCGCCTCGCCAGGTCTTCCACCCAAGCCAAGAGCAGCGCCGCGCTTGTGTCTTTTTGACCAAGCGCCCACGTACAGCAGGGTGCCCTATCGTTGAGTGGTACATACCGCTGGTTTGACAAAAATATATTGGGCGGAAATGGATCATCGTGCTATACGCTAGCGCCACACACCACCTACAACGATCATGGCTGCTAAACGCAGCCACGTCGTGTAGCTAAACGTGTAAGACAAATCCCCCTTTCCGCACAGTTGCTGCACGAAGCAACCGCCCCTTTCGCATACGCCTTTGCCAGTTTCCGATGTACCTTTGCCGGAAATTTTGCCCAACCATGACGCAAGTCCAGCCATACCAACCTCACCACAAAATCCGCCTCGTCACCGCCGCCAGCCTTTTCGACGGCCACGACGCGGCCATCAACATCATGCGCCGCATCATGCAGTCGAGCGGGGCGGAGATCATACACCTCGGCCACAACCGCTCGGTGCAGGAAATTGTGGATTGCGCCATACAGGAAGACGTGCAAGGCATCGCCATCACCAGTTACCAGGGTGGCCACACCGAATTTTTCAAGTACATGCACGACCTGCTCCAGGAGCGCGGCGCAGGGCATATCAAAATATTCGGCGGCGGCGGCGGCACCATCCTGCCCTCGGAAATTGAGGAACTCCACGCTTATGGCATCACCCGCATCTACCACCCCGACGACGGCCGCGCCATGGGCCTGCAGGGCATGATCAACGATGTGCTCCAGCAATGCGATTTCCCGGTTGGTTTCTCCGCAAACGGCGAAGTGTCCCGGTTTGTCAACTTCGCAAAAGTTGACAAATCTGCCCCGGGCCCGGATGCCAAAGACGTAGCCCGCCTCATCTCCATCGCCGAGAACAACCCCGAATTTTACGAAAAAGAAGTAAAACCGCAAATCGCCGCCAAGCTCGAAAAGCAGGCCCAACTGCCACCCGTGCTGGGCATCACCGGCACAGGAGGTTCCGGCAAATCCAGCATGGTGGATGAACTCGTGCGCCGCTTCCTGCTCGATTTCTCCGACAAAACCATCGCCATCGTCTCCGTGGATCCCTCGAAAAGGAAAACCGGCGGCGCGCTGCTGGGCGACCGCATCCGCATGAACGCGATCAACAACCCGCGCGTGTACATGCGCTCCCTGGCCACCCGACAGAGCAACCTCGCACTTTCCAAATACGTACATGCCGCGGTAGAAATCCTCAAAGCCGCCCAATACGACCTCATCATCCTCGAAACCAGCGGTATCGGCCAAAGCGACACGGAAATCGTGGACCACAGCGACGTGTCGCTCTACATCATGACCCCCGAATTCGGGGCGGCCTCCCAACTTGAAAAGATCGACATGCTCGATTTTGCCGACGTTATCGCCATCAACAAATTCGACAAGCGCGGCGCCCTCGATGCCCTGCGCGACGTGCGCAAACAGGTGCAGCGCAACCGCAATCAATGGGACACCCCCGTGGACGACATGCCCGTGTTCGGCTGCATCGCCTCCCAATTCAACGACCCAGGCGTGAACCAACTGTACCACCGCGTGATGGAACTGCTGGCCTCACGTACCCCCAACTTTCAATTGGGGAAAGAAAAAGGCGAAAACACCCAATCCGAAAAAATCTACATCATTCCACCCAACCGCACCCGCTACCTGAGCGAGATCAGCGAGAACAACCGAAAATACGATGCCTGGGTGGAAAAACAGGTGGCCATTGCCCGGCGCTGGTTCGGCTATCAAACCACCATCAATGCCCTTGATCCGGCAAAAGATGCAGGATTGATTGCGGACCTGTCGGGACGCGTCGCCGAACTGAAAAAAGACCTCGACGGCGAATGTCTGCGCATCCTCGAAGGTTGGGAAGAAAAGAAACAGCGCTACGCCGCCGACGAGTACATCTACCTTGTTCGGGGAAAAGAAATAAAGGTGCAGACGAAATCAGAGAGCCTCAGCCACCTGAAATTGCCCAAAGTGGCGCTGCCGAAATGGGCCGACTGGGGCGAGGTGCTGCGCTGGTGCCTGCAGGAAAATGTGCCGGGCGAATTTCCTTACACAGCCGGCGTGTTCCCGTTCAAACGCGAAGGCGAAGACCCCACGCGCATGTTCGCGGGCGAGGGCGGCCCCGAACGCACCAACCGCCGCTTCCACTACGTCAGCCTCGGCATGCCCGCCAACCGCCTGTCCACGGCTTTCGACTCCGTGACCCTCTACGGCGAAGACCCCGACCCGCGCCCCGATATTTACGGAAAAATCGGCAACTCCGGCGTGAGCATCTGCTGCCTCGACGACGCTAAAAAACTCTATTCAGGCTTCGACCTCTGCGACCCGAAAACATCCGTCTCCATGACGATCAATGGGCCGGCAGCCACCATCGCCGCGTTTTTCATGAATGCGGCCATCGACCAGCAATGTGAAAAGTACATCCGGGAAAACAAGCTGGAGCATTTGGTGGAGGCGAAACTGAAAGAAAAGTACGAGGACCGCGGTTTCGTCCGACCGAACTATCAAACCACCGGCGCGCAACTTCCCGAAAGTTTGAAACTTTCGGGAGGTTCGCTCCCCGAGGGCAACGACGGGCTTGGGTTACTGCTGCTTGGCATCACCGGTGATGAAGTGCTGCCCAGGGACGTATATGAAAAGATCAAGGCCCATGCCCTCTCCTCCGTGCGCGGCACCGTACAGGCCGATATCCTGAAAGAAGACCAGGCGCAGAACACCTGCATCTTCAGCACCGAATTCAGCCTGCGGGTGATGGGCGATGTGCAGGAATACTTCATCCAGCACAAAGTCCGCAACTTTTACTCCGTGTCCATTTCCGGCTACCACATCGCCGAAGCGGGTGCCAACCCCATTTCCCAGCTGGCCTTCACCTTGTCCAACGGCTTCACTTTTGTAGAATACTACCGGTCGAGGGGCATGAACGTGGACGATTTTGCCCCCAACCTCTCCTTCTTTTTCTCCAACGGCGTGGACCCTGAATACGCCGTAATTGGGCGGGTGGCAAGGCGCATCTGGGCCAAGGCGATGAAGCGGCTCTACGGCGCCAACGAGCGCAGCCAGATGCTGAAATACCATATCCAGACCAGCGGCCGCAGCCTGCACGCCCAGGAAATTGCATTCAACGACATCCGCACCACCTTGCAGGCGCTGTACGCCATTTACGACAACTGCAATTCCCTGCACACCAACGCCTACGATGAAGCCATCACCACGCCCACCGAGGAATCGGTGCGCAGGGCCATGGCCATCCAGCTGATCATCAACAAGGAACTGGGTTTGGCCAAAAATGAAAACCCGCTGCAAGGCGCTTTCATCATAGAAGAACTGACTGAATTGGTGGAAGAAGCGGTGCTCACTGAATTTGACCGCATTACCGAGCGCGGCGGCGTATTGGGCGCCATGGAAACCATGTACCAGCGCGGCAAGATCCAGGAAGAAAGCCTGTACTACGAAACGCTCAAACATACCGGCGAGCTCCCGCTGATCGGCGTGAATACCTTCCTGTCGAAAGAAGGCTCGCCCACCATTTTGCCCCGGGAAGTGATCCGGGCGGAGGAATGGGAGAAACAATACCAGATCGAAATGCTCAACAACTTGCACGCTACCAATGCCTTACAAGCGGGCGCCGCGCTGCGCCGGCTCCAAAAAGTGGCGGTGGAAAACGGGAATATCTTTGCGGAATTGGTGGAAGCGGTGAAAGTCTGCTCGCTGGGGCAGATAACCGGGGCGTTGTTTGAGGTAGGGGGGCAGTATCGGCGGAATATGTAACACCAACGCTCAGTTGGTGGAAAAAAGACCAGTGTTTTTTTTGCGTCGACTGTGGTTCCAGCACCCAATTCGACATATCTTTGTATGAAATTTGATGATTATGACGCTCCAACTAGAAATATCCAACCCTCAAGACGCAGAACTGATTTTGAATCTAGTAAAACGATTGAATATTCCATTCAGTCAGCTCAAGCATAAAAGAATTACAAAATCAGAGCGCGAAAAGGCTATTGAGCGAATCCAAAACTTTAAAGCTGATGCTCCTAGTTCGTTCGGAGATGCGTTGAAGTGGCAAATCAAGGAGCGTGAAGACCGAACGTTACCTTTCAACGAGCAAAAATGAAAATTCTGGACAGTAACATCCTTATATATTCATTTTCAGATGCATTCAGTTACCTTCGAGAAATGGTTTGGAGTGATGGGGTATTCGTTTCAGAAATCTCAAGACTGGAAGTTCTTGGTTTTCATGGAATTAGTCATGTTGAAGAAACCTATTTTAATGATATATTTAAAGTTCTTGGCATACACACAATTGATTCGCAAATTTTAGATATAGCAATTTTGCTGCGCAAAACCTATAAAATGAAAACTTGCGACAGTATTGTGGCAGCAACGGCGCTCATTAATGGGGCTGAATTATATACAAGGAACCGAGCTGATTTTACCAAAATTGAAGGTTTGATTGTTATCGACCCAGTTCTATTGTAACGAAATCGCATTATGCAAAGCGCCATCACCTACTACGCCCGCCGCGCCCCCTACTACGACGACATCTATGTCAAACTTGAGCGCCAGCCCGAGCTTATTCAGTTAGGCCAACACCTACAAGCTTCATTGTCGGGAAAAAAGGTGCTCGAAATCGCCTGCGGCACCGGATACTGGACGCAAGTAATGGCCCAAACCGCCACACACATTACCGCCACCGACATCAACGAAACCATGCTGGAGATCGCCCGGCAAAAGGAATACCCGCGCGGCAATGTTGCGTTTCAAGCCATCGACATGTACGCCTTGAAGCCGGGTACCGACCACGATACTTTGTTCGGCGGCTTTATCTGGTCGCATATCCCGCTGCAAGCATTGGGAGAATGGCTCGACCACCTGCACAGCTTGTTGAAGCCCGGCAGCCGCTTCGTTTTTACCGACAACAACTTTGTGGAAGGCAGCAGTACGCCGATTTCCACGACGGACAGCCATGGCAATATTTTTCAGGAACGAGAACTGCCGAATGGGGAGAGCTACCAGATCATCAAAAACTTTCCGCAGAAAAGCGATTTTGAGCGGGTGTTGAAGCACCGGGGCAAAAGCGTTCAGGTGCTCGATTTTACGTATTACTGGGTGTTGGCGTACGAGATTTAACGCTTGCCTTTGGCGCGCTGTTTTCCAAATTTGTCAGGCTCATATCTCATATCTATACCGCACGCCGCTTGGTTTTGTGCATGCCGATCTTTGTAATCATTTGAACATCAGTTGAATCAATCATACTCAATCACAAAAATCAGGCGAATCATAGTATATCTTTGCGGCATGAGCAGGATACTCGCCATCGACTTTGGCCTCAAACGCACGGGCATCGCCGTCACCGACCCGCTGCGCATCATAGCCAGCGGGCTGACAACCGTGCCTACCGCAGAAGTGATGGATTTTCTCAGAGAATACTGCCTTGTCGAAGAGGTAGCATTTTTTGTCGTGGGGCTGCCCATGCACCACGACGGCAACCCCGCACAAATCGCGCCGCAAGCCGACGCGTTTTCGGAAAAATTGCAAAAACTGTTTCCCGACAAACCCGTTGTACGCTACGACGAAAGAAACACATCGAAAAAAGCCTCCCAAATAATCCTTCAGAGCGGGACCAGAAAAAGCAAGCGCCGCGACAAAGCCTTGGTGGACAAAATCGCTGCCGCTTTGATATTGGAGGAATATATGGAGGCGAATCATTGGTAAAATTTGGTTTCAGGTTTCGGGTTTCAGGTTTCAGGTTCACGCGATCTGTGGTTGTGCGAGCCTGAAACCTCAAACCCGAAACCTGAAACCCCAAAAAAAAAGCATGTTACTTCCCATTTACGCATACGGCCACCCGGTTCTCAAGCAGGTTGCAGAACCCATAGCAGCAGACTACCCTGATTTACAAGAACTTATAGCCAATATGTGGCAAACCATGTACAACGCCGACGGGGTTGGCCTGGCTGCCCCGCAGATCGGTTTGAGCATCCGTTTGTTTATCATTGATACCGAAGACGTGGAGCGCAAGAAAGAAAAGGCAGATACCGATGTTGGCCTGAAACAGGTTTTTATCAATGCTAAAATATTGGAAGAAACCGGAGAGCTGTGGACTTACGAGGAAGGCTGCCTCAGCATCCCAAAGGTTACGGGCGATGTGGAACGGCATCCGAAAATCCATATTCAGTGGCAAGACGAGCAGTTCGAAACGCACGAGGCTGTGTTTACCGGCATCAACGCCCGCGTTATCCAACACGAGTACGACCATATCGAGGGGCTGCTTTTCACAGAAAAGCTAAAGCCCATCAAGAAGCGCATGATTCAGCGAAAACTTGAAGATATCCGGCAAGGAAAGATAAAAACGGACTACCGGATGAAGTTTTTCAACGTCCGCTAATCGACGATCATTTCAGCCCGGTTCAGCGCCTGCTGCGCCATGCCTTTGGGGATTTCCCTGAATTCATACTGCTGGTTGCGCAGCTGCGGTATCATGCCCGCTTCCCGGATAGCTTGTTGGATGCCGTCGGCAGTGAAACGAAAGCGCGCGCCGGCTGCCGACACTACGTTTTCCTCTATCATGATGCTGCCAAAATCGTTGGCCCCGGCGTGCAGGCACAACTGCGCCACTTGCTTGCCGACCGTGAGCCAGGAAGCCTGGATATTCACCACATTCGGCAGCATAACGCGGCTCATGGCGATCATGCGCACGTACTCGTCGCCCGTGACCGCGTTGCGTGCGCGCTTTATTTTTCGGAGAATCGTATCTTCGTCCTGAAACGGCCAGGGAATAAAGGCCAAAAAGCCTTTCGCATCGGCAGGCTTTTCGCTTTGCACCTGGCGGATGGCCGCAAAATGCTGCATGCGCTCGAGGTTGGTCTCTATATGGCCGAACATCATGGTGGCAGAGGTAGTCAAATGCAGTTTGTGGGCGGCCCGCATCACATCGAGCCATTCTTGCCCGCCGCATTTCCCTTTCGAAATGAGCCTCCGCACCCGGTCATCGAGAATTTCCGCGCCTGCACCGGGGAGCGAGTCCAAGCCGCTTTCTTTCAAAGCTTTCAGCACGTCGTAGTGGCTCATGTTCTCTAATTTGGCTACGTGGGCGATTTCCGGCGGCCCGAGCGCGTGCAATTTCAGGTTCGGGTATTCAGATTTCAATTGCCGGAACAGGTCTGCGTAAAATTTCAACCCCAGGTCGGGGTGGTGACCGCCTTGCAACAGCAGCTGTTCACCGCCGAGCTTGAAGGTCTCCTCAATCTTCACCCGGTATTCCTCCATCGTCGTGATGTAGGACTCCTCGTGCCCGGGCCTGCGGTAGAAATTGCAGAATTTGCAATTCGCGATGCACACATTCGTGGTGTTGGAGTTCCGGTCTATGATCCAGGTCACGGTATTGCCGGGCACATGGTGCTGGCGCAGGGCGTTGCCGACGTACATGAGCTCGGCGGTGGCGGCATTTTCAAATAGGAACACGCCTTCTTCGGGCGTAAGCCATTCGAGGCGTAGGGCGCGTTGGAGGAGGTTGGAGACATTCATAAGTGGCACGGCAGCGATCGGTGGATAAGTGCGAGGCTAAGACAGGGAAACAAAAATGCGCGGCGAAGGTTGGAAGCCCCTGCCATTTTCAGCTTTACGCCAACATTTATACCATGATTCGCCTGATTTTTGTGATTGAGTATGATTGCACACTACTGGGCATTTTTCGCGCAGATTTCACGCAGATTTGTTTGCACAGATTTTACGCGGAAAAAATCTGTGTAAAATCTGTATCCTTTTGTGTGTAAAATCTGCGCGAAATAAAATGTCCAGTAGTGTGGTATGATTGATTCAACTGATCTTCAATTGATTACAAATATCTACATGCACAAAACCAAGCGGTATGAGGTATATAACAAGGTTCTATCCCGGATATTTATTCCTTTGGCCGCTCAGGTGTCGGGAAAGCGGCTCCCCCATACAGCTCCATGAAAGCGCGATACCGCGCATCCTTTCCCAGCACATCCGCATTGCCAAGCATGACAAGGTGTTCCCTGGCTCTTGTGAGCGCCACGTTCAGTTTCCGGTCCACGCCTTCCGCGCTGATGTTGAGCAGCGCGTTGAGCTGCCATTCCGAATGTACGCAGGTAGAGATGACAATGATGTCGCGGGCGCCGCCCTGGTAGCGTTCCACGGTATCTACAGTTATCTCATCGGGGTCGATGCCGGCAGCAGTTAAGGTAGAGCGGATCTGCGCAATCTGCGCGCGCCAGGGGGTGATGATGCCGAGTGATTTTTCAGCATCCCACCTTTTTTTGTTTTTCTTCCACAACTGCTTGAAATACAACACTATCCTGGCACAAAGTTCGGCCTCTTCTGCGCTTGTTTTTTGGTTAGAGGCCTGCAATTGCGCGCTGGTAACGGGCAAGAACAGCACCCGGCGGAAGGCCAACAGCTTGCCCAGTTCAGGTTCCTGCTCTGGCAGTTCATAGTCGATGGCAGCCTGTTGCAGCTGGGCATCGAACACCTTCAGCTTTTCATCGTAGAACCATTTGCCAGGGAAATACATAATTTCCTCGTGCATGCGGCCCTGGCGTTCCAATTGGTCGTAAGCCCAATGCCAGCCTTGCCGGATGCACTGCAAATACAGCCTTTCGAAATAAGAATCCCGAAGATCGGCTATGCCGATGCCGTTGAGGTCGGGGTCGCGCACAAGGGTGCTGTCTGGCCGCTGCGCGGTCACGGCGGGCAGTTGGCGGTGGTCGCCGATGAGGGTGAAATGCTCGAAGCGGGTGAGCAGGCCGATCAGTTGGGGCTCCAATATTTGCGATGCCTCGTCCACCACCAGCCTATGGAATTTTTTGAGCTTCAGCAAGCCCTCGTTTTGGCTGAACGACGCGACGGTGCTCACAAAAACCCGATGGCTTTGCAGCACGGCCCGCAGTTCGGCGCGGTTGCTTGCCCTGGCAATTTTTGCTTGCAACAGTTGCCCGGCAAAGCGCTCTGCTGTGCTGTGTTTGCCGCCGATGCGGATGTACTGGCTGCGAATATCGCCGCCGATGGAATCTAAGGCTTCACAGATTTCATCCACTGCCCGGTTGGTGTAGGCGAGCAGCAACAGGTTTTCTGACGTGCCTTCCATCACCCATTTGGCGATGTCGCGCAACATGACGCTGGTTTTCCCGGTACCGGGCGGGCCCCAGAGCAGGAAAAAGCCTTTGGAGGCGCTTATTTTTTCGAGCAAGGTATTGGGCGAGCCCGATGGTGCTGGCGGTTCAGCGGCCAGGCCCAACACCTTTCCTCGTATGGCTTTCCCCGTCTCGGCCCATTCCAGCAAGCTGCGGTACATGGCGACAAATCCGGAGTCGAGCATATCGGGTTCGAGGCACCAAAGACCATTGGTTTCAAAAGGTTTGAGGTTGTGCTGCTGGAAACGCAGCTGCACTTCTACCCTGTCTTTGTCTAAATGCGTGATGGTGCATTTGATGATCTGATGCTGCAGCACGGTGTCGGATTCCGAGAAGGCGGGATACAGCACGGCAATGTCGCCAACCCTGAAATTGGCGAGGGCATTGGTTTGGGCGGTCTTTTTGAAAACGATGCGCTGGGCGGGCTGGTCGGCGCGGTTTTCCAGTATTTCGAGGTGGCTGAGGATGTTGAAATTCAGCAATTTGTCTTCAAAATTCCCGCGCCAGAGGCTGGCATGGCCGCTCATGGCATCGCTGTTTTCCTCGCCCACTTTTGCTAACCAGTGCTCCCGTGCCACAAAGCCGGTAAAAGCATTGAAATACTTTTTTTCTATGGTGCTCAGCCCTTGATAGGCGTTTTCAAAGCGGGAGAAGTCGCGGGCGGTAAACCCCTTCCCTTTCGCCGATTGGAGGCGGCTGAAAACGGCCACGGCATCGTCGCCGGGCTGTATCTTGCTGAGCAGCCTTTCGATGGCCACCAGCTGGTTGCGCAATTGCAGGGCTTCCCATTGTTCCGGCGCGATGCTGGGGGCGAAGCGGAGTTGGTTCACATCGGCACCGGAGTACAGGATATATTTCAGCGGGTCGGTTTTTTCCCCGAACACCGAGCGGACGAGCAGGTCGTAGAGCAAGGTTTGCGTGAAATGGCTGCGCGAGATGCCGTAGCTGTTTGGGCGGTACGGCGAACCGCTCTTGAGCTCTACGATGGCCGATTGCTCGCCTTTGCGGTAAAAGAGGTCGAGCCGCCCCTGGATACCGTATTGGTTGGAGAAAAAAGCGGGTTCCAACATGCAGTTGGCGGGGTCGATGCCCTGCTGGGCAAAGCCGGACACCGCCATTTTTTTGATGTTCAAAAAATGCTTTTGGGCTTTCCCCGATACGCTTTTCACCTGCGCATCGCTCATCGGGGCATATATGAAGGGGTAGAGCTGGAAGGTTTCCAGGAACAGCTTTTGCCATTCGGCATCGGGCTCGTTGAGCAGCCGGTCGAGGAAAAAGTTGGCGATGTTCCCGAGTAAAATTGGCTCGGTGGTTTCATGGGGCAGGAATTTCCGCACGAGGTAGGCATAGGGTTCCGGCCCGGTGTCTTTGAAACATTCGGCGATGGCCGACACGTCCATCAGGTAATCGGGCTCCACCACGATTGCCTTAGGCATCAAATAACCCCCAGCGTCTGTTTCTGCTTCCAGCAGGTTGAGCGCCACGGGGAACCCGAACACTTTGCGGATCAAGTGGATGGTGGGCATGAAGTTTTCGTTGCGCTCGGGGATGCCGTAGCGCACCCGTATCTCGTGGGTTGGGTCTTCTTCGTGGCGGGCAACGAAATATTGCTTTTCCGGCACGTCGCGCACAGCGAGCACCCGAAAAGCAACAGGGCTATTGGACACCGCAGCAAGCGCTTCATCGTCGGGGGAATCCAGGCCGGGGGCTTCATCGGGCATTTTGGAGAGCAGCGTCACGGTTTCCAGCACGGCGGCTATGCCAGACTGCACCAGCAGTTCGGAAGCGGTGCTGCCGCCGCGCACCCGTTTGGCGGCTATGCGGAACAGGTGAATGCGCCGCAGGGCATCTTTTGAGAACTGGAAACGCTGCCCGGCGTAGCTAATGCGGGCAAAGAAGGTACTGAAGGCGATCTGTTCCTGTTTGGTCGCTTCAAAAAAGGCGCGCTCCATCAGTCCGGCCAAAGCCAGCACCTTTTCTTTTGGCGACCAGCTGCTTTGCCCGGCAATTTTTTCGGTTTCCCGAAGAAAGAGTGGAAGGATGGCCTCATGGAGCATTATCGTGCCCAGATATTGTACTTCAAGATGCAGTAGATGGCGCGGAAAGCGTCGCGCCAGCCGATCTTTTTGCCCTCGGCGTAGGTGCGCCCGTAGTAAGAAATGCCCACCTCGTAGATGCGCACGAGGGGTACGCGGCTGATCTTGGCGGTCACTTCCGGCTCGAACCCAAAGCGCTTTTCCTTGAGTTTGAGATTCTTTAACATATCAGAGCGGAATAATTTGTAGCAGGTTTCCATGTCTGTCAAATTGAGGTTGGTGAACATGTTGGAAACGAATGTAAGGAACTTGTTGCCGATGCTGTGCCAGAAAAAGAGGATGCGGTGTGGCTTGCCGCCCATGAAGCGGGAGCCGAAAACCACGTCGGCATAGCCGTCCAGAATTGGCTTGAGCAAGATGTTGTATTCTGCCGGATCGTACTCTAAATCAGCATCTTGTATCACGGTGTACTTGCCGGAGGCGTGTTGAATGCCGGTGTGCAGGGCAGCGCCTTTGCCTTGGTTAACCGTGTGCGCCAGGTATTTGATGTTGAGCTCCGGGTTGGCATCCATGTAGCGTTTTATGGCGCCTTCGGTATCGTCTTTGGAGCAATCGTTGGTGATGATGATCTCTTTTTGCAGCCCGCCGATCAGCGCCACGGCTTTCACTTTGTCTAAAATAAGGTGAATGGTGCGCTCCTCGTTGTAAGCTGGTATGACTATTGATAGGTATTCAGACATAATTGTTTTGAAAAAAGTGAAGGTTTCCCGTTCGGAAGGGCGAAGGTAAGGCTGGTTTCAGAAATACTTCAAAATGACAGTTTTGCGTCATTTGGAAAATTTAACAAAAAATACCTTCCCTAGCCAAAACTTATTTCAAATTAGTTGCGTTAAATGTCTTGTAATCAATTGTTTAATCATCGTCCCAAAAATTTAAACTGACTAAATATTATGGCTAATCGTCGTCCCAGCAAATTTCGCCGTCTTTGGCACAAGTCGCCAAAGCTCGCAATCGCTTATCTCCGTCGCAAAGTAACCCGCCAGGCCAAACGGCTTGTCCCGATCGATGATTGGAACAAGAACTGGCTGGGGGAAGAAATGCGCCCGTTCAACAGCTTGCACAGTTAAAGTTGAATATATGTAGGCCATTTAAGGGCTTTAACCTAATTTTCGCTATTTTAGCGGAGCTCAGGTTAAAGCCCTTTTTTGCATCGCACTATGAATCCACGATTACGACTGAAAAAGAAGCATGAAGCGCGCGCCAGGACCTTTCGCCGGAAAATGGCTTATGCTTTTGTCTATCCATTTAGTTCGGGCATTGTCATTTATGGGGGCTTGATGACGTTTTCTGCGGTATTGACCAATGTCACGGGCCTGTTGCCACAAATTGCGGTAGATCTGTATGAGGGGGACATGCACACCGCCGGCTCAATTTTTTTGTGGCTGTTCGCTTTTTTCCTGGGGGGCTTTTTTGCCGGATGGTGTGTGGAGCGGGAAAAGCTGTTGAAATGGCGCTACCTGCATTTGTTGCCCCTGACTACCGTAGTAGCCCTGTTCACCATGGTCGGCTTGTCCGACAAAAACTCCGACACCTTCAACCCGGTATTTTTCCCGGTGATGATTTTATTTTCTATTGGTGTGCAAAACGCGATGGTAAGCCTCACCACCTCAACCTTGATCAAGGCCAGTCAAATGACGGGTGTCGTGAACGAGCTCGGGGTTGACATTGCCGAGATATTTCACTCAGAGGGAGAGAAAAGGAAACTGATCCAGCGGGAAGCCTTGCTGCGGGTAATCGTCATGAGCAGCTTTTTGCTCGGCGCCGTGTTCAGCGTGGGCATTTTTCCGATGGCAGGCACGCGCATATTTTTGTTTCCGGCAGGCATCATTGCTTTTGTCATATTGCGCAACCTTTTGACTTTCCGAAGGCAAGAATGAACCAAAACAGCGTGTTTGGGTTAATTTTGCGCCCTGACAAGCCATCTTTTCACCTGATCAATTCGTATTTCAACAAAAAATTATGCCTGACAACGTAAATACACAGCAGCCAGCTATCAATATTGAAATTTCTGAGGAAGTAGCCGAAGGCACTTATTCCAACCTCGCCATCATTTCACATTCCAACGCGGAGTTTGTCGTGGATTTCATCAGGCTCATGCCGAACGTGCCAAAGGCCAAGGTGAAGTCGCGCATCGTGCTCACCCCGCAACACGCCAAGCGTCTGCTGGCCGCGCTGCGCGACAACTTGAGCAAGTACGAGATGCAGTTCGGGAAAATTGAAGAGCCCGATCAGCCGCTGCCACCGATGAACTTCGGCACGCCAACGGCACAGGCGTAGGGTTGAACATGCGTCATCCCGAATTTTCAAAAGGTAAAAAACCATGGATAAGTGCAGCATTTGTTTATACTTATTGGTCAGACCACGAAAATCAGTCAGACCAAGAGCCATCGTCTGACCGCTTTTCACGGTCTGACGAATAGGTAGCTACAATTTTGCCCTACAAATGATACCACGGTATTCGTTATTCGAAATGCCTGTCTAAATTCGGGATGACTCATGCCTGTTGGGAAAAAATCACGCGTTGTCGTCGTGCGCGATCCTGCTTATTCGTTCCACTAAAGCCGGGGAGGCTTTGTGCAGGGGCGTATTGTTTTTCAACCAGGAACGAAACGACTCTGTATCTGGGGATTCAGGTTGGCGGGCAATCGGTTTTTCGAAGAATATCTGGTTTTCAAAAATTGGAAATGCGTCTGGATTGTCTGTAACAATTGGGCCAGGTTTGATTTGAGTAGGGTCGTTGGAGGTTTCGCCGAGCTGTTTGCGTGCATTTTTCATGGTGAAATCAATTTGTACCAACATCTCAGCGCCCGACGTTCTTGCCTTTCCATCACCAACATTTCCGATGCCGGGAAAACTGCATTGCACAGACGGGGCGCCAACCTGATCGGTGCATAGAACTACAGCTTGCCTATTGTTTTCGAGCAAGGAAATAGCAGTGCTGGGGGCCGGGCAAACAGGTACAGTTTGCCGTGCGGAGCTGAGATATTGACGTGTGAACAACATAAAAGAATTTAAATTTTTAGCGGTTAAGGGTTGAACCTGGATTTGGGTGGATTTGAAGGGTTGATGGATAATGAAGTTGATTTTCAAGGGATTGCAAAAAATCGAATTTCACAACCACTTTGGGTTGACAATAATAGAAAGAGGGTCTGCCGGTTGCGGAAAAATCCGCGAAGGCAAACCCTCTTTTTGTTACGTTTCAAGCGACGCTTGCGGTGCGGTGCCATCTGCCACGCCCGTTGTCAGGTTGTCTTGCACGTTGTAACCTTGGGATTTGCCGTATTGGCGGAGTTGTTTTGCCAAGGTTTTGCGTGCGCGGTGCAGGCGCGAGCGGACGGTGCCGATGGGCAAGTCGAGCAATGCGGCAATTTCTTCGTAGCTGAAGTCCTCCAGGTCGAGCAGCACCACAGCGCGGAAAGCCGGGCTCAGGGCGTTGATGGCGCGGGTGGTTTCGTCGCCCATGCGGTCGTTCGCCTGTTCGGAGCGCAGGTTGCCATAGCGTTGGGAAGCCGGCTCGTCTTCGTTGTGATAGACCACGATGTCTTCGTAGTCAACTTTGTAGGGCTGTGTTTTGCGCTTGCGCCAGTCGTTGATAAAGGCGTGTTGGCAGATCCGGAAGAGCCAGGCTTTCGCATTGGTGTCTTCGGTGTAGCGCCCGATAAAGCGCCATGCCTTCAGGTAGGTTTCCTGAACAAGGTCCTCAGCCGCTGTGGCATCGCCGGTGAGGCGATAGGCAAATGCGTGCACGGCATCGAGCAGCGGAACGAATTCCTGCTCGAAGATGCGTGCAGCGGCGTTGTTTGCCGTGTAGCTTAAGGTAGTCATAATAGGTTTGGTTTAGTGAACGGTCCTGCAAAGGTGCCCGACTTTTGCCCACAACGCAAGGGGGGGAGGGAAAGTTCCCGGAAAAAAAAATTTATATTACTTTTACACGCTTTTTTATCCGACCCTCATTCATGATGCTGACCTCATAAATATCCTACCATGAATTCCAGCCTTTTCACACCGCGCCGCATCCTCGCCGGCATCGCTATCCTCGCAGCCCTTTTTCTGTTGCGCGAATGTTTGAAAAACCGGACAGCAGCTGGGGAAGTACCCGGCCAGGTAAATATCCGATATGATGCAGCAGCCACAAACTTGAACCCCTATCTCACGAGCAAGGGCTCGGATATTTACACTTGTGCCCGAGTTTTTTCAACTTTTGCAGAAATGGACCCCAAAACAATGGAACTCCTGCCGGCAATAATAAAGGAAATACCCAGTGTGCGCACGGTGTCAGCGGGGCCCCGCAAAGGCCAACTGGCCTACGATTTTGAGATACTTCCCGAAGTTGTTTGGGATAATGGCACACCGGTGACCGGGCGCGACGTAGCTTTTACCCTGAAGATTATTTTTCACCCTTTGATACCGGCAAAAGCGTTCCAGAGTTACTTTAAAGACCTCTGCGGGATAGATATTGATCAGCAAAACCCGCAAAAGTTTACATTGTACCTCAAAAACTACTATTTCCTGGCACTTGAAGCCATGTGCCAATCCCCCATTATGCCAGCTTACCATTACGATCCGTCAAATCGAATGGGCAATATACCTGTTGCTGATTTTTTGGATTCGACAAAACTGGCCGCCTTCAAAACAGAACCTGGCATGGTGGCCTTTGCCGAAGAGTACCAACAGCCCAAGTATGCCAACGACCCCAAAAGCGTTGTTGGCAGCGGCCCTTACCAACTTGAAGTCATGAACGAACAGGGGGTTGTGTTGGTGAAGAAGCAAAAATATTGGGGCGATGCTATGGCAGAACAGCGTCCAATAGTGGCCGCATATCCCAAGAAATTGGTTTACAAGGTTGTTTTGGATGAAAACGTGGTTGAGAACATGCTCAATATTGGCGAGCTGGATGTTGTTGCGGGCTCGTTGTCGGCAGGGAAATTCCTTGAGATGAAACAGAAAGATTCATTAGCCGCAAAGTACCATTTTGATATTTTGCCGAGCTCCAGGTACAGCCGCTGGTTTTTTAACCTGCAAAAACCCAATTTACAGGATGTCAGGGTAAGAAAAGCCCTAGCCCATATCGTTGATTACGATCATTTTATCAATAATATTCAATCTGGCCTCGCCGTTCGTATCGTCAGCCCGATTTTGCCGACAAAGCGGTATTATGCCAAAGATATGCCCATGTATGACTTTAATATCCAAAAAGCAAGGGATTTGCTTGCAGATGCCGGCTGGAGCGATTCTGACCAAGATGGGATTGTGGACAAGGTGGTCAATGGGAAAAAGGTAAATTTGACGATTGAAGTTTTTGTGCCGATAAACAACACCAGCAAAAAATACGGGGAGAGCATCACGGAAACCGGGCGCTTGGCGGGGATACAGATACAAGCTGTAAATTTGGACCTTTCAGAAATTGACAAAAAAAGCTCGATAGGAGATTATGAGTCTGCCTTTCTGGGGGCGAATATATTTATGGGACTTTCCGACCTTTCACAGAGATTCCACTCAAAAAATTTGGCACCAAATGGCAGTAACCGATCTCGGTACATAAATCCGAGTTTAGATGCTGTCTTGGACAGCATAAGTTCTGAAAAAAATGATGCCCGACGCGACCAGCTTTATTTGAAAGCACAAAAAATACTGCATGACGACGTACCTGAAGTATTTTTGCTTTCGCCTGCGCAAACAATTATCACCGCCAAAAAATTCGATGCAGTAATTACAAGCAACCGACCTTGTTACATCGAACAATTGTTCAAACTGAAAAAAGGGTAACCAAACATTCCGTTCATTTACCACAAAAATAATCTTGACATGAATTCCAGCCTCTTCACGCCGCGCCGCATTCTCCTCGGCATCGCCATCCTCGCAGCTATTTTCCTGTTGCGCGAATGTTTCAGAAACCGGGCGAATGCCGGCGCCGCCCCCGACCAGGTAAATATTCGCTACGATGCGGCGGCAGTCAACCTGAACCCATTCCTTACCACATTGGGCGCCGATATCTACACCTGCTCCCGGATATTCTCAACTTTTGGGGAACTGGAGCCCGAGACGCTCGAGCTGGCGCCAACCGTCGTTAAAGAGATCCCGCAAGCCCGAAAGGTTGCCGACGGGCCACATGCCGGCGAACTGGCCTACGATTTTGAAATAGTTCCCGAGGCCGTCTGGGACAACGGCACACCGGTCACAGGCCATGACTGGACTTTCACCATGAAAATTATCTATCACCCGCTGATACCCTCGAAGGCGTTTTTGAGCTATTTCAAAGATATGAGCGGCATCGATATAGATCAGTCAAACCCGAAAAAATTCACTGTCTATTTCAAGCAGCACTACATTCTGGCCTTGGAAACCATGTGCCAAACCCCCATACTCCCAGCCTACAACTACGACCCGAACAACCGCTTAGGCAATACCCCGATTGCCGATTTCCTGGATTCCATCAAATTGAAATCGTTTGAGACCGACCCGGGAATGAAGGCTTTCGCAGAAGAATTCCAACAGCCGAAATTTGCCAACGACCCTAATGGCATCGTTGGCAGCGGGCCCTACAAAATGGAAAAGATGAACGAACAGGGGCTGATATTGGTAAAGAAGGACAAGTATTGGGGCGATAAGCTGGCCGAGGAACGGCCCCTGCTCGCTGCCTACCCTAAGCGGCTGGTGTACAAGGTGGTGAAAGACGAAAACGTCGTGGAGAATATGCTCAAAAATGGCGAGTTGGATATTGTGGCCGGTTCCCTCAGCCCCGGAAAGTTCCTGGAAATGAAGGCCAAGGACTCGCTCACCGCCAAATACAACTTTGAATTGCTGCCAGCCTTGCAATACAACCGCTGGATATTGAACCTCAACAAACCAAACTTGCAGGACGTGCGCGTGCGAAAGGCATTGGCGCATATTGTCGATTACGATCACTTCATCAAAAACATCCGCTACAACCTCGCCATCCGGACGGCCAGCCCAATCATGCCCAACAAAAAATATTATGCCAAGGACCTGGTGTATTACGATTTCAACATCGGCAAAGCCAAAGAATTGCTGAGCGCGGCAGGATGGAGCGATTCTGATGGCGACGGGATTCTGGACAAGACTGAAGCCGGGAAAAAAGTAAAATTAGTGATCGAGGTCTTGGTGCCTCCCGTGCGCTCCAACCAACAATATGCAGAGAGCGTCACGGAAACCGCGCGGCTGGCGGGCATCGAAATAAAATCGGTAACTACCGACCTGACGGAGATCAACCCGAAGACCAAAGCGGGCGACTACGAAACGGCTTTTCTGGGCGCCGTGCTTTTCCCCGGCCTCACCGAAATGTCGCAGCGCTACCATTCCAAATATCTGGCGCCAAAAGGGGACAACCGCTCGCGCTACATCAACCCAAAGCTGGACGAAATCCTGGACCGCATCCGCGCAGAGCCCGACGAAGCCGTGCGCAACCCGCTTTATATGGAGGCTCAAAAAATCCTGCATGAAGATTTGCCGGAAATCTATCTCTTTGTGCCCCAACAAACCATCATTACTTCTAAAAGGCTCGAGGGGGTGGTCACGGCCAACAGGCCCGGGTATTACGAGCAACTGTTCAAAATGAAGAAACCATAATATACCAGGATTCCAGTGGTTTGCGCGATTTTCAGGGTGGATCACATTGATTATCACTGATTTGCCCAATAATATTTTCGCAAGCCACTTTCCATTGGGTATAGTTCAACACAACCCATAATTTTTCACATAATTCACAACACATCATGGCATTTGAAGTAGAGGGAAGACTGCACAAGATTTTTCCTACCGAACAAAAATCGGCAAGCTTTTCCGCACGCGAGTTCGTGCTCGAAATACCCGACGGAAACTACCCCCAGCTCGTCAAGTTTCAGGCAGTGCAAGACCGCTGCAGCATGCTCGATGGCTACCAGGAAGGCGAAATGGTAAAAGTCTCTTTCGACCTGCGCGGCCGGGAATGGCAGGGAAAATATTTTTCTAACCTGAACGCCTGGCGGTTAGACCGCGCTTCTGGAAGCGAAAACAACCAAAACAGCGACAGCGGCAAAAAGGCCGCCGACGAGCATTTCCCTTCCGACCCGTTCCCGAATTATACGGATGCTGCACCGGCCAGCACCGATGATTTGCCATTTTGATACGCCATGCTTAGGAACCCGCTGCGCGCTACGCTGACCTTGGGCATGGCGGCGTATTTGTTGCTTTTGGCCTTGGCACTTTTGTTCTATGCAGAGCGTACGGTGTTCGCCGACATTGCTTTTCACAGCGTCATGCTGCTGAAAACCAAGGCGCTCTTTGTTCAGAATGGCCGCTTTGTGGCGGCATTCACCCAGGCGTTCCCGCTGGCAGCGCAAGGCTTGCATTTTTCTTTGAAAGGGGTTTTGATGGCCTATTCAAGCAGTTTCGTTGTATTGCCCGCAGCCTCTTTTTTGGCGTGCGTCGCTTGGTTGAAAGACTGGAAAATGGGCCTTGTCATGCTGCTGCTCTCCACCCTCATGGTGAAGGATTCCTTTTACTGGATACAGTCGGAGCTGCCGCAGGGCATGGCTTTTTTGGTGTTGGTGCTGGCGCTCGTCAGGCGCAGCAGCACCGAGGACGGGTTTGACAAAAGCTGGGTTTTGGGGCTAGTTTTTTTGTTGTGGGTCGTTGTGGCCTTTGCGCACCCGATGTTGGCCTTTGCCACTTTCTTCGCTCTGGTATTTTTTTTGGAAAAATCTTCGGAACCGAGCCCAAAGCTTCAAAAAACATTGTTGGCATCGGCGGTTTTTATGCTCGGGTTTTTGATCATAAAAAACAAACTGCTCGGCACCGCCGAATACGACGCCGAAGCCATGAGCCGCGTCAAGAACCTGAAAACGCTTTTCCCGCACTATTTCGAGATAGGTTCAAACCTGGATTTTCTGCGCTGGTGCGTCACCGATTATTGGCTGCTCACCTTGAGCTTTATCGGAGTCAATGTTGTTTATTTCAGGCAAAAAAACTGGCGCAAGGGCTTGTTCTTCAATGCTTCTTTCTTCGGTTATCTTTTGCTGGTCAATGTTTCGATTCCCGACGGCTACCACCAGTTTTACATGGAGAACCTTTACCTGCCGCTGGCTTTCATGACAATTTTGCCCCTGGTTTTCGACGTTTTCCCGATTTTTGAAAAAGAAGGAAAATATTCAAAATGGGCGCTATCGGCCCTGGCGCTTTGCCTTGCCCTTCGGGTGGCGAGCATAGGGCTTGCCCACCAGCCCTGGACAAAACGATTGCAATGGGAAAGCAAGCTTATGGCAGAAAACCCCGGCAAGCTCCTGTTGCAGGAAACCCCGGAACAAATGAAAGTTTTGCTGATGTCCTGGGGGTCCTCGTTCGAGTTCATGCTGCTTTCTTCCTTGGAAAACCCCAAGGATACAAGGCTGATAACCATCGATGAAGACCCTTCGCGCCTGTCCTGGGCAACCAACAAGCCCCGTTCGGTCATCACAGAATGGTATGTGTGGGATTTTGATGAATTGCCGCACCGGTATTTCAACCCGCAGGATACGAGCTTGTATGTGACCCGATTGGCGCAGTAGCCTTTTCGCGCTTTTCAAAATTATGTTATGCGTGTTTATTTAACGTTTTTCTGGGCTAGTATTGCCTTGCTCGCCAATGCCCAAACCATTTCCACCATCAGCAGCCGCTGGAGCGACTCTTTTGTGGAATGGGATATTTTTGCCGCCCCTGAATATGAAGGGGAAGACGAAGTGGCGGTCGGGGAGATGAAGCTGCGCTGGCTCAACTTTAGAGACGATTTTACCGAATGGACATTTGAACTGGGCGAGCTTCGCGGAAACATCCGCCAAAAATGGAAAAACGACCCGACGCTGTGGGAACTGCGCACCTACAGCGGCGATGTCATTACGATGAAAGCCCCCTGGTCGAACGACCTTAGCGAATGGCGGGTCACCGACAACTCCCTGGCGCTCACCCTCAAAAGCCGCTGGACCAACCAGCTCGACGAGTGGCTCGTTGACGACCCGCACCGTGGCAGGCTTTACCTGTACACCCTGTACGCAGGCGACCCGCGCGATTGGGCCGTTGAAGACAAGCTCACGGAGGACGTGAGCGAGTCCATGAAAATAGCCCTGATCTTTTTGGTCATTTACAACAGCACGCCAAAGGGGTGATTTAAACACATGGACACATAGGGACATAGAACACATAGGTTTTGACACGCAAATAAAACTGCTCGCGCGGGCGGCACAATTTATACTGTGATTAAAGTGATTTGTATGATTTGAGTGATTAAAAACATGTGATCTTCAAATGATTATGCGATCGAGATTTTCACAACCACTTTGCGTTGACTGTAAATGTTCCTATACGTTCTATGCCCCTATGTGCCTATGTGTTAATAAACTACGTATTCTACTTATAGCAGATGAAATACGAGCTAAGTTACTGGGAGCAACAATCCTTTTTCTCGGGTATCGACATCGCTGTCATCGGCAGCGGCATCGTCGGGCTATCTGCCGCCATTCGGCTCAAAGAACTGGAACCCCAAAGCCGCATCGCGATATTTGAACGGGGCGCGCTGCCCACGGGCGCCAGTACCCGAAACGCAGGGTTTGCCTGCTTTGGCTCCATGACCGAATTGCTCGACGACCTGGAATTGATGGGCGAGGACGCGGTTTTGGGCATCGTAGAAAAGCGCTGGCGGGGACTGCAGCGGCTTCGCGCCTTGGTGGGCGATGAAAACATGGACTTTCGACAACTCGGTGGCTACGAACTGTTCGATGAACAGGAAACCGAAATTTTTGATGCCTGCGCTGAAAGGCTTTCCGCGTTCAATGAAAAAATAGGCCATATCACCGGGCATCCCGAGGTGTACAAAGTGGTTGACGAAAAGCTTTCGCGTTTTGGTTTCTCGGGTATAAGGCACCTTATCCTCAACCAAGCCGAAGGCCAGGTGCATACGGGAAAAATGATGGCGGCCTTGTTGTCGATCGCCCAACAGAAAGGCATCAAAATAATCAATGGCATTGACATCGTCAGCTTGGAGGACGCAACTGATGGCGTGGCGTTACAAACAGCCTTTGGCTGGCCCATCAAGGTGCCCCGCGTGCTGGTTGCGGTGAACGGCTTTGCCCAAAAAATCTTGCCGAACCTCGATGTTTACCCTGCCCGCAACCAGGTGCTGATCACCAAGCCCATCCCCGGATTGCGCGTGGAAGGTTGTTTCCACTACGATCGGGGCTATTTTTACTTTAGGAACATTGATGGCCGCATCTTGCTTGGCGGGGGCCGCAACCTGGACCTGGAAGGCGAAAAAACGGCCGAATTCGGCAGCAACGAGCGCATCCGCAAGGCCTTGGAAAAGCTCTTGCACGAGGTGGTCTGCCCGGGCCAGGGCGCTGCTGTCGATTCTTGGTGGACGGGTATCCTTGGCCTTGGCCCTGTGAAAAAGCCCATTGTCGAGCGCGTATCCCCCAATGTGGTGGTGTCGGTGCGGTTGAGCGGCATGGGGGTAGCCATCGGTACGCTGGTTGGGCAAGAGGGCGCAGCTTTGCTCTCGGCTGGATAATTCTTTGCGCCTGACCAAAACCTTGTCCTATTTTCTGCTGTTGTTTTGCACAGTAGTTCTATTTTTGCCGTTGAATTTGTCTAAATTAGAATAAGCAAACAGCCAGGAAATGATGCAGAGACGCTATCGGTCTGTTTTAGACCTAAAAATAAACGAGAGCGCAAAAGCTTTGGCATTTGCCGACTCGGAATTGGCCTGCAAGCTCACCTCCATGGGCGTGTTGCCGGGCGCCGTCGTGGAACTGGTGCGGCTTTCGCCATTTGGTCACGCCTATTACATAAAAGTTGACGGCATCCGTTTCGCATTGCGGGAGGAAGAAGCCTCCAGCATCTTGCTAGAATTATGAATGACCCTGCGGAGAGGCTTTTAAAAATTGCGCTGATTGGCAACCCCAACAGCGGCAAATCGACGGTTTTCAATCAATTGACGGGTTTGCGCCAAAAAACCGGCAATTTCCCCGGCATCACTGTCGACATCAAGGAAGGCATCATGCGTTTGCCCGATGGGCGCGAAGCCATGCTGATCGATTTCCCCGGCACCTACAGCCTTTATCCGACTTCCTCCGACGAAAAACTGGTCTCCACAGTTTTGGCCAACCCGAAGGACAGGTATTTCCCTGATGCCATTGTTTATGTGGCAGATGTGACCAATTTGGAAAAGCACCTGCTGCTGCTCACCCAGTTGCTCGACCTGGGTATGCCCATCGTGATGGCGCTGAACATGTCGGACACGGCGGCTTCTATGGGCATAAAAGTCAACCTCCATAAAATCGCCGAGGCGCTGGGTATTCCCGTCGTGTTGGTGAGCGGCCGCACGGGCGACAATATCGGCAAGTTGCGGCTGGAGATAGAAAAGCTTGCCCACCATACCGGCATAAAACCCCGCAGCCCGATTTACAGGTTGAATCCCATCGAGAAACAGGTGGCGGAAGCGGTTTGCCTAAACCTGAACGTTGAAAACCCCTACCGCGCCTTGCAGTTGGCGCACCACCACCATTGGTTCCCGTTTTTGCACCCCAACGAAAAAGCGGTGCTGGCCACCATTGTCCAGACCAAAGACTTCCAATCGCTGCGCGCCCAGGTGGATGAAACGCTCGACCGTTTCGACCGTTTCACGCCCATCGTGCAGGAAACCATACAAAAGCCGCCTGCATTCCCCAATACGCCTACCGACCGCTTAGATGCCGTCTTGACCCATAAATTGGCCGGCCCGCTTATTTTTTTTGCGGTGATGCTGCTCGTGTTTCAGGCTATTTTCGATTGGAGCGTTTACCCAATGGACTGGATAGAAGGCGGGTTTGGGGCATTGAGCGAGATGCTGCAAGCCAACCTGGCCGCGCATTGGACTACAGAGTTGCTCACCGATGGCATCATCGCAGGGTTGGCGGGAATATTGGTTTTTGTCCCGCAGATTGCACTGCTCTTCTTGTTGGTCACCATTTTGGAAGAAGTGGGCTACATGGCTCGGGTGGTGTTCATGTTCGACAAAACCATGCGGCGTTTCGGCATGAACGGGCGCAGCGTGGTGGCCTTGATCGGCGGCTCGGCCTGTGCGGTGCCGGCGATCATGAGCTCGCGCACCATCGGCAACTGGAAGGAACGGCTCATCACGGTGATGGTGACGCCATTCATCAGCTGCAGCGCCCGCATCCCGGTGTATTTGGTCTTGATCGGGCTGGCCGTGCCGAAAATGAAAGTGCTGGGCTTTTTGAGCTTGCAATCGCTTGTTTTCGGGGCGATGTACGCCCTGGGCGTTGTGGCGGCCTTGCTTTCTGGCTGGGCGATGAAACGCTGGCTGCACACGCGGGAGACATCTTTTTTGGCCATTGAACTGCCCGTTTACCGGATGCCGTTTTGGAAAAACGTATGGCTCACGGTATGGGAAAAGGTGAGCGCCTTTATTGTTGGCGCCGGCAAAATTATCCTGGTAGTATCCATTGCGCTGTGGGCGCTGGCGCGTTTTGGCCCTGGCGACGCCATCGAAACAGCGCGGGCTGATGCAACGATAAAAGCCGATTCGATGCATCTGAGCCCCATCGGCGCCGAAGATTACGTAAAACAACGCGAATTGGAAGCGTCCTGGGCCGGGCAAATGGGCAAGACCATCGAGCCGGCCATCAGGCCATTGGGCTACGACTGGAAAATCGGCATTGCCCTGCTCAGCTCCTTTGCTGCCCGCGAGGTATTTACCGGCACCCTCGCCGTATTGTACAACATGGGCTCGGCAGAAGGCGACATAAACGACCGCACCGAGAACGAGGCCAAGGCGACCCTGCGCGAAAAAATGAAAAAGGAAACCTTCCTCGATTCCGGGCAGCGGGTGTATTCCTTAGCCACTGCCTTGTCGCTGCTGGTATTTTACGCCTTAGCCATGCAATGTATGAGCACCCTGGCGGTGGTGCGCCGCGAAACGGGGAGCTGGAAATGGCCGGCTTTTCAGTTCGTGTTTATGAGCGGCCTGGCTTATTTGTGCGCTTGGTTGGTGTACCTTGCGTTTTCCTGAAAAAAACGTCAAGCCCGCTATGCAAATCCGCCGATTTCCTTCCTCTTTTCATGCCGCACCACAACCTGTTGGTCGGTAAAATTGCAAGAATTATTGCCCGATCCTTGCAAACCGGCACCAAATGCCCCACCTTTATTCTTGAAATCAAACTAAACTGAACACCATTTATGTACTTCATTCCAATTCTTGTGCTGCTCCTTTTCCTGAGCATCGTCACGGTGCAGCAAAGCACTGTCGCCATCACCACCATTTTCGGCAAGTACAGCCGCACGCTGCGCCCGGGCCTGAACTTCAAGATACCGATCATCGAAAACGTGTTCAAGCGCATTTCGGTGCAGAACCGCGCCGTGGAGCTCAATTTCCAGGCCGTAACGGTTGACCAGGCCAACGTGCACTTCACTTCGCTGTTGCTCTTTTCGGTGCTCGACGACCGCGAAGAAACCGTGAAGCAGGTGGCCTTCCGATTTGTGAGCGACCGCGATTTTATGGCCACCCTCACCCGCACCGTGGAGGGCAGCATCCGTTCCTATGTGGCTTCCAAAAAACAACAGGAAATCCTCAGCCTGCGCCGCGAGATCACCGAGGCGGTGAAAGGCAATGTGGACCACATGCTCGAAGACTGGGGCTACCACCTCATCGACCTGCAGATCAACGACATCACCTTCGACGACGAGGTGATGCGCTCCATGTCGAAAATCGTGGCGGCCAACAACCTGAAAGCCGCTGCAGAGAACGAAGGCCAGGCGCTTTTGATCACCAAAACCAAAGCCGCAGAGGCAGAGGGCAACGCCATCAAAATAGCCGCTGAAGCCGAGCGCGAAGCCGCCAAGATGCGCGGCCAGGCCGTGGCCCTTTTCCGCGAAGAGGTAGCCAAAGGGATGAGCCATGCCGCCAAAGAAATGCAGAGCGCCAACCTCGATACCTCCGTCATCCTGTTCTCCATGTGGACGGAAGCTGTCAAGAACTTCACCGAGCATGGTAAAGGCAACATCATCTTCCTCGACGGTTCGGTTGACGGGATGCAAAAGACCCTCAAGCAGATGATGGCGCTGAGCTCTACGGATTTTTTGGCGCAGCAGGAGCAACAAAAATAATGTGATAATGTGATAATGGGGTGCGTTGCTTGATTTTTAAGAATAGCCCAAAAATTGAATTCCGAAACCTGTATGGGAAAGCAACAGTGTAGCCACTGGCACCCTATTATCACATTATCGAATTATCGAATTATCAATTCCGAATCACCTTCACCTCTCCCCGCGCCATCACATACCCATCCAGGTGCAGGATGTTCCGCCGGTTGGGCCTCGAGTTGTCGTAAACAATGATGCCCGGACGGGCGCGGCCCATCTTGCGGTCGCTGTCGAACTCGATGCGCAGGGCAGCCGAGTCGCCGGGCATCACCGGGAAGCTGGGGTAGCGCAGCACGGTGCAGCCGCAATTGCTCTTGGCGCCCCGGATGATGTAGGGCGCGGCGCCGGTATTGGTCACCACGAAGGAATCGAGCAGGATGGCGCCTTCTTCGATCTGGCCGTAGGGTAGCGTGTCGCGGTCCCAGCGCACGGTGGTATAGCCCACTTTTTCCGGGTTTTTCAGCACGGCGATGTACTGGGCTACCCGGTGCTGGTTTTTGGCGTCGAGCAGGTTGCAGGTCGCTTCCACGGGCTTGCCGTAGTAGGCGCCCAGGTGGTGGGCATAGTCTAGCACCTTGCTTTTCTGCTCGGCGTTGAGGCTGCGGAGCAGTTCGGGCAGCGGGGGAAGGCTGTCGGGTTGGGCGTAGAGGCCGAAGCTGGCGCCGAACAGGCAAAGGAGGGGCAATATGTTTTTTGAAAAACTCATGGAATGGCCGTGGATGTTTCAAAGGGACTTGTGCGCAAAGGTAGTGCCGAAATAGGGAGTTGCCTCTTTTTTGCGTCATTTACTGGCGATACGCACTTAGAGCTTGTTTAAATCATGGCATATTTCGGGTCGTAAAAATGAAATTTTTCTCGTTTTTTAGCATACTAAAAATGAAATTATCAGGTATTTTTGGGGAAAACGATCGTGCCGGGAAAAACCCTTTTGTTTTTTGATGAAATTCAAGCTTGCCCAGCCGCGGTTTCTGCCCTTCGCTTTTTTTATGAAAAAATGCCCGAGCTCCATGTGATAGCCGCAGGATCCCTGCTTGAATTTGCCCTACAATCGATCCCTTCTTTCGGCGTTGGGCGACTTCGATCCATATTCGTTTATCCCTTTTCTTTTGATGAATTTCTCATGGCCATGGGAGAGGCACCTTTGTTGGATGCAAAGAAAAAGGCCAATGTAGATAATCCCTTGCCGGAATTGCTGCATTCCAAATTGCTCGACCTGTTGAAATCTTTTCTTTTGGTCGGCGGCATGCCAGAAGCTGTTTCGTTATATGCTGCTACCCGCCAAATGGTTGAATTGCAGCACGCCTTGGACGACCTCTACATTACCGTAAAAGCTGATTTTGCCAAATATAAAAATACCGTGCCGCCCTTGCGGCTGACCGAGGTGTTTGAATCGGTAGCGCAACAAACCGGTGGCAAGTTCGTGTACAACAAGGCATCAATATCCTCCAACCACGGGCAAATCAAGGAAGCTTTGGATTTGCTCATCATGGCCGGCATCGTTATCCCAGTGACGCACAGCGCTGCCAACGGCATCCCTCCAGGTGCAGAAATCGACCCTAAAAAAAGGAAAATGCTGTTGCTGGATACCGGGATTTATCAGCGCATCGTGGGCCTGAACCTTGCCGAGTCCCTCTTTAACCCAGAGTCTTCGCTCATCAACAAAGGTGCCATTGCCGAACAATTTTGGGGGCTTGAATACCTAAAATACGGCTCGCCTTATATGCCGCCAGCGCTGTATTATTGGCACCGAGAGTCAGCCAACGCGAATGCAGAAGTGGACTATATCGTGCAAAAAGGGGCAGACATTTTCCCTGTAGAGATAAAGTCTTCGGGCAAAGGAAGGATGCAAAGCCTCCGGCAGTTTTTAAAGGACAAGGGCAAACCTTATGGCTTTAGGTTTTCGCTGGAGAACTACTCCGCTTATGAAGACATCATTTCAATGCCTTTGTACAGCGTTTCCAATTTTGTGGAATCTTGAGTCCGAGCGCCTCAGAAATCCGACACCCGGTACACCTTCGCCTCCCCGCCCACGATCACCCCGAAGCTGCGCTCTTTCCGCCGCAAGCGCGGGTCGTCGAAGAACAGGGAGTAGATAATGTTGTCGTCGTTGGTGCAGTAGTCGCCACAGGGGAAATTGCCGTAATCGTAGCGGTAGCCCGTGTCGTCGCTCAGGAGCTTGTAGCGGCGGAACATTTTGTTCACCGTGCCCAGCGGCATTTCCAGCACCTGCAACACGCTGGGCTTGCTGCCGATCTGTGGGCCGGCCACTGCCTCCTGCCGCATTTGCGACCAATACGACGCGCTTTTCCGCTCTTTCACGATCAGGTTGCCGTTGTACAGCAAGCCCGAAACCTCAAAAAACATTTCCTGCCCGTTCTGTTCGCGCAGCCATACGTTGCCAGAGCCCGTCAGTGGGCAGTACATGACCGAAAAGGGCAGACCGGCTTGGCGCTCGTTCACGATTTCGTGCCACTCCAGCACCGGGTGCGGATAAACAAACACCTCTTCGCCCGCTTTCACCACCAGGCAAAGCGTGGTGTCGTCGAGGTAGGGCATGTGCTCGATCACCCGGTCGAGGTACTTGGGCGCGTCGATGGAGGGGATGGCGCCGGGCAAGGCGCCCAGGGCAAGGCGTGAATACGGGATCAGCCAGCCGTTGTCGCCGGGCGGCAGGGCAGGGGCATCGTCGATCCCCCCCTTACCGTACAGTTCACATCCCGGATAGAAGGCGCCCCAGGCAAACCAATAAGCAGTCATGTAGTTGGCAGGTTCCAGGCGCAAGCCCTTGTTGGGGCCGGCAACGGCTTCTCCCCATATATCGTAGCTGTTGCCGTCGCTGTCGGCCAGCACCACGGGCAGCTTGTCTTGAACGGCCCAGTATTCCACCACCTGCCCCGGCCCGTTGGGCTTGATGAACGCCGTGGCGAACTGGAAAACCGAAGAGCCTACCAGCAGAATTTCCTCGCCGTTCACCACGTCTTCAATCAGGTGGATACGAACCGTAGGGTCGTGCGGGGACGAGGGCTTGGTCGCGTCCTGTTTTTGGCAGCTTTGTGCGAAAAAAAAGGTTAGGGAGCACAGCAAAATGTAGGATCGGCGCATGGCAGGCGGTTTTAAATATTTCCAAAAATAGCAACTTTTGGGGAATTGGCGCTTACTTTTTGCAATGCCGCCCCCAAATGGCTACCGCTGCTGGTCAGCCCGTGAAACAAGCATAGTAAAATGCTATTATTATACCTGATAAACCGAGATATTTAATTATGTGCGTTAAACAACCTAATTTTTGGCAAGTTGCTGGAAACCCAAACCGCCATCAACGGGAGGCAAATCCCCGGCATCCTGTGCAAACAGATAAAGGAACATAAGGCAGGAAACCCTGCCCGAGCGTTTCCGGTAGCGCATTGGGTAGGCTTTAACCTGTCGTACCATCATACCTGGTACGAGCCCGCGAAGCCTTCGTCGAGTTTGCAGGGCAATTGCCGCTCCTGGCACTAGTGGGTTCCGCACAAGTAACCCTCGCCGATTCACTCGTCATCCCCTTCCTTCCCCGCATCTGCCGCATCGCAAACAAAGGCCCCTTCCTCCTCGAACAAGGCATCGCGCACCGAGCCGCCTGTCTTGACTTCAATTTCGTAGCGGATGCCCCCGCCGGCCAGGTCCTGGCGTTCGGCCTCCTTCAGCGTCGCCCCGGGGTACTTTGCCAGGGCTGCCGCTGAAACCGCCGCCGGAAGCTCGCTTACCTTGATCTCGGTGGAAGAAAAAACCATCGTGCCTTCGCTGTCGAAAGTCAGTTCGGAAATCACATCGTCGCTGGTTTCGATTTCGACCTCGACAACTGCCTGGCCTGTGCAAAGGGTTTCATTTTCTAATTTCTCCACCTCATAGCCGCCGGGGTAATGGGTGTCCAAATAGGTTTTGATCGCTGCCGGAAGCTTATCTGCGGAGATATTGTCGTCTTTGCAGGTTGAAAAAATGAAAAGCAGTGCGATAAGGGGCAGCAAAAAAATGGGCGCTTTTTTCATGTTGTAAGAATGTTGAATGATGTGAAACACTATGGATATCCCTTGTTTTTATGGTTTTCCCGCTATCTAAAATTATGGGTCGCCCCATGCCAAACTACTGAATTTCAATCAGCTGGATGGTTTCGTTGTCGGTCAGGTTGACTTCCTTGACGACCCCGATGCCGGGGGCGTAGTACTTGTTTTCATTCAAGTCGGGCTCGAGGGCGGTGAAGTCGCGGGTTTTCAGGCAGTCTGTGAAGGTGCCATAGGGGCAGCTGACTGTCAGCCCGGTATCGAGCACCTCGGCCTCATCCTCGGCTTCGTTGAAATAGTATTCCTGGCGGTACTTCATGCCCGGTTGTGGGTTGGCGAGCATGACGATGCCAGGCTTTGCGCCGTCCTTGCCGGCTTCCCAGGAGCCTCGGGTATCTTTGAAAGTACCGTCGGGCTTGTAGTTCTTCACCGCTTCGCCGAAATACCACACATTCCCATCGTTGTCCTGGGCGTACCAGTCGTCGGTGTCCTCGATCAGTACGCCGTTGAGCCATACGCGGTCGTTGACTACGATGCACTCGATGCCCAGGATTGTTTTGGTTTCAGGCTTCCGCTTGACTTCTATCCGTTCCAGGCCTTCCGCTGTCTGGCCCTCAAATATGTAGGTTTTTCCTGCGGCGAAAGGCAGCAGCGGGTTGCTAAGATTGGTGCTGGCGTTGAATTTTGAGGCGCTCACATCGGGTTGGTAGGAGCTGTCTATCTGCCGCGGATTGTCCTTTTTACAGGCGAAAAACGCGGCGACGAGCAGGCAAAAAATGATCTTTTTCATCGTAGTATACTATGATTCGCCTGATTTTTGTGATTGAGTATGATTGATTCAGCTGATCTTCAATTGATTACAAAGATCGGTATGCACAAAACCAAGCGGCGTGAGGAATAACTGTTGTGAAAATGTGGCTGAAAAAAATCCGGATTTACCTGTCTGTACGGGCGGTTCGGGGCTAAACGCTGCGCGGGTTCCACATTTTTCAAAACTGGCGGCCAACACCCAGGTGCAAGCCCACGAATCGGGGCCTTCGCATCCCTCCAGTGCCGAAATCGCTGCGCATCCCGCTGTTCAGTTGCAGCCGCCAATGATCCAAAAACGCCCACTCAACCCCGGCCCGAAGCAGGGCGAACTGGGTTTGCCCATCAGCGGGCCTTACCTCGGTTTCGTATTTCCAACTGATCCCTTGTGCGTGGTTTTCAAAGTCATAGCTAAGGTCGTACCCCTGTGCAAAGCGGATGCCCCAGCCCACGCCAATCAGGGGCCGCCAATGGCCAAGCGGCCGAAAAACATGCGCCATGCCCAGCGAAAACTGGCGGAACTTTTCGTCGGCGGTCGCTTCGGTGAACACCAGGTCGTCATTGGGCGGCACTACGGGCGGCACGCCGAGGGCAGCGTCCATGCTCGTGGTTTTGAGGTGGTTTTGCTGAAAATGAACGTCGGCCCAGAGCCGCAAGTTTTTTGAAAAGCCGATCTCAGCGGCCAGGCCCAGCGTGTAACCGGGTTTGAGGTGCCTGCCCGCGCGCGGCGGCATCGCCAGCCCGCCCGAAGCAAGCGCTGTGAAAGTTTTCGGCCGCAAGGCGATCAGGTGCTCTTCGAATGTTTTGCGGCGGCTTGGCAATTTTGCGGCGCGGGTTTCTTCGGCCAGCGAATCTGCAATGCTTGGGATATCGGGGGAATTTGCAGCGGGTACCTGGGCAGGGGCAAATGTTGTGTCGGCGAATGTTGCAGTAGCGCGCTCAGGCGACGCGCCTACAGTCAGGCTTGTATTTGCCGAATCAGAGATAAGTTTTTGATTTTCATTAATAAAAGGACTTTTGCCGGGTTGGGCAGCAGGGAATTCTTGCGGCTTTTGTTCCGCAAATCCCTTTTGCCCGATCGTTGGGGCAGTGTTGCCTGCCTGTTGTTCTTTGGCATCCTGCTTGGCCTTTGGCCAAGGCGCCACCAATGTCCGGTACTGCACAGTGCTCAACCAGACCGTGTCCTTCTGCGGGATAACAGTTGTCACAAAAACCGTGTCGCGGCTGTTTTCTAAGCGTTCGATTGTATGGGCTGCGCGGCGCAATTCGAGCCAAAATGCCGTATTTGTACCGAGCAGGAGCAGCGCAAATGGCAGCCAGCGCCAACCCAGGAGCGGCAGCGCCAACCGGCGCTGGACGGGCGATTCGTCGAGCCGCTTTTCAAGGTTTTGCCAGTCTTGCGGGTCAAATTCCGGTTCGGGCCGCCCGGCAAGGTTGTCCCGGAATTGGTCGAAAAAATCTTTCATTCTCTTATTTTTTTGTCGGTTTTGCCATCGGCGTACCGTGTTTTTTTATCCAAAGCAGGCGCAATTGGTCTTTTGCCCGCGAGAGGTTGGACCGCGACGAAGCTTCTGAAATGCCGAGCTGGTCGGCGATTTCGGCGTGGCTGTATTCTTCCATGACGTAGAGGTTGAAAACCGTGCGGTAGGCAGGCGTTAGGGCTTGCAGGATGGGCAGCACGTCTTCGCCGGGGAAGATTTCCGGGTCGAGGGTTTCCTCAAAACCGGCATCATGGCACAGCGACCATTCATCGAGTGGCGGGATGCGGTTGCTGGCGCGGAAGTGGTCGATGGCTGCGTTCACCATGATCTGCCGGAGCCAGAAACGGAATGGTCGCGCCCTGTCGAACTGCGCAATCCGGCGCAGGGCGTTCAGAAAGCCTTCGTTCAGCACTTCGGCGGCTTCCCGGCGGTCGCGGGCATAGCGCAGGCAAATGCTCATCGCATAGCCATAAAAGTACTCGTACAGCCGTCGCTGGCAGTTTCGGTTGCCCCGGAGGCAGCCGTCGAGCGTCTGGTTAAAATCGAAAATGGGTGCCGACATCTGTTTTGGTCGGTACGAAAGTTCGGGAGGAAAACGCTGCGCGGGGTGGTTTTTTTTTGAAAACTTTTTGACCCAACTTGCCCAAAGACAAGGAAACCATACCGCGAAAACAACCACCCCAGCCCAGTGTTTCCGATTTGGGCACAAATCAGCCATTCCCGGCCCATTTCACTGCGCCATTCCCCCATTTGCTCAAACCCAAAATTCATCCGTAGTTTTGCCCATTGTCAAATTAGCTCATTATCAAATTATCAAATTAAAAAATGTCCAACCAAATTCGTCAGATAACCCCTGTAGCTCCCTGGGGCTTTTTCGCCGACCTCAACGCCATTCCCCGTCCTTCCAAGCGCGAGCAGCGCATCGCCCAATGGGTGAAGGATTTTGGCAAAAAACAAGGTCTTGAAGTGCTTACCGACAGCTTCGGCAACATCATCATCAAAAAACCCGCCACGGCGGGCCGTGAAAAAAGCCCCGTCACCATCCTGCAGGGCCACCTCGACATGGTGCACGCCAAAAACGCCGGGGTGGAATTCGATTTTGAGAACCAGGGCATCGACATGTATGTGGACGGCGATTGGGTGCGCGCGCGCGGTACCACGCTGGGGGCCGACAATGGCCTGGGTGTCGCGGCCATTCTCGCCACCCTTGCCTCCAAAGACATCAGCCACCCCGCCCTGGAAGCCCTTTTTACCCTCGATGAAGAACAGGGCCTTGGCGGCGCGAAAAACCTGGGCCGCGGCCTGCTCAAAGGAAAGGTGCTGCTCAACCTCGACACCGAGGAAGACCACGTGCTCACCATCGGCTGCGCCGGCGGCATCGACACCCTCATCGACTGGGACTACAAGGAGGACGCGGCGCCCGGCAACCTGGCGGCGGCCTTCAGCATAAAAGTCAGCGGCCTACAAGGCGGGCACAGCGGCATGGACATCCATCGCGGACGGGCCAATGCCAACAAATTGCTCGCCCGGGTGCTCATGGCCTGCCTGCCCTCTGGCCTGCGCGTGGCCCGTTTCGACGGCGGCAACCTGCGCAACGAGATACCACGCGAAGCCACCGCCCTGGTAGCTGTCAGGAATGAAAAGCGCTTCCACAAATTGCTGAAAGCGGCGGCCAGGGAAATCTCCCTTGAGTTCAGCACCCCGGAGCCTAACCTGACCGTGGAAGCTGCGGCTACGGCCATGCCCGCCAAGTTGATGCGCCGCAACGACCAGGCGAAATTCCTGCAGGCCCTTCGCGCCGTGCACAACGGGGTGTACCGCATGAGCCCGGAGATACCGACCTTGGTGGAAGCATCGACCAACCTGGCCAGGATCACCTTAGCCAACGGGAAAATGGCCGTCGGGTCGCTGCAGCGCAGTTCCGTGGAATCGAGCAAAGCGGACGTGGCTGCGGCTTTCCGAGCGCCTTTCGACCTGATGGGCGCCAAGGTGGAAACTGCCAACGAATACCCAGGCTGGAAGCCCAATCCAAGCTCCAGGCTGGTGAAGAAAATGGCTGATATCTATGCCAGGATGTTTGGCGAAGCGCCCGTCATTGAGGCTTGCCACGCGGGTCTGGAATGTGGCATCATCGGCGAGGCCTACCCCGGGCTCGACATGGTTTCATTCGGGCCGCTCATCATGGGCGCGCACAGCCCCGACGAGCGCGCATCCATTTCCAGCTTCCAGAAATTCTGGAAATTTTACGTGGAGGTGTTGAAGGCGATTTGAGTTGGCAATGTCATTCTCTTTGCAAATCCTGATTTTGGGGCCACAGCCTCAAAATACCGCTCTATTTTCGGCTCGAATTCACCTTTTACTAAACACTCCACCACATGACATCAATTAGGCACACGCTCGTTTTCGCCCTGTTTTTTTTCTTTTCCGGCCAATTGCTGGCCACCCATATCGTCGGCGGCGGCATCACGTATGAGTGCATCGGGAGCTCTGGCAGCAACCGCACCTACCGCTTCACGATGAAGGTTTATCGCGACTGCCTCAATGGCCAGGCCGAGTTTGACAACAACGCCAACATCGCGATCTATCGCGGCAGCTTCCTTTCCAGCACCCTGTTTGCAAGCTTCACCGTGCCCAGGGGCCCTGTGGTGAATGTCAACATCAACCAGCCGGATTGCATCAACAACCTGCCCACGATTTGCCTACAGGAAGCTACCTATACCTGGGAGCGCACCCTGCCGGAGAGCTCGATGAGCTATTTTGTAGAATACCAGCGCTGTTGCCGCACCAATGCCATCGCCAACATAATAAACCCCGCCAACACAGGGGCCACCTATTATGTGGAGATCACGCCCGAGGCACAGGCTTTGTGCAACAGCAGCCCTGTTTTCAACAACTTCCCGCCCGTGGTGATCTGCAACAACTACCCCATCGAGGTGGACTACTCGGCTACCGACCCCGACGGCGACGTGCTGGTGTACAAGTTTTGCGCCCCGTATTCAGGCGGCTCGCAAGGCGGTGGCGGCTGCAATTCGCCGCAACCCAACCCGCCCTGCCCGCCGCCGTTCAACCTGGTAAATTTTATCGCCCCGACGTATTCGGCCACCCAGCCCATGGGTGGCAACCCGGTGATAAAGATCAATGCCAATTCCGGGGTCATCAGCGGGACGCCGCACCTGAACGGCCAGTTTGTGGTCGGCGTTTGTGTGGAGGAATACCGCAACGGGGTGCTGCTTTCCATTACCCGCCGCGACTTCCAGTTCAACGTAGCCCCATGCGCGCCCCAGGTTTCGGCACAGATAGAATACGACGACATCACCGGCTTGCAACAGTACTTGATAAAACGCTGCAGCGGCACCAAATCGCTCACCATCGTCAACCAAAGCCTCGGCGGCGCTACCATCACCGATTTCGAGTGGACTTTTGACCTGAACAACGGCAATACCCTCGTCAACAACACTGACTACAACCTTAGCGTTACTTTCCCCGACTACGGCACCTACAACGGCACCTTGATCTTGAACAAGGGCTTGGACTGCGGCGACACCGCTAACATTCAGGTGAAATTATACCCGGCGGTGAAGGTAGATTTTGGCCCCGACATCACAATATGTAAAGACAGCACAGTTACGCTGGATGCCGGAACCGGGTTTACGGCGTATGAATGGCAAAATGGCGCTACTACCCAAACGCTGAGCGTGAGCAGCTCTGGCACCTATTATGTGGCTGCTGCCGATTCCTGCGGCGATATACATTCCGACACTGTTTTGGTCACCATCAGCCCTGTCCCCGACGTAAACCTGGCTGACCTTGAACTTTGCCCCGGAAAGTCTGTAACCTTGAACGTGCCAGGGTTTACGGACTACGCATGGACTCCATCAGCAGGCTTGAGTTGCAACAATTGCCCATTGGTCACCATCCAACCTGCCAACAGCGCCACCTATATTTTCCATGGCACCAATCAGGACGGCTGCTCGAAAAGCGACACCTTTGAGGTGACAGTGCTGCCTACGCCCAAGAAAACTTATACCATCAAGTTTTTCCCCAATCAGTCGGTCACGCTTGGCGGACAAACCTACACCCAACCAGGGACCGTTACCCTGAGCGTTGCTTCCACAACTGGCGGGTGTGATTCGCTCAACACATACATCCTGGAGCACCTGCCCACAACGCTTGATATTCAGTGCCCGGCAAACATTACCGTCGCGTTGCCGAACAATGCCAATTCGGTGGCGGCAACCTACGCATTTCCGAGCACCACGACGAATTGTCCAGGTACGCCAAGTCTCCAGCTTACCCAGGGCATTGCTTCCGGTGGGAATTTCCCTGCTGGCGTGAACACGGTTTGCTACTCAGCTGCGAACACTTGTGGCGACAGCAAGTCCTGCTGCTTTACCGTCACTGCGACGAACCTGAGCATCCAGTGCCCGCCGAATCAGACCCTGCAGCTTCCGGTTGCGGCTACAACGGTTCCCGCAACGTACGCGGCACCTGCCACAACCAGCAATTGCCCGAACCAACCTACACTGACGCTGCTGCAAGGGCTGCCAAGCGGCAGCGGGTTTCCCGTTGGCCTCAATACTGTTTGCTACAAGGCAAGCAATAGCTGCGGCAACACCAACACCTGCTGCTTTACCATCTCAGTGCTAAACGCGCCAGACGCTTGCGACATCAAAGCCATCGGCTGCATGCGCTGGGAACTGCTTGATATCCGCCTGGATTCTATTGCAAGGCCGAGGTACCGCATCCGGGCTACCAATTTCTGCGCCACGGAAATGACTTATGTGGCCATTCAGTTGCCCTTGGGCATGGTGGCCGCCAGCCCTGCGGAAGCATCTATTTACACAGCGCCGAACACGGGCAACAAGTACACCGTGCGCAACCCCAACTATTCGCCATTCTACTCCGTTCGGTACATGTCGGGGCCTGTTGGCATAAAAAATGGCGAATCGGATGTGTTCGAGCTGAAACTCCCGCCACAGATTCAGCCCTGGTACTTCAATGTCGGCTCCAGGATGCGCGACGGCTCGTACCATGAATCGCACCTGAACACATTTTACTGTCCGGTACAGCCATGGAGCGGCAGCAAAGCCGAAGAGCGCGACCTGCCAACCGTAGAATTTGATGTATGGGATGAAGATCAGGGCATCAGCCTGCGTCCCAACCCGACGGATGGGCTGTTGTTTTTGGATATGGCGGCCTGGATGGGTCAGGCGGTGCAGGTGCAGGTGATAAACGCACAAGGGCAACTGGCTGTAAGCCGTCAATACGATATCGAAAATGAGGTACTGGAGCTAAACCTCGACCCAAAGCTGGCCAACGGGCTGTATTACTTGGTGCTGCGCCCTGCTGATGGCAAGGTGACAACGGCGAAGTTTGTGCTGGTGCGGTAGAATTATTTGTTGACGGGTTTTTGTCAACAGGAGGTGAAACATGAGTCATCCCGAATTTTGACAGGCATTTCAAATAAAGAATGCCGCTGTAGCCCTTTTAGCGTAAAAATTGTCAACACCTATTCGTCAGACCGCGAAAAGCGGTCAGACGAAGACCCTTGGTCTGACCGCTTTTCGCGGTCTGACCAATAAGTATAAACAAATACTGGACTTTTCCACAACTTTTTATACTTTCGAAAATTCGGGATGACTCATGTTTCGCCCTCCGATGCCCGCCCTTTTGACAAAAGCCAAGCTTTGGCGATTTTTTTGTTTTTTTGTTCACGCCACCCCAACCCCCTGCATTAACCTGCAAAACCACATGAGCGCCTGCCCCAAACGATAGCCCCAACCGACCTTCTAATCCCTTGAACGCTAATCCCCCTCCTTACCAGATGTGCCCTGGGCCCCCGCACCGGTTATTTTGGCAGAACACGAAGCACTGACCCCCTTTTAGCCAGCCCTAACCACACCATAGCCCTTTCTCCCACGAAAGGGCTTTTTTTTACTCGCCGTAGCCTTGGCGAAGGCGGGTAAAGCAAAGGCGGATTTCCTGCTCCAAAGAAAATTTCTGGTACAATTTGCCGAAAGTGATGATCTCCGATACACAAACCCATTGATACTCGAACTACTTTTGGCCAACAAAAGCTCGCTATATCATGCGGAAACATCCATTGAAAAGCAAAGTATTGGTTTTCTTGCTGTTTATTTGTTGCTGCACAGCCCAGGCTCAACCTCAGCAAGTGCGCACCGGAATTTACCTCGCAAACTTGTACGGGCTGAACATGGAGGAGCACTCCTTCTATGCCGATTTCTATATCTGGTTTAAATGGCGGGGCGATATTGACCCAACAAATATAGAGTTCGTCAATTCCATAGAAAAATGGAGCATGAACAATGCCACCTTTGATGGCGACAGCACGCCTGTCGTTTTGAAAGATGGGACGAAATACCGGATATTTCGCATAGAAGCCCGGTTCTTTCACCCCTTTGGGCTGAACCATTTTCCGCTCGACCAACACCAGCTAGACATACAGATAGAAAACCCGGAGTTCCCGATAGAACAATTGGTTTATATCCCGGATACGAGCGGCGCCATGATCCGAAAAGATTTGAACCTGGTGGGGTGGGAGAACAAAGGTTGCCGGCTCGATACCAGGTTAAACGACTATGGCAGCAATTTTGGCAACCCGGAAGAAAACGCCCAGCGGTACAGCAAGCTGACGTTCAGCATCACCTTGTCGCGCCCGATCACGTACTTTTTGTTGAAAATGCTCCTGCCGCTGTTCGTGGTGATGCTCGTCAGCATCGGGTCGCTGTTGTTGCATCCCCAACATCTTGACACGCGCAGTTCCTTGCCGATAGGAGCCTTGCTCACAGCAGTGTTTTTGCAGCAGTCGTACAGCGGCGCGCTGCCCGATGTGGGTTATATGGTGATGATGGATAAAATTTACTTGCTTTGCTACACCCTTATCTCACTGGTATTGCTACAAATAATTCGTGCGGGAAACACCGTGATGGGCAACGAGAACATCAATACCCTGATCGTTCGGGAACGCTTATATGCGCTGTTGTTCTTGGCCATTTTTATTGCCGGCATAATGCTGTTGAGTTTGTTTTGAAAAAATCGTTCACTCTATCACAAGCATAATATTTTATCGCAAAAAAAATGGAACCATACACGCACAATGGAATAATCGAACTTGGCATCATTGAAAACACGGGAGACAATGCCGACCAAATAGGCTTGCTGACCGTCAACTTCAATCATTATCCCGACTGTCAGCAGTTGGTGGCCTGGCTCCCAGAATATGGCAGAAGCGGCTATGGCCATTACCGCATAATTGATAAAAACACCAATACCATTCTTGAAAATGCCTTGGTGGAGGACAAATTGGGCGGAAGTGTGCAACTGATTTTTGATACGCTCGGCATTTATGTTGGCACTTTTCTGCTCGAAATTGAACACCCCAAAAGCGGAAAACACGTTTTGCATTTTCAGAAATTTGCAGAAGAAAGCCCCCTTAGAGACCCAAACGAAATGGGAGCAGCAACAAGCGAACCGGACAGCCCCTTCGAAATCTCGGACAATTTGTTTTTGGGCGCCGACATTATCAACCAAGCTTTGGCATTCAGCAGCGAATGGGGTGAAAATTATCAGAAACCGATTTTCAAGCGCATGCGGGAAAAATATCCTGAAATGAGCAGTGAGACTATCGAGATATTGCAAGCGTATGTAAATAAGGCTGAATACCATATTTATTACCTGGCCGAACAATCTGTTGCCGGCAAAGTCAAAGAATCGGAAATTGGCATCCTTGCACGCCGCCAATTTCCTTGGCTCAATCACGCCAACGCCTCGCGGTTGGCAGGCATCGGCATGTACTATACCACCAAGTGAACAGACATCTGCTTGATATGACGATCTCCTTTGAACACAACGGGGCAAGGTACTCCGCCGACCTTTCTGCACCTTTTGACTTGTCTATCCCACTGCGCAACGGCGCGGAGAACCCCAATTGTTTTTGGGCGCCTATGCCCGAGTTTGCACCCGTGGTGGCCGGCGATTTCGTGGGCAGCACGGCACAAGGCGGGGCGGTCAATTTTTTCAACGTCAGGCTCAACCCGCACGGCAACGGCACCCATACAGAGTGCGTCGGGCATATCGCGCAGGAACGCTACGTGCTGCGGGAATGTCTATTGGCCCATCATTTTATGGCAAAGGTGCTGAGCTTGTACCCCCAAAAAACAGAAGACGGCGACCGGGTGATTTTTAAATCCCACCTTGAAGCTATTATTGAAAAAAACGAATGTGAAGCATTGATTATCAGGACGCTTCCCAATGACGAATGGAAGAAGAAAACCAATTGGTCGGGCTCCAACCCGCCGTATCTGCACCACGATGCGCTGCGCTTTTTAGCCGGAATCGGGGTACAGCACCTGCTGCTCGACCTGCCTTCCGTCGATCGCGAAGAAGATGGCGGGCAACTGTTGGGGCACCGCGCATTTTGGCAGTACCCGGAGGCTGTGCGCAGCCATTGCACGATAACCGAATTGATTTACGTGCCCAACGAAGTGCGCGATGGGTTGTACTTGTTGAACCTCCAGACGACGGCGCTGGATTTGGACGCAAGCCCGTCGAAGCCTGTAATTTATAGCCTAAAAGTCATTTAGGACATGGGCAAGTTCAATTGTCTATGAAAAAACCTGTTTTTGCACAAAACTTCAACCTTGGTTATAGCACGAATTGAAGATGAATTGTGATCCGCATTCCCGCAACAGCAGGGCGAAACCTTGCTCAAATTTTTGTTCGGATCAATTGCCTGCCATCGGACGCTTCTCTGACTTATGAGACGGCTTCGAATTGGTTTCTGAGGTGAAAAAAAGTTGGCGGGAAATTCGCATTGTAATCAGTGCTGTCTTGAATACCAACAGCATGATTGGACAGATGCTCATCGAAGCACCATCCGGCGAATGACCTGTGAATTGAGGGCCATATTTGTCAGACCTTCGAAAACACCCTGAAATACTGCAACGGAATCTTGCCTTCAAAAAATGCCTTGCCCACGATAGCCCCGCTGCATCCGATGGCATTCAGCTCTTCCAAATCGGCCACACTGCTGATGCCGCCGCTGGCCACCAGGTTGATTTCCGGGAAAGCCTGCACGATGTCGCGGTACAGTTCCAGCGCCGGCCCGCTCAATTCCCCGTCGCGTTCAATATCGGTCACTGAAACCTGGGTGATGCCCAATTCGCGCATTTTTGCTAAAAAATCGAACAGTCCGACGGTGGTCTGCTCCTTCCATCCATGCACGGCCAGCTGCCGGTCGCGCACGTCGGCGCCCACCAAAAACCGGTCGGCGCCGAACTTTTCTACCCAGGCCCTGAACTCGTCCTGGGCCAAAAGTGCCACGCTGCCCACAGAGAACATCACCGCGCCGGCATCCCACACCTGCTTCAGGGAAGGGATGGAGCGCAGGCCGCCGCCGTAATCTATTTGCAGGCGGGTATGGGCAGCTACCGTGGCCAAAATATGCAGGTTCAAAGGGCTGCCGCTGCGGGCGCCATCGAGATCGACCATGTGCAGGCGCCGGATGCCCGCGGCTTCCAGTTCCTTGGCCAGTTCCAGCGGCGAGGCGGGGTATTCTGTCTTTTGTTCGAAATCGCCTTGGCGCAACCGAACTAATTTGCCGTCAAGCAGGTCGAAGGAAGGTATTATGTCCATACTGCAGATGTTGTCGATGAATCAAAAAAACAAGTTGATTGAGGTGCCAAAAATAGGCAATTTGTAGAGGTAGCGAAGAAAACATGGTTCTTCCTCCCAAAAAAGCAAAAGCACCAGCCAGCATTATGCTGCGGGCCAGTGCTTTCCAGTTCGATAAAACCGCAGAAAAGCTTATTTCAAAACCAGCTTTTTCAGCCCTTTGTTTTGTTCGTTTACCACAGAAACGACATATACCCCTTTGGGCAATTGCCCCAGGTCCATGCGCAGGGAGTTGGCTCCGGCAGGCATCTGCCAGTTGGCCACTATTTGCCCTGCCAAGTTGAGCAGCGTGACACGGGCTTCGCTTTCGAGGCTTTGGCTCAGCGAAAGCACGGTGACAGAGCCCGCCGGGTTGGGGGCAAGCTCGAACGAAAGGGCTTTGCCTGGCTCCTGGGCCCCGACTGCAAAGGGCTGTACCGAGTATGTTCCTTTGGCCAAACCGCCGTTGTTGTCGGTCACGGAGAAATTAAAGCTGTCGGCGCCCAGGTTGAGGCCAAAGTCGAAATAGCGCAGGGCGCCATTGCCGATATCCTCCTGGGTAAATTGCACACCAACGGTTGCAGGGGCGCCATGTGCCTGCAATTGCCCGTTTTTCGGCAAGCTCATCAGGGTGAACAGGAGTTCCGACGGGCCGTTGTCGGCATCTTCTGCTTTCAGCAGGTTGTCGCCAATCGGGGCGTTTGTGCCGGGCGCGAGGGTCAGGGCATCGTTTTTCACGATCATCGGCGGGTTGAGCGAAACGCTGGAGCATATTTCAAGCTCGAAACCTTGGAGCTGGCCGCCGGAGCTTTGCTGGGTGTCTTTTACCCGAAGCGTCCAAACACCAGCAGCTGTTTGGCCGGTAAAAACGCTCAATGGGTCCACGGGTTTGTAGATGCTGCCGTTGTTTGGCGGGGGGCAGCCGAATACGCCCGTAGCGCCATCATCGATGCCGAAATTAAAGTTGACATTTTGCGGGCATTTGTCCTTCCACAACAACACCTCCGTGCCAGAGGGGCCGATGAGGCGGGCATCCAGGTCTTTGAAAAACGTATGGGTTCCCTGTATTTTTTTGATGTTCACGTCGCTGATGGCGCCGCCGTTTGCCAGGGTGATTTTGGACTCCACAGTAGGCGTCCCATTGGCAGAAATAGTTTTGGGCAAATCAGGGGCTTCGAGCGACAGGCATGCTTGTACGCCAACGACAAAAACCTGGGCTGCCGACCAGGGTGCGTTGCCGCAGGTGTTTTTTGGCCGTACACGCCAGTAATACAGCTTCCCTTCATTCAGCACTACCGGTACCTGGAACACGCCACCTGCGATGTTTTGTTTGGAAGTCACCATTGCCCCGGGCTCAAAAGAAGGGTTGGTGGCCAGTTCGACATCGTACAGATCAGCGTCAGGCACTGTGTTCCAGGTAAGTGCCGGCAACTTGTTCACGCCCGTGGCGCCATCAACAGGCGAAGTTGGGGCAAAGGCCGCAAAATCGTTGTTGATGGTGGTAAGCGTGACAACGGTGGAATTGCTGGCACCGCTGGCATTGCCCAGTATGTTCATGTCATAAGTGCCTTCCGGCAAATTGTTCGGAAACGATACGGTCATTACAGTGCTGTTGCCCGGCAGCACGGGGTTGGGGCTGAAGGTTGCCGACACACCGTTGGGAAGCCCCGAGGCCGATAGTGTGATGGGCGCTGCGAAGCCTTGCAATGCGGTTGTGCTCACCGTAACGGAATAATCGTTGGGGAGGCAAGCCTTGTCCTTGGAAACAGAGGGGCATAGTGAAATGCCCGGAGCAGCGGCCTGCACTATGGAAAACTTCACGTTCGAAATGTCAAAAAACACATTATCGGCAGCCTCTACCCGGACGCGGTTGTTCGTGCCCACGTTATTTGGCGCCTGAATACAGCATTTGCCCGTATTCGGCACTCCGGAGGCGAGCGTTACCGGGTAGGTCAAGCCATTGTCGAGGCTCAGCTTGATGTTCACGGTTTTGCAATTGACAACAGCATTGTCTGTATTGGCTACGTCCCAAACAACGGTCTGGTACTCGCCCACTTTCCACGTGACGCTGGCATCATTCGGGTAGGTGACTAAGAATGGGCCAGCCTGGCTGGTAGCCCGCAAATAAACCGTATCCCAGCTGACGCCGCCACCGTTCGCCTTGTTGTCGCGGGCAATGAGCACGAAGGTGATCTTGCGGTCGTAAGTGGGCAGCACCTCTGTGATGCTGCTTGTATTGTTGATTACCGTTTGAATGCGCGGAAAGGTCCTTGTAGGGCTGTCGGTCGGTTCGAACCAGCGGAAAATAGGGGAATTTCCCATAGGGCTGCCCAATGGGGCCGGAGGGCCGTCCACATCTATTTCGTCCCAGCTGTACGTCAGGTCGTCGCCGTCCACGTCGGTTCCGGTGCCGGTAAGCTCAAAAGGTGTGCGGACGGGGATAAAAGTGATCGGCGGATAAGCCGTGCTGACCGAAGGGGCTGTATTGTTCGTGGCGAGGGTGGAGCCGCAAGTATTGCCCACCTCCTGCTCATAAAACCGCCTGATTTCTGCAATGGAACAGGCGTGGTAAAACAGGGCGGTGCCTCCGCCACCGACGTTGTTCGAGCCGCAGGCGCCGCTGTACGACATAATGGTGCTTCCGCTGCCAGGCTCGCAAGCTGAATCCTTGTTGTACTGGCTGTCAGACTGGCAGTTGTTGAAAGTATGCCCGCTGTTCCACTGGTGGCCGATTTCCTGGCCGACAATGGCAAAAAAACCATCGCCGTAAGGAGGCCCGTACCATGCCGAACAGCCGCGGCCTTTAAACTGTGTGCAGCACAAGCCTCCCGCTACGCCGATGGCCGGGCCGCCAAGGTACCGCGCGAATACGTGGCCGATGTCGTACTTGTCGGGCGATCCAAGGTGGTTCAGCATGATCACGGGGTTTTGGCTCATCCATCCGCCTACCTCTGTTCCTGTGTACGGGTCGGTGGCAGGGTCGAGGAAAATAATGCTGAAAGATTCCGGGATCAGCACTAAGCGTATGTTGATGTCGCGCTCGTAAATGGCGTTGAGCTGGTTTGTAAACTGGGTGATTTTCGCGAATACAGCGTCTTTGGTGCCGCCGTTGTCCTGCGAAAACTCACCGGTAGCAGCGCAGGCAAATTTATAAACCTTCAAGTTCACCGGTGCGCCAAGGGGCTTTTCCCCGGTGCCTGGCTGTGGGTCGTCGAGTGCATGGCGCGGCTGCGACAACTCCTGAAGTTCGCCCGCCGGCGGCGCCACGATCTGCGTCGGCAGCTGGCCCGCGCGGATGTCGCGGGGCAGGTCGTTGCGGTCGTATGCCATGTAATATTGGTTCTGGCCCACGGCAACAGGCTCTATGTACTCGATTCCTTTGTCGGCGCGGGTAATAAAGCCCTGAAAGCCCCAGTTAGGCGACAGGGTGATGCGCACACGCATGCCCGGGGTATTGAGCGCCTCTCCGGCGTAAGTGCCCAATTCGGGATGCTGGGCTTCCAAAGCGGGGTCTATCACCCCCACTTTCACGATGGCGAAGGTTTCTTTCTTCCCATCGGCCAGGGGCAGCTTTACTTGAAAAGCTTTTGTTCGGGCTGCTGCCGTGAACTCACGGGGCGCTTGGTTGAGGTAGGCTGCCATAGCGGCATAATCGAGGCTCAAGGCTTTGTATTTCAAGGGCTCGTGCTGCCGCTCGGCGCTGCCCGTCAGCACAACCTGTTCGGGAGAAATCCCGGTCCAGAAATCAGGGACATTTTGAGCATACAAGCTGGAAATACCGAGCCCCAGCGCAACATACAGGGTAAAGCAAAGGCGAATGGTCATAATTTTCATGTTTTCTCCAAATTAGGAGGTTTGTGTGATGAACAGTTTTTATTGAAGCGAATATTGGTCTTATACCTCACACCGCTTGGTTTTGTGCATGCCGATCTTTGTAATCAATTGAAAATCAGTTGAATCAATCATAATGAATCACAAAAATCAGGCGAATCATAGTATAATATTGATTGGCAGGTTGATTTTTATTGCAACACCAATTTCTTCACGCTTCTCGCTTTCTCGTTTTCCAGCGAAACGGCGTACACCCCTTTCGGCAAATGGCCGAGATCCATGCGCAGGGAATTGCTTCCTGCAGCCAGCTGCCAGTTGCCCACCGTTTGGCCGGCCAGGTTGAACAATGTGACACGGGCTTCGCTGCGCAGGCCATGGCTCAGGTAAAGCACGGTGCCTGCGGTGCTGGGGTTGGGCGCCAGATAGAAGTCGATGGCGGCGCTGGGCTCGTAGGTGTTCACGGCAAAGGGTTGTACCGTAAAGGTTCCTTTAGCCAAACCGCCATTGTTGTCGGTGACGGAAAAGTTGAAACCGTCGGCGCCCTTGTTCAGGCCATAATCGTAGTAGCGCAGCTTATTGGCACCGATATCTGCCTGGGTAAATTGCACACCAGCGCTTGCGGGTACGCCATTCACCAACAGTTGCCCGTTTTTCGGGAGGCTCATCAAGGTGAATACGAGCTGGTCGGGAGTATTGTCGGCATCTTGTGCCTTCAGCAAATCATCGCCGATGGGGGCGTTCGTGCCGGGCGCCAGGCTCAGGGCGTTGTTTGTGACGATCGTCGGCGGGTTGAGCGACACATTGGAGCAGATTTCCAGCTCGAAGCCTTGCAGTTGGCCGCCAGAACTCACCACGTTGTCTTTTATCCTGAGCGTCCAGGTGCCGGCGGCTGTTTGCCCGATGAAGGCGCTGAGCAGCTCGGTGGGCTTATAGACAGACCCGTTGTTGGGCGGCGGGCAGCCAAAGGTGCCGGCGGCATCATCGTTGAAGCCCAAGTTAAAGGTGGAATTTTGCGGGCACTTGTCCTTCCAAAGCAATACCTCGGTGCCAGAAGGGCCCACCAGGCGGGCTTCGAGGTCTTTGAAATAGGTGTGTGTGCCTTGAACTTTTTTGACGTTCACGTCGCTGATAGCGCCACCGCTGGGCAAGGTGATTTTGGATTCCACCGTCGGTGTCCCGTTGGCGGAGATGTTTTTGGGCAAATCGGAGGCAACGTGCGAAGCACAGGACTGAATGGCCACCACGAACACCTGGGCATCGGACCAGGGGCCATCGCCGCAGCCATTTTTGGGCCGGACGCGCCAGTAGTACAATTTGCCTTCTTCCAAAACTGTTGGGGTCACAAAGCTGCCTGCAGCCGTATTTTGCATGGATGCGAGCAGCACGCCCGGTTCGAAGGACGGGTTGCTGGCCAGCTCTACATCATAGGCATCGGCATCGGGCACCGTGTTCCAAGAAAGGGTGGGCACCTTGTTCACGCCGGTGGCGCCGTTGGCCGGCGTTGTGGGGCCAAACGCCGCAAAATCGTTGTTGATAATCGTCAAGGTCGAAATTGCGGCGGCGTTTGCGCCGCTGGCATTGCCCTGGATGTTCAGGTCGAAAGTGCTTTCTGCAATGCCATTGGGGAAACTTAGCGTCAACAATGAGGCATTTCCGGGCTGGACAGGGTTGGGGCTAAAGGTCGCCACCCCGCCGTTGGGAAGCCCTGTTGCCGATAGGGTGATCGGGCTGGAAAAGCCTGCAAGGGCTGTGGTGCTTATCAGTTGGGAGTATTCTCCAGGCAAACAGACGTTTGCTTTTGAATTGGCCGGGCACAGTGAAATGCCAGGGGCGACAGGCTGGACAATCGAAAATTTCACGTTCGAAATATCAAAGAACACGTTGTCGGCGGCTTCCACCCTGATGCGGTTGTTGGTGCCGATGTTGTTTGGCACTTGGATGCAGTGTTTGCCATTGTTTGGAACGCCCGACGCCAGCGTGACCGGATACGTGAGGCCGTTGTCGAGGCTGAGCTTGATGTTCACGGTTTTGCAGTTCACAACGGCATTGTCCGTATTGGCAACATTCCAAACAACGGTTTGATATTCGCCCACTTTCCAGGTAATGTTGGCTTCGTTCGGATAGGTGACCAAGAATGGGCCGGCCAGGTTGGTGGATTTGAGGTAAACAGTATCCCAACCGACGCCGCCACCGTTCGCCTTGTTGTCGCGGGCAATAAGCACGAACGTGATCTTGCGGTCGTAAGTGGGCAAAACTTCCGTTATGCTGCTGGCATTGTTGATGATCGTTTGTATCCTCGGAAACGTCCGGGTTGGGCTGCCGGTCGGCTCGAACCAGCGGAAAATGGGAGAATCGCCGACGGGGCTACCCAGGGGCGCCGGGTCGGCCAAATCTATCTCGTCCCAGCTGTAGGTCAGGTCGTCGCCGTCCATATCGGTAGCGCTGCCGGTGAGTTCAAAAGGTGTCTGAATCGGGATGTTCGTGACCGGTGGATATGCCGTGCTGACCGTAGGCGCGGTATTTGTTGTGGCCATGGTGGATCCGCATGTCGCGCCTTCTTGCAATTGGTAGAACTTCCTGATTTCAGCGATTGAACAAGCGTGATAATAAAGCGCGGTATTCCCGTTGCTTATGTTGTTGGAACCGCAGGTGCCGTTGTACGACATAATCGTGATCCCGCTGCCGGGTTCGCAGGCTGAATGTTCATTGTATTGGCTGCTTGATTGGCAATTGTTAAAAGTATGCCCAGCATTCCACTGGTGGCCGATTTCTTGCCCGACAATGGCAAAAAACTCATCGGCATAAGGAGGCCCGTACCATGAAGAGCAGCCGCGGCCTTTAAACTGGGTGCAACAGTTTCCTCCTGCAACCCCAATGGCATCGCCTGTGAGGTACCGCGCAAACACGTGGCCAATATCATATTTGTCGGGCGAGCCCAGGTGATTCAACATGATAACAGGGTTTTGGCTCATCCATCCGGTCACTTCCGTGCCCATGTAGGGGTCGGTAGCCGGGTCGAGGAAAATGATGTTGTAAGATTCAGGGATCAGCACTAAGCGTATGTTGATGTCGCGCTCGTAAATGGCGTTGAGCTGGTTGGTGAACTGGGTTATTTTCGCGAAAACGGCATCTTTGGTGCCGCCGTTGTCCTGAGAAAACTCGCCGGTTGCCGCGCAGGCAAACCGGTACACCTTCAAATTCACCGGCTCGCCGAGCACCTTTTCCCCTGTACCGGGCTGCGGGTCGTCGAGCGCGAAGCGCGGCTGCGACAGCTCTTTCAGGTCATCGCTTGGCGCTGGCACCTTCAGGGCAGGCAACTGCCCAGCGCGGATGTCGCGGGGAAGCTCGTTGCGGTCATATACCATGTAGTATTGGGTTTGGTTCACGGCTACCGGCTCTATGTACTCGATGCCTTTGTCGGCACGGGTAATAAAGCCCTGAAAGCCCCAATTAGGCGATACCGTGATGCGCACCCGCATCCCTGGCGTGTTGCGCGCCTCGCCGGCGTATGTGCCGAGCTCGGGGTGCTGGGTTGCCAAAGCGGGGTCCATCACCCCGACTTTCACGATGGAAAAGGTTTCTTTTTTGCCGTTGGCAAGGGGCAGCACCACCTGAAATGCCTTTTTCTGTGCCGCCGCCGTGAACTCAGGCGGCGCCTGCTTGAGGAAGGCTGCCATCGCGGCATAGTCGAGGCTCAAGGCTTTGTATTGCAAGGGCTCGTGCTGCCGCTCGGCGCTGCCCGCCAGCACAACCTGTTCGGGAGAAATGATTGTCCAAAAGTCCGGGGCATTTTGGGCGTACAAGCTGGAAAAACCGAATTCCAGCGCAACAGATAGCGTCAAAAAAAGGCGCATGGTCATGTTTATCTAAGAATTTTCATCCAAGAATGGATGTGTGAATGGTAAAGGATTTTCTTAATCGATGAAGAAATGCAAAAATCCTTACTTTTTAGCTAGGGTTTGCCATTTTTCGGGGCTTTGTCGAAAAAAGACTATAAAATTTTTTATAACTTTGCATACTTGCTAAAGTGTACCCCTTCTGGGAAATAGGGCCCTTGCGCCCATGCTTTCTTTTCCCGTTTCCAAGATTTACCTGGGGAAATCCACCAAATTGCCCCTCCCTGACTGCGAGAGCGCTTCGGCTGGCCGTTCGCGGGCTCGGGGATATTGCCGTTTCACCAACAGCCGTCTTTTTTACCAAAATTATGAGCATAAAACTTATCGTACTTGCCGTCTATTTCGCCATCCTTTTCATCATAGGCCTGGTCGCTTCCAGGAGAATCAAGGGCCTGAACGATTATTACGTTGGCGGGAAAAAACTGGGCTATTGGGTAGTCGCGTTTTCGGCGCGGGCTACCGGGGAATCGGGCTGGCTGTTGCTGGGCCTCACGGGCATGGGCGCCATCGCGGGCTTTTCGGCCTACTGGGTCGTTGTGGGGGAGCTGCTGGGTGTGGCCATTTCCTGGTTTTTGATGGCCAAACCCTTTAAAAGGCTCACCGACGCCTATGGCTCCATCACTATTCCGGATTATATGGAAAGCCATTTCAAGCCAAAAACGCACCTGCTGCGCGTCATTGCCGCTTCGGCACTGGCAATCTTTGTCATCATTTACGTGAGTGCCCAGATAGACACCACGGGCAAGGCATTTGAGTCGCTGCTCGACATGAACTATTACACAGGGGCGCTGCTCGGGTTCCTCATCGTGCTGGCCTACATCTTTGTGGGCGGTTTCGTGGCCGTGGTCTGGTCTGATTTTTTCCAGGGCCTGATGATGCTGGCCGGCTTGGTATTGCTTCCCCTGGTAGGCTGGTGGGCAATCGGCAACTTCGCCGACATGAGCGCTGGTCTTGCCGCTATCGACCCAAAGCTAACCAGCCTATGGGGCATCCACGACAGCGGCTGGATGAACCTCTTCGCCATCCTCGGCTTCCTGATGATCGGGTTGGGCTTCCTGGGTTCGCCACAGATTTATGTGCGCTTTATTTCCATCCGCGACGAGGCGGAGATAAACATGGGTCGCTGGGTGGCGCTGGGCTTCACGCTGCTGACCGACGCAGCGGCTGTCACCATCGGTTTGATGGGCCGCTACTTTTTCACGGCTGCCGGCGACGACCCCATCGCGGTGCTGGGTACCGGTGGCGAAGACGTGCTGGTGATGCTGCTCGAACACTTGATGCCGCTGACCATCATCGCCATCTACATTGCGGTGATCCTTTCGGCCATCATGTCAACCATCGATTCCCTGCTCGTGGTGGCATCCAGCGCCATTACCCGCGATTTTTACCAGCAGATTTTTCACCCGGAAATAGATGAGCGCGACCTGGCGAAGCTTTCCCGCATCGTTACCCTGCTCATGGCTTTACTGGCCCTTGCGCTTGCCTTTGGCGTTGCCTGGTTTATGCCCGGCCGCACGGTGTTCTGGTTTGTGATCTTCGGCTGGTCGGGCATAGCGGCCACTTTCTGCCCGGTTATCATCATGTCGTTGTTCTGGAAAGGCTATTCGGAAAAGGGCGCCATTGCCTCTATGGTGACGGGTTTTGCCTGTGTGCCGTTTTTCAAGTTTGTGGTGCAGGAAATGGAAGGGATTGGCGCCTATTTCCAGCAACTGGACGTGTTGGCGCCATCCTTCGCGCTGGCGATGCTGATGGGTTGGGTTTTTAGCAAATTGTACCCGAAGGAGGAAGTGAAGGAAAAAGCGGAGGCTTGAATAGGCAGTTACGGCGATGCCGTTGATCTGGCGAGACGGTGGCAGGGGACGCCATTCCCGTTTTCTTCGTTTTTAGGTATTACGAGGCCCCCATTAAGCTGTAGCGTCAGTTGCGGGGTAATATCGTATGGCACCTTGCAATTCTACCTGGTTGACGTTTCTCGACAAAGAAGCTTTTGCAAATACTGGCGCATAATTGTGTTGCCAGATTATCCTATACCTCACGCCGCTTAGTTTTGTGCATGCCGATCTTGGTAACCAATTGAACATCACTTGAATCAATCATACTCATTCACAAAAATCAGGCGAATCATAGTATACCTTTGCCCCATGCAATTCAAGAAAAAACCGCTGCCACAGGAAAAACCCAAATTGCACCCGCGCAACAAGCACCGGGACCGCTATGACCTGCAACAGTTGGTAAAGGTTTGCCCCGATTTGGGGCGATACGTCACGGTGAATGTACACGGCGCCGAAACCATTGATTTTGCCGATCCCAAGGCCGTGAAACTGCTGAACCTGGCCTTGCTGCGGCAGCACTACGGCATACAGGAATGGGGCATCCCCAAAGGATATCTCTGCCCGCCCATCCCTGGTCGTGCCGACTACCTACACCATATTGCCGACCTGCTTTGCGCCTCCAATTTTGGGAACATGCCTCCCGGCGAAAAAATCACCGTCCTGGATGTCGGTGTCGGCGCCAACTGCATCTACCCCATTATTGGTATCAACGAGTATGGCTGGTCGTTTATCGGCTCCGATATCGACCCTGTTTCCATCGCCAATGTGGAGAAAATTATAGAAAAAAACCCGGGCTTGCGGGAAAAACTCCAAGTGCGCCTGCAGCCCAACCCCGTAGATATTTTTTACGGGGCGCTCAAAAAAGGGGAATACATCGACCTCAGTATCTGCAACCCGCCCTTTCACGCTTCCATGGAAGAAGCCAGTGCCGGCACCCTGCGCAAGCTGCGCAACCTAGGCCAGAAAAAAGTGGCGAAGCCCACCCTGAATTTTGGCGGCCAGTACGCTGAACTATGCTGCGAAGGCGGAGAAGCCAAATTCGTGAACAACATGATACGCCAGAGCCGGCAGTTCACCGATACTGTGTTTTGGTTTTCTACCCTTGTTTCCAAGCAATCGCACCTCAAAGGCGCTTATGAGGCACTGGCCAAAGCATCAGCCGTGACGGTAAAAACCATCCCGATGGGACAGGGGAACAAAACCAGCCGCATTGTGGCCTGGACGTTCCTGCAAAAGGAAGCGCAGCAGGAATGGCGGGAAACGCGCTGGAAAGCAGGTGTTTCCACTTGATTATCAAAACAGGTAAAAATACGCTTAATTATATTGCTCAAATATTGCCACTTTTGCCTTGCATTGCAGCATAATTGTGCATCTCAGTGTTTCATTTCCGAAACGCCGAAACCACATGAAAACAATCTTTTTTTACAGGAAACGGGGATGCCCTACTTTGTAACTTTCGTAAGTTCCATCCGGGTTTCCTCGTTTCCTTTTTTGTCGTAATTGACCGACCGCACCATACCCACCTGCCTTGAATACCAATATTCGGTGTGGTAGCTACGGACGCCCAACAGCTTAAACTCAAAATCGTAGCTGATTTTCAGGCATTTATACGTTCCTGCCGTGGTGGTCACCGTTTCCTCGGCTTCTACCTTGCGGTTTTTCATGGTGTAATGGGTGTTCATCAGTTGCAGGCCGCCCATGCTAACTTTCATGTCCATTTCGGCGTCGGGCAGGGTTTGCCCCACCTTCATGTTGGCCGGGAACACTTGGTCGGTGCTGCTGATCTCCATGCTCATGTCGGGCGAGCTCGGCTGCTGCGGCACGATGGAGCGCATGTCCATAAACACAGTGCCGGCGTGGCATTTCATGGGGAAGGTATTGTTGAGCAGTTCCTTGCCTTTTTCATTGGCTACGGTCATGGCAAATGTGGCCACCAACGTGTCGCCCAAACGGCCCACATGCGTAACTTTTTGGGTATTCACAGATTCGAGCTTGCCTTTTTTGTTGAAATTGGTGTACTCCAGCGTGACGCCCGGTTTGAGGTAGTCGAACATTTCGGCACAATCCTGCGCACTGGTTGCGCATGGAAGCGCGCAAAAGAGCAGGTATAAGGATAGTTTTTTCATGGTGATGGCAACGTTTTTTTATTCACGACAAATTACCGGAATCCATCGCAGATTTGCCGCAATGAGCTTTACTTTAACAATAGCCGCTATCTTTATCGCTCAAATTTTCCTTCTGTAAACATGGCAAAGAACAAACGAAGGCATCCGCAACGCCCAGTGCCCAGCGCCACTGGAGAGAAAATGCCCAAAGCTGCGGGCTTCGGCCCAAGCTTTTGGGTGCTTGGCGCTTGCGCTATCACGGCCATCGCTTTTTTCCCGATGTTGTCCAACGGCTTCACCAACTGGGACGACCCGCTGTACATTACCGAAAACCCCATGCTCCAGGGCCCCGATTGGGCAGGCATCTTTTCAAAACCAGTGGTATCGAACTATCACCCGCTGACGATGGCATCCCTGGCGCTCAACTACCAGCTTTATGGACTGTCGCCGTTTTCATACCACCTGGTCGACTGGTTGCTGCATATCCTGAACACCGGCCTGGTATTTTACCTGGCCTTTCGGTTATCGGGGGGCAATCGTTGGGTAGGCTTTATTACGGCCTTGTTGTTTGGGGTGCATCCCATGCACGTGGAGTCGGTGGCTTGGGCCAGCGAGCGGAAGGACGTGCTGTTCAGCGCCTTTTTTCTGTCGGCCCTGCTGCTTTATTTGCGCTACATCAAACAGGCAAACTGGGGGAAGTACATGGGCGTGTTGGCGCTTTTTGCCCTCTCCTTGTTGTCAAAGCCGGCTGCGGTGACCTTTCCCGTAGTTTTGTTGCTGATCGACTGGTATTGGGGGCGCTCTTTGAAAGACAAAAAGGTATGGCTGGAAAAGTTGCCTTTTTTTGCCCTTGCGCTGCTCTTTGGCATACTGGCCTTGCGCACCCAATCGGATGTGGCCATTGCTGACCAAACTTACTACCCCATATGGCAGCGTGTAGCCTTCGCCGTTTATGGCTTTGGGGAATACATCCTGCGGCTGGTTTGGCCATTTCCGTTGTCTGCCATTCATCCATTTCCGAATGCGGGGGTATTACCGGCTTCCTATTATCCGGCATTCCTCGTGACCCTGGCAACAGGCTTCGCGCTTTGGTATTTCAGGAAACAGAAATATGTGGTGTTTGGCATCGCCTTTTATGCGGTGAATGTGGCGCTGGTATTGCAATTCTTAGCTTTTGGCAATGCTGTCATCGCGGAGCGTTACACGTATTTGCCTTATGTTGGCTTGCTGTTTTCGCTGTCGATGCTCTGGGCAGAAAGCCCTTGGTCGGTTTCAATAAAGCAAGTGGCACTTGGCCTGTTTCTGCTGGCGGCTGGCTTGTTTGCCCTGAGCACCAATGGGCAGGTAAAGGTTTGGAAAGACAGCCTGGCGCTTTGGACAAAGACTGTTGAGGCCTACCCCAGGAGCTACGTGGCCCGTTCCAACCGGGGCCATTACCTGTTGACCAAATACCAGCGCTACGACGAAAGCCTTGCCGATTACAATGTTGCCCTTGAGGTTGAGCCCGACCATGCCAATTCTTTAGAGAACCGCATCGTCATCAATTTGAACAAGCAAAACTATGATGCCGCTATGGCTGATGCAGAGAATTTCGTGCGCTACCACCCTAATATGCCCAGAGCCTACCTTTTGCGCGCCTTTACAGCCGACAAGCTGCACAAAACCGATCAGGCCATTGCGGATTACGGAAAATGTATTGACCTTGACCCCCAAAACGAGGAGCCAAGGGGCAACCGGGGCATCATTTTTTACAATGCAAGACAAGACTATCGCTCGGCCAAGGAGGATTTCGACACGGCCATCCGGCTCAACCCCAAAAAAGGGGTCAACTATGTGAACCGCGCCCGTTGCTGGGTCAAGTTTGGCAATAAAACCCAAGCCTTGAATGACCTGGAGGCGGCCCGGCAATTAGGCGAGCCGCTTCCAGAAGCGCTGGTAAAGGCGGCCCAAGCTTTGCAATAGGCTATTAAACCGAACCTGATGAGTGTAGAGATCATCATCACCCTGTGCATACTCCTTGGCGCGATCATTTTGTTCGCCACGGAGTACGTATCTATTGATGTTACATCCATGCTCATCTTGGGCAGCCTGATTCTGAGCGGGGTGTTGAGCCCGCAGGAAGGGCTGGCCGGGCTGAGCAATTCAGCAGTGGTGACGGTCGGCGCCATGTTCGTGCTGAGCGCCGGCATTGAGAAAAGCGGCATCTTGAACCCCGTTACGGCTTTGTTGGAACGGCTGTTTTTCCGCAGCTTCTGGCTGGGCGCGGTCTCAATGCTCGTTTCCGTGTCGTTTTTGTCGGCATTTGTCAACAACACCCCCGTGGTGGCACTTTTCCTACCCGTGGTGCTGAGCTGTTCCAAGGCGATAAAGATCAGCCCTGAAAAGCTGCTGATCCCGCTCTCGTTCGCTTCCATGTTTGGCGGCGTCTGCACGCTCATCGGCACCTCTACCAATATTCTGGTCAGCGACTACTCCGCATCTGCCGGGTTGGGGCCTTTCGGCATGTTTGAAATGACCAAAATGGGCCTTGTTTTTCTCATTGTCGGGTTTGTTTACCTGCTTTTTGCCATATTGAAATTGCTGCCCGACCGCGAAGCCAACCATGTGTTTGAAGACAAATACCATTTGGGGGAGTACATCACCAACGTGATCCTCCAAAAGGGCGCACCCTCCGTAGGCAAAACCATCAAAACCTGCCCATTGGTCACCGACCTGCGCTTAGAGATTTTTCAGGTGAAACGCGGCAACAACAGGTTCTTTTTGCCGCCCGACGACTTCGTGCTGGAAGAAAACGACATCTTGAAGGTTAAGGGGAACGTGGACAAGATCAGAAAACTGAAAAACAGGAACAAGATCGTGATACAGCCGCTGCTGGAAAAAGAGATGCCCATCGGAAACGCCAGCGGCTTGATCCTTCACGAGGTGGTGGTGCTGCCCAATTCCGATTTGACCGGCATAAAAGTGAACGAAATTGACTTTGAGGAGAGCTTCGGCGCCGTGCTGCTGGGCGCGCGCAGCCGGAAAGGCCTGCACAGCAAAACGATAGGGGAATGGAAGCTTGCCTCCGGCGATTGCTTGCTGCTCGCCTCCAGCAAAGACAAATCAAAAACGATGCACAAGAATTTCCCGGGCTTGTTCATCATCAACCACACGGACTACAGCAACTATACCAGAAAGAACGCCACGGTGGCCATGCTCACGGCAGCATCCGTGATCTTGTTGGCAACTTTCAATGTCATCCCGATCATCACTGCCGCCCTGGCGGGCTGCCTGGCCCTGATACTCACGCAGGTGATCACACCGGAAGACGCGTACAAGAGCATCAACTGGAAAGTCATTTTTGTGCTCGTAGGCTCTTTGAGCCTGGGCGCCGCGCTGGAAAAAACCGGGGCCTCACAATTGCTTGCCGACCAAATCGTGCTGCTCGGCGGCTCCTTTGGGCCGGTCATCGTGCTGAGCTTAGTATATCTCATCACGACCATCCTGACCGAAATCATGGCCAACAACGCCACCGTGGTGCTGCTGGCCCCCATCGTGATTTCCCTTGCCACCACCCTGGGCGTGTCGCCCAAACCCTTCCTGATGGCCATCACCTTCGCCGCTTCCGCCAGCTTTATGACGCCCATCGGGTATCAAACCAATACCATGGTGTACGCTGCGGGCAACTATACTTTCAAGGACTTCCTCCGGGTCGGGGTGCCCCTCAACCTGATTTTTTGGATTATCGCAAGCCTTTTGATCCCGGTTTTTTTCCCATTTTAACCCAGCAGATATACTATGATTCGCCTGATTCTTGTGATTGAGTATGATTGATTCAACTGGTGTTCAATCGATTACAAAGCTCGCCTATCGCCAAGAAAACCCGCAACCATCCAACTGTCGCGATATGTTTTATGAAAAAACGACGCCTCCCGGATAAACATTCGCCCGTCGAAGCCAACTTGCAAGACGAGTAGCAACAATCAACATTTTCAAGAAAAAACGTTACCCAAAGGGGCTGCTTTTTCGTAACTTTGCACTCTTTTTATAAACGACGATAAGTTTCCTGTGGAAGAACAACAAAAACGCCCCGAAGCGAGCGACTACGGCGCCAGCAGCATTACCGCCCTCGAAGGACTTGAAGCCGTGCGCAAGCGCCCCGGCATGTACATCGGCAGCACCGACAGCAAAGGCTTGCACCACCTGGTGTGGGAGGTGGTGGACAACTCCATCGACGAGCACCTGGCCGGCCATTGCACCGACATATGGGTCACCATCCATCCCAACAATGCCATCACCGTGCGCGACAATGGCCGGGGCATCCCGACCGGCATGCACCAAAAGCTCAAAAAATCGGCGCTTGAGGTCGTTATGACCGTGCTGCACGCCGGTGGCAAATTCGACAAAGATTCCTACAAGGTGTCGGGCGGCCTGCACGGCGTGGGCGTTTCCTGCGTGAACGCCCTCTCCATCCACCTCCGCGCAGAAGTGCACCGCGAAGGCAAAATTTTCGAGCAAGAATACAAACAGGGCAAACCCCTGTACGACGTGCGCGAAATCGGCAGCACCGACCAGCGCGGCACCACCATCACTTTCCTGCCCGACCCGGAGATTTTCGAGACCGACCAGTACAAATTTGACGTGCTGGCCCACCGTTTGCGCGAGCTTTCGTTCTTGAACAAAGGCCTGCGCCTTTCCCTCATCGACGAGCGCGAGCAAGACGAAGACGGCTTCAAGACTGAACATTTCTACTCCGAAGGCGGCTTGCAGGAGTTTGTGGTCTGGATCGACGAAGGCAAGCAGCGGCTCATCGACGCGCCCATTTACATCCATACCAACGAAGAGAACGTGGACGTGGAAGTGGCGCTGATGTACAACACCTCCTACTCCGAAAACCTGATCTCTTTCGTCAACAACATCAGCACCCGCGACGGCGGCACGCACGTGGGCGGTTTCCGCCGCGCCCTCACCCGCGAGTTCAAGAAATACGGCGAAGACGGCGGCTTTTTCAAAAAAATCACCTTTCCCATCTCCGGTGAAGACTTTATGGAAGGCCTCACCGCCATCGTTTCCGTAAAAGTGCCGGAGCCGCAGTTCAAAGGCCAAACCAAGGGCGAGCTGGGCAACTCCGAGGTGACGGGCATCGTGTCGCGCTGCGTCGGCGATGCGCTGAAACAGTTTTTGGAAGAGAACCCCAACCCCGCCCGCCGCATCATAGAAAAAGTGGTGCTGGCCGCCACCGCCCGCAATGCCGCCCGCAAAGCCCGCGAAATGGTGCAGCGCAAAAGCGTGCTCACCGGCAGCGGACTGCCCGGCAAGCTCGCCGACTGCGCCAGCCGCAAGCCGGAAGAGAGCGAGATTTTCCTCGTCGAGGGCGATTCAGCAGGCGGCACCGCCAAGCAGGGCCGCGACCGACACACGCAGGCCATCCTGCCCTTGCGCGGTAAAATCCTGAACGTGGAAAAGGCGCTGGAGCACAAGATCTACGAGAACGAGGAGATCAAGAACATGTTCACAGCCCTGGGGGTCAGCATCTCCGAGAACGAGGAAGGCCACCGCATCCTGAACATCGAAAAGCTGCGCTACCACAAGATCGTGATCATGTGCGACGCCGACATCGACGGCTCCCACATCACCACCCTGATCCTGACCTTCTTCTTCCGCTACATGCGCGAGCTGATCGAGAACGGCCATATATTCATCGCCCAGCCGCCGCTGTACTTAGTGAAAAAAGGCAAGAACCAGCGCTATTGCTGGAACGACAAGCAGCGCAAGGAAGCCCAACTGGAATTCTCTGGCGGCAAGGAAGACGACGACTCCGTAAAAGTGCAGCGTTACAAGGGCCTCGGCGAAATGAACGCCGAACAGCTCTGGGAGACCACCATGGACCCACAAACGCGCATCCTCAAAATCGCCACCATCGAAGACTCGGCAGAGGCCGACCGCATGTTTGCCATGCTGATGGGCGACGAGGTGCCGCCGCGGCGGGCGTTTATCGAGGCGAACGCGAAGTATGCGCGGATAGATGTTTGACATTGTTGCCCAATAGCCCTGCCAAACACCGATACATGTGCACCGTTACATACCTGCCCGCCCGCAACGGCTTCACCCTCACCCACAACCGTGACGAGGCGCCGTCGCGTTCGCTGTACAGCATTGAAGAGCAGCAGACCCGCCAGGGCGAGCTGCTGCTCTTCCCGCGCGACGCCAGCGCCGGCGGCAGTTGGGTCGTGACGGCCCAGGGCGGCAACACGGCTTGCCTGCTCAACGGCGCCTTCGTGCTGCACCAACGCACCCCGCCCTACCGCCGCAGCCGGGGCCTGATGATGCTCGATTTTTTCGACTTCGACAAGCCCGGCGATTTTTTCCAAAGCTATGACCTCGACGGCATCGAGCCATTCACCTTTTTGTTCTTCCAGCCCGACAAAGTGGTGGAGCTGCGCTGGGACGGCGGGGCAAAGCACCTTAAGCACCTGCCGCCAGACGAGGCGCATTTTTGGTGCTCGGCCACGTTGTACCCACAGGAGATGCAAGTGAAACGGGAGCAGGTTTTTCGACAGTGGCTGGCGGCCCGGTCGCCCAAAAAACCTGTCAATCCAAGGTCGCTGATGCAGCTTCACCTGACGGGCAGCGTCGGCGACCCCGAGTACGATTATGTTATGGAAAGAGGCGGCAGGGTGCAGACGGTGAGCATCACGCAGGTGGTCTTGCGAAAAAAATTTACGCGCATGCGCTATTTCGACCTGTTGGGAGGAAATCGGGATGAGCGGCTTGTTTTGCGCAAGGACAGGTAAGAATTTGTTGTGAACGGAAAGTAAAGCGGCATGTTTATTGTGCTGGAAAAGTTAAAATTTTCCAAAGTGCCGCATTTTAATTTTGGGGGCATTGGATTTTCTCCTTAATTTGCCCTCAGTTTCAACAACCGTTCACCACATTTCAGCTTATAGGACCAAATGTTTACACCATTTTCTTTTAACTTCCCAACGCTATAATCTCGACTCTATGAAAAAAATCTTACTCGTTTTAGTGCTCATGTTGGGAGGTTTCGCGCTACAGGCACAACAATCTAACACCGTAAAACCAGAGCTCACCGTTTACCCCAATCCAGCAATCGACAACATTTCCGTTCAGGACGACAAAGACCAGGTGTCGCAGGTCATCGTGTTCAACCTCATCGGCAAAAAGGTAAAAGCCTTCGAGCACCTGAAAGGCGAATACCACTACGTCGGCGACTTGCCCAAAGGTGTTTACCTCGTGCAGTTGATCGACAAGTCGAAGCGTGTGCTGACGACGCAGAAGATAGACAAGCGCTAGTATTCAGGTTTCTTGGGTTTCAGGTTTCAGGTCGGCGCTGCGCTCGGCAGTGTCGGTCTAAGCTATAGGGCATCGACATTGGCCCTTACCCATCCGTGCATATCCGCTCAGTCGCCCTCTTCCAATTCAAACACCTCCTCCACCCGTTTCCCGAATACTCGCGCAATCTTCATCGCCAGAACGGCTGATGGGGCATACTTTTCCAGTTCAATGGCATTGATCGTTTGGCGTGTCACCTGTACCCGCTCGGCCAGTTCGGCTTGGGAGATGTTGAGTATGGCACGCTCTATTCTTATGGTATTCTTCATGGCTCAGTTTTTTGAAAACAAAGGCTTCAGGTGCAGCACGTAGTAATAGCGCCCTACGAATATCAACAAAGGGGTGAACATATTGTACACCATGACGCTCAAAAAGGGCAGGCCATGGGTAAAGATGGTAAAGGCTGCGAGCAGTAGCGAGTTCACCAAAAAGGCCCACTGAAAAGACTCCAGCCGCACTTTTTGTATCCACTCATCTTCTATTTTCTCTTTGGAAAATGCCAGCAGCAGCAGGCCGGCCAACAGCGAGAGGGAAATCAATTCGTCCATCAGTGAAATGCGCGAGGTCGGCCCATTCTGCATAAAACGCTCCACCCACATAAAGCGAGCCAGCCAATCCGGTATGGCCACCGTCAATGATTCGGGGCAGTCAAGTACCATAAAAATGATGCCGCCAACAAAGGCGGGGACGGCCAAAACCCATCCCAAGGTTTTCCAGCTGTGCGCAATCAGGAGCTTGTCTTTCATAATGAATCTTGTTTTAGGTTAATTGTTTTTGTCAAAGTGTAAATAAAAAACGACATAGTGTAAAATATATTTTACTTTTTGTAAAAAAAATCGAGCTCTCCCAAGATCGGCCATACCGCACAATGTCCCTCCTAAGAAATAGTGGTATTTTTGCCTTCCTCGAACCCGAAACCTGAAACCCATCAAAATGAAAGTCGCCGGCTTCACTTTCGTCCGCAACGCCCTGCTTTACGACTACCCCGTCGTGGAGGCCATCACCTCCATCCTGCCAATCTGCGACTATTTCGTGGTCGCCGTTGGGGCATCAGACGACGATACGCTGTCGCTGATACGCAGCATTGCCGACGCTAAGATCCATATCATCGAAACCGTTTGGGACGATTCGGTGCGTGAAGGCGGGCGCGTGCTGGCGCAGGAGACCGACAAAGCATTCCAGGCAATACCGGCTGAATACGACTGGTGTTTTTACATACAGGGCGACGAGTGCGTGCACGAAGACGATCTGCCGGCCATCCGAGCAGCTATGGCCCAATACCTCCAGGATACTGCCATCGAAGGGCTGCTCTTTCACTACCGCCATTTTTACGGCTCCTACGATTTCGTGGGCATGAGCCGTCGCTGGTATCGCCGCGAAGTGCGCATCGTGCGCAACGACAAAAGGATATTTTCCTACCGCGATGCCCAGGGATTTCGCAAAAAAGACGGCAAAATTAGCCAAAAACTGAAAGTGCGGCTCATCCCGGCCCATATACACCACTATGGCTGGGTGCGGCACCCAGGGGTACAGCAACAAAAGCAGCGCAGCTTCAAACGCCTCTGGCTCAGCGACGAGGGCGTGGAAAAGCACGTGGGCAGCGACACCGTATTCCATTACGACGGCTCCGAGCCTCTCCAGCGCTTTGAAGGCACACACCCAAAAGTGATGCAGCGGCGCATAGAGGCCCAAAACTGGCAGTTCGACACCGACCCTTCCAAAACGAAATGGCCCTTGAAAGACCGTATCTCCAATTTTGTGGAGCGCCTGACGGGCTGGCGGCCGGGGGAGTATCGGAACTATGAGAGATGAGTGATGGGAGTTGAGTGATAATCGGTCATCGCGTTTGGTTTGGGTGGCGTCTTTTGCTGATTAACCTTTTTTAACCTTCCTTCAACCCTGCTTAACGCGCAGCCTGGAAATGCCTTGCTACTTTTGCCCCGAAACAATTCATTCGGTATATGAAAACAATGCAACGGCTCCTCCCGCCTCTTTTTTTCCTGATCCCTTTCCTGCTTTTCGGGCAAAAATACACCATCAAAGGCACCCTGAGCGATACTTCCATGCAGCCGATCGTGGGCGCCACGGTGATGCTGCTCACGCCCAAAGACAGCGCCCTGCTCGCCTTTTCCCGTTCCGACGAATCGGGCTTTTTCGACTTCAAAAACCTGTCGGGCGGCGAATACTTGCTGCGCTGCACCTACTTTGGCTATAAAAACCTACAAAAGCACCTGCGGCTCGAAGGCGCCGAGGCCGTGTTCGACCTGGGGAAAATGGGCATGGAAGTCCGCTCCAACCTGCTCGGGGAAGTGGAAATAAGGGGCGAGGCCAACCCCGTCACTTTCCGAAACGATACCATCGAGTTCAATGCCGCCTCTTTCAAGGTGAAAGACAACGCCGTGGTGGAAGACCTGCTCAAAAAGCTGCCCGGCGTGGAAGTGGCCAAAGACGGCACCGTGACCGCCCAGGGCAAGGAAGTGCAGAACGTCACCGTGGAAGGCAAGAAATTTTTCGGCGACGACCCCAAAATAGCCACCCGGAACCTGCCCGCCGATGCGGTGAAAAAAGTGCAGATGTTCGACAAAAAATCGGATGCCGCCACTTTCAGCGGGGTGGACGACGGGGAGCGCGAAAAAACAATCAACCTGGAGCTCAAAGACGATAAAAAGAAGGGCTGGTTTGGAAAATTCATCGCTGGCGGCGGCGCCAGCGAGGGTGGCGACGCGCGGTATGAAGGCCGCGCCAACCTCAACAGCTTCAAGCCCAAGCGCCAGATTTCCTTCCTCGGCATGGGCAACAACACCAACGAAGCCGGCTTTTCTATCGAAGATTACATGGCGTTCAGCGGCGCCATGCGCTCCATGATGGGCGGCGGCGGCGGCCGCGTAACCTTGCAGTTCGACAGCGACAACTCCGACGTGCCGCTCAACTTCGGCAACAACGAGGGCTTCATCGACACCTGGGCAGGCGGGGTGAACTTCAACCAGGAATACGGCAAGAAAAACGATTTCAACGGCAGCTATTTTTATAGCGCCTCCGATAAAAATTACGACCAAAACACGATCCGGACTTCCTCCCTCCGCAACAGCCAGTTCAGTACCCTCGACCAGTCGGCCCAACAGAACCTAACCGAAAACCACCGCCTCAATCTCAAGCTTGACCAGCGCATCGACTCTTTCAACACCGTGCAGTTGCTGTCGTCGCTGCAATACACCCACAACCAGCAAACCAGCCGCTCCAGTTCCGAAACCTATGGCCCCACGGGCAACCTGCAAAATGACGGCAGCCGCAGCTACGATTCCGATGCTTCGGCAGCAAAATGGACGGGCAGCGCCCTCTGGCGGCACAAATTCGCCAGCAAAAAGGGCCGCAACATGACGGCCAGCCTCAATTTCGGCCTCAACCCCAACCAGTCTGCCAGCAACAGCCTCGCCCCCAACCGCATTTACGACGACGGCGGCCAGGTGCTGTTCAGCGATACCATCACCCAGTACCAGGATTTTACCAACGACGTGAACAACTGGGGCGCAAAAGCGACCTACACCGAACCGCTGGGCAACAAGCGCTACCTCGAATTCAACTACGGCTACTACGAAACGGTGAACAGCGCCAACAAAGACGTCTATGACGACGACAACGGCGAGCGCAGCTTCAACGCCCTCTTGTCCAACGCCTATAAAAACACCTTCGGCTACCACCGCGGCGGGGCGGGCTTCCGGCTCAACCGCAAAAAATGGAACCTAGGCGCCGGGCTCGATTACCAGTCCGCTGTGCTTGAAGGCGTGGTGAAAGAAGGGCAGGGCGCCCCCGTGCGGCAAACGTTCCAAAACCTGTTGCCGCGCCTCAACTTGCACTACGAGCTGAAATCCAACGAAAACCTCGACTTCAACTATAGCACGGCCATCAACGCGCCAACAGTAGCCCAGCTCCAGCCCGTGCCGGATGTGAGCGACCCCCTCAACATTTCAGAAGGCAACCCAGACCTGCGGCCCGAATACGCCCACACGGCCAACCTGAACTTCATGTCGTTCAACCCGGAAAACTTCAGCAGCATCTTCGGCGGCGTATTCGCCACCTACACCCAGGACAAGATCGTAATGTCCCAAACCGTTGATCCACAAACATTTACCCGTTTTTACAAACCCATCAATACGGAGTCGGCACTCAACCTGACGGCCAATATCGCCTATGGAATGCGGGTAAAAAAATGGGACAGCAGGTTCCGCCTACGGGCCAATGGCACATACGCCACCGGGCAGGGCATCATCAACGGCACCGAGAATACCACCACGACGACCCGGGTCGGCCCCTCCCTGTCCTGGGATTTTGACCCTGCCGAATGGTTCAGTTTTTCCACCGAAGGCCGGCTCAACTGGAACAAATCCCACTACTCCATCGACCGCGGTTTCGACCAGTCGTACCTGTCGCAAAACTACTCGAGCAGCCTGGACCTGCAGTTTCCCAAGAACTTTGCCCTCAGCACCTCTTTTGATGTCACCCTAAACAATGGCCTGGCTTCCGGCTACGACAAACCCATTCCGATCTGGAACGCCACCCTTTCCAAGTTCCTGATGAAAGGCAAAAAGCTGGAAGTGGCCCTCACGGTGCGCGACATCCTGAACCGCAACGTCGGCATCAGCCGTGTAGCCAATCTGAACTATGTGGAAGATCGCCGCGTGGCGTCACTGGGCCGCCTGGGATTGTTGCGGCTCACCTATTCGCTCAACAGCATGGGCGGGCCAAGAGGGCCTGGCGGGCCGAGGATGCGGATGATGATGCGGCAATAAGGTTTCAGGTTTCGGGTTTCAGGTTTGCACAATTGCTGTGGTCTATTTTGAAATACCTTTTCAAAGCAACCAGAGATTTTGTAAACCTGAAACCCGAAACCCGAAACTATTTTTCCCAACTTTCAGCGCGGTATTGTTTTTTCCCTTACTTTTGCCTCAGTTATCTGTTTTTAATCCCGGCATCAAGCCAGATATCTCTCTTTCCCAGCCGAGTTATCCCGATTTTAAAGTACTGTAAATTCATTGCGCAACCATCCGTAAGGGTTCATTTTATGGTCTGCGCTGCTTTCGGGCAGCCACCTGTATCATATATTTTGTGCCATTATAATCTCATGGTTGCCCCTCCGGTTAGGCTCGCGGTTGGGGCATTTTTAAATCCCGTAAAAGGCTCGTAAAGCGGGCCTTTTTTTTTGCTGTTTTTTTCACCACAGTGTTGTAGAGGTTTTTTTTTCACCACAGAGTTGCGCAGAGTTTCACAGAGGTTTCACAGAGTAATGGCGGCTTCGCCGCATTCTTGGCGAGTCCGAAGTAATCCTCTGTGAAACCTCTGTGAAACTCTGCGCAACTCTGTGGTGAAAAAACCTCTACAACTCTGTGGTGAAAAAAACTCTCCGCAACGCTATCGGAATAAAATTTGCAACTCATTGGTTGTAACCACTTTGTGCAATCCCTGAGCTGAATGGGGGATAAAATGTCCACCCTTTCTGGTATATTAAGCCACAGGAACAGCTGCCTTCTTCTCCGCCACCGCCTCCGCCAGCCATAGGAACTGCTCCAGGTATTGCTGTATTTTTTGTTCCATGGCAGGTTCCAGCACGGCGCCCTGTTCGTCAAATTTTTGCCCCACTTGCGGCACGGTCATCATTTGCGGGATCGGGTAGCCCGATACACCCAAAACGAGCTGCTGCAGGGACATGGCGGCGCGGATGCCGCCGAGCGCCCCAGTGGAGACCGATACCACTCCAATGGCTTTTTTGCTAAATTCCCGCTCTTTCAGGTAGTCCACGGCGTTTTTCAGCGCCGAAGTGTAGGTGCCGTTGTATTCGGGCGACACGAAGAGGTGGGCATCGGAACGGCGGATTTCGCTGGCGAACTCAGCAAGGCCTTCCGGTGGGTTCGGGTGGCGGTGCAGCACTTCTTCCATAACAGGGAAATGGTAAGCGGCCAGATCCAGCACCGAAGCGCTGTGCTTGCCGCCGCTGTTGATGGCGGATTCAAGCGCAAGCGCCACGCGGTGCGAAAGTCGGTCGATGCGGGTGCTGGAGGAAAGGATGGTGATGTGCATGGGAATTGGCCTCGCCTGATACAAGAGGTGCCTGTTAAACCGATAACGAGGCGAATGGTTCAGCGTGGCCATTCTGATGGACTTTTTTCGAACTGGTCCTACACACCAAATCTGTGTGAAATCTGCGAAATAAAATCCGCGTGAAACTTGTTCAGTACGGTCCAACCTTCGCTCAAAACCTCGGCAGCCAGCGCCCCGTTTTTTGGCAGTATTCCGCGTATTCAGCGCCAAATTGCCGGCGCAAATAAGGCTCCTCGTGAAAATGTATGAACAGATTGAATCCGAGAAATACCGCTCCGGTATAGGCGAGCAGTGGCAGGGAGGTAAAAAAGACAGCTTCTCCCAACAGCAGCGTCACCACGCCCACATACATGGGGTTCCTCCCATATTGATACAAGCCCTTCACCACCAGCCGCCGCGCCGGATCGACGGGAGAAAGGGTGCCTTGACCCTCGCGCGCGAAAGCGTAGATGCACCAGGCCAGGATGCTTGCGCCCAGCAGACCGACAGCCAGCCCTACCCATTGCTGCCAATGCCATGCCTGACTGGCCTGTTCTTGCCGAATGAAAAAAAAGTATGGAATGAGCAGCGTGACCGTGCCCGGGCAGAGGATTGCCCAGAAGATGCTTCGGAGGAAAAGACCAGTGCCCGCCATTATCAAATTATCCCATTATCAAATTATCAAATTGACTTCACTTGTCATCCCCAAAAAAGCTGATGATCTTATCCGCCAGTTCCATGCCGATATACGACTGCGCTTCCACCGTGCTGGCGCCGATATGCGGGCTGCACGATACCTGCGGGTGCTTCAGCAGGGCTTCGCGGGGTGATGGTTCGTTCTCGAACACATCGAGGCCGGCACCGGCGACGATTCCGTTTTCAAGGGCAGTCAAGAGGGCATCCTCGTCGATGACGCCGCCGCGGGCCGTGTTGATGAGGAAAACGCCCGGTTTCATTTTTGAAAATTCCTCGCTGCCAAAAGATGGCTTGCCACTCCCCGGAATATGTATGGTGATGAAATCGGATTCCCGCAACACTTTGTCGAGCGAATCGGTTTGCACCTTTACGCACAACTTTACGCCTTCATAATCATGGAGTTGTATGCCGATTTCGGCTTCTGCGACAAATGGGTCGTGCGCGCGCACGCTCATGCCGATGCCTAAGGCTATTTGCGCCACTTCCTGGCCGATGCGCCCGAAACCGACGATGCCCAGGGTTTTGCCCTTCACCTGAAAGCCTGTCTCGTAGGCTTTTTTCAGCTTTTTGAAATCGCCGCCGGTGGCCAGTTCGCGGTTGCTGCGCTGCAACATACGGGAAAGGCCGAACAAGTGTGCGAAAGCCAGCTCGGCCACAGCGCGGGAGGAGGCGCGGGGAGTGTTGAACACCTGTATGCCCTTGCTCTGCGCGTATTCCACATCGATATTATCCAGCCCAACGCCGCCACGGGCGATGATTTTCAGGTTTTTCCCGGCATCAATAATGGCTTTGGTCACCTTGGTGGCGCTGCGTACGATGAGCACATCGTATTCGCCAATATGCGCTGCCAGATCGTCCTGCGCGATTTTATCTTCATTGATGAAATAACTCGCCTCTTCCAGCAGCAGCTTGCCATCTGGGTGAATACCGTCGTTTACAAGAATTTTTACCATGATTTTCTTTGCCGTTGAAATGAGGGGCAAAGATAGTTTTTTGAAAGGGGAAAATTGAGGGGAGAAACAGAACTTAATTTTTTGCCCTCATCAAACGCTGGCACTTCGCTATTTGTACTTCCAGGTATTTGTCGATGGGCATGCTCAACTGTTGCAGGTGTTGCAAATCGAGCCTGCTTTCCGGGTCTTTGGGCAACAGTTGTTTCATACGTTGCAAATGGCGGTGCGCCTGCCCCCACATTTTAGCTTCGTAAAACACCTCGAAATCGCGCTGGCTGATGGTAAACTCCCGCAGCAATGTTTTCCAGGCATTGTCTTTTCGGCCGGCGAGCAGCGTAATGCGGCTGTCGATTTTACCGGTATCCACCCTCGGCGCATCCGGCGCATCGGCCATTGTCCTGTAATTGTCGGCAACAAGCTTCCTGTAAATCAACAGTTCAGTCATGGCAGCGCGATAGGTGTGAAAAGCGTGGGCGAAGCTGTCGCGGAACATCAAGCCATCAGCGCGGTGCATAGAGTCCATCGACCGTGTATAGGCATTGTGTAAAGCTTCCACAATTACGCTTTCTTGCCCAACATCCTTAGGCGGGAATTTCCTGTTCACGAGCCAGGGCATGGGGTTTTGCAGCACCCATTGCCGCCGGTGCGACATCAACAAAGCGCCGTAACTTTTTTCTGCTGCATCAAACTGTTCCACATACACATTGTCTTCTGCAGAACGGAGCAACTCTTGCATGCTGAGCATGTAGTCGCGGGCAAACCAGACACCGAACGCCAGGGTGACCAACAGGGAAAGGAAGGAAAGGAAGGCCACGATCCGCGCCATTTTGCGCTGTTTCCGGGCAGTTTTCAGTTCTTGCTCGATGGCGAGGCGGCTCGCCTCCTGTTCTGCAATCCGGGCTTCGTAAGCGGCTTTCTCCAGGTCGGCCTTTTCCTTGTTCCGCCGTCGGTTGCGCGATTCGATGATGGCGGGCAACAGGGTGTCGTGGCTGATCTCGTAGTAAAAATCGTCCAATCGAGGCTCTTTGCGGAGCAATCGGCTTTTGTCCACCAGCGTGTCCAGGAAGTCCATGCTGACCTCGTATTCATCGATGAGGGTATCGTCCACCACGCTGTTGCGCCTGTTGCCGGGGGTGATGAGGCTTTCTTCGATGAGGCGCTGGGCCAGGTCTTGTAGCTCCTGCGGGTCGCGGGCGCTGAGTTCTTTGTCCGTCGCGCTCAAGGTTGCTGAAAGCTGCGCTTTTTGCAACAGCCTTTCTGTGTAGGCTTTGGGGAAAGCGCGGAGTTGGTTGGCATAAAAGTTCCTGATCGACAGCCGCAAGCCTTCGATACCGCTGTAAAAATCGGATGCGACTTCAAAATTCTCTTCCTTTTGGTAGTCGATGACCCGCTCTTCCACGTCCATGCACACGATCTGGAGGTTCACTGCCTCAATTTCGTTGCGCTTGGCTGCGCCGTGCAGTTCAGGGTCGTAGCCTTCTTTTTCTGCACTGGTATCGCCTGCCAGGAATTCGATCATTTCGCTCAGTGCCGTTTCTGTGTAGCAGAATTTCGGGCTGGCAAAAGCGCCGGAAGCTGATGCCGGCATCACAATGGCCGTGCGGGCTTTCTCGCGGTTGAGGGGCAGCAATTGGTAGCGGTTTTTGAGGATGCCGGGGATGCGCCCGCTGATGCCGTCGATGGTGTGCAGGAAATCGGAACGGATGCTCAGCACGATGCGCAAGTCGGGCTGCTGCTCCCACCACTGCATGGTTTCCATGCTGATCTCGCCGGCCTGGAAGCCCTGGAGCAGTTCGCTGCGCAGGCTTTCTGGCATCGTGCCGTTGGCCAGGTCAGCCAGTTCGTTGAGGAACTCGTTGCGGCTTGTTTCGCTGTGGGTGAGGGTAAAGGTTTCCTCAAACTGGTCGAAAATGAGCACGGGCGTGGCGGGCAGGCCGTTTAAATCAAATTCATGCCGCTTCATTTGCTCCCACAGCGTTTGGGGGGAGCCGGCGCGGAGGCCGGTAGTGTCCTGGCCGCTGCGCTCAGGCGCTGCGCTGAGGCTTGCAGCCAGGCTATCGAGGATAGGTCGGTCGCTGCGCTCGGTGCGCAGGAGTATCGGCACATAATCCTGGCGCTCCAACTCCGGGGCTACGCCTGCCTGGAGGAGGGAGGTCTTTCCGATGCCCGATTTGGCGAAGAGCACCACTAAGCGTTCGCGCAGCATGAGGTTGCTTAAGCGCTGCACATCGTCCTGCCGGCCGTGGAACACGGCTTGCTGGCTGCGCTCGAAGGGCTTGAGGCCCGGGTAGCGCCGCGGCAGGTTGATGGCTTCAGTGTTCATGTGCGCGCGAGGTTGTCGATGTATTTTTTCAAGCTGTCCACGATCTCGGTGGCGTATTTGTCTTCTTTCCCGGAGCCGAAGAAGGCTTGGCCGTCGGATGGCCGGATGGTGGCCATTTGTCCCAAGGGGCCGTCCAAAGTCACTTTTTTCAACAAAATAGGCATCACCAGTGCGCCTTTTCGCGGGTTGTTGTATTTGGCGATTTCGGCGATGAGGGGCACGGCGGGGTTGTTGGCCGCATCATAGAAGTCGGCGCTGAGCAGGGGGAGCACTACCTGGCATTCCGACATCGTTTGGCGCAGCCATGCTTGCACATCGCCTTGTCCGGTGGCGTCGGCGAGGGTGAAAAACTTGGCCGGCAATGCCCGCAGGTGCTTTATCAGTTGGTCGCAGCCGTCTTTATCGGCAGCTTCGTTGTGCAGCACCAGTACTTTGGCGCGCGGCGTGTCGGCCGAGCCCCCCGGCGATGTTTCGTCCAGCCGGTTGTAATGTTCCACTAAGTTGGCGACAAAGGTTTCCATGTCGTCTTGCGGGAACTGCATGCCGAATTCCCCCTGAAAAAACACCTTGGTATCGGATTCGGTGGGCGTTTCTTTTTTGGCAGGGTAGGCGTAAGACTGGATGTTGTCGCGCACGTTTTTGTACAGGGTATCCAGCATCAGGCGCAGTTCCCATTCGTCGAAGTCGAAGCCGAGGAACAGGTGGTGCCGGAAGTCTTTGAAAGCGTTGGTGAGCGCATCGGGCAGGCGTTCGTTCTGCTGCTCGCTCACGATCTTTTTGATATAGGTCAGCTGGTGCTTGTAGGTCAATACCAGGGATTCTGGTTTCTGATAATTGCCCAACAGGTTGTAAATCACCACCCTTTGGTCTTTTTCAAAATCGAAGTTGAAACTGGAAGAAGGTTTGTAGAAATTGTAAAAATCGGCAAAATAAGGCTGCGCGATTTGATCGTACAGGCGGGTCACAAAATTGTCGGGCGCGGCGTTGATCACGATGCGGAAGCGCAGGTCGGTGAGTTGTTCGAGCATGGGGTGCAGTGCGCATTTGTCGGCCATGGAGGCATAGTATGCGGCTACGTCTTCTTGAAGCACCGTGTCGGTCGACAGGTTGCGCACCCGCAGCAGGCTGGCCACATAGGAAAGCACACAAGGTTCTTCGCGGCTGAGCTGAAGGCGGTATTTTTTTGCCAGGAAGTGCGCGCAGAGGTTGGCCAGCGGCGCGAAATTGCCATCCTCATCTTTGGCCATAATGGCCCCGGCGCCCAGAAACAACACACAGGAGCCGTCCTTCACCTTGCGGGCGATCGATTGGTACAGGGCTGTGTTGTCGCCGTTGGCAGGGTTCCCGGCGGTGCTGGAAGATGTTTCAGGCATTGGGCAAAGGTAAAAAAGCATCCAGAATCATTTGCGAAAACCTTTTTTCTTGGATTGTTTTCAGTTTTTTTGGAGGAGTGAGCTTATCATTTCCTATCTCTTTTTTTGAGGGAGGCAGGTAATTCTGACTGTTGATCACCCTTTTTCCTGTTTTTTCCTCCAACTCCAAGCGTGCCTTGGGTCGGCTATCTCTTGCATGGGCTGATAGCCGACTTCGGGCAGCCAAAGTTTGATTGGTTCTGCTTTGGGGCTTGGAACGGCTGTTGTGTCAAAAAGGGAAAATTGTGTCCGTGCGCTATTTGGAGGAACCGACCACCAATTGCCCAAACCGCATAAATGTTTCACTTTCCATCCTGTAAACATAAGTACCTGCCGGTAGCCCGTTTAAGGGCAGCGCGCCATTCCCCGTAAACTTCAATACCCGCACTTGCTGCCCCTTCGCATCAAAAAGCCGGAAGCTGCAAGCCGCTGCTGTGTTGGTGGACAACTGCAAAATGCCGTCTGCTGCAACCGGGTTGGGAAATACCCGAAAATCGGCGTTTTCCGATACTTCCGTGCTGATTCTTTGTGCCAATGCTGGTCGGGCGTCAATCAAGCCGGGCAAGCCGAGCCAGAATTGGCCGGCCGTTTTCAACTGGTTGTTGCTGATAAAGCTCAACGCGGCGTTTGGCCCCTCCAGCAGGCCGTCTGCCGAATCCAGGAATTGCCATACGGGGCCATGCGCCACCGGGCCGCGTCGCCACAACCGGCAGGAGTCGGCGGGCAAGTCGGCGGGCATGGAGCCGATTTTTTCAAACCAGATTCCTGTTGGCGCAGTGAAATTGGCGTTGGCGCCGTAGTTCTGGAGAATCCAATAGTCTGACAAAGTACGGTACGGAGTGTTGGGCAATGTATCGGGTGGCACGCTGAGCCGGCTCACCACCACTTCTCCATTGGGGTAGGTGCTGCCTGGTGTAAATGCCAGCGTCAGGCCCGTTCCATCGAAGCTGAAGCGTTTTTTCCCTGCAGCCACGTTGAGGCGTTTGCTCACGCCCTTGCCTACCGGCGCGGTTGATTTTTCGCGTTTTACGGTCGGGCCGACCAGGGAGCCGTGGCGCACGCCAACCTTGTCGAGCACTGAGCCGGAAGCCTCATTGAACTGATAATAACTCTGCAGGCTTGGAAATTGTCCGGGGTCTTTTGTCAGGTGCATGAGCTCCCGTATTTCGTTCTGTGTCAGTGCCTTGTTAAAAATACAGACTTCATCGATGCTTCCTTTAACAAAGCGGCCACCCCAGCCTTTGTAGTTGCCGAGGCGGTTGCCGGAGTCGAAATTGACCATTTCCGGTGTGATGTTGTGCCTGGAGCCCCTGCCGTTTACGTACAAGGTAATGCCCGTTGGCTCCACGACCATGGCAACCTGGCTCCACACCCCGTCGGGCGCTGTGAGGCCGCTGTCCCACCACCATTGTCCGCCGGGCCAATGGTAACCCAGGCGGTTGGTTCCAGGCAGGAAATTGAAGCCGGCAGTGGCGCCGTCGTGCATAAAAATGGCGCTGTATTCCGGCTGAATGCCATCGGGTTTTATCCAGGCCGTTATGGTGAGCGTGTTCGTGTTGAGGTTGAGCGACGGCAGGGCCACGTAATCTTCCGCGCTGTTGCCGCCGATATTGACGGCTGAACCCGGTATGGTATCGGCGCGGCAGGCATCGTTGACTTTGATGCTCAGCGATTTGGAGAAAGTTCCGTTCACCGTCAAGGTTGCGGTATAGGCGCCCGATGTCCCAAATACCACTTTGGGGTTGCGGGTGTTGGTGGCGCTTACCCAAGCGGGAGCCGGACTGAAATTCCAGGCCCAGGTTGCGCCGTTGTGGTTCAACACCGAATAATCGTCGAAATAAACGGTGTCGCGGGAGCAGCCGGTTTCCAGTGCGCTGGCCATGGGCTGGGCGATGGTGGCCGAAGGTTCGAACAGGTCGGCCTCCCAAACCCCGAAACCCCAGCAGCCGTTGCGGATTTTCCCGGTTTTGTAAAATGGTTTCAGTTTGTTTGTTTCCGCCGAGACGGGGAAGCCCTGGCTGTACGGTTGCCAATCGCTGTGGCTGTTATTCCGGTAAAAAACGCCCACATTGGTGCCCAGGTAAATGCCGCCGTCGGTGCCGTACTGGGCCATGATATTGGTGATCCGGATGTTGTTCAATAGGGCAGTAGTCAGGTTTGTCCAGGTGGCGCCACCGTCAGTCGTCTTGTAAATTTTCTTGCCATTGGAGCCATAGGTTACGGCCACCCAGAGCACATTTTCGTTTTCAGCGCTGAGCGCCATCTTTACCCGGTCGTTGTTGTTTGGCAGGGGCAGTTTGGTCAATTGGCTCCAGGTTTTGCCGCCATTGGTCGTTTTCCACATAGCGTCGTCGGTGCCATCCCACTGGGAACAGTAGATTACGTCGGGGTTGGAGCGGCTCACTTCAATGTCGAACACGGTGTTGTCGGTGTTTCCAGGGAAAGTGTACAATGCCGTATAGGATGTACCGCCATCCACGCTTTTCCAGATTTTGTTTTCTGAGCCAATGTACACGATGTTCCAGCAGCGCGGATCCCAGGCCATTTCTGAATTGCCGTAGTAGGCATACGATTCGGTGGGCCAGGCGCCGACGGGGAACGAACTCACCCCATCCAGGAAGCCGCCATTTAAGCGTTTGCCGCCAATGTCGGAGTGATAGACTTTACGCGCGTCGCCGGGGTTCACGTAGCCGGTAGCGGCTTCTGCGCCGCCCATGCGGTAGAATTTTCCATCGGGAAAACTTTCGTGCCAGGTCATATTGCCATTGTGGTAGCGCCCGCCCACCAGCACATCTTCATTCCAACCGCTGTCGAAGCCCCACATGTCGGAGCCTGAAATGCCGTTCATGCGCGCCTCGATGCTTTGGGCGAAATTGTTGGAGTAGTTCAGGCCGCCATCGCTGGCAATCCAGAGGTCGTTGCCGCTGGCGGCCAGGGCCTGAATATCGGGGTGGCTCCAGGAAAGTCCGCCGACATAAGCGCCGAGCGCTTCCCAGGTTTGGCCGCCGTTGTTGCTTTTGAACCAGGAGCAACCTCCGGCAATAAGTTGGTTGTCGTTGTTCGGATTCACAACAATGGCCATGTCGTAAAATCCCTGCGTAAACCAGTCCACTCCGTTTGCATCCATCAGGTTGGTGTGGTTGGGGATGGAATAGGGCTGTCCAATGGTATTGGAGGGGTTGGTGTTGCTCCAGGAAGCGCCGCTGTTCAGGCTTTTGAACACGCCGATATACCCGCCTAAGTTGCCGCCTTCGCCGCAGAGATAGGCGTACACTTTGGCGGGGTTGGAAGGGCAAACAGCAATATGCGCCCCGGTAACCGACTGGCCGGAGCCGGGCGTCCACCAGCCCACATTGGAATTGTTGAAGGTGGCGCCGCCATCGGTGGATACGCGAAAATCGGAGCCGCTGCCATTTTTTCGGATACAAAAAGCGGTGCTAGGGTCGCCGGGCTTGAACTCCACAGCCCAGGTTTGCTGGGCATGGATTTTTGTCCAGCTTGCGCCCGCATTGCCCGTGCGCAGGAGTCCCTGGTCGCTGGCGGCCAGCACGATGTCGGGCTGATCGATTTTAATGGCTATATCATTGACCCACAAGTTGTTTTCGCTGTAAACTGTGGTCCAGTTTTGACCTCCGTCGGTGGTTTTTATGATTTTCCCCCCCGTGGCGGCGTACACGGTATTCGGGTCGGCAGGATGGATTTTTATCGCGCCGAAAGCGCCATGCGATACGTTTTTGGTGAGCAGTTCCCAGTGCAGGCCCTTGTCGGTCGTTTTCCAGGCGCCACCCGATTCCCCGCCGGCGTACAGGATGTTGGGGTTGGACAGCGAAATGTCGAAGGAATAGATATTGGTTTGCCAGGTCACTTCTTTCAGCCCATCGATATCATAGGTTTGTTTGGGGCCGAGAAAGGTCCAGCCGGGGCTTTTTTGGGCGGCAGGTTGCTTGCCTTTTTGGATACCGGGTTCAGGCCGGGCGGCGCGTGCTGCGGCTTCCAACTCAGCCATTTCAGCCAGGGTTGGTTCGTGCACCGTGCCATCGGCTTGCACGAGGGGCCGCGCCCAGTGCATCCAGCGTTTGAAATACTGGGTGTAGGTATTTTTTTCAAAAGGCCTGTTTTCAAAATAATCAGCGTAGGCTTTTTGAATCTCGAAAACGTTTGGGTTTTCACCATGTATCAGCTGCATCCAGTTGGGGGCATCCGGGGGGAGCGAAATCGGTGCAGGTTTTTTTTGCGAAAAAAGAAGGGTTGGGGCGAGTAGCAGGCAGAGAATGGCGAGTTGCTTCATGTAGTGGCGATGATTTAGGGCAAATATCGGGAAAAGTGCAGGGTATAAGCACCTACATCATCTTTTTTACTGCATTGTTAATGGATGCTTTGACCTTTTTCCAGGTAACTGATTTATCAAAAACGATGGGGTCGGAAGATTGCTCTGCATCGTCAAAATAGGTAAGGCTTTTTACAATATGAAAAACCTCATGCATTTGAAACTTTTGCTGGAATAAGGCAATCATCGTTTCCAGTGGCATTCGGTCAAGCAAAAAGTAGATATCAAAAAAATCCTTTTTGCTTCCGCGTTGCGCAATAGCCTTGAGTTTCATGGGAGCAATATCTTGAATAGCAAGCATTTTAACACCTTCCACCAACAAGGTCGGAAATAATATTGGATAGCCCATTTTCACAAAATCGACCTTTACACCTTCAATGTAGGAGATAATCATAGTCGGTTCCTCAACTTCAACCCTAATTTCAAATTCAGCTGAAATAGCCTCTATCAAGCTTTCGGTGTTGAAAGATTGGGAAGTGAAAAGGTCAAGGTCTATGGAAAATCGGTGACCCAATTGCAATGCCAAAGCGGTACCGCCAACCAGAAAAAATGGGGCAGTTGCAGGTTGAAGCATTAAGCGCTTCAGTAATTCCAGTGTTCTGGGTTCAACTGTGCGAGTTTGTAGCATCGAAATTCGGTAACTGGGACGTCAAAAATCAAGCTGCAGTATGAGAGTGTCCGTTTGTCAAGATGGCGAGCATTCAGCAAGGTACTTTTTACCGTTTCCTTTCCATAAAATTTGACCATCGCACGGAATTCTTCCAAGCGGCCACGGGTGGCAACCCGTTCAATCACAGAAGCGCGGTGCTTGAATAAATCCACCCTCTCAACGTCCACGTCCCAAAACAACGCTGGCCTTAATTCAAATTGCATGGCATGTATTTTCCTACAAAGATATAGCTCAATTTTGTTTAAAGCTAATAAACTGTTAGTGCTTTTGCGCATGATGAAGGGTAGCTCCAACAACCCGACTTTGCGAATAAATAAAGTCTTGATCAACACCAGCCTTTGCGTTTTGGGCGATTTGCCTTCCCAGAAAAGTTGAAGCTGATAGATTCCTGGACTCAAATGCGCCCAAACATGAGTCATCCCGGATTTTCGAAGGCATAAAAAGTTATAGAAAAGTGCAGTATTTGTTTATACTTATTGGTCAGACCGCGAAAAGCGGTCAGACCAAGGGTCATCGTCTGACCGCTTTTCGCGGTCTGACGAATAGGCGTTGACAATTTTTACCCTAAAAGGGCTACTGCGGCATTCTTTATTTGAAATGCCTGTCAAAATTCGGGATGACCCATGTTCTCCTTCCGGCGTCAAACCAAGCCATCGAATAGCTTTGACATTTTTTTTAATTTGTCAAAGCTCGCCCAGGCCCCTTCGCAAAACCGCGGACGGCCAATACCCACTTTTCCTTACCTTTCCCCTACCTTTCCCAAATCTCCAGTCCACGATTATGCACACCGACCAAAAATACATAGAAGCCCTCCGCCGCAACGACGAGCGGCTGATACGGGAAATTTACAGGCAGCACGCCGAGCAGGTGCTGCGCTGGGTGCAGTCGCGCGGCGGCTCTGCCGACGATGCCCGCGACGTGTTCCAGGAGGGCCTCATTGCCGTTTTTGAGAAAGCCCAAAACCCGGCGTTCGTGCTCACCTGCCCGCTCGGCGCTTTGCTGCATGTAATATGCTCCCGGAAATTTGTGGACAAAATCCGCCAAAAAGGGCGCGACATGGAGGTAAGAAAAGCGGAAGAACGCCGATATGACCTGGAACACGACAGTGATGCCCTGGAATTGGCGGAGGAGTGTATTGCCGAACAGGACAGGCAGGAGCGCCTTGGCGCTGCGTTTGCCCAGCTCAGCGAACTGTGCCGCCGACTGCTCAGCATGTTGTCGGAAGGCGTAGCGCCCAAGGATGCCGCCGAGCAACTGCAAATGAACAGCGTGGACACCTTGTACCGCCGCAAGAACGCTTGCACGGAGCGCTGGCGCAGCCTTGTATAAATGTAAAGCCATGAACGAGCAAGACAACATATTACTGAACGACTATTTCAACGGCCTGCTCCCGGAGGCCGAAGCCCAGCAGGTGCGCGACCGCGCAGCTTCCGAGCCGGCGTTTGCGGTGGAGTTTCTCCTGCGCCAAGCCATGGCGGAATACCCGGGCCGGGCTGCAAAGCGCGAAGCTTTCAAGGCGAGCCTGACCGAAGTCGGAAAAGACTTTTTTAAGGATAATAAGGCAGAAGTTGCCCCCCAGATGACCGCCAAACTGAACTGGAAGCGCTGGGCGACCGCCGTTGCGGCTGGGCTGGCGCTAGTGCTGGCTGCCGTTTGGTTTTTCAGGCTGGGCACGCCAAACTATCAGCAATACGCCCAACACGCGCCCCTTGCCCTCACCCTGCGCGGCCAGGCCGACCAGGCCATAAGCGACGCGGAAAAAGCGTTTGCCGAAAAAGACTACGGCAAGGCACAGGCGGCGCTCGAACAAGTGATCGCCGCCGACCCCAAAAACATCACCGCCAATTTGTACCAGGGAATCTGTTTGCTCGAATTGGGCCGCATTGCAGAGGCCAGGGCAGTCTTTGCGCCCATCGCCTTGGGTCAATCCGCCTTGCGCGGCGAAGCCAACTGGTACATAGCTTTGAGCTATCTGAAAGAAAAAAACTACGAAGCCTGCAAATCGAACCTGCAGTATATCGAGCCGGGAGCCGACCGTTACGAGCAGGCACAGGAATTGATGAAAAAGCTGCAATAGGTGCCCGAAACTTTGCGCAATTTAATGCCCAGCAAGAACAATAGAGGGTTTTAGCTGTTTACCTTTGCTGTCCGTTTCAGGCGACCTATCGCCGCTATCACTCACAACATTCAATTTCAACATATATGTACCCACCAGCACTCACGGCGCCAATGGCAAAAGACCTCACCGACTTTGGCTTCGAAGCGCTTCACGACGCAAATGCGGTTGAAAATCTCCTCGAAAATCACGAAGGCACTGCCCTCGTCGTCGTCAACAGCGTCTGCGGCTGCGCGGCCGCCATGGCGCGCCCCGGCGCAAAAATGTCGCTGCAAAACGACAAAGTGCCCGCCAAGCTGTACACCGTTTTTGCCGGCGTGGATACCGAGGCCGTGGCAAAAGTCCGCGAATACCTGGCCCCATACCCGCCATCTTCCCCCAGCATCGCCCTGTTCAAAAACGGCCAGGTAGTGCACATGCTGGAGCGCCGCCACATCGAGGGCCGCTCCGCCCAGGTCATCGCCGACAACCTGAAGGCGGCTTATGATGCGTTTTGCTAGCTCTACCACGCCCAAAGATCATGCTCCCGTGCGAACAGCTCGTCCTCGATCTTTTTTGCCTGCATCACTAAGTCGAGGCCTGCGTAGGTGTGTTCCAGGCGCAGGTCGTGCACGTTGTTTTCCTTGATGATGGAGGAAGCGAAGTAGCGCATCTCAAAAACATCTTCCCAGGTGGTCGTGCTGGCCCAATTGTCTGAATGGGTGATGGCCTTGTGCTGTGCCAACAATTCCCTCGACGAGGGGTAATGCACCCAAAACAGTGGTAATTCGAGTTTAAAGTCGCCGTTGTTGTCGCGCACTTCCAGCAGGGGCGCGATGCCCAGGATGCGGTGGCGCAGGGTGGAGGTTTTTGCGTCGAAAAACCAGGTTTCCTTGATGCGGAAGCGCTTCACGTCTTCCCAGCTCACTTCGTTCTGCACGACTTTGATTATTTCTTCGCCCGTTTCAACATCGTAGGTGAAGATGGTGTCGGTTTTGAACAGCTTGCTTTGGAGGTCTTCGGGGGAGAGGCGCTTCGTGAATTGGTCGTTTTCTGTGGAATATACAGGGAGCTCGCCAGCGAGGGCATTTTCAAAGATGATCTTGAACAGGGGCGATTCGGGGGCGGCGAACGGCTGGTTCATTTTTTCCCGCACGTCAACGATGCGCCATATTCGCTTTTCCCATAAAATATCGGCTTCCCGGATGGGCTGGTACGGCAGCACCCGGTGCTGCGCCACGGTACTTCGCTCCGTGATATCATCGAGCGGAATTAAGGGGGACTGCGCCCTTGCCATCGCGGCAAAGAGCATGACCCCGGCAAGGCAAGCCAATGGAAGGGCTGCCCGCACAGACAACAGTTTTGTCATGTAGGAAGAAGTTTAATTCAGTGAAAAAAAGAGGTGAAACTGCCAGCGCACGCGCAGCGACCAAGGTGGTTTTTTGACAAAAATCGGAGAGCGGGAATAAATTGTTCTGATCAGGAACTCAGGGTAAAACGGGATGGTAATATCCGTATTTCCCCTGTTAAAAAATTTAACAAATTCAAGGGTGACAATGATCTTGGGAAAGTGGTTTTCGCAAACCACTCCAATCCTACAAAATCAAAAAAATCGATCCCGTAAATCCAGCAAATCCCAAAAATCCTGGTCAATCATTCACCCCGCCATGGCCAATCCCGCCAAATACCCGCCCGTCCAGGCTGCCTGGAAGTTGAAGCCGCCGGTGATGGCGTCTATGTCGAGCACTTCCCCGGCCAGGAAGAGGTTGGGGCATACCCGGCTTTCAAAAGTCCTGAAATTCAGTTCTTTGAGGGAAACCCCGCCGGCCGTAACGAATTCCTCTTTGAAAGTGCTTTTGCCGGTTATTTGAAAAGTTGCCTGTGTCAATTGCGCCGCCAACTGCTGCAACTCTGCCTTGCCCACATCGGCCCAGCGGCGCTCGGGAGGCATCGCTGCAGCTTCCGTCAGCCGGAGCCATAGCCGGCTTGGCAAGTTGAACAAGGGGTTGGGCGCTACCATCTTTTTGCCGTTCTCCTGTTTGGCCACTGCCAACAATTTCAACGTCGCCTGCAGGTCTTTTTCCTGTAAAAAATTGATTTCCAAGTGGAATTTGTAGTGCATGGCATGAAGTTCCCGTGCCCCCCAGGCGGAGATGCGCAGCACTGCCGGCCCGCTCAGCCCCCAATGCGTCACCAGCAGCGGGCCTTCTGCCGCCAGTTTTGTGCCTGGTATCGACAAGCTGGCCATGGGAACCGACACGCCCGATAGCTCCCGGAGCCGGGTGTCTTTGGTGTTGAAGGTGAACAGCGAGGGCACGGGCGGCACCAGGGTATGGCCCAACTCCTCCAGCCATTGCCAGGCTGCCGTGCTGCTGCCTGTGGCGAGCATCAGCTTGTCGAATACCTGCCCGGCCACCTGCCAGCGCCCGTCGGGCAGTGGCTCGATTTTGTCCACGCGCGCGCTGGTGAGCACCCGCACGCCCGCGGCACGGGCAGCTTCTGTCAGGCAATCTATAATGGTTTGTGAATCGTCGGTGACGGGGAACATGCGGCCATCGGCTTCCGTTTTCAGGCGAACCCCGCGGCCTTCGAACCAGGCTACCGTGTCCTCCGCGCCGAATTGCATGAACGGCCCCAGGAGCTCTTTTTGTCCCCTGGGGTAATACTTGACCAGGTCGCGCGGCTCAAAACAATGGTGGGTCACGTTGCACCTGCCCCCGCCGCTCACCCGCACTTTCTCCAGCACCGATTTGCCGCGCTCAAATATGGTGACCTTGCAGGCCGGGTTGGCTTCTGCACAGGTGATGGCGGCGAAAAAGCCCGCGGCGCCGCCGCCGATGATGCCTATTGCAGGTTGCATGGGTTCGGGTTTCAGGTTTCGGGTTGGCTCACGCGCCTGGTCAGGGCATAAGCAGAAATGCCGTTTGGCCTCGGGGAGGCCAAACATCTGTGGGCCTTATTTCCCCAATATTTCAATAAAATGCGCCTCCAGTTGGTCGCGCAGGATCAAGCGTTTTAATATTTTTCCTTGCTTGTCTATGGAAATCAGCGTGGGCGTGGCGGGTATGGGGAAGTGCTTGCTGAGCGCATCGCGTGCTTCGATGGGCACAAATGCATTGAGCCATTTGCTCGGGTCGGTTTGCAGGGTTTGTTTCCAGCTTGCCTCATTTCGGTCGAGCGACAAGGCCAGCACCTCCAGGCCCTTTGGTCGGTATTTATCGTACAGGGCCGCCAAAACGGGCTTGAATTCTCGGCAATGGGAACAGTTGGACTTCCAGAAAAAAAGCAGGGTCAGGTTGTTTTTGGCGCAGATTTCATGCAGTGAAACAGGCTTGCCATCGATTCCAGGCCATTGTTGCCCCGCAATGGTATTCCCCGGTTGGCAGCTTTGGAGCGCCGCGATCAGGGTTTTGGTGTAATCGTTCAACGGTGATTCGTCCGAACAATCGGGTAGGTGCCATTTCAGCAGGTATTGCAAGCCGTTTTCATTCTTGCTGGACAGCATTTTGTCCAACAGAAATTTAAAAAGGAACAAATCAACGGCTTCATTCCCGTTGCGCCGCGACATGATGCCTTCTATGTATTTGCCGGAGCCATCGTCCGAGGCGTGATCGAAATAGTTGTAATAGCGGTTCAGCGCTTTTTCAAAGGCAATATGGTGCAGTACCTTATCGCTGCGAAACGGGATTTTTTCCAGGTCGTGCGCGATGGCAAACGCGTTGGGTGTCATGGCAGCTTCTTTGCTGTCTTTGGGATAATCCTCCTGGCTCGGCCTGTACAAAAGGTTGGCCAGTATGTCGCCGGTGAAAGTCCCCGGGTTTTTTTTCGCAATTTCCTGGCACAGGTTGTTGAAGGTGCGCACAGCAGAACTGACTTGCGCTTCGGGCGCCGCCGCGCTGGTGTCGCGAAGTTTGTTCAAAGTATAATAGGCCGACATCAGGGCAAAATACAGGTCGTTTTCCGGGTAGCCCGCAATGGCGGCGGGGCTGCCGTTCATAGAGCGCATGTCCAGGTCAATACGCAGCACCGAGTCGTGCACTTCTCCGGGGCCGGGAAGCAGGAAATCGCACTTCACCTTGGGCTGGCTGGCCATCCGAATTTGGCATTGCGCTTGCACGGGCGGCATTTTATCGGTGGAAAATGCGCCCCCGTTCTCCAGTTGCAAAATAGCCAGTTGCTGCCAGTGATCCACAGCCCAGTATTCCATGATGCCCACAGGGAGGGCGTTGGACGGGACGTTTGAAATGTTGCCGCGCAACACGGCCTGGGCAGCACTATTCAGGCTGTTGCAGCACAACAGCAAAAGCAACAGGAAAATTCTGTTCATAATGGAAGCTTTAATTCAGGCGCTCAAAAATACCCGCAATCCCTTGCCCGCCACCGACACAAGCCGTTACCATGCCGTATTGTTGATTGCTGCGCCGCATTTCGTTGAGCAATTGGATGGAAAGCTTCGCACCCGTGCAGCCGAGCGGGTGCCCGAGCGCAATGGCGCCGCCGTTCACGTTCACGATGTCGGGGTTTAGCCCGGCTTCCTTGATCACCGCCAGCGCCTGTGCGCCAAAGGCTTCATTCAACTCGATGGCTTGCACTTGTTCGAGTTTCATACCGGCTTGTTTCAGCGCCTTCGGAATAGCGGCACAAGGGCCGATGCCCATGTACAGCGGCTCCACGCCTGCAACGGAACAAGCAGCCAAACGCGCCACCGGCTCCAGTCCCAGCGATTTCATCATCTCCTCCGACATCACCAGCACAAAAGCGGCGCCATCGGAAGTTTGGGAGGCGTTGCCGGCAGTGACCACGCCGCCGTTGGCAAACACCGGGCGAAGCTTGGCGAGGCCTTCCACACTGGTGTCGCGGCGCACCCCTTCATCAGTATCTACGGTGACGACTTTTTCCTGACGCTTGTCATTTTCCACCCATACTTCCGGCACTTGAATCGGCACGATCTCGTCTTTGAATTTCCCGCCGTCGATGGCAGCAGCGGCACGTTGGTGGCTGCGGGCGCTGAAAGCGTCGGCAGCTTCGCGGCTGATCTCCCATTTTTTGGCCACTGCTTCGGCGGTGAGGCCCATGCCCACGAGGTAGTCGGGGGTATTGGCTGCGATGTTGTAGTTGGGTGCGAGCTTATAGCCCGTCATCGGTATGGCCGACATGCTTTCGGCGCCGCCGGCGATATAGCATTGACCCATGCCGGCGCGAATTTTTGCCACGGCGATGCTGATGGTTTCCAGACCCGAGGCACAGTAGCGGTTCACAGTCATGCCCGGCACGTCTTTGCCCAGGGCGCGGTTGGAGATCAGGCGTCCGATTTGCAGACCTTGTTCCCCTTCCGGATTGGCGCAACCGACAATGCAGTCGTCCACCATCTTTGGGTCGAGCTGCGGCACTTGCGCGAGCAGGTGTTTGATGACGTCAACAGCCAGGTCGTCGGAGCGGTAACTTTTAAAAGCGCCTTTTCCGGCTTTCCCGACAGCAGAGCGGTAGCCTGCGATGATATATGCTTCTTGCATGGAAAATGAGTGTTTGAGTATTTTGCCAACCAGCTTGCCTAAAAGTAGGAAAGGGCGGAATTGTATGGATAGAAATAGCTTTTAGTGCCATTCGCGGCCAAAAGTACCAACTTTAGGCAAATTTTTGCCGAAAAAATGTAACTACTTGTCGGGCTGGATTGTTCAGTTCCAAAGCACGTTACCAACATCAGCACTTCGACCATGAAGCGAACCCGCGCTGGGAAACTTCTTGCTCCGGAGTATTGTAAATCCAAAACAGGCCTATTATTGAACAGTTGACGGGCAATACTGTTCTCCGTTTCGTTTAAATTCGCCCCGCATATCCAATTTTAGAAAAAAGCATGAAGCATCTCGCCTACCTCAAAAAATTTTTCTGGAAATATCGCTGGCGTTTGTGTTTGGGTATCCTGTTTGTCGGGATGGCCAACGTATTTCAGGTTTGGCAGCCCAAGCTGATTGGCCAGGCGCTCGACACAGTAGTGGAGCGCGTAAAATATTACCAGGATCACGGCGGTATTTCGAGTCACCCCGAGGCTTTTGCGGAGCTGGGCACCCAGATCGCCTGGTTCGGCGCAGCGGTTATTGGCCTGGCCTTGTTGATGGGTTTGTTCATGTTTTTTATGCGCCAGACCATTATTGTGGTCAGCCGCCTGATCGAATACGACATGCGGAAAGATATCTTTGCGCATTACACCAAGCTCGACCTGGCGTTTTACAAGCGCAACAGCACGGGCGACATGATGTCGCGGATTTCGGAAGACGTTTCCAAAGTGCGCATGTTCCTGGGGCCCACCATATTGTATGGGGTCAACCTCATTTTTTTATTTGTTCTCATCATTTCTTCCATGTTGAGCGTCAGTGTAGAGCTCACGCTATGGTCCTTGCTGCCGCTTCCGTTTTTGAGCTTCTCCATTTATTGGGTGAGCACAATCATCAACAAGCGCAGCGAGAAAATACAGAAACAACTCGCCACGCTCACCAGCACGGCACAGGAAGTGTACAGCGGCATCCGGGTGGTGAAAAGTTATGCCCAGGAAGCGGCGATGGGGCGCTGGTTTGCCGAGCAAAGCGAGGAATACCGCCAAAAATCGCTCAAGCTTGTCAAGGTCGATGCCATTTTCTTTCCCTTGATGTCGCTGCTGATCGGCACCAGCATTATTATAACGGTGTACGTGGGCGGTTTGCAGGTGATCGCCGGAAAACTGACGCCGGGCAACATAACCTCCTTCGTCATCTACATCAACATGCTTACCTGGCCAGTGACAGCCATCGGTTGGATCGCTTCCCTCACCCAACAGGCTGCCGCCTCTCAAAAAAGGATCAACGAGTTCTTAGCTACAGCACCTGCCATCAACAACGACCTGCCCAACCATTCCGGCCAAGTACAGCCGCTCCGGGGCGATATCGAATTCAAAAACCTGACCTTTGTTTACCCAGATACGGGCATAAAGGCTTTGGAAAACGTTTCCTTCTCCCTGAAAGCGGGCCAAAAAATGGCCATTCTGGGCCGGACAGGAACTGGAAAAACAACCATTGCCGACCTGCTCGTGCGCATGTACGACCCCACGGAAGGGCAAATTTTGCTCGACGGCAAAGACATCCGGGAGCATGACTTGTACCAGTTGCGGCGCCAGATCGGCTATGTGCCACAGGATGTTTTCCTGTTCTCCGACACCGTTTTTGGAAACATCGCATTTGGCCGTGAGGGCATGAACCAGGACGAGGCCGAATTTTTTGCCAAAAGCGCTGCCGTGCACCACGACATCATGGGCTTGCAGGAAGGGTATGACACCCTGGTAGGGGAAAGGGGGGTGACGCTCTCTGGCGGTCAAAAACAGCGCATCAGCCTGGCGCGCGCCTTCGCCAAAAAGCCCGACCTGATCCTGCTCGACGACTGCCTGTCGGCAGTGGATACCAACACAGAAAGCCAGATTTTGGGCTATTTGCAATCGGCGCTGGCCCAAAAAACAGCCATCATCATCACCCACAGGATTTATTCCATGTTACAGTTCGACAAAATCATCGTGCTGGACGAGCACCGCATCGTGGAAGAGGGCACGCACGATACTTTGGTGGAACAGGGCGGATATTATGCGGAAATGTTTGAAAAGCAGACTTCAGGCGAAGAAAGTCGAAACATCGCTGAAGAACCGAGCAAAATTTTTCTAAATTAATTTGCCTGTTTTAAAAATTAAACTTAGATATTTGGGGTATTTTAAGCTAAAATTCAAAAGATAATTTTTACTTTTGCGCCCGATTGTGGAATTGGCGCCAGTTTTTTTCCTTGGTTTTTTAACACATAGGCACATAGGTACATAGAACACATAAGGGATTGAGGATTTAAGTGTGCATTTGAATTAAAATCTATGTGCCTATGTCCCTATGTGTCTATGTGTTAAAAAAAAGGTGGCGCATATTCCCGGTTTTCATTCTCATTACGGCATTGGGTAGTGTTGACAATAATTAGACGGTGGGTCTCGAGCGGTAGAATGCGAGCAGGCTTGGTCTAAGATTTCAGGCATTAGAGAGGTCAATCCATCCCAAGGTCTAAAACGTCAACATTATTATGAATGCATTTGAAAATCTCGGCATTGCCGAAGATTTGCTGCAGGGTATTGCAGCACTGGGTTTTGAAACGCCCACACCCGTACAAGAAGCGGTGATTCCCGTGGCCCTTGAAGGCGACACCGACATCATCGCCTTAGCCAACACCGGTACCGGCAAAACCGCCGCATTTGGCCTTCCTGTTTTACAACGAATCGACCCGAAGGAGCGCAGTGTACAAGCGCTCATCATGTGCCCTACCCGTGAGCTTTGTGTGCAGGTGGCCAGCGATTTGGAGAACTATTCCCAATTTGCCCATCAATACAAGGTAGTCGCCATTTACGGTGGCGCGGGCATTGAAGGCCAGATCCGTCAGGTGAAAGCCGGCGCCCAGATCGTGGTAGCCACCCCAGGCCGTCTCATGGACATGATGGCCCGAAAAGCCGTGCGCCTCGATTCCGTGCAGCGCATCGTGCTCGACGAGGCCGACGAGATGTTGAACATGGGCTTCAAGGAGGCCATCGACTTCATCCTGGCCGCAGCTACCGACCGCAAATCGATATGGCTTTTTTCGGCTACCATGCCCAACGAGGTGCGCAGCATCGCCGCCACATATATGGAAAAGCCCCGCGAGCTCACTGTGGGCGGCCGCAACCAGACCAACACCAACATCGAGCACGAGTACTACGTGTGCCGGCCCGACGATCGCTACGCCGCCCTCAAGCGCGTGGTGGATGCCAACCCTGGTATCTATGCCCTCATCTTCTGCCGCACCCGTGCCGAAACGAAGGAAGTGGCCGAGCAGATGATCCGCGACGGCTACAATTCCGATGCCCTGCACGGCGACCTGGCCCAAAGCGACCGCGACCGCGTGATGCAGCGCTTCCGCGAGAACAACCTCCAGCTCCTCATCGCTACCGACGTGGCTGCCCGCGGCCTCGACGTGAGCAACATCAGCCACGTCATCAACTACGGCCTCCCCGACGACATCGAAACCTATACCCACCGCTCGGGCCGAACCGGCCGCGCGGGCAAAACCGGCGTGAGCATCACCATACTCACCCCTAAATTCGAGCCGCGCATCGCGCAGATCGAGCGCAAGACCAAGGCCACCTTCACCAAAAAGATGCTGCCCACGGGCATGCAGGTTTGCGAGCAGCAGCTCTACCATATCATCCACGGCATTCACGAACAGGAAGTGCATTACGCTGAAATAGAGCCGTTTATGCCAAAAATACAGGAAGAGCTGAAAGACCTCACGAAAGAAGAGCTCATCAAGCGCTTCGCCAGCGTGGAGTTCAACCGTTTCTTGTCGTACTACCGCAACGCCGAAGACATCAATGTTTATCCGCGCGGCGACAAGCGCGCCGCCCGCCTGCAGCCCGCCGTTGGCGGCAAGTCGCACGGCCCCATGCACCGCCTTTTTGTCAACGTAGGCGAAATGGACGGCGTAGGGAAGAAAGACTTTATCAAGCTGCTTTCCCGTAACTTTGGCGTGCCCTCTTCCGGTATCGGCCACATCGACATGAACCGCGCATACTTGCACTTCGACCTCGACCCGGCTTTTGTCACCGTGGTGCGCCAGGGCCTGGCTGAGTTCACCATCAATGGCCGCCGCATCCGTGTCGATGATGCTTCAGAACTGAAAGGCAAAAGCGGCGGCGGCCCCCGCAAGGAAGACCGCATGTTTGATAAGTGGCAGAAGAAGGGGAAGAAGAAACGGTATTGAGGGCTTTTGGTTTCAGGTTTCAGGTTGGCGCTGCTTTTGATTTTTTGACAAGTTTAGCCAAAATGGAATCGGTTGTAAACATTCCCTATCAATTTTTGCCCAGCCCGAAGCCAACCTGAAACCTGAAACCTGAAACCCGAAACCAATAAATATAGTCAACGCAAAGTGGTTGTGAAAATCTCGATCGCATAATCATTTGAAAATCAGATGTTTTTAATCACTCAAATCATACAAATCACTTTAATCACAGTATAGTATTTTATGCTCCTCTACAACGTAACAGTAACCATCGACCTCGACGTGCACGAGGATTGGCTCAAATGGATGCGTGACGTGCATATACCGGAGGTGATGATAACGGGCATGTTCATCTCCTACCGCATGAGCAGGCTCATGGGCCACGAGCACGTCGATTCCGAGATTTACACCATTCAGTACCTGGTAAAAGATATGCCGCACCTGATGCGCTACCAGGAGGAGTTTGCGCCGGAGCTGCAGCGCCAGCACCGCGAGCGCTACGAAGGCAAGTATGCCGCTTTCCGCACCGTGATGGAATTGGTCGATCACAACGACAAAATGTAGCATGGAGATTCTTTCCCTTTCTAAACCCGACAGGTCTTTGTGTGGCGCCTTGGCCTTGAACGGCTCAAAAAGCATCAGCAACCGGGCCTTGATCATCTTGAAGCTGGCCAATGCCGTGCCAAGCGAATGGCTCTCCAACATTTCCACATCCAAGGATACCAGCACGCTCCAGGCGCTGCTGGCGCAATCGGGCGATACCTTTGATGCGGGCGATGCCGGCACCACGTTTCGGTTCACGGCGGCCTATTTGGCATTGCAGCCCGGCCAACAAACCCTGACCGGGTCTGCGCGCATGCAGGAGCGGCCCATTGGCCCACTGGTGGATGCATTGCGCAGTTTGGGCGCCGACATTCAATACCTGGGGCAGGGAGGCTACCCTCCCTTGTTGATCGGGGAGCGCGTTGCCACAAGGGAAACCGTTTCTACGATAAATGTCAAAGCCGATGTCAGCAGCCAGTTTTTGTCGGCGCTGCTGTTGGTCGCCCCGTATTTGCCAAATGGGCTGGAACTGGTGCCGGAAGGCCCGCTGGTTTCGCGCCCGTATCTGGAGATGACCCTGAAGATGATGCGGTATTTTGGGGCGGATGTTCAATGGGCTGGCAATGCGATCCGGGTAGCGCCGGGGGCATACCAAGCCCGCAGCCTCGTGGTTGAGGCCGATTGGTCGAGCGCTTCTTACTGGTATGGGATGGCCGTTTTTGCCGAGGAGCTCGAGCTCAGGCTGGAGGGTTTTCAGGCCGAGAGTTGGCAGGGCGATGCCGTGCTGGCAGATATGATGCGAAGCTTTGGCATTGAAACGATATTTGAGGGAAACGCCCTTTTGTTGCAGAAAAGCGGACAAGCGCCGCGCCCGTTTTTTGAGCATGACTTTTTGGAATGTCCCGACATTGCCCAAACATTGGCGGTTGTTTGTGCCGGGCTGGGAGTCACGGGCATTTTTTCGGGCTTGGAAACCTTGTCGATCAAGGAGACCGACCGCATCGCGGCCATAAAAGCCGAGCTCAAAAAAGTGGGGGTGAGCTTTGCCAAGCTCCCACAGCACTTTAACAAACAGAACCCCGAAAAAACTTTCTACTATGCACAAGGAAAAGCAAATTGGGAATCGCCGCCCCGTTTTGCCACCTACGGCGACCACCGCATGGCGATGGCTTTTGCGGCTTTGTCGATGTTGGGGGAGGTATGGGTGGAAAGCCCCTCTGTGGTGCGCAAATCTTACCCGGAGTTTTGGGGGCATTTGGAGGCACTTGGGTTCATGGCAAAAATACAATATTGATTGAGGTGCCGAAAAACTGCATTTTATGTTTAGCTCACCCATATCAAGGCCTTATATTGACCATTTTTTAATTCAAATAAAATTTGGAACAATTTTGAAAGAGCAAATGAATTGTGTATGATTACCTTTGAGTGTCGATAGTTAGGAAACGCCTTTCTTTCCGGAATCGATACTGTTGTAACCGCACAAAAAAACCACTCCATGAACCCTTCCGCACAAATAGGGGAAGATGATTTTCTGAGCGCCATAATTGGTGTTATTGAGAAAAACCTTTCCAAAAAGTCATTCGCCATCACGGATATGACGCGGCAAATAGGCATGAGCCGCACAGATTTGCACCGAAAGTTGAAGCAAAAAACAGGAGAGTCGGCCACCCGGCTCATTAAGCGCGTGCGCATTATGCGCGCCAAAAAATTGTTGGCTGAAAGCCGGCAGCCCAGCATTTGCGATGTGGGCTATGAGGTGGGATTTGACAGCCCGAGCTATTTCACCCGGGTGTTCAAGGAAGTTGAGGGGATATGCCCAAGAGCCTTTAGGGCAAAATATTATTTGGATGATAGTTTGCCGATAGATTAAGCGGCATCTGTTCAGGGTTCCATATTTTTTCAGATTGTTGAATAATAGATTTCAGCGCGACGGGTGTCGCGGTGGAGTGGTAGGATATTTTAAAATTTTCATCCTCTAAAACTTTTTATTATGACCGCAGAACAAATTGAACGAATGATTCAAGGCATTTACGACAACATTTTTAATGCCGCAACCAAGGCTGAACCTGGTGGGAAACCAGTTATGCCTTCCAATACGACAATGCTGACACTTATGAAACCGGGGCTTGCCATCAATCCCAATGATTTCAGAAACCCCTGGACGCCTGGGAACAACCAAGGAAGCATGGATGCCGCAATTAACTGTTCAAGGTTGGTTGACGCTATCCCAAAAGCAAATAGCCTGTATGAAGACAGCGGAAATAAAGTCTCCCAGGTTTATGAGCAAATTTTGGATGGGGTATCAATCCCAAAGCAACCGGCAAACCCAGCCATAGACGCTCAATTGGAGGCTGCACACAGTTTCTTGTTTCGCACAATTGACCAGACAGATCCGGATACTGGTGAAGTAAAAAAAGTAACAATTGAGAGCCAGGTTTACAGGGATTATCTCGATAATCAGACCGCCTATTTTAATGCCAGGATAGCTTACGTTGGCGCCTACAACGCAGCTCAGGAAACACCCCAAGGGAAAAACACCTGGCCCTTGATCGCTCCAACCTTTCAAATACCCGTCAAGCAGGCTTGGGACAAATGGCGTGCGAATAAGGCAGACCTAGTTGAGCAAAATTTGGCAATTATGTCAACCTCCTCCCAAAACTCTTTGCAAAAGGCTTTTAAAAAAGCCCAAGACCTATTCGCTGGTTATGGCGCCGTTTTGGAAGAAACAGGTTCCGGGATGTCCCCCATGATTCAACGCGTTAATTTGTCGCCATCCAATTGGTATAGCTCCAGCGAAGCTACTGGATGGACAACCGTAAAGATTAATTCTGGGGCAAGCGCTGGCAGCAGCAGTTCAGATTATAAGTCATTTGGGGCATCGGCAGGGTTTAGCTTGGGCATTTTCAGTATCGGAGCAAAGGCTGGTGGCAAATGGGAGTCTAGGCATTTTAGCAGCCAAACCAACAATTTGAGCATCGAATACTCCTATAAACTGGTATCAATACGCAGACCGTGGATTATCTTCAACCTACTGCAGACCAAAGGTTGGAACCTGGGCAACCTTTCCCCAAAGAAAGGGGGGATATCCAATGGCTCGAAAAACCAGAAAGGCACGATGTGGCCCCTATTGCCTACCTCATTTGTTGTGGTCAAGGGCGTAAAAATATCCGCCAACTGGGCAAGTTCCGATTGGGATCTGATGAAATCTTCCTTGAGTGCCGGAGCTAGTGTGGGCATTGGCCCATTCTCAATTGGAGGTGGCTATGCCCAATCAAAATCCAAAGAAAAATGGAGCTCAGCATTTGCCAATGGCGTGATAACGGTGCCTGGTGTCCAAATTATTGGTTGGACGAATACGGTGGTGCCTTTCTGCGCACCGGAGAATATGCCGTAACGACTACAGGATGATCGCAGACTAACAACAAGAGGCTGTTTCAATGGCATCTTTTCATCTGTGCTTTTGAAATAGCCTCTTTTTTCCCTAACTCATTAACTCTCCAAGAAATGGCAAACGCAACTGATTTTATTGCCAGTGTTTATGACTTGCTGGCAAAAACCTTTAATTTCAATAACGCTCCCGGAAAAACATTCCTGCAAATGGCTTGGCCAGGCATACCGATCGTGGCAGAAGATTTTAAAGACGCCACCGGTAAATATGACAGACACTTGGCAGAGGAGGCCTTTTCAGCCTTAGCCAATGTGGCCCCGGCTTTTAACAAAATGAACTATGAAAACTCTGGTTTTGAAATAGACGACCTGTATGAGATCATGATTGCCAGTGCCAGGCCTTCTGGAATACCAGCGGCCGAGTTGCAGGCCAACCCACTCTATAAGTTGTTCTCCGATGCGCAATTCGAATTCTTTAACAGCAAAAAAGGCAGCATAAGAGACCCAAATGTTTTTTACTACCCCTATAAAGCTACCCCGTCTAACTGGTACGAGGAGCCCGCGTCTACCTTCTGGACTTCGGTTGAAATTAAATCCACGGAGGTGAAGCCCGCCACAAAAGACTCTTTCTTTATAAAAAACAAAGGAGAGGCCTTGATTGCGAAGGGGGTTTGGAAAGTTAAAACAAAAACAGCCAGCGATGCAGATATAAAAGCTGGGTTGCTCCAGCACTTACAACTCAACAAAACGAGTTTGGTAAAAACATTTCCCTTGACAAACTCTACAGCTACGCCCAATGTTCTGAACTCCTATGCAGACAAAATCATTACAACCAATAAAGCCCCGTTTAAAATAAACACACCGCAAGCCGTTTTGAGCAACGACTTTAAGCTCAACTTTTCAAAAGCTATCCTTTCGAACAACAAAAAATTGGTCCCCGCCAACACATTCGACAAAAACGCGGGTTTGTTGAATTCAATAAAAAGCAGTCAAATCAATAAAGAAAAAATGCTCGTAATCCCGCGCAGCATGAACGTAAAGCAATCATTGTTCGTGAACAAACTTTTGATGCAAGGATTGGCCACCAGGCCTGCTTCTGCCACCACAACAGGATACAGCATATCTTTTCGGTTCTGCAGGGTTAATATTGATTGCGACTGGATGAAGCTGGCACTGTTAAGCAATCCAAATTGGTACATGGTTGGCTACCCTGCCGGAGAGTATTCCAATAATTCAACGGACAACAATCCTGGAATGTTCCCGATGGTTCCGGTATCCTTTATTGTCGTCAGCGGTCTGAAGATAACCGCCAATTGGTCGACAGAAGACAAAAACACTATTCAAAATGCGGCCTCTTTTGGGCCCTTTGATATCAGGAACGGGACTTTGAACCAAAATACTTTAGAAATAAAGGGTATGCAGGTTATTGCCTGGTTCTCTAAAGTGACCCCAGTTTTGGCACCTGTAGCTTCTCCATAATAGTGGCGCGCCTTCTTTCAAGGCAGCTTTGTTTCAATGCAAGTCAACTTTCACCCAGTTCCAAATATTTTAGCCTACCATGAAAACTCAATCATATTTCACGGCATTGGTTGCCATATTTATCGGGGGCACGGCCATTGCTCAGCAAGGGACATTAGACTTAACCTTTGATTTTGATGGAAAGGTAACAACGGCATTAGGCCCAAGTGGTGATGGGATAAATGCGATTGTGCTTCAGCCAAATGGAAAAATATTGGTAGCAGGATATTCAAACAATGGCACAAACAATGACTTTGCCCTTGCAAGGTATAATCCTGATGGTAGCCAAGATGACAGCTTCAATTCTGACGGCAAGGTGCTTACGGCGTTCTCTGGAAATGATGTTTCTCGTGCAATTGCCCTACAACCAGACGGAAAAATCGTCGCTGCTGGCTGGACTGGAACCGGTGCCGCTAACGATTTTGCTTTGGCGCGGTATCATGCTGATGGCAGCTTAGATCAAAGCTTTGCCAACAATGGGAAAACCTCCACGCCGCTTGGAACCGGCGACGACAGAGGATACTCCTTGCTTGTGCAGCCTGATGGGAAGATTGTAATTGCCGGTTATTCTAACAATGGTTCAAAGGACGTGTTTGCACTTGTGCGGTATAATACTGACGGGAGCTTGGACAATAATTTTGGCTCAAGCGGGATAAAAACCATTTCTATAGGGGCCAGCAACGATCGGGCCTTTTCAGCTGCCTTGCAACCTGATGGAAAAATTATCTTGGCTGGATATTCTAATACAAATGTGGGTTCAGACTTTGCTTTAGCTCGATGCAACCCTGACGGCAGTTTGGACAGCAGTTTTGGAAATAACGGAATAACTTCTACTTCCATTGGCGTAGGTGTGGATGTGGCGAACTGTTTATTTCTGTTGCCTAACGGGAAAATCGTAGCCGCTGGATATACTTATGTTGGTACAACGGCTGTTTTTGCGCTGGCACGATACAATAATGATGGTTCATTGGATCAAAGTTTCAACATAGATGGTATCGTAACCACTGCAGTCGGCTCTAATGGCGATTTTGCCAATACAGTTTTATTGCAGGCTGATAGCAAAATTGTGGTTGTAGGATATTCAGAAACCAATGGGGGCGCATCTTCTGCTTTTGCGTTGGCTCGCTACAATTCCAATGGGATATTAGACAACACCTTTAATTCAAGCGGGATTGTTACTACAAATCTTGGTTCTGCAAGAGATGAAGCTTATGCTGCAGCAATACAAACTGATGGGAAAATACTTGTAGCAGGAAGATCGAATAATGGCGCTGATTTTGATTTTGCATTGGCCAGGTATCAGGCCGGGTCTGTCGGTGTTTGGAATGGAATTGGCAATAGCGTAAATGTAACGTTGTATCCCAACCCGATATTAGGAGAAGCAGTACTTGAATATAGTTTGAGTAAGACAGAACACATATCCATCAGACTATTCGACCTCCAAGGAAAAGTTGTAAAGACATATTTTGACAATGTTATTCAAAATATTGGCAAACACAAGGCAATTATTGACCTTCCCCTGTTTCTGGAGCCAGGAGTTTATTGCCTAGTTATTTCCTCCTCCTGTGGTATAATCGCAATGCTAAATGTTGTGAAACCAATTTGAACTGATAGCGCCTAATTGTGTTTGTCAACCTCCAGTTTTCCCAAAGGGTTCCTTTCGTCTATTCCCGTCCCATCACCTCCCTATTCCTCGCCCACACCGCATCCGCAAGCTGTCTTTCCGACTTGATGCGCAACGGGACAGCCACTGCAAGCGTAAATACTGCCGATCCCAAAATCAGCCCGTTCCCGGCATTGAACTTTTTTTGGTTCGTTATATTCCCATATTCGTCAATGGCGCTGGTGTTCAAGGCCAAGCCTGTTATCATGCCCGTGATGCCTATCAAACCAGTAAAAAAAGCTGCTTTGTTGTTCCGCTGGGCATTTTTGAACAGTTTCCGGGACACTGGGTATTGCTCGAATTCGGGCGCTATGTGCCGGAAAAGGAACCCGACGGTTTTTGATTGGGTGCCTTTAACCATCGTTGTGCCGCGCCAGAACTCTGACCTTAGGTAAATACCCTCCTTGTCCAGTTGTTCTAAGCAGGTGTTTTGGGCCGAAAGGGCTGGCAGGATAACGAAACAGGCGAAAATTGAGAACAGTTTTGACATTGAAAGAGGATTTTTTGTGAAATTTACGACGATTTTAGTGAATTGCGAGATTTTCAGGATGGGGCAGTCCCAATTGCGATACAGCTTGCATTTGATTCAAACTTTTGCTATTGGGTTGCTTGTAATGGTGCATGTCGTAGCTTTGTCATGAACAATTCAACCATACAACAATGAGATACGCGTTCTTTTTCTTTGCCGTCTTTTGCCTTGCCACCGCCGCCCGAGCACAATCGGAAGCCCGCATAGCCACCACAAAAAAACTCAAGGTCGTTTTCCACCTCACCACTGCCGACACTGTGGCGCAAAAGAACATGACCAAGCAGCTCAACAATTTCCTCGCCGCCGCCCCGAACGCCAAAATCGAGGTAGTGTGCCACAACAGCGGCATCAGCTACCTGCAAACGGCGCTGACCCAGCAAGCGGGCAAGATCCGCGAGCTGAGCGCCAAGGGCGTCGATTTTGTAGCCTGCGAGAACACCATGCGCGACCGGCACATAAAACGGGAAGAGCTGGTGAAAGAGTGCCGCACCGTGCCGGCCGGCGTGGTGGAAGTGGTGCTGAAACAGGATCAGGGATGGTCGTACATCCGGGCGACGCAGTAGTTTAGTTCCGCCGGGGCTTGTACTTGGCCTCTTCCAAGAACTTTTGGGAATCTGTCATTTTTATCAGCGCCTCTAAGCTCGTTCCCGGGTGGCGCTTCATATAGGCTTTCACAATCTGCCAGCCAAGCCAGTTGCCGATCTCGCCCGGGGCTTCCTGGAACACCATCGGGGCGTTGGGGCTGGGCGTCACCATTTTTTTGAAGGATTCGAAGTTGCTGGAGTACAGCAGGTTTTGCGACAATATCCTGGCCCATGCCGCTTGCTCGTTGTACACGCAGCCCTCCATCTGGGCGCTGGTATAGCCCATTTTCATGCTGTCGGGCACGGCGGGCAGCAGGCAATCGAGGATGTACAACATCTTGCCGTTGTACAGCATCATGTCGAGCAGGCGGGTGCCGGGCGGGGTTTCGCCCATGGTGTTCTGCGCTATGGCTTTGCCGAGCCTGGTGCTGATATACTCCCGTTTGAATTGGCGGCGGATATACGTTGGGAAAATTTCCGGGTTGTAGGCAGGGTAATTTTCGCCCAGGAAAAGGTCGAGCCCTATGCCGCAAAGGCTGTCGCCGTAGGTAAAAGCATCGACGGAGAACTCTGAAATGATGGTCGCCACTTCTGGCACGGGTTTTTTGGGGAAATAGTACCTGTAATACCGAAACATCTGAGAGAGCTCTTTTTCGAGCCAGCGCAAGTCGCTGTACACTAGTTGCACGGTATCGTAGAGCAAGTGTGCCTGTGGCGCCGAAACAAATCCGCGCAGGGCCTGTTCAGGGCTTTCGTTGGGGTTGCTTTGGTCGTGGATGATGTTTTCTGTGAACAGATAGAAGAGGCTTGGGTGTTGTTGTGAAAGCTGGGCAATCCCGGCTGCCAGGTTATTGGTATCCAGGGCGAACAAATCCTGCTCAAAACGCCGTATTTTTACATTAGCCTCAATTCCAGACACATCGGGTGCGTTGCGCTCATTACCTTGGCCGCAGCCAAAAAGCAGTGAGCACAAGGCAATAGCCAGCCAGTATCCTATTACCTTTGTTACATTCATTGAAAAACTCATTTTATTGAAACTGCAAACAAACAACAGTGTTATGAAAAAAATTGCCTTGGGATTACTCTTTTCCGCGTTTTTGCTCAACGGCCTTGTTGCCCAGGATTTTCGCTCTGCCCGCTTTGGCGTTCAGGCCTCGCCAACTTGGTCGTGGCTGCGCACCAGCGATAAAAAGCTTGAGGGCTTGAGCTCCAACTGGGGACTGAAGCTCGGTGTCATGGGCGAGTTCTATTTCGCCCCCAACTATGCCATCACGACCGGCCTCGGGTTTGGGTTCAACCAGGGCGGCTTCCTGCAAAACGGCTACAGCAAGGGCGTTTTTTGGCCAAAATCTGACCTTAGCTCGCCCGCGCTCGATACCCTCCCGATGAACGCAAAGTTACATTACCGGGTCAACTACGTTGAAATCCCGCTCGGCTTTAAGATGCGCGGCGGCTCCAACGAAGATTCTCGTGTGAAATACTATGCTGAAATCCCAGTTTTTACCCTTGGCTTTGTCTCCAAAGGCACAGGCGATATCCGCGGCACCAACAACCAGAATTCTGACGACGAGAACATTCGCCCGGATGTGAACGGGTTGTCACTCGCCTGGGGCTTGGGCGCGGGCATCGAATACGAGTTCGCCACACATGCCACCGCAGTGGTCGGACTTGCCTATCAACAGCAGTTCACCGACATGACCCGGGACTCCGGATCTGTCCTGACCTCCTCGCCAAGCTGGGAGAAAGAGGACTCCAAAGCCACCATGGGCATCCTCGCCCTGAAATTGGCGGTTTTCTTTTAACGGATGAATTGCCTCGCACCGTTAGTTACTGGCTTACTCATTGTAAACCAGAATGTTATGTTGTAGTTATGCGCAAAATCAGGTGGCGCGAGGTGTAAATAATATGAGTCATCCCGAATTTTCGGAAAGGAAAAAACCATGGAAAAGTGCAGCATTTGATTATACTTATTGGGGTTCGCCTAAAGGCCATCGTCCGACCCTTTTTCGCGGTCTGACGAATGGGTTTTTGCAATTTTACCCTAAAAGCGCTGCTAAGGCATTCGTTATTTGAAATGCCTGTCAAAATTCGGGATGACTCATCTTTGCGCCTTTCACAAGGGGCGTTTCCTGCTTGCCACTATTTTTTGTGCTTGCCGCCGCCCGCTGGCGTTTTTGGCTTGTTGTCGGGGCTTGTGGGCTCTTCCTCTTTGCCGAAGGCTTCCTTCATCTCGTTGATGGTGTTGACCTTTTCCGGGTCGGTTTCCAGCGTAAGCCATTTGGCAACGATATTGTTGAAGTTTGCCTCGTCCTTCTGCACGAAGTAGTAATAGGCCAGGTAGTTGCAGGACTTGATCAGGTCTTGCTTTTTCTCCATGTCGGCCCCGAACCGCTCAATGATTTTTTCGTGGTAATAGCGTGCTTTGCCGTATTCTTTAGCCTTGTTGGGGTCTGCCTCTATCTCTTGCGGGCTGGGGTCTTGCTGCCCTGCGGCTTTAACCGCCCATTCCCAGCCGATCATGGCGTCTGGTTTGATCTCTGTGATCTTTTTAAAATCTTGCTCGGCTTTTACATAGTTTAGGCTGTCGTCTTTGCAGTAGTAGTGCGCCACACCTTTATAGTAGTAATAGGTGAGGCGGTTTGGGTCGTCGCTAGACAGGGAGTCGATGAACTTGCCATAGGAAATGGCAGAGCCACACATGTCGCGGCGGAAGTATTGCAGTTCCGCGATGTCTTTGTGCAGTTTCCAGGAGCCATTGCCGAAGGTGTCCATTTCAATGGCCTTGTGGAAGTCGGCAATCGCCTTGAGCGTGTCGCCTTTGGTCTTGAGCAGCAAGTTGCCGTGGTACTGGAAATCGGAAGGCAGCATTTTTTCCGGCTTCACATATTTGAAGTAGTCGTTGAGTATCTGAAGGCTACGGGCATAGTCGCCATTGTCGAAATCGCAGTAGGCCTGGAGTCGGCGCAGGTAGTTTTTGCTTCCGTCTTTGGCCAGTATTTTTTCCACCAGTTCGCTGCAGCCTTTGCAGTCTTTGGTGACGTACAGGCAGTTGGCCAGCAGCATTTCGTCATCGATGGTCACTTCTGTGCCATTTTTCACCAGGTCTTTCAAGGCAGCGGTGGCCTCTTCCCATTTGCGTGCATAGTAGAGCAGCTCTGCTTTGGCGCGCAGGGCAGGCGAATAGTTAGGCTGTACCGCTATGGCTTTGTTAAAATAGATAAGGGGCTTGTCTGGCACTTTTCCTGCTTTGTACACTTTGCCCAGCATGAGCTTGGGGAGCGGGTTCTTTGGCTCGAGGTAATCGGCTTGGTCATAGAATTGCGCCGCCTTGCCGCCATCTGGCATGGCTTTGTAGAGGTAGGCCAATGACATGACGGTTTCAAAATCCTTGCTGTTCACGTCAAGGGCTTCTTTCATCAGCTCCTCGGCGCGGGTGAAATTGGGCTTTTTGCTGCCTGGCGCCACGTAGTACACGTACGTTTCGCCGATATGCCGGCGGGCTACGATGTCTCTGCGGGCTTTCCGCTTGGCTTTGTCCAGCAGCTTTTCGGTTTCTGCCATATCATTTTTCAGGAGCGCCTGGCGTGCAAGGGCCACAAGGGCCAAGGCGCCATCGGTGTTTGCCTCGAATGCTTTTTGAAAAGTTTCAGCGGCTTTGGCGTTGTCGCCCTTTGCGATGTAGGCGTTGCCCAACGAAAGCAGCGCCGATTGGTCGCTTGGATTGGCTTTGCTCAGAGCGGTATAAATGTTGATGGCTTTGTCCCATTCCTCCAGCTGCATGGCTGTCAGGCCATCGGCAGCGGTTTGGGCAGATGCCAGTTGCGCGATGGCGATACCGGCAAGCAATAGGGCTTTCTTCAGAAGATTTGTCATTGTTCGGAAAAAGTTTGTTTTTTAATAAACTGGTTTCGTTCTTCAACGAAGCGCTACGTCTATGACGCATTTTTTGTGAGAAATAAACAATTTGAAAGCTTGAAAGGCTGTATTTAAAACAATATTAACTGTTTTACTCCCTGCTCGACTTGACAAGGCGCGTAACAGCGTTGGCGGGCAATAGCCCGTCTTTGAGCATGATGCGCTGGGCGTCGCTGGCAAAAAATGATGCGAGGCCCATGCCCAGTCCGTTGCGCCTTCCCTGTGCGTTGATGATATAGACGGTGCGCCGGAACGGATATTTGTTTTGTGCCATGTACGCCTGGTAAGGGCCATAGCCTTCTTCCCCGGCTTTTTGCGCGATGTCGGCGATGCGTATTTCGCGGCGGAACTGCTGCACCCCTTTGTCGTCGGTGTCGGATATCCAGTTTGCCGCGATGATGCCGATGGCGTTTTTTTGCTTCCCCACGTAATTGATCACTTCTGCATTTGTTTTCATGGCCGAAGCGTTGGCCGTGATGGGCATCCCGTTGCCGATGATGGAGTCTTTCACATAGCGCAGGGTGCCGGATAGCGGGTTGTCAAATACCACTTGTATGGGGCCAAGTTTGGATTTTGGGTTTATTTGGCTCCAATTGGTGATCTTCCCGGTGAGTATGTCGCGAATCTGGTCCACCGTGAAAACAGAGTCTTGGTTGGCATTGTTCAACACAAAAGCCAGGGCATCATAAGCGATGGGTGTCGTGGGCGGGGTAAAGCCCCTGGACTCGAAATAGCCCATTTCTTCGGCTGTCAGCTTCCTTCCGATAACGATCACCTGCACCGTGTCGTTCATAAGGGCATTCACCGCTTCCCCTTCAGAAGTATATCGCGCGTCGATTTTTGCAGTGCGGTAAATGGAGTCGAACACATCGATACAGGATGAAATCACAGGCTGATACCCTTCGTCCACCATGATGGTGATTTGTCCGGTAGTTATGGTGTCCAACACCTTCCCATCCTTGCCTTTTTCCTGGCAGGCAAAAAATGCAAGTGCCAAAATGCCGAAAAACAAATAGCTCAATTTCATAACTCAAGTTTTATGGTCAAAAATAGTCGGCCCAGATACGCCAGCCGCGATACGTACCATAAATAAGCAGCAAAACGGCAAAAATGTTGCGAAGCTCTTCGTTGATGCCCAGCAAGAATGTTTTGTCCAGCAAAATCCAGGCGCCCAGCACAATGTAGAAAAGGATCATCACCACTCCGACGAACAACATCGGATTGCGGAAGCCTCGTTTTTTTCGGATTCTTTCGTCGGTAGGTTGCATAACGGTTGACGGTTGACGGTGTTCTGGAACAGCGCAATTAAAACGTGCTTTGTATCAGAGATGCAAATTTGAGGAGAATTGACGGGAAAGCATACCTAAGCGGGCAAAAGAAAGTGTGGATAACTCAAAATATATGTGGTTGACAAACTTTTTGCCCCCCGATAGGTTTCAATATAGCGCCCAAAACCGCTATATTTGCGCACTTTTTGACTTAAACTCAACGAATGGCCTCCACAATATTCGACCTAAAAATGCTCAAGGCGTTCTACGCCTCCTTCCCCGCCCGCGTCGATGCGGCAAAAGCCAAGCTGAAACGCCCGCTCACCCTTTCCGAAAAAATCCTGTTCGCGCACCTGCACGCCGACAACCCTTTGGCCGACTACAAGCGCGGCGGCGACTATGTCTTTTTCCAGGTAGATCGTGTTGCCATGCAGGACGCCACCGCGCAAATGGCGCTGCTCCAGTTTATGACCTGTGGCCGCAAAAAAGTGGCGGTGCCCAGCACGGTACACTGCGACCATTTGATCACGGCAGAAGTTGGCGCGGCAAAAGACATGGCCGTTGCCCTCGACAAAAACAAAGAGGTGTTTGATTTTCTCAGCACCGTTTCCCAGAAATACGGCATCGGGTTCTGGAAACCGGGCGCGGGCATCATCCACCAGATTGTGTTGGAAAATTACGCTTTCCCGGGAGGCATGATGATCGGTACCGACTCCCACACCGTTAATGCCGGCGGTCTGGGTATGGTTGCCATCGGTGTCGGCGGCGCTGATGCCGTTGATGCCATGAGCGGTATGGCCTGGGAACTCCAGATGCCGAAACTGATCGGCGTGAAACTGACCGGCAAGTTGCGCGGCTGGTCGTCGCCCAAAGACGTGATCCTGAAAGTGGCCGGCATTCTCACCGTAAAGGGTGGCACTGGCGCCATTGTAGAGTACTTCGGCCCCGGCGCACAAAGCATGAGCGCCACGGGGAAAGGCACGATTTGCAACATGGGCGCTGAAATCGGCGCCACTACTTCTACTTTTGGTTACGACAAAACAATGGCCCGCTACCTCAAAGCCACTGGCCGCAGCAAAGTAGCCACCATGTGCAACAAAGTGGCCGATTACCTTACCGGCGACCCTGAGTGTTATGCCAACCCGGAAAAATACTTCGACCAGGTGATCGAAATCGACCTGAGCAAGCTGGAGCCGCATATCAACGGCCCTTTCACGCCCGACCTCGCCTGGCCGCTCTCGAAATTTGCCGCTGCGGTGAAAAAGAACAAATACCCGGCGAAGCTGGAAGTAGGCCTGATCGGCTCCTGCACCAATTCCAGCTACGAAGACCTCACGCGCGCAGCATCCGTAGCGCGGCAGGCGCGGGAAAAAGGCATTGAGGTGAAATCCGAGTTCACCATAACGCCCGGCTCCGAGCAGATACGCTTCACCGCCGAACGCGACGGACTGTTGAGTGAATTTGAAAAAATAGGCGGCGTGGTGCTGGCCAACGCCTGCGGGCCCTGCATCGGGCAATGGGCTCGGCACATCGACGATGCCAAGCGGCCAAACTCTATCATGACCTCCTTCAACCGCAATTTCACCTCGCGCAACGACGGCAACCCGAACACCCACGCCTTCGTGGCCTCACCCGAAATCGTGACTGCATTTGCGATCGCCGGCGACCTCACTTTCAACCCGAAGAAAGGCACTCTTTTGAACAAAAAAGGCGAAACGGTAAAGCTCGACCCGCCCAAAGGCATCGAGCTGCCAAAAGCCGGGTTTGCCGTAGAAGATGCGGGCTATATCGCTCCGGCCAAAGGCGCCATCAAGGTTGCCGTGGCCAAAGACAGCCAGCGCCTGCAACTGCTCAAACCCTTCAAGCCCATCACCAATGCCGATTTACAAGACATGCGCGTGCTCATCAAAGCCAAAGGCAAGTGCACGACCGACCATATCTCTATGGCCGGCCCCTGGCTGAAATACCGCGGCCACCTCGAAAACATCTCCAACAACTGTTATATCGGCGCTGAAAATGCCTTCAACGGCGAGCGCAACAAGGTGCTCAACATCGAAAACGGCCAGTACATGGAAGTGCCGGCATCTGCCAGACTTTACCAGAAAAAAGGCATCGGCACCATCATATTCGGGGAGGAAAACCTCGGTGAAGGCAGCAGCCGCGAACACGCTGCCATGGAGCCGCGCTACCTCGGTGTGCGCGCTGTGGTCGTAAAATCTTTCGCACGCATCCACCAGACCAACCTGAAAAAACAAGGGATGTTGGCCCTTACCTTCGCCAACCCTGCCGACTACGACAAAGTGCGCCAGGACGACAAAGTGAGCATCCACGGCTTCGATTCTTTCGCGCCCGGCAAACCGCTCACCATCGTGCTGAACCACTCTGATGGTACCCAGGAAAAATTCCCGGTGAACCACACGTACAACGACCAGCAAATTGAATGGGTGCAGGCGGGCAGCGCGTTGAACAAAATTCGGAAGGATTTTGGGGTGAAGTGATGCAAGGGAAACGAAAGGTTAATATGGATTTGGCCAAACGCCTGTACAAGGTGCTCAACATAGACCCTGCGTTTATTTTGGAGCATGCAGGAGAATAATGCTCAAAACCACCAAACAAGCCCCAAATTCATGCCCACCGCCGTCTGCTCTGGCAACTTCCCTTGCTGTGGGTCTTTCCGCTGAAAATCGCCCGAAAGCGTGGGCGCAGCAGAAAGGCTCAGGCTTTTTGTCAACCTGAATTCTGCGCCTGCGGAAAGCTGGTAGCCCCAGATAAAACGCTGTGGCCGGCTGAACTGCACCGTGTAGCCATCCTGGCTGCGGAAGCGCAGTTTGGTGTTTTCAAGCCTGTGTGCCGTTATTTCAAAGGAGTTTTTAAGCAGGTAACTGCCGAGCAGCCCTGCTTTCAACACGGCCTTCACCCTGCCTTGCCCCAGCCGGGCTACCCCCAACACAGGCACCTGCAAAATTTGCAGCGATTCTTTGCTGGTGATAAGGGCGCCCACGCGCTCAAGCGCTGCTGGCGCATTGCCTCCCGCAACTTCCATGCGCAAGCTCACCGACGCCGAGCCGCCGTAGGTGTTGAGATCGTAGTCGAAACTGCGCGACTCGGCCCCGCTGGGGTTCTGAATGGTTTGCCCTTCCCGGTACTCAAAGCGCGCCAGGTGGGTAGCGGTTCTGTTCAGGTGCTGGTACCCCAGGCCGCTCTCAATGGCAAAGCGGCTGTTGATTTTTTTGCCGAATCGCAGCGATATGTCGGAGGAAACTTGCGGGCGTTCTTGTTGGCTGATAAACAGGCGGCGCGGGCCTGGGCGTACTGTCTGGGTCGTCTTTTCTACCGTATAATGTGGCGTGACGAATACGCCCATGTACCAGCCGGTGGCTTCTTTGTGCTTTATAGTGGGCGTTGCAAGGGCGGTTGGCGTTTCAATGTTGAATGATGCATGATGCGCGATGAGCGGTGCGTGCGCCAAAGCTGTTGGCGTTTCAAGCCTTGCAGACGATAGGGCAGGTGTTTTTTGGGCAAGTGTTTGGAAATCAGGCTGTTTTGAGAGGGTAAAAGATTGAGCTCCTGTGGCGCCGCGCTGCTGCGCTGGAGCACTTTCATCTTGGTTTTCCGACTTTTGCGTGCTTGTGACATTGTTTGTGCCCGTGGTTTGGGCAGTAGGCGATCTCTGGTTTAGGCCTGTGTTCAAAGATTCGGGTAACGTATTGGATGGCCCGGCAAGGTTGTCTTTATTGCCGGTTTTGCCGGCGCCCCGGGCGAAAGTATTGGGCGCTTGAACTATTGTCTGCTGTTTTTTCCGGGCAGTTGTGTGGGAGTTTGCAGCTGTGTTCCGGCTCGGCGCCAAATGATTGGCGGGTGATTGGGCTTTAGGCTCGTCTTCCAATTTTTCATCGGTTTTACTTGGGGTGGCGCGGTCATATGGCGCTGCATCTTTTACCGTGTTTTGCGCGGCTTGCTCCTCTTGCGCTGAAATTTTTTGCAGCTTTTCTTCATAATAAGACTCCACGCAAACCAGGCGGGTGATCAGCATCAAGATTGCCAATGCGGCAGCAGTTGGCCAGCCAAAACGGCGCCAGGCATACCAGGCGGGCTTGCGCTCCCCTTCCGGCAACTGCCTTTCGATCCGTTCCCACATATCGGGGGCCGGGTTCTCTGCATAGTCGTCGAACGAACCTTTTACGTAGTCGTCGAGACGGTCGTCGTGTATGTTTTTTTCCATAGCGATCAGGCAGTTAGGCTTCCTTCGAGCAGGGCGCGGAAATGCGCTTTCGCCCGCAGGAGCTGTGATTTGGAGGTGCCGACAGAAATGTTGAGTATCTCCGCGATCTCGGGGTGCGAATAGCCTTCCAAAACATGCAGGTTGAACACCGTTCGAAATCCGGGTGGCAGTTTTTGGAGTATTCTGATCATGTTTTTTGCCGGGACTTCTTCAGCTTGGTACGGTTCGGGCTCGATAGCAAGGTCGTGGTCGTTCAATTCCACCATAAGCGGGCCTTTTTTTTGTTTCTGTAAATGTTGCAAAGCGGTGTTCACGAATATTTTGCGCATCCAGCCTTCAAAATTCCCGGCGCCGGAATACTGGTGCAGGTCGCGGAATACCTTGACAAAGCCCTCTTGCAGCACATCCTCGGCATCCTCCCTGCTGTTGGCATAGCGCAAGCAAAGGGCAAACATCTTGCCTTTGAAATGCTCAAAAAACGCTTTTTGTGCCTTTCGGTCGCCACGGATACAAGCTTGCAGGTTGGGTTCAGTCATGGATTGAAGGTACGGAGAATACTGCGTTTGTATGGGTAGGTAGGTATAAGCGGGCAGGGGTTGCATTTTGCAGCAAATTTATACCAGGATTAAAGTGATTTGCGCGACTTTATGGATGTATCATGCTGATTATTAAGGATTTACCTCATGAAGTGTTCGCAAACCATTTTCCGTTGGGTATACTGTGATTAAAGTGATTTGTATGATTTGAGTGATTAAAAACATCTGATTTTCAAATGATTATGCGATCGAGATTTTCACAACCACTTTGCGTTGACTATATATTTCACCCAAAAAAATATTGCCCAAAATGCAACCCCTGCCCCAAAACGCGACCTTACCCTGCAAGAATGCTTTCAAACGAAATGGTTTTTCCGGAAAACGACCACGTTCAATTACTAAATCACGACAATTCACACACACAAAATTATCAGACATGAAAAAGACAATGAAATTTTTCCTTTTGCCCCTCATCGCGATGATTGCCATCTTCGTGGCTTGCAACAAAGACAATGCTGCTGCGGTGGACGAGGCTGTTGACGAAGCCCTGTACTCCCTGCAGGAGCGTGGCGGGATGGGTCGGTTTGGCTGTTATGAGCTTGTTTTCCCCGTTAGCATCACGCTGCCCGACGGAACGGTTGTAGAAATTGATTCTTACGACGAGCTGAAGAATGCCGTTCGCCGCTATTTCAGCAGCCACGACCGCCCGCGGCCGCACCGCCACCTGTTCCAGTTCGTGTTCCCCATCTCGGTGGTGTCGCAGGATGGAGAGCTGATCACGGTGGAAGACCAGGAAGGATTGCTGCGCCTGCGCGCCGATTGTGCAGGCACTTTTGACAACCACGGCCCACAAGGCCACGGCAACCACGGGCTTTCTTGTTTCACGCTTGTGTTCCCCATTACCATCGAGTTCCCCGACGGCACTACCGCCGAGGCAGCCGACCGCATGGCCTTGCACCAATTGATCAGGACCTGGCGGCAGAACAACCCGGGTTCGCAGGATCGCCCCAAAATCGTGTTCCCCATCACAGTGAAGATGACCGACGACGGCAGCCTGGTCACGGTGAACAGCCGGGAGGAGTTGCGGCAGTTGAAGGAAGATTGTGAGTAGTGACTGGTGATTAGTTGGACTGGTGATTGGATGACAGGTGATTGGTGCACAACATCTCATTCCAAATCTGGGATTTGTTTTTCAGCACTAAAGCCAGGAAATCAGTACGCTGGTATTTGGCCAATGGCGCTGAAACGCAATGCAAATTCGGAGCAACAAGGCTGTGCACCAATCACCAGTCATCCAATCACCAATCACAAAAAAAGCGCGGGACTTTTCCCGCGCTTTTTTTAATTTTCAATTCTAGAACAATACTTACACACTGATTTGTATATGTCCTAAAACCATGCCAAAAAAAAGCCGCCACGCAAGGGCATTGCGTGGCGGCGTATTTTGATCGGCCAAAATCATTAAGCAATTTTGATAAGCCGTGGCGGCTTTTGTTTTGCTTCTTCTTTTTTCGGGATAACCAGCTGCAGCATACCGTTCACGTAGCGGGCCTCAATTTTGTCGATATCCACAACGTCTTTTTGCAAGGTGAAGGTGCGCTGGAACGACTGGTAGCTGAACTCCCTGAGGGTATAGCGCTCGTCTTCCCGATTTGTTGCCTGGTTGCTTTTCTCGGAGCTGATCGTCAGGGTGTTGCCGTCGAGCTCCACTTTGAAATCTGCCTTCGTCATACCAGGGGCGGCCATTTCCACTTCGTAATGCTCTGCTGTTTCTTTAATGTTTACAGCAGGGATTGTCGTGTTGGTGTAAGAGAAATTGCTGTTCCCCCAATTGAACAAGTCTCGACTGAAAAAATCGTCAAAAAGCACAGGCAATGGACTGATCAAACCTCCATTTCTTTTTACAAGTGTCATTATGACCTCCTTTTTAATGGTTAAAATTTTAAGTGGTTGAAAATTGATGTCAAAAGCTGGAAATCAATTTCTGTGCCACTGCAAATTCGACGCTTGTTTCAGGAAAAGTTGTCATTAATTTGGTAAAAATGACATATTTCGGCCTATTGTGCTGTCATTTTGACATTTGGCGGCGCGTGTGGCTCCTGGGTTTTCCTCTACTTTGCAAGGCAGTTCAGCATCCAGTTGATGCCGTACTTGTCAGTAAAACTTCCGAAATACGCGCCCCAGAACATGTCTTGCAAGGGCATCGTGATGTTTCCGCCTGCCGACAGCGCCTCAAAAACCCGCAAAGTTTCTGCCCTTGTTTCAGGCTCAATCGAGATGTGCATGTTGTTGCCTTTTGTCACGGTGAAGCCCATTTCCTTAGGCGCATCGGTGCCCATGAGTATATGGCCGCCCGTGATGGGGAGCTCAATGTGCAGGATCATGTTTTTTACGGCATCGTTTACTGGAGGGTGGTCGGCTTCTGCTGGGAGGTCGCCAAAACGCTGGATGCCAGGCCCCACAAACTCGTTTTTGAACACCGATTTATAGAACATAAAAGCTTCTTCGGTATTGCCGGGAAAGTTCAAATACGTGCAAACCCTGGCATTGTTCCCACCGCGCATTTCAGCCCGCAGCCTGAACTGGGCCTGAATGTACTGGTCGAGGTTGCCCAAAGCGGCACTGAAGCCTTCTTTGAAACCGAGCTGGATGATCTTTTCCAGGTCTTCAAGCGCCTCATACTGAATCTGGATATCCACTGTAGTTGTGCCATCCTTTTCATGGAAAGTGCTGTTCCAGAGGGATCGTGGGAATTCCTGGTTGACATTGCCTTCTTCATCACAAAAAGCATCCAACCCGGAATAGCTTTTTTGGGGTTCAATTTTTTTGTAGTCGAGCTTGCACCAATGCGCGTTGCCGTCTGGCCCCTTCATTGCATACAACCAGGCGCCGCCTTCCCGGAAGTCCATCGACTTGGTTTGGGTGTAATAGGGTTTGGGCGCCCACCACAGGTCGAGCAGCTCGGGGGTAGTCCAGGCGGCCCATACCAGGTCGAGGCTGGCGGCGAACTCTCGCTTGACGGTAATGGTGTTTGTTTCCTTGTTTACGGAAAAATCTAAAAGGAGCTTACTGTTCATTTTTTTTGCGTTGGATGTTAGATAAAACTTTGTCGAGTTCATTGAATCGGCCCTCCCAAATCTTTCGGAACTGTTCGAGCCATTGGTCAATTTGTTTCATTTTTCCTGCGTCTAATTGATAGTATATTTCCCTGCCCGATTGTACTTGATGCACCAGCTCGCATTCCGACAGGATGCGCAGGTGCTTGGACACCGCTTGCCTGCTTGTGTCGAAATGCTCGGCGATGGCGTTCGGCGTCATGGCATTCATGGCAATCAGGGCAATGATGGCCCTTCTGGTGGGGTCGGCAATGGCTTGGAAAACGTCTCTTCTCATTTGTCCTGCTGTTTTATGTGCAACTAATTGATTGCAAATGTACGCGCAACCAATTGATTGCGCAAATTTTTTTCTAAAAATATTATAATGACTATCCGCATATTGTACCCCAAGAGCAATGCGAATGAATGAAATTGAGTGTTAACGTAGTGGTCGGACGGCGAAAAGCCGTCAGACCACGTGAGGCCTCGTCGGACGGCTTTTCGCCGTCCGACGAGTAGGTACACGGGAACGCCTTTCGATAAACAAGGTCAACTATTTTACCTTGAAACCGTTGGGGTACAATATGCGGATAGTCATTAAAATTATTTTCGGAATGAATTTGACCGCGACAGACAACCTTTCAAACCTGAAATCAGTCTTGAAACCAAACCTAACTTAATTGACATGACAAAAACTATCGCAATGCTCGCCTGCTGCTGCACTTTCACCGCGGCAATCGCCCAACAAAACCATTTAAAATTGCACCTTGGATTCGAACTTGCAAAACGGCCGGTATTGATGGTGCCAGAAACCGACAACAAAAATGTGTATTTTCAGGACGACTATGCCTCCCAGCCAATCATGGCCTTTGCTTTTGCCCGGGAAAGGGCCAACGGGAATTTTTGGGAGGTATCGGTAAGGACCAATGCTTTTCAAGGGTATCATCAAGTTTTTGACTTCAAAAAACTTGACTCTATACCAGTATTTCCACTTCAAGAAATAGGCAAAGAGCGCAACAACTTTGCCCAGCTCCAAATGGATTACAACTGGCTGCAATGCCCGGCAAACGATTGGAAGGTAAGGCCATACCTTGGGTTATTCCTTCGGGCCAGTGGCCAATGGGCATCCTTCAAACCTTCAACATCGGCTAATTACCCTGTGGAACGGCGGGTTGTATCGCTTTCCCCGGGCATTGTTCCGCGGCTGATGTTAAAATTAGGCAACCGCTGTAATTTGGACTTGAGCGCCCCGATCGTTTTGGGGAGTATGGGTCTTGAACACTCCAGAATCGAAAACCCGGTGTTCACCCCTGCACAGCAGCGCAACACGCTTTTTTCAACAGAAATGATCAATTTGAATACACAGGTAAGGCTGGGCATCACGTATCGGTTGACAAGGATAACAAGTTAAGTACAAGAAATTTCGTCAAAAAAAAATCGTCTTATCTTTTTTAATTATAATTGCGGCATCAACCCAGCTTCAGGTTGATGCCGCAATTTTTATTTTTCACCAAAACAGCGCCTGAAAACAGCGCTGTTACAAACCATGAAAACAATATGAAGATTTCAGCGCTCGACGAAAACGGCAAGCCCGTAGATTGGTGGTTCATCTACAAAATCCCCAAGCTCGGCAAGGATGCCAACAACCCCAGTACCACCGGCTACGAATACATTTATTTCGATCCAAACATCAACAAGGTTGTAAAGTCCCCTAACCTCCTGTCACAGGACAAAGGCGCACTCGACCTTACGATGGACGCCATTTTCGACAAACCGGATGCCAGCACCGGCTGGGTGCTCTACAACGACGAGATGCCCGCCAGCGCCAAAGGAGCAGATTCCAGCAGTTTCGGGCATACAAAAGGGGTGCTTGCCTTTGATACCGCCACCAAAACGGCGCTCTGGCTGCTGCACTCCTGGCCAAAGTACGCCGACCCGGGTGTCAAGGTGATGCCTACCCCGCAATACGGGCAAACATTCCTCTGCATTTCCCTCGACATGGATACGGCAAGCAAAATTGCCGCGCAAATGATAAACCACCAGGAGCCCCAGGTCTATTTGCCCCGGATACCCGCCTCCTTGAGCAAAACAGACCCGCTTTTTAAAATCACCCAAGATGTGGATCCAAATGCTGTCGGCGATTCGGACGTGATCGATTTTACCTCGCGCGGAGGACTGAAATTCAAGGTAATTGCCAAGAACCGGAAATGGGGCAAGGACTTCTGGAACGACCTGGTTGGCCCAACATTGGGAGCTGATATAGATGTAGAAACCTGGATACGGGGAAAAATACCGCCCACCCTTGACAGCGATGGCGTGCATAAGACTTTTGACGTAAAGTATATCGACCTGAGTGGCCTGAACATTGGCGTGCCATGGGCTTGGCCCGAAACCCACGACCACGCCAAATGGGGTATCTCCACCGATTCCGATTGGGTGTGCGTTGGCGACATAAACCGGATGATTTCACAGGAAAAACGTGGCGGCGGCGCCATTGCCTTCCAAAACAACGTGTTGTGGAGCGCACTGGCCAAAACCGACCTGCTGCAGGCGCCTCCCGGGCATAGCAGAACGGAAGCACGGGCGCTGGTGCAGGAAACCCACCAGCACCCCCATAGAGTTGTTTCGGCTAAAGCGCCTAAGGTAAAAGCTCCAGCAAAGAGAAAATCATGAATTACCGGCTGTTGGGCAGTAGCACGGAAGAGGTATCGGGGAAACAGCGCTGGTTTCCAGGCCAATACTGGCGATTGATTATCCAACAATAGCTCAGCGCTTTTTCGCCCGCTTTTTGATCGGCTTCTTGTATTTCATGTCCCGCATCCACTTGGTCTTGTTGCCCTTGTTGTATTTCTTGTTTTTTTCCTTTTTTTCATGAAATGCTCCCTGCGATTTTTTAAGGGTAGGCGCTTTCAGGTAATTCTTTTCCGGGTGGGTGTACTGCTCGTCGATGGTGAGTTCATTTGATATTTCCAGGTCGTCGGGCAGGGGCAGGATGGGGATCTTTTTGTCCATCAATGCTTCAATGGCCTCCTGGTTGGGCAGTTCGGCGGGCGCAATAAAGGTGATGGAAGCCCCGTCCATATCGGCGCGCCCGGTACGTCCGATGCGGTGGATGTACATTTCCGGCACTTCCGGGGTATTGATGTTGACGACATGGGTCACATCGGTGATGTCGAGGCCGCGCGCCAGCAGGTCGGTGGTGATAAGGCCGCGCAGCACGCCTTTTTGGAAAGCGATAACGGCATTGAGCCGGAAATTCTGCGATTTGTTGGAGTGCACCACGTCGAATTGCTCGGGGAATTTCCCTTTCAGGCGTTCGTGTGTCACGTCGGCCATGCGCTTGCTGGGGCAAAAGATCAGCACCCGCTCCATGCTTTCGTCGTTTTCGAGCAGGTTGGCCAGCAAATTTATTTTCGTGAAAAAATTGGGCACATGGTAGCCGCTTTGCCGGATTTGTTCCAGCGGCGTGCCCATGCGCGTTATTTCCACGTATTGCGGCGCGTTGAAAAACTCCTCGAGGATGGCATCCACTTCTTCCGTCATAGTGGCCGAAAACAGCAGGTTCTGCCGCTTGGGCGGCATCATGTCGAGGATGCGGGTCAGCTGTGGGCGAAAACCCAGGCTGAGCATTTCATCTACCTCATCGATGACCAATTGCCGGATACTGCCCAGCTTCAGGACGCGGGTCACCGCCAGGTCGATCAAGCGCCCCGGTGTTGCCACCAGGATGTCAACCCCGTTGGCAATCAGTAACTTCTGTGTATTGATGTTGGTGCCGCCATACACGCCTTCCACACGCACATTCATGTACGTGGTCAATTTTTTAATTTCACTGACCAGTTGGACGACCAGCTCGCGGGTAGGCACCAGGATCAGCACCCTGGGTTCTTTTTGTTTGGAAAACGTCAGTTGCCGGAGAATCGGCAACAGGTAGGCGAAGGTTTTTCCTGTGCCTGTTTGCGCGATGCCTACCACATCGCGGCCCGACATGATGATGGAAAAAGCTTTGTGCTGTATGGGGGTAGGTTCCTCAAAACCCAGGTCGTTCAAGGCGTTGCGGAGGGGGGTATTCAGGTTCAGGGTATCAAAAGAGAGTGTCATGCCGGTACTTTGGCGCGAAGGTACGGAATCTAAATCACCTGGAATCCGTGGACGTAGGGATCGTCGTCGTCGAAGAGGATGGTATTGTACCCGGTGACGATGGCCCAGCCTTCGATGCTGGGGCGCATGGCGGGTTTTCCGGCGACGGTTGTTTCTGCTTCAATGCGCCCGATAAATTTGGAACCGATGATGCTTTCGTGCACAAATATGTCGCCGGGCTTGAGCAAACCTTTGGCGTACCACTGCGCCATGCGCGCGCTGGTGCCCGTGCCGCAAGGCGAACGGTCGATGGCTTTATCGCCGTAAAATACCGCATTGCGGGCGGTAGAATCGGGATCGATGGGTTTTCCCGTCCACAGTATATGGCTCAGGCCTTGAATGGTAGGGTTCTCCGGATGTACAAACTGCTGTGTTTCATTGATGCTGCGCCGCATCTCCCGCGCCCAGGCGATGAGCTGTTCGGCCCTGAAATGTTCCAATCCGGGAAAATTTTGTTGCGGATCTACAATGGCGTAAAAGTTGCCGCCATAGGCTACGTCTACTTGTAAATGGCCCAATTCCGGGCATTCCACGGCAATATTCTCGGCAGCGAGGTATCCCGGCACATTGGTGAGGCGCACCCATTTCACTTTCCTGCCCTCCTGGTGGTACACGACTTCTACCAGTCCGGCCGGGGTTTCGAGCCGCAGTTTGCCGGGCACTTTTGGGGTCACCAGTCCTTGTTCAATGGCGATCGTTACAGTGCCGATGGTGCCGTGCCCGCACATGGGCAGGCAGCCGCTGGTTTCGATAAAAAGCACCGCCACATCGTTGGCGGGATCGTGGGGTGGGTACAAAATACTGCCGCTCATCATGTCGTGACCGCGTGGCTCGAACATTAAGCCTTTACGGATCCAGTCGTATTCCCGCAGGAAATGCTGGCGTTTTTCGCTCATGTTGGCGCCTTCCAGCACAGGGCCTCCGCCGGCGACCAGCCGCACGGGGTTGCCACAGGTGTGGGCGTCGATGCAGAAGAAGGTTTTGTTCATTCAGAAACGTATAGCACAGTATCCAATTCCGCGCGGTAAGGTAAGGCGATATCCACCAACATGCTGCCGAAAACATGGTGCGGGAAATGCAGGCTGTCGTAGCCAAAAGCGACCAGCCAGTGCTTGCCCTCTGGCACCGGGGCTATGCAGCCACGGGCATCGGGGCCGGTTTGGAAGGAGGCGTCGAAATAGGAGGGGGCTTGGTCGTAGCCTGGGAAACTGTCGGCATTGTACTTCAGCCATACGGTGGCGTGGGGGATTGGCTGCCCGTGGTGGGAGGCTCGGACACATATCTTGGTAGGCAGCGGGATTTCCTCCGGGCCGGCAGGGCGGCAGGCATGGAAGTACAGCATACTAATACTTGTGGTCAAAAAGAGGTTTCGGACGGTCATTATGTGTGGCATGGATAGGTATAGTCAACGCAAAATAGTGGTGAAAATTGAATGTCTGCAATCCATTGAAAATCAACCTTTCACCCTCCTTCGCAAATGCTACGGCGGGTAAAACATCCATAAATCCTTCAAATCCACCCAAATCCGGGGATAATTGTAACGTTGAGGCAGCTTTTCTGTTTTGGGCTTGGGGCAAAAACGGATTATTCCTACATTTGACACGCCTAACTAAACATCCACCACGACTTATGGCTACCGCTACATCAAAAAAAGCAGCTCAAAACGGCGCCGAGCAACTCAATATCGCCAAAATTCCCGTCAACCGAATTGTTACCCTCGATGAATTTATCCTGCGCTCCGAAAAAGATTTCAGTTATGCCACCGGGGAGCTCACGGGTCTGCTCCGCGACATCGGCGTGGCTGCCAAGATCATCAACCGCGAGGTGAACAAAGCCGGTCTGGTCAACATCATCGGCGAAGCTGATGGATCGGAGAACCAAAGCGGCGATACTCAGCAAAAACTCGATGTGTATGCCAATGAAAGGCTGATCGAATGCCTGCAAAATTCCGGCGAGTGCTGCGCCATCGCCTCCGAAGAGAACGACGACATCATCCACGTGCCGCCGGTCAACTCCAAGCAAAGCCACTATGTCGTCATGTTCGACCCGCTCGACGGCTCTTCCAACATCGACGTGAACATGTCGGTAGGCACCATATTCGCCATCTATCGCCGGAAAAGCGACCCGAGCGGGCCTGCTAACCTTGCTGATTTCTTGCAATCGGGAACCAAGCAAGTCGCCGCCGGGTACGTACTGTACGGCACCTCCACTATGCTTGTCTATACCACCGGGCGGGGCGTCAATGGCTTCACCCTCGACCCCAGTATCGGGGAGTTTTGCCTGAGCCACCGCAACATGCGCATCCCGGAAGACAGCCAAACCTACTCCGTAAACCAGGGCTACTACTCCAAATTTGACCTGGAAATGCGGCGCTACATCGACAACTGCTCCGACCAGAATTTCGGGTTGCGCTACATCGGCTCCATGGTGAGCGATGTGCACCGGATCCTCATTCAAGGCGGCATTTTCCTTTACCCCAGCACCCGGAAATATCCGAAAGGCAAGCTCCGGCTCCTGTACGAGTGCAACCCGCTGGCCATGCTGATCGAGCAAGCAGGCGGCAAAGCCATGAACACCCAGCTCAAGCGCATCCTGGATGTGATGCCTACCGAGCTGCACCAGCGCTGCACCATCGCCATCGGTTCGCCGAAAATGGTGGATGATTTGAAGGCGTTTATCGAGCGGTATTCGGCATTGCCCTTGTAATTGGTGATTGGTTGATTGGTGCACATCGCCTGCGCTTTTGCAAGCGTCGTGTTTCAGTGCGATTGGCTGGGATTTGGCGGAACTTATTAGCCATCGGCAGTCAGACGATCACTTTTCAAAGTTCAACCAAATCTTCATAAAACTGTTTGAGCTGGCAGCATGAAACTTTATCCATTCTTCCTGCTCGTTAGTTGGCTCGCACAGCTTGAATCAGGTGCCGAGCTCCGGGTATCCATTAGCAATATCCGCCATGCCCAGGGCAGTATTTACGTAGCGGTTTACAACAATGAATCCGACTATTTGAGCACCCAATCCGACCGGATCCAGTACCGGAAGATATTGTCGGTTAAGCACACGGGAAGCGTCGACATTTCCTTCGCGAACTTACCCCCCGGCAACTATGCCATCAGCTGTTTCCACGACGTGAACGGCAACGGGAAATTAGACACCAATTTGGTCGGCATCCCTTCCGAGCCATATTGCTTTTCCAACAATACCCGACCGAAATTCAGGGCGCCATATTGGTCTGAATCAAAATTTTATTTGAGCAACAGCGGTGCGGCGCAGTCCATTCGGCTGGAAAAATGGTGAAGCATATACTATGATTCGCCTGATTTTTGTGATTGAGTATGATTGATTCAACTGATGTTCAATTGATTGCCCAGGCAATTCATCATTCATCATTGATAAAAACCTACCACCGAATCAGCGCGCTGCCCCAGGTAAACCCGCTGCCGAAAGCCGCCAGGCATACTAAATCACCTTCTTTTATCTTCCCGGCTTCCCAAGCTTCACACAGCGCGATGGGAACGGAGGCTGCTGTTGTGTTCCCGTATTTTTGGATGTTGTTCCACACCTGGTCGTCGCGCAGGCCGAGCAGCCGCTGCACCATCTGGCTGATGCGGAGGTTGGCCTGGTGCGGGATGAGCATGTTGATGTCGGAAGGTTTGTAGCCGAGACTGTCGAGGGCTTCTTTTATAACTTCCGGGAACTTTTGCACGGCCAGCTTGAACACGAACTGCCCTTCCATGTTCGGGTAGGTCATGCCTTCTGCCACCATTTTCGGGGTCAGGAATATTTCGCCATAAGCGTTGATGGGCGGGTAGCCGTAGTCGATGTCTTCCCCGGTATGCCTTTTGTGGTAGCCGCCATGCGCGCCGGGGTTGATGAAGGCCAGCTTTTCGGCGTAAGTGCCGTCGGAGTGCAGTTTGGTGGTCAGGATGCCGTGCGTGGCATGGTCGGTGGCCTGCAGGATGACCGCCCCTGCGCCGTCGCCGAAGATCACGGTCACGTTGCGGCCGCGAGTAGAGAAATCCAGCCCCATGGAGTGCATCTCGGCGCCCACCACCAGCACATTTTTGTACATGCCGGTTTTGATAAACTGGTCGCCGATGCTCAGCCCATAGATAAAGCCGCTGCATTGGTTGCGGATGTCCACCGCCCCGGCCTCGCTTTTGGTGATGCCGAGCTCGCGCTGCAGCAGCACGCCGCAGCCCGGGAAGTAGTAGTCGGGACTAAGGGTGGCGAACACGATAAAGTCGATTTCTTCGGGGCTGATGCCGGCGCGCTCGCAGGCGATGCGCGTGGCGATGGCCGCCATGGTGGTGGTGGTCTCTTCGTGCTTTTTGCCGTAACGGCGCTCCTGGATTCCGGTGCGCTCCTGGATCCACGCATCGGTGGTGTCCATCACTTTTGACAGTTCGTCGTTGGTGACGATGCGCTCTGGTACGTAGTGGCCAATGCCGGCGATTTTGCTTCGAAACAACATGGTTTTAGTGATGTGAGATGATAGATGAGCGATGAGAGGGGCTGCAAATGTTGGGAAAAGTACGGAGTTTTTTTCAACTGTTCAGCCGCTCTGTCAACGTGCCGCTTCTTGATGCCCAAGATGCTCAGCGCGTTGTGTCTGTTGGGAACAACGCGTCCATCGTCAAAGAGTTTTGCACCAAACCTTGGCTATAGGCATTGGCCTCCCGGCGGTCGATGACAAGATCGATTTGTGCTTTTTCGGCCCCATTGCTGCCGAGCCAGGAGGAGGACTGGGTTTGTACGCTGCCGATGCCGAGCGCATTTTTTATCTGATGGATATAGCTAAGGCAAATCTGTTCAAACGCATAACCGCTCCATGCCCAAACAATACGTGGTTGTTTTTCCACAAATTTACTCAAAAGGTTGCTTTTGAGCGCTGGCACATGTTTTTCATGCTGTCCATTGGGCGAATTGTTCGGCAATGCTGTTTGCTGCCTGTCACAAATCGCGCCCTCCTTTATCACCAAAAATTACATGCCATGAAATACGCCACAAGACTCAACGCCGCGCTTACGGCTTGCCTTTTGTTCGCAGCCGTTTTTTCCGCCAACCTTGCCACCGCACAGACAGTCATCGGCAGCCGCTCATACCCTGAACTTCCGAGGTTTCAATTTGACATACTCGTTTCAAACTGCTACAACGGCGGCTCCACCCTGACGGTGCATATCGCCAAGCCTGAGTTGTACTGGTTTTATTGGGAAATCGACGGCGCAGAAGGCGGTCGGGGCATCACGACTGCAACTTGTGTTTGCGGCGAGGTTGCAACGGTGCGCGTCATCCGCAAAAGGGACGGGGCTCAGGTTGTCCGAAGGGTGAGCCTGCCCAATTCCTGCTCTCCTGGCAGCAGGCTTTAGCTTATACAATCAACAATATTCCTCCAATCTAAAAAACATTTGCCATGAAACAAGTCCTTTTTTCAGCCGCAAGCTTGTTATTCCTGCTTTCTCATGTTATGCCCTCATCGGCCCAAACCACCGCCACCTGGAAAGGCAACAAGCCCGGCCAGCCAACGGCATGGGATTGCGCCGCCAACTGGAAGGAGGGAAGGGTGCCCAATGAGTTCTGCCAAGTCGTCATACCCGCCGGAGCCTCGGTTTTCCCGGTCATCACCGATGTAGTAGAACCAATTGACGCCCTGCTGGTTGAAAGCGGCGCCTCCCTGACGCTCCTGCCAACCGGCCGCCTTACCGTCGCCAACGAAACGGGCCGCTTCAACGGAGTCCTGAACCTTGGAACCATCCACAACAAAGGCCTGCTTGAAATAAAAAACCGGCAAAGCGGCAGCCTTGCCGTGGCACATAAATAGGGGGAAGTTGTTCGGAGAGGTGGGTGCGCCATGAGCTTGCTCAAACACCTGCCTTTCCTTTCCTATCTTTGCCCGATGAAAAATCAGGTACACCTCCTCGTCGCCCTAATTTTCCTGGCCAAAATAGCCGCTTCCCAGGAAGCGCCCACCGTCCGCAAGCTGGAACTGGAAGAAAGCATCAAGCTGGCCATCGCCAACAATGCCCAGGTGCGCAAGCACAAGCTGGAGCGCCAGTTGCTGGAGCGAAAGGCCAAAGAGGCCCGCCAATCCGTGCTCCCGGAAATGAAAGCCGGCGTGAACCTCGATTGGTACCCCCTCTTGCCCACGCAACTCCTGCCCGGCGAGCTTTTCGGGCAGGAAGAAGGCACCTACATCCCCGCACAATTTGGCCGCCCCTGGCAATTGGCCGGCACCCTGGAGCTGGAACAGTCGCTCATCAACGAATCGAAGCGGCGCATGATACCCAGCCTCGACGTGGCGCGCGGCATCAGCGACATGCTGCTGGAGCGCTCCAACGAAGAGGTGATCTACAACACCGCCAATATTTTTTACCAAACCCTGCAAACTGAGCAGTTGCTGCGCTCCGTGAAGGCAAACGTGGACAAGCTGGCAGCCCTCCAAGGCATGACGGAGCTGCAGCTCGCCAACGGATATGCCATCCCCACCGACGTGAAGCGCATCCGCGTGGCCCGAACCAACCTCGAAACCCAGCGCCAGAACCTGCTCTCCGCCATCAGCAGCCTGCGCCAGACCCTCCAGTTCCTCTGCGGGCTGCCCTTCGACGAGCCGCTGGAGCTCGTGGCCGACATCAGCGCCCCCGCCGCCGACTCCCTGCGCTGGCAATCGTTGGCCTTCGACACGGAAAGCACCACCGAGCACCGCCTGCTGATGAACCAGCTCAAAATGACCCGCATCCAGGCCCGCAGCGCCAGGGCAGAAGCATTCCCCAGCCTCGACCTGTATGGGGCATTGTCCGCCCAAGCATTCCGGCCCGACCTTAATTTTTTCGAGCCAGACCGCCGCTGGTACGGCATGGCCGCCGTGGGCCTCAAACTGAAAGTGCCCATGATAGACGGGCTGCGGGTGCGCAACAAGTTCCTGATCCTCAAATTAGAAGAAGAAAAGCTGGAAGAAGACCGCCGGCAGTTCAGCGCCGGCAGGTCGCTCGAATTCCGCATGGCTTATGAACAGTTCCTGAACGCCCTCCTGGCGCTCAACGCACAAAAAGACAACGTCGCCCTCGCACAGGAGATCACCGACAAGCTCATGCTCCAGTACAAAGCGGGCGTGGCGCCGCTGACCGACCTGCTCAACGCCCAAACAGCGCTGTCCGAAGCCGAGACAAATTATTGGCAGCAGGTTTTCGGCTATAAACTGGCGGTGCTGAAGCTGTTGAAGGCGGCCGGGCGGCTGGAGGATTTGCAGCTTACGGTTGACGGTTGACGGTAGATGTCCACCGCCCACCGTCACGCATATTTCACGCTCGTCAGAAACAGGCCTTGCGGCGGCGCGCTCAAACTTTTGGGCAGGCGTGATTGCTGGTCGAGGGCGTCTTTTATGTCGGCAACGGATAATTGCCCCGTTCCCGCCTGTACGCAAGCCCCTACGATGAGCCGCACCATGCCCCGCAGGAAGCGGTTGGCCGTGATGTGGAATACGAGGCCCCGGGCATTGGGCAGTATTTCCCAATGGGCCGTTTTCAAGGTGCAATGGTAGTTGTCGAGGCCGCTGTTGGTTTTACAAAAGGGGAAAAACGCATCGTATTGGGGCAGCAGATTGGCTATTTCAGCCATTTTGTCCAGGTCGAGCTGCTTGAACTGCGGGTAAAACCAGGCGGTTTCTGTCAGGAAGGGGTCTTTTCGGAAGCTGATGTGGTAGGCATAGCTGCGTTCGATGGCATCGAAGCGGGCATGGGCGGTGTGGGCAACGGGGTTTATGTCGAACACGGCGATGTCTTCGGGCAACAAGCTGTTGAGGCCGTTCAAAAAAGTGGGCGGCAATTCGCCCACCGCATCGAAATGGGCCACGTAGTAGCGGGCATGTACTCCGGTATCGGTGCGGCCGCAGCCGGTGACCTCGATTTTTTGCCGTAAGATGGTGGAGAGGGCTGTTTCCAGGGTTTCTTGTACCGAGGAAGCGTTGGGTTGTATCTGCCAGCCGTTGTAGCGCGTGCCGCGGTAGGAGAGGGTGAGGAAATAGCGCTGCGCGGTCATTTTCTGGCCTCCGTTATTTTTTCGTACGCCTCGTTGATCTGCTGGAATTTTTCCTTGGCGTGTTTTATAGCCTCGTTGGAGGCGCCGTTGGCCAGCATCTTGTCGGGATGCCATTTCATGGCTAAGGCGCGGTATTTTTTCTTGATCAAATCTAAGGAATCGGCGGGGCTGGCGCCGAGCAGGGCGTAGTGCGGGTCGAGGGGCGTCCAGCGGCCTTGTTGTTGCTGGCGCTGCTGGCGGGTTTGGTAATATCGGCTTTTGATGCGGTCGTACTGCATGCGCCCGATGTGGAAGATGCCGGCGGCCCGGAGCAACAGCTCTTCTTGACGGGGGTGCAGTCTCCCGTCGGCGGCGGCAGTGGCGAAAAGCAGGTCCATCATGTTCATCACCTGGTGCCGCTCGCGGTTGAAGTCGCTGTAAAACGCCTTGGCATATTGGTCGAAGCTGTGGGGCGAGTCTTTCGATTGTTTCCACACCCGGATGGCCTCGGCCCTGGCGCCCTCGTTCAGGCGGAAGTGGTTGCGCATCAGGTTTTCCATGAGCTCAACCTCGGCCTTTGAGACGGCGCCGTCCGACTTGGCCATTTTGGCGCAGAGGCGGAAAACGTGAAACAGGAACTCCCCGCGCCGTTTCTGGTAGGCCCTGAACGCGCTTTCCGATTCGTTTTTTTCCTTCGGCATGTCGAACAGGAAGTGTCCGGCGAGGGAACCCACAAAGAACCCGATCAGCCCGCCGAGCGGGATGTGCATCAGTTCGAAAACGAACATGCCTGCAATACCGAATAGGAATTTGCCCTTGAGTTCCATTATGTTGATGTCGGGGGCAAAGGTACGAAACAAGGCTTCCTTTATATTGTTGGATTTCGGCAAAGATGGCTTGGTGCGGCACTAATTGTGCACTTTCTCCACCTCCACAAAGTCGAATTTCTCCACGTCGAACAGACCCCTGTCCGTCATTTTCAATTTTGGGATGACGGGCAGGGCCAGGAAGGAAAGCGACATAAAAGGCGCCCGCAGTTTACAGCCGAGCGCGGATTTTACCCAGGCATCGAGCGCGGCGTAGGTTTCCGCCAGCTTCCAGCCATCTGCCTGGCTCATGAGGCCTGCAATGGGCAACGGCAACACGCGGGTATCGCCCGCGCCGTCGGTGGCGCTGATGCCGCCTTTGGCAGCGATCACGGCGTTCACGGCCTCGGCCAGGGCTTCCGGACTGGCGCCCACGGCTACGATGTTGTGCGAATCGTGGGCCACGCTGCTCGCCAGGGCGCCGCAGCTGAGGTCGAACCCGCGGACGACGCCCAGTGCCGGTTTTGCATCCGGCGTGTAGCGATTCACCACGGCGATGAACAGCAAGTCGTTCTCCAAATCGGGCTGGTATTGGCCATTTATGACCTCAACCACCGAATCGGCAGATTCCCCGGTAACGATCTCGCCGTCGAAAACCCGTATCACGCGGAGCTTGGAACCTTTTACTTTCTGGTGCAATTGGAAGTCCGCGGCTTGTTTGGGTTCGGCTACGAATTGGTTGGGCGCAGCGCTGCTTAGCTTGGGCAGGAGGGTTCTGCCGTTTTCCGCCACTTGTTCGCCGTTGATCCAGGTAGCGGTCACTTTAAAATCGACGAGATTGGCCACCTGCACGAAATCAGCCGGGTCGCCGACGCGCAGGAGGCCGACGGGCAGGTTGTAATGCTCCACCGGGTGGATGCAGGCCGTGCGCAGGGTATCGTAGAGGTCGCAACCTTGCGCGATGGCCCTTGCCACGAGGGTGTTGATATGGCCCTGCACCAGGTCGTCGGGGTGCTTGTCGTCGCTGCAGAACATTGTTTGCGCCGGAAATTCTTTCAACAAGGGCCAAAGCGCCTCGAAATTGCGGGCGGCGCTGCCCTCGCGGATGAGGATTTTTACGCCCAGCGTCGCTTTCTCCTGCCCTTCTTCGTAGGTGAAACACTCGTGGTCGGTGCTGATGCCCGCCGCGAAATACTGCCGGGCCGCCTCTCCGCGCAGCCCGGGCGCGTGGCCGTCCACGGGCTTGCCCAAGCGTTTGGCGGCGGCGATCTTTTCCATCACGCCAGGGTCGCTGTGCAGCACACCGGGGAAGTTCATCATTTCCGACAGGTAGCCGATGTCGGGGTTTTGCAGCAGTTTTTCGACCTCGGCAGCGTCAAGAACGGCGCCGGCGGTTTCAAAAGGCGTGGCTGGGACGCAGGAAGGCGCGCCGAAGCAAAACTTGAGCGGCGACCTGGCGGCATCCTCCAGCATGTACGCTACGCCCTCGCTGCCCAGCACGTTGGCGATCTCGTGCGGGTCGGAAACGGTGGCCACGGTGCCGTGCACCACGGCCATGCGGGCAAATTCGCTGGGCGGCAACATGCTGCTCTCGATGTGCACGTGCGCATCGACGAAGCCGGGGAGGAGGTAGCCGGCACTGTCATCCGGCAATGCGTCTATTTCCCGGATGGAACTGATTTTTCCGTCTGAAACGGTTATTTCGGCGGGGTAGCTGCGGCGCTGGTGGAGGTCGATGAGCTGGGCTGAGATGGTCATGTTTTGCTATTTGATGCTGTGCCGGGCAAAGTTCGCCAATTCTTTTGAGAGATGGGTGATGAGCGATGAATGATGAGAGATGAGTTTGCATGGCATTCAGGTCTTCTTTGAATTGTTTTCCAGCCCCTTAACCAAATCAGGTTTTAGTGCTGAAACAGCCATACCAAGAAAGGGCAGAAACGTCGTGCAAACTCATCTCTCATCACTCATCGCTCATCTCTCATAACTTCCTCCGTTTCACCTCCGCCCGCACCAACAGCAGCTCCCTGCCTGCGTCCCCCGTCACCGAGGTGTTTTCTTGGGCGCGGCGGATGAGGTAAGGTATCACTTCTTTCACCTGACCATAAGGCAGGTATTTGGCGACGCGGAAGCCCGCGTTGGCGAGGTTGAAGGTCAGGTTGTCGCTCATGCCGTAGAGTTGGCTGAACAGGGTGTTGGGATGGTCTTTGGGGATACCTTTTTTCTCCATGATCTCTGCCATGAGCAACATGCTGTCGGCGTTGTGGCTGGCATTGCACACGGCCAGGTGGTCGAGGTGGTCGAGGCAGAAGCGCAAGGCGGTGTTGTATAGGTCGTCGGTGGCGCTTTTGTCAGGATTGATGGGGGTTGGGTAGCCCATTTCTTCGGCGCGCTGGTTTTCTTTCACCATGTAAGCGCCGCGCACGAGCTTGGCCCCCAGCTTGAAGCCGGCTTCACGGGCGCGGTCGTAGCTTTCAGTGAGGAACTGAAGGCGGTCGTGCCGGTACAGTTGGAAGGTGTTGTACACCACGATGTCTTTCTTGTTGTAGCGCTTCATCATGAGCCATACCAGGTGGTCGAGCGCGTCTTGTATCCAGCTTTCTTCGGCATCGATGAACACGCCCACGCCTTTTTTGGCGGCGTGGTAGCAGATCGCGTCCACCCGTTTGAGGGCATTGCGGTATTCTATGACCTCTTCCCGGTTCAGCGATTGGGCCGACTGGATGCGCTCCAGCAGGCCGAAGCGCGCCAGGCCGGTGATCTTGGTGCTGATGATCGGGGCGCTTTTCACCGAGCGCGCCGCGAAGTCGATGGCGCGGATGTTCTCGTTCATCGTGTGGTTGAAGTCGATCTCCGTTTCCTTGGCCTCGGCGCCGTAGTCGAGTATGGTCAGGGTGTTGTACTTGGCGAGGTGCTCGATGGCGGGCATGCTGTCGAGCAGGGTGGTGCCGCCGACGAACTGTTTGAACACCGTCTTTTTGACGACGGTTTCGGCAAAGGGAAGGTTGTTTTTTACAGCCCAAAGCGCCAGCTGGGAGCCGTATTTCACCAGCCAGGGCTTGTTCATCATGGAAAAAAGCCAGGCCGATTGTTTCAGTTCTTTGTCAGAAAGGTGGGCAAATGCAATTTCGGTATTCGAAAAATCTATCGTGGTGGTCATGGTCAGGTTTGCCAAATTTCCCAAGCCGCTTCGGCCTGAAGGTGGAGCATCTCAAGGCCATTCTGCACGAAACAGCCGCGCGCCCTGGCTTCCCGCAAAAGTAGCGTTTCGGCGGGATTGTACACCAAATCAAATACCAAATTGCCTGGCTTAAATATTTCGAGAGGGACAGGGGGCATTTCCTCGGTTTTGGGGAAGGTGCCGAGGGGCGTGGTGTTTATAATGATGAATGATAAATGATGAATAGCCTGCCCCGACCCCTCGGGGATGAATGATGAGGGATGAGTTATAAGGGATGGATAGTGGATTTCTTGGGGGGTGGAGGGGCTTCGGGAGACGAAGTTGTAGGGGATATTGCGTTTTTGGAGCACGTAGGCGACGGCTTTGGCCGCGCCGCCGGTGCCGAGGATGTAGGCGTGGCTGGGCTTGGCGCTGTTTTTATGTTTTTCGAGGAAGTTTGTGAGGCTGACGTCAAAGCCGATCACATCGGTGTTGTAGCCTGTAAGTTCGCGGTTTTTACCAGTTTTGATGCAGTTCACGGCGCCGACGGCACGGGCGGTTTCGTCCAGTTTGTGGAGAAAAGGGATTACCGCTTCCTTGTGGGGAATCGTTACGTTGAGGCCTTTTAAATTGGGGTGCTGTGCCAACAGTTTGGGGAAATCAGCGATTTGCTCCAGTGGAAACAGCTCGTAACGGGCATTTTTGATGTTTTCACGGGAGAATTTTTCCGAAAAATAGGATTTCGAAAAGGAGTGGGCGAGCGGCCAGCCGATGAGTGCGTAGAGATGAATGATGAGAGATGAATGATGAGAGATGAATGATGAGAGATGAGTGCAAAAACCAGGATTCGTGTCATTTATTTTGCCACAATACCTATAGTTGTGTCAAATTTTTTGCCATAAATTCGGGTATGTTGCGAAGAAAAATATTCCCAGAGCTTGAATCGCACCTTGCAGAAAGGTTTATAACGGTAATTACCGGAATGAGGCGGGTCGGGAAATCCACAGCTTGGCCAAGTATTTTAACCTATTATACCCGAACTACTGTGGTTTGCGAAAATACCAGGAGTTAAATCCTTTATAATCAATCAAATCCATCCTGAAAATCTCGCAAATCACTGGAATCCTGGTATAAGCCACTCCCCGTATCCCAACACGCCCCCTCCTCCGCCAGATCCGTCGCTGGGAACACCTCCCGCGCTTCCTTCAAATGCTGCGCCGCATCGGGGTAGCGCCCAGAGAAATGCCCGATGACAAGGCGCTTCACTGCCGCCTGCAGGGCAACTTCCGCCGCCTGCCGGGCCGTGGAATGACAGGAATAGGCCGCTTCTTCGATGTTTTCGTCGGTGAACGTGGCTTCGTGGTACAACAGGTCAACCCCGCGCACCAGCTCCGCCACCACACCAGAGGGCGCCGTGTCGCTGCAAAATGCGTAGCTCAACGGGACAGACTCCGAGGTGAGTTCCTCGTTCGGGATATGCCGCCCATCGGCCAAAAGCAGGTCGGCGCCGGCTTTGATGGCCTTTATCTGCGCATAGTCGTCGGCGATGTCGTATTCCTGCAACTTCTCCGGGCGTATGTTCCGGGGCTTGGGCTTTTCCCGGAACAGCCAGCCGGAAGTCGGCGCGCGGTGGCTGAGCGGTATCGTCCACACTTCCACGGCGCTGTTCTCGAATACTTTTGCGGAAATGCTGGCATCCACTTCATGAAATTCAATCGCGTAGGTGAGCCTGACGCCACACACGCGAATGGCCGTTTCGACCAGTTCCCGCAAGCCCGGCGGCGAAAAAATCTGCAAGGGCTCGCTGCGGCGCTTCAGGCTCCAGTTCGTGATCAGGCCCATCAGCCCAAACACATGGTCGCCGTGCAGGTGGCTGATAAACAACTGGTTGCAGCGGTCGGCTTTGATTTTGTATTTGAACACCTGCATCTGCGTGCCTTCCCCGCAATCGATGAGGAAACAGTGCTTGTCCGATTGTACAAACTGGGAGGTGTAGTGGCGGCCGTGGAACGGCCCGCCGGAAGAAGTGCCGAGTATGGTGACTTTCATTGCAGAGTTCGGAATGCGGAGTGCGGAGTGCGGAGTGCGGAATGCGGAGTGCGGAGTGCGGAGTGCGGATTGCGGAATGTAATGTGGTGATTTTGTAACGAGCCCGCCCCAGATTACCAGCGCACTTTACGTGGACGGATTCTTACGAGAATGACAACCAAAGGTACAGAAAGGGTGCGGCTGGATCGTTACGTAATTTTGAACAGTGTGTTTGGCTGTGCCAATTATCACATTATGCAATTATCAAATTCTCAAATTAAAGTAGCTATTGATGATAAAACCATTGTTGTGCTGAAACAGGTTGCGGCCTGTGTTGGTTCCGGGCAGCGTTATTTCCCGGGAAAACTGGACGATTTGGTTCAGGTAGCCGGCTTCAATGCTGCATTTTTTATTGAAACGGTAGCCGATGAGCAAGCCGACCCGGTTTTGGTCGAACACATTTTCGTTCACGTTTTTGCCAAAACCGATCAAGATTTCGTCGTAGGCCGCAGCGTAGAACTCCTTGTCGTCCAGTGTTTTGCCTTGCAGCGGGTATTGCATGCGGAACATGTAACGCAGGCGCTGCAGGAAGGGGAATTCGTCCTCTTTTTGCAGCTTGGGGGAAGAATAGCGCCCCACCCAGCGCTGTTCGAGCAGGAAGCGGTGCGACACGCTCAAACGGCCCAAGTCATCCTTCAGCGTTGCCATTTGGAAAATGCGGTGTTCCGTAAAATCCTTGCCGAAACTGTTGAGCGGGTATTCGCCGTAGGCAAAAGTCTCGATCCAGGCGTAGCCGAAGCGGAGCTGCACTTTGGGCATCAACTGGTAGTTCAGGCCCAGGCGCAGGAGGCTTTGTTGCCAGTTTTGCACGTAGTTTTCGCGCCGCCACTGGTATTCGGTGTGGGCGCTCCATTTATCCGAAAATTTCAAGGTGGCAAACCCGGCAAACCAACCGATGTTGTTGTGGTCGTTGAGGCGGGTGTTCTGGGCGGAAGCTGTAGCAGTGATGCTTACAGCAAAGAAAAAGGGAAAGAAAAGTCGTAAAATCATATTTGGCAAAAATACGCCACTTTCGGTAGCGCGACATTTATGTCGCCCGAAAAAGGCCATTTATGGCCGTAAAAACAAAAAAAGAAGGCCAAATAGCCCAATAGCAAAGGCTTCTGCCCGGCGGCATCCCTTGTTTTTGTTGCTTTGATACGGCCATAAATGGCCTTTTTCGGGCGACTTGAAAGTCGCGCTACCATTACCGAATCTTAATGAACCCTGTTCTGGATTTTTTCACGCCCTCCATAGATGTGGTGCGGTAATGCTCCAGCTCGATGATGTAGTATTTCAGCCCCGCTGTGGCGGAAAGCTTGAATATCGCCGAAAAATCGATGCTGCCGTCGCCGACCTCTATCGACTCGCGTTTTTCGGTCTTGGCCATGTCTTTTACGTGGCAGAGCTCCCAGCGGCCAGGGTACAGCTTCAGCCAATCGATGGGGTTGTGGTTGGCAAATGCGACCCAGTACATGTCCATTTCCATGGTGACGAGCTTCGGGTCGGTTTCGTGCAGCAGCCACTCGATGAGCAGCCTATTGTCGGGCCCGCGCTTGGTGTATTCGAAGTCGTGGTTGTGGTAGCCGAACTTCATGCCCGCTTTGCGGCAGTATTCGCCGGCAGCATTGTACGCTTCCACCATCTTTTCGATGCGCCCGCGGTCGTCATCGACCATATAGGGGCAAACGACATAGCGCTGCCCGATGCCCGCCATGTCGTCGATGGCCTTTTTCACGCTGTCGGAGAGCATTTTGCCGTCCCAATCGGCGGCCGTAACCATGTGGTGGCAGGAAGGGGTGCTGATGCCGTTGTCCTTCAACAGCTTGGCATAGTCAGCAATGGGCAGGTTGAACATTTTGCCATCTTTGTAGCCGAAGCCCTCCACCTTGCGGTAGCCCATCTGCCCCAGGGCCACGATGGTGGAAGCGGCATCCACACCCATGGCATCGCGCACGCTCCAAAGCTGCAGGCCCAGGTTTGTGGTCGGGTAAGCGCCGATGTCGAAAGGCAGCTTGTGGGCAGCCATGGCGGTGCCGGCCAGTGCCAGCGAGGTGGTTTTGAGGAAGTTGCGCCGATCAAGGTGTTTCATGTTGAATATATTTTTTTGCAAAAGAAGGAAAGTTCCGGCAATTGTTGGTGCCGTTGAACAAAATAGAAAAATATTCGCCCTGACTTTTGGCAATTGCCCGCTGACTGTTGACCTTTGGCACCGTCCACCTGCCTTCGCTGAAGCTACGGCGGGTAAACCATCTATCGAAAAGATGATCCAAGTCCTACACATATCCGCAGAATGTTACCCAGCTGCCAAAACGGGCGGCCTGGGCGACGTGGTCGGCTCCTTGCCCAAGTACATGAGCCAGGCCGGCGTGCTTTCCGCCGCCGTTATCCCGAAATATTCCCTCAAGTGGATAAACAACCAGGAATGGGCCACGGTGTATAGCGGGGCCATCCGTTCCGACTGGCGGCATATCCCGTTCTCGGTGCAGCAGGAAAAGACCAACAAGCTCGGCTTCCCGTTCTTCGTGGTCGATATCCCGGGGCTGTACGACCGCCCGGGCATTTACAACGACCCTTCCGGCTGGCCTTATGGCGACGAGCTGGAGCGCTATCTGGTGTTCCAGCAAGCCGTGCTGCAATGGGTGATCTCGTTCCCGGAGCAAGACCGGCCCCGTGTGCTGCACTGCCACGACCACCATACGGGCCTCATCCCCTTCATGGTGAAACACTCGCCCGATTTCAGGCCGCTGGCCAACACCCCCACCGTTTTCACCATCCACAACGGGCAGTACCAGGGCGCGTTCAGTTGGAAAAACCATGCGCTTTTGCCCTATTACGATGCCTGGGCCCGTGGATATCTCGATTGGAACAGCACCGTGAACCCCATGGCGGCAGCCGTGAAATGTGCCTGGGCTGTCACTACCGTTTCGGAAAGCTACCTGTACGAACTGCACCAGAACAGCCTTGGGCTGGAGCCGCTTTTCCGCTCGGAATGGCAAAAAGAATACGGCATCATCAACGGCATCGACGCACAGGTGTGGGATCCTGCGACCGACCCCGCCCTGGCATACAGGTTGGAGCCGGCCAACGAAAAAACCTCGGCAATAGAACAGACCCGGGCCTTCAAGCGCAAGAACAAACAAGTGCTGTGCGAATGGTTCGGGCTGCCGGAAGACAAGCCATTGATCAGTTTCATCGGGCGTATGGTGGGCGAAAAGGGCAGCGACCTCTTGCCCGATGCCTATAAAAGCTATATCCACGCCGGCGGTTCGGGCAGCTTCCTGGTGCTGGGCACGGGCGAGACCTGGACCCAGAACGAGTTCCGCAGCATGTCGCACCACTACATGGGTCGCGTGAGCGCCGTCATCGACTACAACGAGGGGCTGGCCCACCAGATATATGCCGGCTCCGATTTCCTCATCATGCCTTCCAGGGTAGAGCCTTGCGGCCTCAACCAGCTGTATTCCATGCGCTACGGAACCATCCCCATCGTGCGCAGCGTGGGCGGGCTGAAAGACACCGTGCCGGACATCGCCGAGCCCGACGGCAGTGGCCGCGGCATCCGTTTCGACAATTTCAGCCTCGACGACATCGGCTATGCCATCCACCGGGCCGCCTCCATGTGGCACAACGAACCGGGCATCATCGACGTGCTGCGGCAGCGCATCATGTCGATCGACTTTTCCTGGGAAAGGGCCGTGCAACAGTATTTCAACGTGTATCAGCGGATCGGAGGCAGGATTCAGGCACACAAAGGCGCAAAAACGCCGGAGCAACAAGTTGAAAAAGCCGAAAAGTCCGCACCGAAAACAACTGAAAAACCGCCGACTGCCGAAAAGCCCACGGCAAAGCCTGAAAAATCTGTTGCCAAAAAAACAAAGCCGGCGCCTGAACTTAAAGCCAAAGCGCCCAAACCAGCCGTGAAAGAACAGGTGGCTGCCGTGAAAAAGCCGCCTCAGGTGAAGCCGCCCGGCAGCAACCCAAAAACGGCGGCGCAAGCGGCGGAGGCAAAAAAGACGGGAGCAAAAGCTGCGAAACCGAAGACTGGGAAGAAATGAGAGTGGTTGTGGAAAATGTGCGCTTAAAGGACATGTATATCATGCTTCGCATTTTTTGCGGATATTAAGAGACAACCCACACTACTGGACATTTTTCGCGCAGATTTCACGCAGATTTGTTTGCACAGATTTTACGCGGAAAAAATCTGTGTAAAATCTGTATCCTTTTCTGTGTAAAATCTGCGCGAAATAAAATGTCCAGTAGTGTGGAGACAACCGCTAATTTGCTTTGCGCCAAATGATTGTTTTGACAATAATTTGCAAGATTGCTACCTTCACGGCATGCTTTGATAAATCAAAAAAGACTATCCGCATATTGTACCCCAAGAGCAATGCGATTGAATGAAAATGAGTGTTAACGTAGTGGTCGGACGGCGAAAAGCCGTCAGACCACGTGAGACCTCGTCTGACGGCTTTTCGCCGTCCGACGAGTAAGTACACGGGACTTCACCCCGTCCTAATTTATTGCCCGTTTTCGAAAAAACAACAGCACCATGATAAAGATGATTTCCATAATCCTGGGCGGTGGCGCCGGCAGCCGCTTGTTCCCCCTCACGGAAAAGCGCTCCAAGCCGGCCGTTCCCATCGGCGGGAAATACCGCTTGATCGACATCCCCATCTCCAACTGCATCAATTCCGGCGTGAAGCGGATGTTCGTGCTCACCCAGTACAACTCGGCCTCGCTCAACGCGCACATCAAGAACGCATACAACTTCGACCAGTTCACCCAGGGCTTCGTCGATCTGCTCGCCGCCGAGCAAACCCCCAACAACACCGGCTGGTTCCAAGGCACTGCCGATGCGGTGCGCCAGAGCCGCCAGCACTACGAGCGCCACGATTTCGACTACGTGCTGATCCTTTCCGGCGACCAGCTTTATCAGATGGATTTCGAGAAGATGGTGAAGCACCACATCGCCCAGAACGCCGACGTCACCATCGCCTGCATTCCCGTGGACGCCAAAGACGCCACCGGGTTCGGCATCATGAAAGTGAACAGCGAAGGCTTTATCCCGCGCTTTATCGAAAAACCCAGCGCCGACCTGCTGCCAGAGTGGGAGAGCGAAGTAGGGCAAGCCAACAAAAAGCGGGGCCGCAACTACCTGGCCTCGATGGGCATCTACATCTTCAACCGCAAAGTGCTGGGCGACCTTTTCGACCAGCACCCAGAGGCCACCGATTTCGGCAAGGAAATACTGCCCGCCGCCATCGAGGAAGGCCGCAAGGTGGCGGCATACCAATATGAAGGGTACTGGACCGACATCGGGACCATCCACTCCTTTTTTGAGGCAAACATCGAGCTGACCGACCATATCCCGTCGTTCAACCTTTTCGACAGCCGGCACAACATTTACACCCGCGGCCGTATGTTGCCGCCCGCCAAGTTTTACGGCGGCACCCAGCTCAACCGCGCCCTCATCGCCGAAGGCTCCATCATCCACGCGCGGGTCATCGACGGCTCCATCATCGGCATCCGCTCCCGCATCGGAGAGAACACCGTCATCAAAGACAGCATCGTGATGGGCAACGACATTTACCAGACCCTGCAGGAAATAGCCACCAATGCCGACGACATCCCGCTCGGCGTGGGCCATTATTGCCACATCGAGCACGCCATCCTCGACAAGGATTGCCGCATCGGCAACAACGTCATCATCAAGGGCGGCAGCCACCTGCCCGATGTGACCACCGACGAGTTCGCCATCCGCGACGGGGTAGTGGTGGTGAAAAAAGGCGCGGTGATACCAGAAGGCACCCGTATCATGTGAGCTATACCATGATTCGCCTGATTTTTGTGATTGAGTATGATTGATTCAACCGATGTTCAATTGATTACAAGGATCGCCATGGGCAAAACCAAGCGGGGTGAGGCATAAATAACATATCGAATGATAATTGTACAAGACAAGCTCGTCAGCGACGACGTGGTGGAAGAAAACTTTATCTGCAACCTGTCGGCCTGCAAAGGGGCTTGCTGCTGGGAGGGCGACTACGGCGCACCGCTGGAAGCGGCGGAACTGGCTGTCCTCGAGGCGATTTACGAAGACGTAAAGCCGTTCTTGAGCCCTGCAGGCATTGCCACCATCGAAAAAGGGGGCAAACATGCCTGGTACGACGGCATGGGCCACGGCACGCCCCTCATCGACGGCGGCCCCTGCGCATACCTCGCCTACGATGCGCTGGGCATAGGCTATTGCGGCATCGAGCGGGCCTGGCAAGCCGGGGCCACCGATTTCCGCAAGCCCATTTCCTGCCACCTCTATCCCATCCGCATCGCCGTTTTTGACGCGACCGGCACCGAAGCCCTCAACTACGACCGCTGGGAAATATGCTCCGCTGCCTGTACCCTGGGCGACAAGGAAAAGGTGCCGGTTTACCAGTTCCTGAAAGAAGCCATAATCCGGAAATTTGGCGAAGATTTTTATGAGGAGCTCGACGGGGCGGCGCAGTTTATGAAACAGCGATAAGCAACAAAAAAAACGGGATTCTAGCGATTTGCGCGATCTTATGGATGTATAATATTGATTATCAAGGATTTGCTCCCTTAAATTTTCGCAAACCACTTTCCTTTGGGTCAACTTTCCGTTGGGTGTAAAATTATTTTTTTTAAAATAATTTGTTTATTAAAACAAAGTGTTTATTTTTGTGCTGTCAATTAAAACAATTACAACAGCACCCTTATGGCACTCGAAGTATTCGAAAGCAAAAAAGGCACAAAAGTGGTCACGGCTTCCAGCCTTTTCGCCACGCTGAAGCTCCCCGTCAGGCAATACGGCACCCTGGTGCGGCGCTGGCTGCGCGACGTGTATGAATTCCGCGACGGCATGCGCAAGCCGCAGCCCTACCGCGATTTCGCCAAGCGCCCCCGCCCCGGCGACCCCATCGAAGATTTTTTCATCACCCTGGAGCTGGCCAAGCTGATCGCCCTGCGCAGCAACAGCAAGGACAAGGTCAAATACGCCCGCCTGCTCGATGTGGTGGCCCAGAACGGGCAGTTGAATTTGTTTCAGGTGGCGGCTTAGCCCTTGCCATTCCCCTAAAATATCCCTATTTTTGCTCCAAAACATCATGGTATGACCGCAGCCCATATCCCAATAAGGCGCCAGAAACGACAATCCGCTACCGAACTTCGGCTGCGCCTACCTGGCGACCCGAGCGACGAGGCATTTTTCCAATTGTGCCAACTGAACCCCGAGCTGCGCATCGAGCGCAACAGCCAACATGAGATACTGATTATGCCCCCAACAACATCTGAAACCGGGAATAAAAATGCCAAATTGCTTGTCAAGCTCGGCATTTGGAACGAAGAACACCAGCTGGGTGAGCCTTTCGACTCCTCCACCGGCTTCAAGCTCCCCAACGGCGCCGAACGCTCGCCCGACCTGGCCTGGATACGAAAAGAGCGCTGGGAAGCCCTCACCAAGGCCGAGCGCCGGCGGTTCGCCCCCATCGCCCCCGATTTCGTGCTGGAGCTTCGCTCCGACGACCAGCCCCTGCTCGCCTTGAAAGAAAAAATGGAAGAATACATGGCCAGCGGCTGCCGCATGGGTTGGCTCGTCGATCCGCAGGCGCGCAAAACCTTCGTCTATTCCGAAAACGGCGATATTCAGACTGTCCCGTTCGATGCCGTGCTGTCGGGCGGGGAGGTGCTGCCGGGGTTTGAATTGAAGGTGGGCGATTTGTTTGGGGAGTAACAGCTTGTTTAAATTTCGCCCCACTTATTCGACGGCCAAAGCCCCCAGTAGCGCGACATTTATGTCGCGCTACCGCTTGCGCACCCCTCCCACATAAACTGACCCAGCGCGGTTTCTACAGCCATAAAAGCCAGGCTTGCCAGCTCAAAGCTGAGGCTCCCCTTTACTTTTGCACGATATTAAATGCTTTTACCACAAAATAAACCACAAATGCCAGCCAAACCAATGCCCTGAACCGACGGGACACAAAGCGCCGCAGGGGTGTCGGAATCGATGCTGGCCTGGAACAGGCTGCGGAACATCATGGAAGCGTTGATGACAAATAACGGGCAGCCTTGCGTTGAACAGGCTGCGACTTAGCGGCTGCGGTGCTTTGCGGCGGGCAATTTGATCGCTTTGCCTTTCCCCGATTGTTGCAGCACCATCAAATATTTGCCTTTTTCCAATCCCGCGAGGTTTGCCGCCTCACCTTACCCCAACTACGCCCACACATGCTATATTTGCCCCAGAATAAAAATCCAGATCCCGCACTCAATCCGCTTGCACATCATGTCTGAAGACCAAAAGAAAAAACTCGAAAGCCAACTCTGGGGCATCGCCAACCTGCTGCGCGGCAAGATCAGCGCCGACGACTACCGCGACTATATCCTGGGCTTTATCTTCTACAAATACCTGTCGGAAAAACAATACCTGTACGCCAACGAACTGCTCGTGGGCGAGCCCGTACAGGACTACAAACTCGTGACCGACCCCGAAACCCTGGCCGCCATCAAGGAAGAATCGCTGCTGAAACTGGGCTACTTCCTGCAACCCGCCGAACTGTTCTCCGCCCTCGCCGCGAAAGGCAACTCCGACACCGAGGAAGACGACAACTACATCCTCGAAGACCTGCAGGCCGTGCTCAACCACATCGAACAGAGCACCATGGGCACCGAATCGGAAGACGATTTCAACGCCCTGTTCGAAGACTTGGACCTGAACTCCACCAAGATCGGCCGCACGGTGGGCGCGCGCAACGCCATCATCGTGCAGATTCTCAACCGCCTCGACCAGATCGATTTCAAGCTCCGGGAGCTCGACTCCGACGTGCTGGGCGACGCCTACGAATACCTCATCGCCAAGTTTGCCGCCGGCGCCGGAAAATCGGCGGGCGAGTTCTACACCCCCCAGCAGGTGTCGAAAATACTCGCCAAGATCGTCTGCACCGGCAAAACCAAGCTGCGCTCGGTATATGACCCCAGCTGCGGCTCCGGCTCCCTGCTGCTGCGCGTGGCCAAAGAAGCCAAGGTGAGCGAGTTCTACGGCCAGGAGCTCAACCGCACCACCTACAACCTCGCGCGCATGAACATGATCCTGCACGACGTGCATTTCCGCGCGTTCGACATCCGGCAGGAAGATACCCTGGAACGCCCGCAGCACCTCGACAAGCGCTTCGAGGCCGTGGTGGCCAACCCGCCATTCTCCGCCCACTGGAAAGGCAGCGCCAACCCCCTGAACGAAAGCGACGAGCGTTTCAGCCAGTACGGCCGCATCGCGCCGAACACCAAAGCCGACTACGCCTTCCTGCAGCACATGCTGTTCCAATTAGCCGACAACGGCGTGATGGCCAGCGTATTCCCCCACGGCGTGCTGTTCCGGGGCGCCGCCGAAGGCGCCATCCGCGAATACCTCATCAAAGAAATGAACGCCCTCGACGCCGTGATCGGGCTGCCCGCCAACATCTTCTACGGCACCTCCATCCCCACCTGCATCTTAGTGCTGAAAAAATGCCGGGAACAGGACGACAACATCGTGTTCATCGACGCCAGCGGCGACGACCATTACGTGAAAGAAGGCAACCAGAACACCCTGCGCGACGAAGACGTGGAACGCATCGTGCAAACCTACCGCAGCCGCGAAAGCATCGCCAAGTACAGCTACGTGGCTACCTTAGCCGAAATCGCCGAAAACGACTACAACCTCAACATCCCGCGCTACGTGGATACCTTCGAGGAAGAAGCCCCCATCGACCTGGCAGCCGTGTCGGCAGCACTCAAAAGACTGGAACAGGAATTAGACAGCGCCAACCGCGACATCGCCGGCTTCTGCCAGGAACTCAACATACCAACCCCGTTTTAAGCCATGAAAAATAAGAAGTTAGTGCCGGTTTTAAGGTTTGCGGGGTTTGAGGGGGAGTGGGTGGAGAAGAGATTTGGTGAATTGTACTCATTTAAAACTACCAACTCGTTTTCTAGAGAGAACCTCAATTATGAAACTGGGATAGTGAAAAATATTCACTATGGAGATATTCATACAAAACTCAAGAGTCACTTTGATATTGAAAGAGAAGCAGTTCCGTACATTAACCTAGATGTTGATATCGCAAAGATATCGAAGGACTCATATTTGGAAAATGGTGATCTGGTTATTGCTGATGCTTCTGAAGATTACAATGATATTGGCAAGACGATTGAAATTATCAACCTTAACGGCGAAAAAGTCGTAGCCGGGCTCCACACATTTTTAGCTAGAAAGGAGTCTCATGAAATAGCAATTGGATTTGTTTCTTTTCTGATGCAGACCTGGACGGTTAGACTTGGAATAATGAAAATTGCACAAGGAACTAAGGTTCTTGGAATTTCTAGTAAAAGATTGGCAGAGATTTCAATCCACCTCCCCTCCCTCCCCGAGCAGCAAAAAATCGCCGCCTTTCTCTCTGCCATCGACCGGCGCATGCAGCTGCTACAGGCGAAAAAAGCCCGCTTGGAGGAATATAAAAAGGGGCTGATGCAGGGTTTGTTTTCGGGGAGGCTGCGGTTTCGGGAATTTCAAAATGATGGTTATACTGCTGGGTTTCTTGATGATTTTTGCGAAATCAACCCCAATAGTAAAGAATTGCCAGATGTGTTTGTGTATATCGATTTAGAAAGTGTTAGCAGGGGAGTACTTGAAAACCCAAGTACTCTTAGCAAAAAATTAGCTCCCAGTAGGGCTCAAAGACTACTTAAGAAAGGAGATATATTGTATCAAACCGTAAGGCCATACCAAAGAAATAATTTTCATTTTTACTTAGATGGAGATTATGTTGCTTCAACTGGTTATGCACAAATTAGAGTCAGGGGCAAGGGACACCCAGGATATTTTTTCCAGTTACTACATACTGATTCCTTTGTAAATGAAGTATTAAAAAGATGTACTGGAACTGGGTATCCTTCCATCAACTCAAGTGATTTGGCAAAAATTTCGGTAAAAATCCCCTCTCTCCCCGAGCAGCAAAAAATCGCCACCTTTCTCACGGCCATTGATCGATCCATTGCTGCGGTAGCCTTGCAGGTGGAGCAGTGCGCTGCGTACAAGAAGGCGTTGTTGCAGCGGATGTTTGTGTAGGGTAGCGCGACATTTATGTCGCCCGAAAGAGGCCATTTATGGCCGTGTATTCATCAAAAGAGATGTGCAATGCGGCGGGCGTGGCAATTGTTGCGGCATTTGTGCTTGCTTATTTTTCCGAATACGAAAAGTGCTTGGGCGATGGGCTGTATTTGACGGCCATGAATGGCCTTTTTCGGGCGACATAAATGTCGCGCTACCGGGGCGCACAAGAAGGCGTTGTTGCAGCGGATGTTTGTGTAGGGGGAGTGCGGCAAAACGCCGGTGCCGCAGCGGTGAGACCTCGGAGGCCCAAGGTTTGTAGAAACCATGGCCGCGCTGCCATCCTGACCTCGGAGAGGTCTGACATTTCAACGGCGAATACAGATATTGGGCTACAAATGTTTGGCCTCTCCGAGGCCTTAACACTATGTCGCGCAACCGGGGCGGCGCTTACAAGAAGGGGATGTTGCAGCGGATGTTTGTATACGGTAGCGCGACATTTATGTCGCCCGAAAGAGGCCATTTATGGCCGTCGCCCCACCATGTCGCCGCCAATAAAAAGGCAAAAAGGCCCCAAACCTTCCCTCTCCTTAGCTGCTTGATGCGCACTATGGCATTTTTGCTCCGCTTTTTCGACGGCAATAAATGGCCTTTTTCGGGCGACATAAATGTTGCGCTACCGATTGCAAAATACAACAATCCCCCATAACTTTATAGAGGGGCAAGAGAAACACACTTGCCTTCATCTCATTATCAATGCACTCTTCAAACAATTTCAAACCATGAAATCAACCTTCAAACCCGAGTACACCCGCTATCTGCCCCATTTCATCAAACCCGGAAAAACCTTCTTTGTCACCTTCCGCCTGCACGGCTCTTTGCCGAAAGAATTCCTGGACAAGACCCACAAAATATTCGCCGAGGCCAAGTCGAAAATCGAAATGATGAATCCGCCCGACCTTGAGCATCGCTTGTCAGCCTTGCAGCGCGATTACTTTTATGCTTACGACAAAGCCCTTGACGCTTGTACGCACGGGCCAACCTATTTGAAAGACCCCAAGATTGCCCAAATAACAGCGGAGCAGTTCCACCGGTTCGACGGTATCTATTACAAGCTGATTGGCTACACCATCATACCGAACCATGTGCACTCGATCCTCGATTTTTCTGTCCAATTGGATAAATACGGAGGCTTTGACCGTGAAAAGTATAAAAACCTCGATTATGTCATGGACCGCATAAAAGGAGCAAGTGCCCGGTATTCGAACTTGGCACTGGATCGGACAGGGGAGCCATATTGGCAAAACGGCTGGCATGATCGCTATATCCGCGATGCGCGGCATCTCACCGGAGCGATCAATTACCTAAAGCAGAACTCGGTCGCAGCCAATTTGTGCACCCACTGGACGGAGCACCCTTTCACCTATATCCACGAAGACTATGCGGCACGGTAGCGCGACATTTATGTCGCCCGAAAAAGGCCATTTATGGCCGTCGCGTTCCTTGCCGCTGTCAAGCAAATACCTGAACAGGAAACACCCTGAAGCGCTTTAGAATTTTTGGTGCGCGCATTTGTATTTCGCTTCGCTTTTTCGACGGCCATAAATGGCCTTTTTCGGGCGACATAAATGTCGCGCTACCGGGCGTGAAGGCATTGTTGTAGCGGATGTTTGTAGGGTAGCGTTAATTGCCAGTACAAATTTGTTGTAGCAGGCTCATGATTTTTTTGAAACGGTATTCTTGGTCTTCATGAAACAAATTAGCCACTGCTATAGCCAACGCAAAGTAGTTATGAAAATTGAATGTTTGCAATCTATTAAAAATCAATTTTTCAGCATCCATCAATCCATCAAATCCACCCAAATCCTGGTATATTTTCTTGGTCGCAGCGCGGTTGATCAAGGTGTTTTTTAGCATAAGCGTTTTTTGAGTTCTTTTATGGCCAGGTTTAGCTCCCGTGCTTTCCCTACCCTCAAAGCATCGCATAAGGCCATATACTCTTAGAATACATGGTCTTTGACGCAAGCTTCCGGTACATTGGGGTGCAGCGGCTCTATGGATTCTCCCCGAACAGATTACGCTAATAACTTCCCCATAAATTCCTTCAAAGTGACCAACTGAACCCCAAAATAGGGGTACTTTTGGATAACGCGCAAATGACGGTCCTCAGAAACCAAAAATTGCGCTCCGGCAGCTATTGCACAATCAATAAATTTATTGTCGTCAGGGTCAGCTTCCACCAGTTGCCAAAGAAAATATTTCTGAATAAGGTAAACATTCGGCAAGTCCGTCAATAAATCAATGGCGGCATCAGCAACTTCCGGGCCCATTTCTCTGCCAATTATTTCGGAATATTCCTGCAATACATCATTGGTCACGTATAAATCAAACGCAGCAGAAAGCAGTTTTTGCCATAACCAATGAGCTTCTGAACGCGGGGAAATACAAACGAGCAGAACATTCGTGTCAATGACAACTTTCATGTTTATGGTTTGGTCTGCTGGGCGTTGTATGGTGTGCGCAAGTGTGCGCTTAGAAAAGCTTCCATAGTTTCCTGTGTCCAGCCTTTTTCATCCCAAACCTTATCGGCCAACTGCGCCAAACGCCGCGACTTGAAAGCGATAATCAGTTGTTTCAATGCCTGAACCTCTTCTGCAGAAAGATTCTCTGTAAGTTTTAGCAGCGCTACCTGTGTTTCGTTCAAAGGAAAATGGATGTCGGCCATAATTATATATTTTATGCAAAAATAAGGTTTTTTGATCAGTTTTCATGCCGCTTGATTTTGGGAAAATGCCGCGCACCGGGATGTGCCGCGCGTACCCAGTTCCCAAATTATACCCAACGGAAACTGGTTTGCGAAAATGTCGGGAGGTAAATCTTTGATAATCAATTTGATCCATCCTGAAAATCGCGCAAATCACTGGAACCCTGGTATATCACCACAATTCCGCATCTTTACCTTTCAAAACAAGGCCGTAACACAACACCGCCCTGTACACGCAAAGCAGGATAATCCCTAAAAAATGAGCATTCAACCCGAACAGATTTTAGAAAACAACCTGGTGGCCCAACTGGTATCGCTGGGCTACGCACCCGTGCAGGTAAAAGACGAGTCTGACTTGCTCGCCAACCTCAAGCGCCAGCTGGAAAAGCACAACAAGCTCAGCCTGAGCGACGATGATTTCCGGCAGGTGCTGAACTTTATCAGCAAGGGCAATATTTTCGAGCGCGCCAAAATCCTCCGCGACCGCGTGCCCTTCACCAACGACAAAGGCGAGCGCAAAACCCTGGAACTGATCAACCAGATACACTGGTGCCAGAACGAGTTCCAGGTGGCCCAGCAAGTCAGTATGGAAGGCAGCTACCGCAACCGCTACGACGTCACCCTGCTCATCAACGGCCTGCCGCTGGTGCAGATAGAGCTGAAACGCCGGGGGCTGGAGCTCAAGGAAGCTTTCGAGCAGACCAACCGCTACGAACGGCATTCCTACGCCGCCGGGCAGGGCTTGTTCCAGTTTATCCAGATTTTCGTCATCAGCAACGGCGTGAACACGAAATACTACGCCAACAGCCCCATCAAAGCGCGTTCCTTCAAGCAGACGTTTTACTGGACCGACGTGCACAACAAGCTCGTCACGCAGCTTTCCGCCTTCGCCGACGTATTCCTGGAGCCTTGCCATATCTCAAAAATGATCACCAAATACGTGGTGCTCAGCGATGCCCATAAAATACTGATGGTGCTGCGGCCCTACCAGTACTACGCCACCGAAGCCATCATCGAGCGGGTGAAAACGACCACCAAATACGGCTACATCTGGCATACCACGGGCTCGGGCAAAACCCTCACCTCCTTCAAAACGGCGCAGATACTGACCAACCTGCCCATTGTGCACAAGGTAGTGTTCGTGGTGGACCGCAAAGACCTCGACTACCAAACGATCAAGGAATTCAACAGTTTCAGCGAAGGCAGCATCGACGGCACAAACAACACCCACACCCTGGTGCAGCAACTGGCCGGGGCGAACAAGCTGATCGTCACCACCATCCAGAAGCTGAACACGGCCATCAGCAAGGCCAAGTACCTCCCAAGCCTGAAAGCGCTGCAGGACAAGCGCGTGGTGTTTATTTTCGACGAGTGCCACCGCAGCCAGTTCGGCAAAACCCATGAGGACATCAAAAGCTTTTTCAAGGCTTGTCAGATGTTCGGCTTTACCGGCACGCCCATTTTCGCCGAAAATGCCGGCAGCAACGCGTATGGCAAGCGCACCACCAAAACGCTGTTCGGCGATTGCCTGCACAAATACGTCATCACCGACGCCATCCGCGACGAAAACGTGCTGAAATTCTCCATTGAATACATCAGCACCTTCAAAAAAAAGGAGCATATCCTCGACATCGACGTGGAAGCCATCGACGAGGCCGAGGTGATGCACGCGCCCCAGCGCCTGCGCAACATCGTGGACTACATCATCGCCCACCACGACCGCAAAACGCATGGCCGGAAGTTCAGCGCCATTTTTTGCGTGCCGAGCGTGCCCATCCTCATAGAGTACTACCATATTTTCCGGCAAAAGAAGGAAGCCGGGGAACACGACCTGCGCTTAGCCACCATTTTTTCTTACCAGGCCAATGAAAGCGACAGCGAGGCCATCGGCTACCTGGAAGACGAAGACTACCTGATGGCCGCCGAGCCGGAGCTCGCCTACAATTCCCTGCATTCCCGCGACCACCTGGAAACCTTTATCGGCGACTACAACAAGCAGTTCGGCGCCAATTACAGCACTAAGGACAGCCAGTCATTTTACCAGTATTACAACGATGTGGCCAAGCGGGTAAAGCACCAGGACATCGACCTGCTGCTCGTGGTGAACATGTTCCTGACCGGCTTCGACAGCAAAACCCTCAACACACTGTACGTGGACAAGAACCTGCAATACCACGGGCTGGTGCAGGCTTATTCCCGCACCAACCGGATACTGAACGATGTGAAATCGCAGGGCAACATCGTGTGTTTCAGGAACCTGAAGGCGGCGACCGACCAGGCGATCACCCTGTTTTCAAAAATAGAGGCCAGGGACGAGATCATCCTGAAGCCTTATGAGGAATACGTGGCGCATTTCAACCAGGCATTTATGGCGTTGCTACAGGTTGCGCCCAGCGTCAACAGCGTGAACGATTTGCAGACGGAGGAAGAAGAGCTGGAATTCATCAAAGCCTTCCGAGAGCTGATGCGCCTCAAAAATGTACTGTCAACCTTCACGGATTTTCAGTTCAGCGACCTGTCGATGGGCGAGCAGGTATTTGAAGACTACAAAAGCAAGTACCTCGATTTATACCAAAAGGCCAAAAGCCAGCACCAAAAAGAAAAGGTATCCATTCTGGGCGACATAGATTTCGAGCTCGAGCTGATCCACCGCGACGAGATCAACGTCAGCTACATTTTCAAGTTGCTGGCTAAGCTCAAGGACGCGGCGCCTGAAGAGCAGGAAAAGCAAACGCAGGCGATCCTGGAGCAGGTATCGGGCGAGGTACAGCTGCGCAGCAAGCGCGCGCTGATCGAGAAATTCATCCGGGAGCACCTGCCTTTGGTGCAGGATTCGGACAGCATCCCGGAGGAATTCGAGGCCTATTGGGACCGGGAGCGGCAGGCAGCGCTGCAGGCCCTGAGCCAGGAGGAGCGCCTCGACCTGGCGCGGCTGCAGGATGTGGTGGGCGCCTACCTGTTTAGCGACAAAACGCCCCTGCGCGACGACATCATCGGCATGATGCAGGAGCGGCCGAGCCTCAGGGAGCGGGGCAGCGTTGCGGAGCGGGTTACGCGGAAGGTGCTGGAGTTTGTGGAGGTGTTTGTGGGTGGGGTTGGGGGGTGAGGGGGGGCAATCCCCAAATTTCAGTGAACTATTTTGGCTAACTGTTGGGGCAAGTTGTGGTTATTACAATTTACCTGATTTTGGTTCGTCTCAAGAAGTGAATGAAATCATTTTTCTATTTTCGGTAACGACACACCTAGCTTATAGAATTTAACATACTGTTCAATCGGGGTTCCTTTCAAGTTCTCATTTTTCAAAGTGTACAATTGACTGTCTTTTCTTGGGTAAATAATTAGGCAGTCAATCAATTCACTTTCTTTTTTCCCAAGGATTTTATAAACACGGGTACTCCGAGCATACCCGCTTACTTGTCTTATGTCGTCATTATCAAACTTCTCTGAATATTTTGGTTTGTATTTTGCATCAATAACCATTTGATAATCCTTGGAATTTAGCACAAAATCCAACTCATTACCCGAAACTGTGTAGTGGTATCGAACCTGGTTGTCACCGAATTGCTCTTTCAACAACCCTAAAACATACAGTTCAAACAACTTGCTCATGTCAATCCAGAAAGGTGGAGTTTGCACAACAGGGGTTTGTTTTATATTCGTGATATTGTAACCGAATTTTTTCAAAATCAAGGTAGCCATTCGGATGCCCTCCTGGTATTCTGGGTAAAAAGCATTCTTTTTTTGGTGTTTGATTTCAAGCAGACTCACATCCTCGCTAATTGATTCGAATGCGGGCATGATATAACTGAGTTGATTTTGGATGTATTGTGCCGAATTGGAATTTTTCAGCGTGGGCAAATACCATTGGACAAATATTAGGGCTTTTTTCAACAAGCGATTTTCCAGGCTATTGAAGCCAAATTCATCAAAGCTGCAATGTGTTCTTAATGGCTTATTCTTTAGCAGGTTTTGCTTTATAGTATTGCTAATCAATACCTTGCCTTTTATACGGCCTTGGATGTTTTGGGTTACCCGATAATAGGATTTTTTCAAACCTTTCCGGACAATTGCCTTCACCACACTCAAAAAATGTACTACCAGCAATGGGGTTAATAAATCTTGCTGCTGTGTAATTTGAATAGAAGGTTGATCGAATTTAATTTCATAAAGATCATCCGTATGCTTGGCGACTTCCGGGTGTTTAAGTGCACTGAAGAGCATCTTTATATAATCAGTCTGGCTTGTCTCGGCGTTGAGTTTAGGCTCGATGTAAATCGCGTGGTATTGATTGCCAATCCAATCAACCCCAATAAAATATGAGGACTCGATTCTGTGTCCAAGTTCTTGGGGGGTTAGCCTAAAACAGAGGCATTTTTCATGCCTTTTTTTCTTTGTAAAATAATACTCAAAGGAACGCTCTTGGGCAATAGCCAAGGATATGTCTCTATGGGCATGTTCCGATATGGTTATCACCTCATACATACAGCGAGTCGATTTTTTCTTTTACTTCCGCCTGAAAGATACCATCCTTTGCGTACTCTCGAAGGATAGGCTTTATTTCATACTCCAATTTAAGCTTAAGCATCGCTTCATTTTCGGCTAAAAAGTAGCTGTGTCCCAGTTGAACATCATTTGCTTTAAAATCTGCAGCTAAAAATTCGTCCGAAAACAATGCTTCAACAGCACCAAACAGTTTTTTCGCCTTCTCGCGCAATGAAGTATCTTGGATTGCTTCATCAAGCACCATTGCAGAGGGCAGCACATCAACAAAGGCGAAGCGGCGGCGGATGGCATAATCGATATGACCAACACTTCGATCAGCAGTATTCATGGTGCCAATGATATACAAATTCGAAGGTAAAACAATTTCTCGAGTACCTTCGAAGTCATACATGCTTTCGACTGATTCATCTCGATATTCAAGCGCATAAATCAATTCTCCTAAGACGGAAGGAAGGTTTGCACGATTAATTTCGTCTATGATTATGACGAAATTCTTCTTCTCTTCAACGCTTACTTCCGTTTTTGGCTCTGGGTTGTTCTGGGCAAAATCACGAAACTTTTCTAATAAAATTTTGAAGTAGGATGCGTGGGTACGGGCCAGGCTTGAAGTATAATCTTGATGTTTAATTTCTTTCCGCAATGCAGCACCTTTGTGATAGAGCTTAAGGACATCTTCAAATTTCATTCTAAATTCATTTTTCCAAACAGAGCCGGTGTATCGGAAAGCATCATCTTCCACTGCAATAATTGAAGCGGTTTTGTTTAAGGCATAGCGTTCTTTTTCATCGATTTCATCAGAGATTGTTTCTTTGAATTTTTCAAAGAGGTTTCTGGTTCTAATTTCTTTGGTTAATTCTATGGGATCCTTTTTACTGTTCAGCAAGTTTTTCCAGGCTTTTTGAGCAAATTCAGCTAACACCCGGTTCTCAGTAACATACTCTATCTGGTTCTCCGTTGACTTTGCTGAAATCCCCCGTACAAAATCTTCATAGGAATAAGAAGGGTGGAATTGTATCGTTTTCAGTTCGCCTGCCGCACCGCAAATTTCATTTGCAACCAATTTGGCCAACCGTGTTTTTCCAGTTCCCGGAGGCCCCTGTAAAATTATCTGAGGCTTGTAGCGAAGGAGGTTTATGATATTTTCCATAGATTTCTCTTGATTGAGTTTTTGAAGATAATATTCGATATATCGCCAAGAGTCGGTGTTTGGGTCAACTAACCTTTGAAGGGTTCTCTGGGCTTGTGGGAAAGGGTGGCCTGCATTTATCCAACCAATTATGTCAACATCCCTATATATCTGTAGGTGAAATTTCTCTTGTAAGGCCTCATTGGGTTTGCTTTCTCCTTTTACCCGGCAAAGTGCAATGGGTCTTTGGCCTTCTCTTACCAAAACGATGTCACCATTTTTAAGTGGGGTATTACTTGTTCCTTGAAAATCCAGGGATTGCTTGTCATCCCATATATTGCAACCAATCACTGGCTGGTCTAAAAGCAACAACTGTTTGGAATCAATAACAATTGAGCCTCCACGACCTTCAGGTTGGTTCATTTGTAAATGCCAATATGTCATAAGGATTTTTTTTCTAATACTCTGATTGTCAAAACTTCATATACACACCATTTGCAGCGCTACGCGCGTCCTCCCAACCACTCAAAATAATTCTCCTTGTTCACCCCCATCACCGCATGCTCCGGGTACGCCTCCGTAAACGATTTCGAAAAGACGGGCTTTGCCTTGGACGACCATTTCATTTCATACGCCCACATCTTGCCGTCGCGCTCTTCTACATAATCGATCTCTTGCTGGTCTTGGGTGCGCCAAAAAAACGTGTTTGCGTGTATGCCCTGGTAGTGCAGCGTTTTTTTACGCTCGCTGATCAGCCAGTTTTCCCACAAAGCGCCAACATCCTGCCGCAGTTCCAGCGGCTGGTATTGGGCTATGATGGCGTTGCGGATGCCATTGTCGTAAAAATATATCTTGCGTTTGCGCTTCAGCTCTTTCCGCAGATTACGGCTAAGGGGCGGCAACCTGAAAATGATAAAAGTCTGCTCCAGCAACGTGATGTAGTTTTCAACCGTCTGGTTGTCGAGGTCCACAATTTGCCCCAATTCGTGGTACGACACCTCATTGCCCATCTGAAAAGCCAGGGCCTGCAACAAACGCGTCAGCTTTTCAGGCTTTTTGATACGCTCCCACATCAATATATCCTTGTACAAAAAACTGTCGGCCAACTGGCTCAGCACCTCGCGTTCCGCCCCCGGGTTGTTCACCACCTCAGGGTAGTAACCGTAAACCAGCCGTTCGGAGAGCCGGCGATGTTCCTCCACAAATCCGTGGTGCACCTCCATTTCACTGAACGACAAAGGGAACAGGTGATACTCCCATTTTCGGCCTGTGAGGGGCTCTTTTACCTGGTTGGCCAATTCAAAGGCCGAGGAACCTGAGGCCACTACCTGAACGGACGGTATCTGGTCGGTGATCAGTTTCAGCTTCAGCCCTATATCAGGGATGCGCTGTGCCTCGTCCAATATGAGCATGGTGGCATCCCCCAGGATACGCTGCCATTTGATCAGGGTGACATCCTGTAACAAAAGCCGGGTTTCAGGGTCGTCTCCATTGAGCCACCTGATGCCCGCCGCATCGCCGAAAAGGGTGTTCAACAGCGTTGTTTTCCCTGTTTGCCTGGGCCCGAACAACAAAATGGCCTTTCCGGTGAAACATTTGTCGCGAATGCGTTGCTCCAAAATGCGCTTTATCATAAAAATTGCGATTGTATTCGCAAAAATAACGCTTTTTTTGCGAATGCAATCGCAATTTTCAGGTTTTTGACGCTTCCCTTCTGCACTTTACACACCCCTTGGTTGTCCTTTTCGTATGAATCCGTCCACGTATCAAGGGGAAAGGAACCCGCAATGCCGCTGACATTTGTACTTAAAGCGCACTATACTTGGACGGATTCTTACGAGAAGGACAACCAAGGAACCTGAGAAACCCCACTTAGGGTGCGTGGCAAAATAGTTGCGTTTTATTTAACCTTGACATTAGACTGTGCCACGTCGATTAACCAACCAAATAATTAAACTGCCCCTCAAATACCTAATTCATTTACCAACCTGGAATTTCAATTTGCTTATGGGTTTATCAGCCGCCTAAATCCTTAATCTGCTATTCAGCCGAACTGGCAACAGCTTCTCCGGATTTGAGGTTTTTTAGGGTAACGACGGTAAAAACAAGGGAAGCAATCACAAAAAGGTAAAGGCCCAATTGCGGATCGACGCTGGATCTTGCTGAGCCATAATCCGAACCATAACTAACATTGGCCTTTGTCCCAAACCAGCCAACGATGTACCCCAAGCCCGTGATAAAATTGACAATGCCGGCAACAAAAGCCCATTTGATGTTCTTTAGGGCCATATATCCGCCAGCGATAGCAATGAGCAGTCCCCAAATGCCGCCGCCAGTGCTAATACCCGCAATGCCGCCTGAACTATAACTTGCTGATTGCCCCATAAAACTGGCTGATGTGCTTGCCTCCAGCCACGGCAGAAAAACGGAAACCGCGGCTAAGCCTGCTGTGATGATGGCGATGTAATTGGTTTTTTTCATTCAGTTTAAATTTAACTTTCCTACTCATAAGGCTTTTCGGAATTTGCCCCGTTGTTTAGCGTGGGTTCTGGACTCCACTTTTATGGCTATTTTTAACAAATTTACGGTTGTATTATGTCGTTCTGCCTGCCCAAAACCACCATCGGTTCCATCGCATAACCAACGGTCGCCTTGCATAACCAACGGTAAACCCACACTTTCCCAACTTATGTATCTTTGGGCATCGCCAGCACCCTCATGCGTTATACCGCAGCCATTTTTATCTCCTGCCTGTTGCTCATCTGCGCGCCCCTGCACGCAGGCGCCCAGCGTTTTTCCAAGCCCCATCGCTTGTTCACCATCCGCGACGGGTTGACAAAGCAGCAAGTGCGGGCTTTTTTGGAGGACTCCAGAGGCTACGTTTGGATAGGCACCAATGCCGGGCTGTCGCGCTTCGACGGGCAGACATTGGCGCCGTATGCCTTGCAGCAAGGCTTTCTGGGCAACAAGGTGTACGGCATGCTCGAAGCGCCCGACAGCACGATTTGGTACCGCAGCGCCGATACTGTGTACCGCTTCGACGGGCGCAGGGAAGAACCTTTGCTGATGAGTCTCGCCTTCTGGCAGGCGCAGCCCGCGTACTTGTGGGAATTGGTACCCGCGCTGGCAAAACAGCTCATCCGGTACCGTTGCCCGGAGATACAGGAGCTGAAAGACAGCTTTACCCTGCTCACCGGCGCAAAAAAGTTTGCTATGGCCATCGACTGGGGCAGCCGGCGTTGCTACCTCCTGCAGGAAGGCCCCTGCCGTTCGGCTTCCCTGCCGCGGCAGTTCCCGCAACACTCCCGGGATGTGGATGTGTACGGCCGGTACCTCGTCGTCGAAAACGATTATTACACCTGGACAGGCGAGGGACTGGAATGTGTGGCCCGTTACCTGCCTGGCAAGGACTTCGTACAGTTGCTGCATCCACTTGCACCCGATGTGTACCACCTCCAGGGCCAAAAAAAATACTGGTACCGCGACGGACAGCGCTACCGCCGCATCGAGCCGGGCAATTTCAACAGGATTGATAAAATCGTGATGGACAGCCAGCGCCGCCTGCACATTGCCACCGACGAAGGCTATGCGCTCCTGTACCCCGATGGCCCGGAACATGTGTATGTGCCGCAAGCGCGCTACCCCTGGTCGGTACTCCCCGACGGCATGGGCAACCTCTGGATTGGTTCTTACCGAGATGGGCTTGTTCGATTGAAACCGGGCGCCACCAATGCCACTTTGTTTCCCCTGCGGGGCCCTGAAAATGAAGAACAGATTTTTCCCGGCAAGCTCCTGGGCCCGGATGGCGCTTTGTTGTTTGGCGGGTATAAAGGCATTTTTTATTGGAGGAACGGGAAGTTGCACCACTTTTTCCTCAACGAGCCGGTTGAAGCGCTTTGCTGGGATCAGACGCGCCAGTGTTACTGGGTAGCAGGCGTCCGGTTGTACCAACTGGATGCTTCCCTGCAGCGTATTCGGCAGACGATTGTTTTGCCTCCGTCTATTGCCCAAATAGATTTCAACCTGTCGGCAATTGAAATGGCGCCAGACGGCACTTTGTGGCTCGCAGGCTACAAAGGGGCGGCGCGGGTATCGGCGGCTGGGGAGGTATTGTTTGAGACTGCTGCGCCTGGCCCCGGGAATTGCTTGCTCTGGGATTCGCAGGGAAACCTGTGGCTGGGTTCCCGAAAAGGCTTGTTCAGATTCGACGCTGCAGCCCGGCAATTCTACCGCGTTTCCGAAAATTTGTTCAAAAGCCCTGTGAACAACCTCGTGCAACTGCCGCAGAACCGCATGGCCGTCGTGACCGACACGGAAGTGTACCTGCTCGATGTCCAAAATCCCGAAAAACCGCTGATCACAGGCTATTGGTCGGACAAAAACGGCTACCAGTTGCTGGAGGCGGTCAACAACGGCGCTTGCTACGATGGCACCTACTTGTGGATACCGGCGGGCAACGGCATCCAGCGCATCAACCTGGACTCGTATTTCTCCGGGAACCGGAATGGACCCCTCCTGCGCATAGATTGCATTGAGGAGACGCGCATCAGCCTGCAGGAGTCTCTGCCGACAGTTGAAGTGGGAGGGAGCAGCATTCAAGTCTTTCTCAGCATGGTCAACCTGAACGCCGGGCAAGATTCCATCCATTACTCCTTGAATGGAGGCCCTTGGAAGGGGCTGGAATATTCCGGACAGGTTATGGTGACTGGCTTGCAACACGGTGAAAACCTGTTGCGGTTCCAGGCGAGTATCCCCATGGTCGATGAACGCGACTGGCCGGTAGCAGTTGCCAGGGTGCAGGCGGTGCTGCCGTTTTGGGAACGGGCATCGGTACAAAGGGGCATGCTGGGCCTGGCTGGCGTTTTTGTCATGTTGCTATTGTTCGCAGGATTGGAATGGAAGAAAAAAAAGGCCTTGATGCACTTGTTGCGGCAGGCACAGCTAAGTACCGTTCAGGCCCAACTCAACCCGCATATCTTGTTCAACCTGCTCACATCGCTGCAGAATTCCATTGCCAACCGCAGCAAGCCGGAGGCATCGGAACATTTGCTGCGCATCGCCCGCCTCATACGGGAAGTGCTGGAACTGTCGATGAGCCCCGACAAGGCATCCCCTTACAAATTCCCTACCATCCCGCTGAAAGACGAGATCGCGTTTTTGGAAAATTACCTGCACCTGGAGTCGATGCAGCATCAGCCACCGTTCCACTATTCGATTGATAATGGTGTTACAAGCCCGCTGGTGCTGCCGCCATTGCTGGTACAGCCACTGGTCGAAAACGCAGTGGCGCACGGTCTGCGCCCCATGGTTGGCAAAGCCGGGCACGTATGGATTCAATTTAAAGAGGAGGGCGACCAGCTGGTAATCACGGTCTCCGACGATGGTGCAGGCCCTGATGCAGGCAATAGGGCTTCCAGGCCACTATTCCGGTACCGGTCGCGCGGAAAAGAACTGTTGCAGGAGCGCCTGCGCTTGATCCGGCAACTGGGTTTTCCCGCAGGTTACAGCCTGACAAGCAGACCGGAAGGAGGCGCCGTAGCCACCATACACATCAAAAAAATGACATGAGAACAATCCTGATCGAAGACAGCCCGCCAGTGCGGGAACTTATCAAAAGCCTCCTGGCCACGCATTGTCCTGAAGTAGTGGTGGTCGGTGAAGCAGAAAGTGTGGAAGATGGGTATTTGTTGTTGGGCGCAACACCGGCCGACTTATGGCTACTCGACATCGAATTGCGCGACGGCACTGTCTTTGACCTGCTCGACCGGTTGGACCCCGTATTGTTCGAGCGGGTTGGACTGGTGTTCCTTACCGCGTTTGGCACGTTTGAGTATGTGATTCAGGCGCTGCACAAGTCGGCGGTCGATTACCTGCTCAAGCCCGTCGATCCCGTTCAATTGCTGGCTGCCATCCAGAAAGTAAAAAAGGGGGCAGATGCCCGAAATCTGCGCGAGCGCCTGGCGGTACTGAATGCCCTGCTGGCGCCATCTACCCCGGCTAAAACGGTATTGGAAAAACTGCCCGTTATGCTCACAAAGGGGGCTATCGCCTACCTTCCCCTGCAAGACATCCTGTACCTGGAGGGCGACGGCAATATTTCCTATGTGCACACAAGCGACACAAAGCCGCTGGTTTCTATGAAATCGCTGGGAGAATACAGCGAACTGCTCGAAAAACAGGGCGGTTTTTTCAGGGTGCACAAAAAGCTTCTGGTGAATACCCAGCACATCGCGAGGTTCGACCCATCGGAAGGCGCCTTGTGGCTCAACAATGGCCGGTCGCTGTCGGCATCACGTCGCGGAGGGCAGGATTTGTTGGCTTTTTTCAGGAAATTTTTTGGGCGATGACGGCATTCAAAGGCCTGCTTTAATTGCCCTAATGTCATCGCACATGCCCCGCATGCCCAAGATGATACATTCCTTAAATCTTGCAAATTATTAGAATCCCGGTCTAATTTCCCCTTCCCCACAAACCAAAAACCCATACCCCTCCATCTTCAAGAACCCGCCATCGCTTTCCAATTGCACCGCCGCGCCCGACCAGTGATCAAACATGGGGAAATGAAGCCCCTGGTCTTTCAAAATCCCCGTGTACAGGTGCACGGTTTGGGCGCTGAAATTGAAGAGGCAGCACAGTTTTTTGTCGCCCAGGGTGCGTATGAAGCCGGCGACGTGGTGATGGTGGTGGGTGGCCAGCCAATGGAGGTTTTTCAGGTCGGCCAGTTCGGGCAGCGACTTTCGGATTTTCAGCAAGCGCTGCGTGGCAGAAAAGATGCGGTGTTCCACCGTGCCGGGCTTGTCTGTTTTTTTGTTCTTTTCCCAATCGATCAGCGGCCGGTGCATCCAGCGGTTGTCGTAACTTTTCGCCGGGTCGTTCAGATAGCCGTAATCGTTGGTATAGCCCAACTCGTCGCCGTAAAATAGCATGGGAATGCCGCCAATGAAAAAACTGAGCGCCTGCATCAGGAGTATCCGACGAACGGCCAACTCCACGCCGGCATCGTCTTGTTCCTCCAACGCTTTTTCCAGCCCACAGAGCGAGGCGAGCGTCCCACTGATGCGCGCATCCTGAGTTTTGGGGTTCACCGAGAACAAGGCCCCGCGCGCGGGGGAATAATCCAGCGCCCCTGAATAGTACTCCTTGATAAATTTCCGGTGTTCAAAGGGCGAAAACCCCGTCTGCTCGATGGCGGCATCTTCATAGCCCAGCCCGATATCGTCGTGGCAACGGGTGTAGGTGATCCAGGAGGCGCCGTAAGGTTTCTCCAGCAGGTCTGTTTGGGAGGCCAGCATCAGGCGGGTGTCGCCGGTGGCTAAGGTGTCCCACTGGACGGCCATTTGGGTGGCGTTGTAGGCCAGGTCGCATTCCCGGGCGGTAAAGGCGCCCGTGCCGAAATACTTCATGATCTCCTTGGGCGCCACGATGGCTTCCCCCAACAGCGCCATGCCGGGGGTGGCGGCCTCCACGCACAATTTTATCAGACGCAGGAGGGTGTGGGCCTGGGGCAGGTTTTGGCAGGTAGTGCCCAACTGTTTCCAGATAAAGGCCGGGGCGTCTATCCGCAGGATATCCACGCCCAGGTTGGCATAGAAGAAAATGGTGTCGAGCATCGCGCACAGCACCTGGGGGTTGCTGAAGTTCAGGTCCCATTGGTAGCGGTGAAACACCGTCATCACCCATTTTTGGCATTCTTCCACGTAGGTGAAGCTCCCTGGCGCGCTTTCCGGGAAAATGTCCGGCATGTCTTTTTCAAACAGGTCGGGCAGGCGGCGGTCTTCGTAGAAATAGAAAAAGTCCTGGTATTTCGGGTCGCCTTTTTTGGCCTTCACCGCCCATTCGTGGTGCTGCGAGGTATGGTTCAGCACGATGTCGAGCATGATGTACATGCCCGATTCGTTCATCTTCTGGATGAGGGCTTTCAGGTCGTCGAGCGTGCCGAAGCGCTCGTCCACTTTCCGGAAATCGGACACGGCGTAGCCCCCGTCGCTTTCGTTGGGCGGGCTTTGGAAAATGGGCATCAGGTGCAGGAAGTTGACCCCCAGTTTTTCAAAGTAGCCGAGCTTGCCGGCAAGCGGTTTCAAACCGCCGCAAAAGCGATCGACGTACAGGCTCATCCCGGCAATTTCGTTGCTCAGGAACCAATAATCGGTTTTTGCCTTCTGCGCGTCCTTTTGTTTCAGCGCCACAGGCCTGGTCTGCGCCGCTGCGGCCACGACCCGGACAAGCTCTTCAAAGCCCTTTTCGCCATGTGGGTGCCCGGCGTACAGTTCCTGGTAAAGCGCGTGCATGGCCGCTGCGTTGGCCATGAGGCGGGCATAGAACAAGTCCCCTGCCCCGGTTTTACCTTGCGCGAGCAAGGCGTCTATTTTTGGGTGAAGGTTGCGGTTGTACATATTACCAGGATTTGGGTGGATTTGATGGATTGATGGATGCTTTACCCGCCGTAGCATTTGCGAAGGCGTGTGGATGATTGATTTTCAATGGATTGCAGGCGTTCGGTTTCACAGCTATTTTTCGTTGGCTATCTCCTGGTTTTCCGATTGTCAATGCCCGCCAATCGGCGCGGCGGGGAGGGGATCGGCGCTTTTAACCACCCGGACCCGCAAAACGGCGGCGGCGGCCAGCAGCAGCAGCACGCCGGCAGCCGTGATGGCCATACCGGGGTTGCTCCCGAGCAATGTTTTATAGACCGCGCCGAAGCTCAGCGTCTGGAAGATCATGGGGATCACGATCATCATGTTGATAATGCCCATATACACCCCAAAGCGTTCTTTCGGGATGCTGCCAACTACCAGCAGGTAAGGCACACCCATGATGCTGGCCCAGGCGATGCCGAAGCCCGTCATGGGGGCAAAGAACAGGTACTTGTTCTCGATGTGGGGGAATATCAGCAGGCTCAGCCCCGCCAAGACCAAGCAGCAGAAGTGCACCTGTTTGGGCCCGTATTTCTTGGCCAACCAAACTAAGCCGAACGCCGAAAGGAAGGTGACCACGTTGTACCAGCCGTTGACAAGCCCCGTCCAGCCCACGGCTTTTTCGTACAGTTCATGGTCGGCAGCAGAGCTCGCTTTCCACACCGATTGCGCGATGCTGTGGGTGCAGTATTGCCAATAGATGAAAAGGGCATACCATTGGAAAAGATATACCAGGGCGAGCTGCCACATGGCTTTGGGCATGTTCTTGATGGCGTCGAATATCTCCACAAAAGGCTGCAAGGCCCCGTGCTCGTTCTTGCGGATATAGGCCAGCTCGGATTCGGTGGGCGGGATTTCCGGGGTGGTGCTCACCGACCATAAAACGGAACCAATGGAACAGACGGCGCCCACAAAAAACGACCCATATACCCAATACGGTATGCCCGATGCCGATTGGCCCAGGATATTGCCCTGAAAGAAGAACAGCGAAAGGTTGGCCAGGGTGATGCCCAGGCCCGTAAAAAAGCTCTGGGTGAGGAAGCCCAGTCCGTACTGCGGTTCCGGCAGCTTGTCGGCCACAAAGGCGCGGTAGGGCTCCATGGCCGTGTTGTTGGCCGCGTCCAATACCCACAGGAGCCCGACCGCCATCCACAGGCTGCTGCTGAAAGGGAACAAGAAGAGGCAGAGGCTGCAAAAAACCGCGCCGATGAGGAAATAGGGCTTCCGGCGGCCCCAGCGCGGGTGCCAGGTTTTGTCGCTCAAGGCGCCGATGATGGGCTGGATCAACAAGCCCGTCATCGGACCTGCCAGGTTGAGCAGGGGCAGCTGAGCCGGGTCGGCGTCGAGGAAGGAGTATATGGGGTTGATGGCGGTTTGCTGGAGGCCAAAACTGTACTGAATCCCAAAGAAGCCGAAATTCATGTTTACAATTTGAGAGATCGTGAGGCTCGGCTTGTGAATGGACATACAGAAGGTTTAGCGTTAAGGAAGTAATGTTTCTCTGGTAGGAGAACCAGCTTTGGTTCGGCCCCAGCAGCCTGTGTGCGACAAATGTAGATACTTTGTGAAAACCAGCAAGCAGTAAAAGCAAAGATGCGCTCTATCGTCCCGCACGCGCTTGTGCCCGATCTTGAGTGATCCCGAATTTTTTATAGAAAAGTGCCGGGTTGAGGGCTGGTTGATGCGGAAAATGCCTGCTGGGCAGGCGCAGTTCATCTTTTACGCGTCATTTCCAGTCTTTTTGGCAGGGGTATGCGCATTCTGCACTGGCACACAAGTTTTTTTTCTGTTTTTCTTGCACTTTGAAAATCGCAACGTACATTTGCCGTCCGTTTGAGAAAAGGGGGATTAGCTCAGCTGGTAGAGCGCTTGCATGGCATGCAAGAGGTCATCGGTTCGAATCCGTTATCCTCCACCTTGTGAGCCCCGTCCCACGACGGGGCTTTTTTTATGCTCCCTGTAACCTTGTAACCCTGTAACCTAATATTCATGAACCTTCCCGAACTCAAATCCCTCGTCTCCAAACTCCTGATAGACGACCTCGACCTGGCCCTCAAGACCGCGCAGGAGGGGCTGCCCGAAACTGCGCCCAAAGCAAAGCAGGTGCTGCTCCTGCTCGGCAAGCAGGCCGACCTGAAAAAAGCCATCGCCCGCGGCACCCTGTCGCAGGAGAACATCGAGCTGGGCACCAACCAGGTGCGCAGCAGCCTCATCGACCTCATGGATGCCCTGACCGAAGCCGACCTGAGCGCCCAATCCGGCGCGATGGCGCCGGTCACCGCCGCCAAGCCAAAGTTCGTGGTGGTGTACGACCAGGCCGACCACGAAGCGGCAAACCGGCTCCTGCGCCACCTCAACATCTTGAAGATCACAGGCAGGCTCGCCATTTACGATGTCAACAAGGATCCCAAGGGCGGGGATGACCCCCTCGAGCGCGCCCAGGAAGAATGGGCCAATGCCGACTACATGCTGGCGCTTATCACGGTGAACCTGTTCAATTCCGAAAACTGGTTCGGCATGGTATATCAGGCGTTGGGCGAAGGCCGGCGGGTGGTCCCGATCCGCATCCAGCGGGCCGACTATGAGGGCACGGGCTTGGAGAAGCTGCGCTCGCTGCCCACGCAGAACCGGGCGGTGTCCGACTTCGGGAACCTGGACACGGCGTATGCGGATATTGTCTCGGAGATCAAGCGGCTGCTGCCGGCCCCCAAGTAGCGGCCGCTACAAGAAAGGGTTGTATTCCATTTCGTGCCGGACCGTCGTCGCCGGGCCATGGCCGGGATAAACAATCGTCTCCCCCGGCAGCACAAAAAGCTCTTTTCGGATACTTTCGATCAGCGTGTCAAAATCGCCGCCGGGCAGGTCGGTGCGGCCGATGCTTTCGTAGAACAGCACGTCGCCGGCGATGACAAAGCCTTCCTTTTTGCAGTAGAACGAGATGCTCGCGGGCGAGTGCCCGGGCGTGAACAGCATGTCGAGCGCCGTTTCACCGAATTTTAGCACCTGCCCCGGCTCTAAGAATGCGCTGGGCATGGGCGAGGGCTGCACGTTCGGGATGCCGTACATCTGGCAGGTGGCCACGAAGCGCTCCAGCACCGGCAGTTCGCCGCGGTGTATCTCCAGCCCTAGTCCCCAGGTATCGGCCACGAACTTGTTGCCGAACACGTGGTCGAGGTGGCAGTGCGTGTTGATGAGCCGCACGGGATTGAGCTGCTTTTCATTGATAAAGCTTTTCAGCTGGGCGCGCTCTTCGGGCGTGTAGCAGCCCGGGTCGAAGATGGCGCATTCCCCGGTTTCATCCCAGAGGATGTATGTGTTCTCGGCGAACGGGCTGAACTCGAAGCTGTGGACTTGTGTCATAGGGGCGAAGGTAGGCAAAACAGGGGATTAGCCGCCTTTGAGGGCATGGGCTTTGTCGAGTAGCCAGCGCCATTCGAGCGCCTGTTTCTTTTTCTCGATGCGGGCGATGAGCAGGTCGGCCCGTTTATTGTCGCCGGGGATGGAGTTGACAAGCTGGTGCAAGAGGTTGGCGAACTCGCTGTTTGTTTTGATCAGCGCCTCGGAAAGCAGCTTTTGGGAGGTGCGGCTGATAAACATCTTGAAGGCATCGAGCTTGTAGGGCAGCAGGTCGGACTGGAGCTCGTAGTAGGCTTTCAGTTCGAGGCGCTTGCCGGACACCATGTAATCGACGAAGGGGGAGGAGGCGGGGATGGTGGCGAGGCATTGGTCGTATTGGCCGATTGCGAAAAGGTACTTTGCGAAAATTGACCGATAAATATCGTTGCTCTCGTTTTCTCCAAGGATTTCATTCTTATATTTTTGGATAAACCACAATGCCCAATCATGATTTTTTGCCCTCATGGCACACTCAAAAATTCCCAAGTACCTGCTTGGGTGAATCGTCCCTTCATTATGGAGAAAACCTCGATCTAGGTTGTCCTTATAAAGTTCCAGCAGCGTTGCATTGATTTCATTGTCTTCGGGGTTTGAATTCAATACCAAAATGCAAATATTTCTAAGGTAGGTGTAAAATTCCCTCAAGCTGTCGGCATCAAGGTTTTTTTCATGAAACAATAAAAGGTCAAAAAGCGCTTTGACGTCATCAGGGTCAGGGTGGTTTTTTTGCAACAACAGGAAAATCTTATTTGTTACTATAGCGAACGGGGATGAGTTTAGATGTTTTTCTTCCAGGCCGCCGACTTCTAGTAGCGTTTGAATTGAAGGAGGGACATTGAGGTTTGTAATTTTTTGTTGAAGAAGAAAACGACTTATTAAAGCAAGCCTGTTTAAATGATAGTGCATTTCCAATGCAAAAAGGGTACTGGGGATGTTCAGGTCGCCCTTTTTTTGGTTGTACAGGCTTGCCTCTTCATGTTCGGCAAATTCCAGCAAAAATTGTTGCTGGTAGAATTGGATGTTTTTCCAGGGCGAATCTTCCTGCATTTTGTTTAGCCGTGTGAGCAACTGTTGGAATCGCGCATGCAAATTCCGAACCCGGACGATCTCGGCAAAATCGAACAGCTGTTGGAACTCTTTTCCTTCGTCGAAGTAACGCTGTGCGAGCAAAAAAGAGCGGACAACCTTATGGGCTTCAACCATCACTTTTTCCAACTTCCCTTCTACGTAATCCTGGCCTGGAAATATTGCGGAAAAAACGTCTTTTTTTTCCAACCTTTGCTCTGGGTCGGTCCAGGAACGATTTAAGCAAAAATCAAGCAGCGGGCCTACTTGGGCGCGCATTCGGCCATTGTTGAAAAAGCTGATCGATGCGAATTGCTGTACACCTGCCTTTTCTGCAGGACTTAATGCTTTGATTAATTCTATCAAGTGACTTTGTTCCATTTGTAGCGTTGGAATACTTCAAAAAAAGTGTTATAAATTTCGCAGGTCGAAGAAAAGACCTTTACAGCGAAAAACATTGGCAATTCACTGCAAAAACATTCATCATGGAAAAAAAACTACATCTCGCATTTCTTTTTTGGATACAACTAGTACTCGTCTCCACTATATTTGCTTCCGGTGCAGACAATAATCACATCAACGGTCTTACCTGCGACGCTCCAGCTCCAGATAGTTTTCGTATCACCAATACTACTTCAAATTCCATCAGCTTGGCTTGGCAACCAGCATTGGCGGGTGCCCTTCACACATTGGAGGTTTTGGAAAAAGACCCTGGCGGTGGCTGGGAGCCAATAGATACCATTTTTAATCTTCCTGGAACTTCATATACTGTTTCAGGCCTTCAGTTTGGTCAAGAATACCGGTTCATTATCGCAACCAACTGCCAATCGGGAGAACCGAGTGTCAATACATCGATTATTGATGGTATAGTATCTATTATTGAATTGGTGCTAGGGGGGAGGACGCCAATTAATCCTACCGTACATGAAGGTTGTCCTTCGATTGATTATTTGGCTTATAATTGGGTTGGCTTTAAAATTGAAAGTTTAGATGGCGGTGCTTTACAAAGTAATCATAATTATTTTGAGTTTAAATTTAATGGGCTTAATGGAGGGTTACCTAAATCACTAATAAAAAGAGTTATTTATGGCCCTGCAATAGTCGCAGGGGACTATTTGTTTGTGTTCCCTGAAGATCCAATTCCTCAGATAGTAGAAATTCAAGGCTCGCCTGTATTCAGAGTGTTCAGAATTAAAGGCCCAAACAATATTAATCCGATAGGCGTCATAGAGTTAACACTAGATCAGGAAAATCATACAGTAAAATTCTGCAAGGCAATCGGAGAGCCATGGAACAACAATTACATTTTTTCCGTCCAAACGGCGCAAAAATCAGGGTTTTCACCAACAGAAACTGATGCTCGATTCGACACGTCATTTAATATGGCATATTTGCAAGCTAAAATACAATGCCCCATTAATGACAATCTTAATATTATTTTCTCTACAAATCAGAAAGACAATGGGTTTGTTATTATTCAACTTTTTGATATTAAAGGCACAATGGTTTTTGAAAGTAGATTCTCCTCATTATTAAATGAGGTTTCTATTCCGGTTGAAAGTCTCCCTAATGGTATTTATATTATTAAAATACAAACTAATTATGAGGTACAAACCAAAAAAGTAATAAAATCTGAATGATTTTTTTTGTTTCTTTGCCTGCTTGTTTAGGTTTTTTAAATTGCGGTTAATTTTGAGGAATATGAAAACCACATTTTTGATTTTTTGTCATTTTATTATTTCCTGTTCGGCTATCGCCCAATATTCACTCGATTGGCAAAAGTCGCTCGGCGGAAATTCATCCGACAATGCCTATGCAATTCACCTAACAAATGATGGAGGCTACATACTAGCAGGTTTTACCCTCTCAAATAATAACGGAGATGTTTCCGAAGCACATGGCGGCGGTGATATTTGGGTGGTTAAAACCAACCATGGAGGCACGTTGGAATGGCAAGTGGTTCTCGGCGGCAGTTCCACCGAGATTGGCTATTCAATAAAGCAAACTAGCGAGGGGGGCTATATCGTCGCTGGCAATACCAATTCCAACGATGGGGATATTTCTGGTCAACATGGGGAAACAGATTGCTGGGTAGTCAAATTGAGCAATTTTGGGTCAATTGAATGGCAGAAAGCGCTCGGGGGAAGCAACAGAGATGAGGCGCATTGCATAGAACAAACGAGCGACGGTGGTTATATCCTTGCTGGGTTTTCCCTTTCAAATGACGGGGATGTCTCTGCCAACTACGGATACTTTGATGGCTGGTTTGTCAAACTGGACAAAACTGGGTCGATCGAATGGGAAAAATCGTATGGGGGAAATAGTGGGTCTGACAAAATCTACTCAATTCAACAAACGAATGACGGTGGATATATTGCCGTTGGCGAAACGAATTCCACGGACGGCGAGTTTTCAGGCAATCATGGTGGCGGCGATATTTGGATCATAAAATTGAGCACTCTGGGAGAAACACAATGGCAAAAAACAATAGGGGGCTCAGGCATAGAAGCTGGCAGGTCTATTTGCCAGACTTTTGATGGAGGCTATATTGTAACCGGTGTAACCGGGTCGGGCAATAGTGGCGATGTGACTGGGAATCACGGCGGGTTTGACAATTGGGTTGTTAAATTGAATGATATTGGCGAGATCGAATGGCAAAAAACTTATGGCGGAAGCAAGCATGACTATGGGCAAGACATCTTCCAGACAGGCGACAATGGATATTTTGTTGCCGGCACAACCCAATCGATTGATGGCGATGTTCAGAATAATGATGGATCACAAGATTTTTGGGTAATAAAAATTGACAGCCTTGGTGATATTCAATGGGAAAACTGTTTTGGCGGTACAAATACAGAATGGGCTAATGCTATGGCAGCGGCAACCGACGGCGGCATTGCTGTTGCCGGCTATTCCTACTCCAACGACGGCGACGTTTCCGGCAACCATGGCGGCCAAGACTTCTGGATCGTCAAACTCTCCCCCGAAAACACCTCCGCCACCCACACACCCCAAGCCCCCCTCTCCATCCACCCAAACCCGGCCCATACCGCCGCCACCCTCCAAATACCGACCGCCGAAAGCACCCTCCAAGTCACCATCTGCGACCTGCTGGGCCGCGCTCTTAGCCGCCAGACAGTGCCGAACGGCGGCCAGGCCGACGTGTCCGGCCTGCCCAGCGGCCTGTACTTGGTGTCCGCTGCCACGGAATCGGGGCAGGTGTACGTAGGTAAGCTGTGCAAGGAGTAAGCGCCGGCGCGGCTCCGCCGCTGATGATGGAACGCGGATCGAACGGATTGGACGGGTTTCGACGGATTTTTTCACATCATTGGGAAATCCGTGAAAATCCGTTCAATCCGTTCGATCCGCGTTCTATATGGGTGTAGTTTTGCCGGGCGGTGCTGACTTCTATTGTTTGAGTACCCACCATTCACCACCACCACAACATATTTTACCACATTTCAGCGTTCTACCCAAAGCGTTTTTGACATTTCGCAAGCCCCAGGCTTCCTGAATACGCCCTCCCCGCCGTATCTTCACCGCTGATTTGGTAAAACATACCTTTTTTTGAGACATTTTCTCCCACATTTTATCCAGGAACATTACCGCAACGGCATTCACCAGGGCCGGCTGCGGGCTTGTACCATGTTTGCCGACCTGAGCGGGTTCACGCAGCTGACCGAAAAGCTGATGCGCCGCGGCCCGGAAGGCGCAGAGGAGCTTTCAGATGTGCTCAACCAGATATTTCAACCCACCGTTTCCCTCGTATATGCCCAGGGCGGGTTCATTCCCTACTTTGCCGGCGACAGCTTCACGGCCATTTTCCCCATCGGCGACAGCACAGAGGCGCCGCTCATCGCCCGGAAAGTGCTGGAAACGGCACAGGCCATGCTCACCCGCTTCGAGCGGGAACAAGCAGACGAAAGCTCCATCCTCTCCGAGCACCATATCGGCCTCAAAGTGGGCCTGTCGGAAGGCGACATCGATTGGGGCATCGTGGGCGAGCAGCGCAAGTCATACTATTTCCGGGGCACGCCCATCGACTCCTGCGCAGAGGCACAGACCAAGGCCGAGCACCTCGAAATGGTCGGCGACGGGCAGCTGCTGCGCCTGCTGCACCCCGATTTTGTGGACAGCCAGCCCATCAACGGGCGTTTTTCCAAGCTTAAGATGGGAAAGGGCTTCCCTACCGAATTTGCCTTAGCCGACACCCCCCCACAGCTTCCCGCGCCCGATCCCGCCATCGTGGCTCAGTTTTTCCAGCCCGAAGTTTTTGAAAACCTCGGCATTGGCGAATTCCGCAACGTCGTGAGCGTTTTCCTCTCCTTTGAAGGCGTGGACAACCACGAATCGCTCAACCATTTCGCCTCTGTGGTGCTCGACCAGAGCGAAAGCTTCGGCGGCTATTTCAAGGAAATCGATTTCGGCGACAAAGGCGGGGTCATGTTCTGCATTTTCGGCGCGCCCGTGTCTTTCGAGAACAACACGGAAAGGGCGCTGGAGTACATCGGCGCCATCCAGGAAGACATGCGCAGCCTCGAATCGCTCACGGGCGCGCGCTACCGCATCGGCCTGGCCGCCGGGCAGGCGTTCACGGGCGTGATCGGCAGCAACGAACGTTGCCAGTACGCCGCCGTGGGAGCCCGGGTGAACCTCGGCGCGCGCCTGATGATGAAAGCCGAATGGGGCCAGGTAATGGCCGATGAGAACGTGTCGCGCAACAGGAACTTCAAGTTCAGCTACAGCGGCGACGGGCAGTACAAGGGCTTCGACAAGCCCATACCAACCTACACGCTCACGGGCAGGAACCTGGCCGGGCGCGCCAGCTTTTCGGGCGACTACTTCGGGCGGCAAACCGAGCTGAACAAGCTGTTCGACTTTGCACAGCCCCTGCACGACAACCGCTTTGCCGGCGTGGCCTTCGTCTTCGGCGAGGCGGGCATCGGCAAGAGCCGCTTCAGCTACGAGCTGCGCCGCGCCATCCGCGACAGCATGGCGGTCACCTGGCTGAGCTGCCAGAGCGACCAGATATTGCGCAAGCAGTTCAACCCCTTCATTTACCTGCTCAAGAACTATTTCGACCAAAGCCCCGAAAACTCCAAAGAGCGCAACCGCGAGCTTTTTGAGCAGAATTTCCTGGAGCTCCAGTACGAGCTCACTCAAAGCAGCCACCCGGAAGCCGATGCCGTGCGCCGCGAAATCGCCCGCACCCAGAGCGTGCTCGCCGCCATGGTCGGCATTTCCTATCCCGGCTCGCTCTGGGAACAGCTCGACGCCCGTGGCCGCTACCAGAACGGGCTGGCGGCCATGGCCAACCTGTTCGTGGCCGAATCGCTGCTGCAGCCCCTCGTCATAGAGCTGGAAGACGCGCATTGGTACGACGACATGAGCCGCGAGTTCCTGGCGCAATTCATCCGCCGTGCGCAGGGCTACCCGATGCTGTTCTTAGCCACCAGCCGCTTCGAGGACGACGGCAGCAAAGCATTCGTTTTCAAGCCAAAAGTGCTGGAAGAGCTGAACTGCCCCACCTGCGAGATCGACCTGAATTTCTTGCAGCCCGACGACCTGAAAGCCTTCGCCGAATCGCGCATGGGCGGCGCCTTGCACCCCGATCTCTTAGAACTGATGCAGCGCATGACCCAGGGCAACCCCTTTTACGTGGAACAGATGGCCGAGTATTTCCTGGAGTCCAACCTGCTGAAAAATACCGGCGGCGTGCTGCAGCTCAAAAACCAGGACGTGCAGATCAACGACTCCGTGAAAGAGATCATGATGGCCCGCATCGACCGGCTGAGCGGGCTGGTAAAAGAGACCGTGAAGGCTGCCGCCGTGATCGGGCGGGAGTTCGAGCTGCCCGTGCTGTCGGCAGTGATGGCCAAACAGGAGGATTTTATCCAACGGAATGGCGACCTCGATATGGTGCTGCGCGAACAGGTGCAGACCGCCGAAAAATGGCAGGTATGGTACGCCATGAACGAACTGCGCTACATCTTCCGCCACTCCTTGCTGCGCGAGGCGGCCTACGACATGCAGCTGCGCACACGCCTGCGGGAGCTGCACCATTCCATCGCCGAAGCCATCGAGCACCTGTACCCCGGCTCGGAAGAGCGGTTTGTTGACCTCGCTTTCCACTACGAACAATCGGAAGACCGCAAAAAGACCAACAAATACTTGGAAAAAGCGGCGCGCTACTCCCAGCGGAACTTCCTCAACCGCCAGGCCATAAAATTTTACCAAAAGCTGATCGCCAACATCCTGGAGAAGGACAAAAAGGGCAAAAAAGCGATCAAGCTGCTGCTGCGCAAAGGCACCGTGCACGAACTGGTAGGCCAATGGGACGAAGGGGAGCGCGATTACAGCCAGGCACTGGAACGCGCCAAAGCCGCCGACGACTGGTACCTGATCGGGCGCAGCAACCGCCGCCTGGGCCAGCTGCTTATGCTGCGCGGCAACTACACCGAAGCCAAAAAGCACCTCGACGTGGCCGTCACCTGCTTCGAGCTCGCCGCCGACCAGGTGGGCATCGCCAAAACCTACGGCAACCTCGGCACCTTCCACTTCCGCCAGGGCAGCTACGAAGCCGCCAAAAGCTGGTTCAGCAAGGCAATCGAGATCAACCGAAGCCTGCACCGCGACGTGGAGAACACGCCCATCGTCGCCAACCTCGGCCTTATCTTCATGAACCAGGGCCATTACGACGAAGGCGTCCGCTGGATAGAAGAACAGCTCGAAACCGCCGAAAAAGCCGCCGACAAGCAAGGGCTGACCACCCTGTACACCAACCTGGGCATCATATACCTCGAAAAAGGCGCCCTCGACTCCGCCCTGCTCTGCCTGGAAAAAGGCCTCGCCCTGTCCGAAGAGCTCGGCAACAAGCTCTTCATGACCATCTGCATCGGCTCCATCGGCTCCGTGTGGGAGAAAAAAGGCGACTACGCCAAAGCCATGCAGAACTTCGAGCGCGACTTGCAACTGGTGCAGGAACTGGGCGACAAGCAGGGCATCGCCATCGCCTGCGGCCTCATCGGCGACCTGCTGTCCGTCACCGGCGAATTCGACCGCGCCATCGAGTACCTGGAGCAAAACCTTGCCCTAAGCCGCGAGCTCAACTACAAAAAAGGCATCGCCAAAGCCCTCAACACCTTAGGCGACACCTGGTTCTACAAAGGCGACTACCGCCGCAGCATCTCATACTACAACGAGGCCATCGAATACGCCCGCGAAATGGGCAACCGCCTCGTGCTGGGCTATTCCCTTATCGAAAAAGGGCTGGTGCACGTGTATGCCGACGAAATTGCCGCCGCCCGCCAAGTGCTCGACGAAGGCCGCGACATCGCCCTGGCCCTCGGCAACGCCGAGCTCACCTTCAGCGCCAACATCCTGCGCGCACAGGTCATCATCGCCGAAGGCCAGCGCCACGACGCCCTGCGCCAACTGCAACAACTGCTCTCCCTGGCCCGCACCGAGCGCGAAGAAGCCGCCGTGCACTTCGAGCTGCGCCGCGTGGCCGACAACCCCACACCGCACCACCTCAAAGCGCTGTCGCTGTACAAGAGCCTGTACGCGCGGACGCCGCAGTACTTGTTCAAGCTGCGGATTGAGGAGTTGGAAAAGTGAGGCGCCTGATGCTCGCCATCGACAGCGCTGTTGTTGCAAATTATACTATGATTCGCCTGATTTTTGTGATTGAGTATGATTGATTCAACTGATGTTCAATTGATTACAAAGATCGGCATGCACAAAACCAAGCGGCGTGAGGTATATACCCAACCAAAAATGATCAGAGGTAAATCCGTGAAAACCAATATGTCCCCTCCTGAAAATCTCGCAAATCAATAGAATCTTGGATATATGACAAAATGCGCCAACATACTGCTTCTCCTGTGCCTTGTGACATTTCACGCAACAGCACAGAAAAAAAATCAATCGCACCAAAAATCCCAGGCGCCCTCAGGCCAGCCTCGAAACGAGGCCGACGCCTTCCGCGACGTGGCTGCCCTCGACCCGAGCATCCGGCTCGACATCCGCTACGCCACCGACAACAATTTCACCAAGGCCAAAATATACGATTGCCCGCGCTGTCTGCTCCGGCCCGAAGCCGCCGCCGCCATTGTAAAGGCCAATGCCCTGCTGAAGCCCAAGGGCCTGGCGCTCAAGATGTTCGACTGCTACCGCCCTCGGCCCTACCAGCAGCGGCTCTGGGACAAGGTACCGAACCCCGATTACGTGAGCCCGCCCGCCAAAGGCTCCATGCACAGCCGCGGCGCCGCCGTTGACCTCACCATCGTGGACGCCCAGGGGAAAGAGCTCGACATGGGCACGGAATACGACTTTTTTGGCGTGGAAGCCCACAGCGACAACATGAAGCTGCCCGCTGCCGTGCTCAAAAACCGCCGGCTATTGCAGGAAACGATGGAAGCCGTCGGGTTTCAGGGCATCCGCACTGAGTGGTGGCATTTTTCGTACCGGGGGAAGTCGTTCCCGTTGTCGGATTATGTGTGGCCGTGTTCAGAATAGTTATTTCTTTACCACCTTCCCGTGAAACGTACCGTTCTTGAACCGAACCGTATCTGGGGCCTCAGGAAAAGACCTTGTCTGTGCCAGGAAAGTCAGGTTGAAAGAACCCTTGATCTCTTTCGTCAGCGTATCATAAGAAGCCAAGGTAACCCGGTTCGTGGCGCTGTCTGATTCCAGAATGTTGTAGATGCCTAAAAGCTCGTCGTAGTTCCAATAGCTGAAATGGGCGTTGGTGCCGGCTGTATCGACAAATGATTTTTCGACTTGGTAGGTGCCAGACATAGGAGGAATTTTATCAATGACCAACGACTCTTTCAAATAATATAGTCTCTGACCTTTGGCAAAGGAATCGATCTCAATTACAATGTTTTTTTTATCAATTAAGTTAATCCAGCATGCTGGATATGCAATCCAGGCCTCACCGTCTTTTTCAGCACTCGCTCCGCCCCAATAATCCTCTGCCAAAACAGGCTCAACATCAGTTTTTTTGTCACATGCCGTAAAGATAATCATGGCTGTAAGCAGGCAAATAGAATATTTCATGGGAGAAAATTTTGGTGGGAAAAACTGGCCGCGAAACATGGCCAACCAAACGAGCATGTTTCGCGGCAAGAAGGTTAAATGTCTATTGCAATATGGTAAATTTGCCAACCTGTGGCATTAGTCCCCAACCAGCTCCGCCAAAAGCTCCTGCTCCTTCGCCAGCTCCGGGCAAAGCACCTCCAGCGCCTTTTCCAGCTCCGGCACTTCTTCCGGCTTGATCTTTTGCAGGGCGATGCAGGTCCTGGCCTCGTCGAATGCCCGCTGTATGCCCTCAAAGTCGATGGCGCCGGTGGAGGCCGCCGCTTGTTTGTTCAATTCCAGTAATTTTGCCGTACAACTGCAAACTGCCCGCGCGGTGCTGTCGCTGCGTTTTTCGGGCGCATTGCCTTGGCAGGAAAAAAAGAAAGAAAAGGCCAGGAGGATTGGGAGGAAACGCATGTTTTTAATGTGATAATGTGATAATTTGAAAATGTGATAATTTGGCCACCCCACAAAAGTAACCCGCAGGACACACCTGATGGGAACTTTCCCCAAAAACCTTTCGTTTCTTTGTCCCTGATATGGAAAAGCAAAAAATAGCCTTGGACAAAAACCGCATCCGGGAGCGCCGAGCCGCACTCGAGCTCCTGCGCGTGCGCCTGAAGGAAGATTTTGTCGGCATAGACGAAATTGTCGATAGCTTGTTGGACTATATTCAGATATGGTACCTCATGCCCGAAATCCTCACGCGGCCCATCATCGTTTGCCTTTGGGGCATGACCGGCGTGGGCAAAACCGACCTCGTCCGCAAGCTCGTGCAGTACCTGGATTTTCAGGAGCATTTCGCCGAGGTGGAACTGGGCAACACCGACAACACCACGTACTTCAGCAGCGTCAGCGCCATCCTCAACGCCAACGGGATCGTGGATGGCAAGCCGTCCATTGTGCTGTTCGACGAGATACAGCGCTTCTATACCATCGATTCGGAAGGCTCGCCGGTGCAAAGCACCAAGTTCAACGACTTCTGGGAACTGCTCAGCGACGGCCGCCTGGCCCGGCGCGAAAAAGAGGATTTTGACTATTACATCTCCGACTTCATGTTCAACCAGCGGCAGCGCAGCCGCAAGGCAGGCAGCGACGGCCAGCCCCTGAACGACGACCCCATGCACGACAGCGTGGGCATCTGGGAGGCCCGAAACCTCAAAAAAATGCTGGAACTGGAAGAAGACGTGGTGGACATCGCCGACATGAGCAAAAAGCAGATGCTCGACCTGATACTGGAAGCCAAAAGCAAGCGGCGGGTGTATGAACCGGTGGATTATTCTCAAACCCTGATCCTCATAAGCGGCAACCTGGATGAAGCTTTCCAAATGGCCACCCATACCTCCGACAGCGAGGTGGACGCGGACATTTACCACGCTTTTACCAAAAAAATAACAGCCGTTGATATCAAAAACGCCCTGACGCGGCGGTTCCGGCCCGAACAGGTGGCGCGTTTCGGCAACATACACCTGATCTACCCAAGCCTGCGGAAAGCCGATTTCGAGGCGCTGATCCGCAAAGAAGTGGGGAAAATATTAGCCAAGGCCGAACAGAGCTTTGAAGTGAAGATTGGCATCAGCGAGAACATCTACAAGTTGATCTACCGCAACGGCGTATTCCCGGTGCAGGGGGTGCGGCCCGTGTTCAGCAGCGTGACCGATATTCTGGAGACCAACCTCAGCAAGTTCCTGTTCGAGTGCCTGAACTGCGAATGCAGCGAATTTTTCATCGATTACAACAATGTTGCCCAGAAAATCACCACGGTGATCGGCGGCAAGCCCATCGAGATACCCTTTGTGGGCCGCATCGACAAGATACGGGAGGGCAATATCGCCGACGTGGTGGCCAACGTGAGCGTGCACGAGGCCGGCCATGCCGTGGCCTACGTGGTGCTGTTCGGCTTAGCGCCCCTGCAGCTCAAGTCGAAGGTGGCCAGCAGCTACGCCTCCGGCTTCACCTTCCCGCACGAGATATACGAGACCAAGGAAAATATCCTGAAAAAAATCACCGTGTTCCTGGCAGGAGGCATAGCCGAAGAGATCATCTTTGGCGAGGCCAACGCCACCATCGGCCGCATCAACGACCGCGAAAACGTGTCGATACTCGCCATGGACTACATCCGCCGCTATGGCTTCGACGAGCGCTACCAGGCTTACTACGCGCTGGAATACGCCCATGCCATGGACAAGTTCAAAACGGACAAAGACGTGGAAACGATGATCGCGGGTATGGTGAAAGAAACCCAGGTGCTGCTAAAAAAACACCACGGTTTCCTGCTGGAACTTGCAAATGTGCTCAACGAGAAAGGCAGCATGGAGGCCAAAGACGTGGCCGCCGTGGCGGCGCAGTTCGGGCTTGAGGCGGCGATCCGGGCAGAAGGGTATCTGCATTTGCCGGATTATGTGGGAAAGATGAAGTGAATGCGGAGTGCGGAGTGCGGAATGCGGAATGGGCACGTCCTCACGGCTTTTGTTTGGCATTCCGCTTCGGCAGCTTGGCCAAGAGTGCCGAAGTAGGGTGCCAAAACTGGCACAAATGATGTGCTCATTCCGCATTCCGCACTCCGCATTCCGCACTCAAAAGCTTATTTCCATCTGAATATTCGCCCGCTTGAACTCCGTGCTGTCTAAGGCCACGCAGCGGAAGCCCAGCTTGAAGTACAGGTTGATGGCCTGGTAGGCTTTGGTGTTGGAAAGCAGGAACACTTTTTTCGCGCCCAGCGCCCGCGCGCGCTCGAGGGCAGCGATGCCCAGCATTTCACCAATTTTCAGCCCGCGGGCCGATTCGGCGACGGTCATCTTGGCTAATTCAAGCACCCCGTTTCCAAAGGGCTGTAAGGCCACAGTGCCGATGATTTCACCGTCTTTTTCCGCCAGCAGCACCGCGCCGCCGCCGTTGATGAAATACTTTTCCGGGAAGTCGAGGGTGTCGAGGTCGATCTGCTCCACCTCGTAATCCTTGGCTATCCAGGCGATGTTGAGGGATTTCCAGGCTTCCTGGTAGCGGGGTTCCCAATCGACGATTTGCACCATATAGAAAAAGCAATTATTTACTGCCAAGATTGTTGCCTCCTATTTACCAGCGGCTATATGTTTTCCTCTGGCAACGTCAACCAAAAATTATTGATACCCTCTCCTTGAATCAACGTCACCTCCTGCGCATTCAGCAATTCCAACAAGGCCAGGAACGTGACCACGGCGTGAATCCTGTTTTCGAGTGCAAAGAATATGCTCTCGAAATTCCTCCTTTCCCCTTTTTCGAGCTTGCCGATAATGTACGCGCGCTGCTCCTGGATGGTGTAATTGTAATTATAGACCGTGTGGACGCGCTTGGCTTTTTTGTCTTCTTCAAACTTGGATACCAATCGCTCAAATACCCGCAGCAGCTTGTAGAGCGTAACGGACTCCATCTCGGCATCTGCCAGGGCGTGCTCGGCGAGCTTGCGCAGCTCGGTGCTGGCGTAGCCGCGGGGGTTCATAAAAGCGCGTACTTCTTCGAGCCGGCGCAGCTCTTCCAGCACGCTTTTGTAGCGTTTGTACTCGAGCAGGCGCTCCACCAATTCATGCCGGGGGTCTATTTCGTTGCCCTCGTCGTCGAGTTGCTTGCGGGGCAGGAGCAGCTTGGCCTTGATGCGCATGAGGGTGGCCGCCACCACGATAAACTCCGAGGCCAGGTCCACGTTCATCTCTTCCATCTGGCTGAGGTAGGCCAGAAAATCGTCGGTTATTTTCGCGATGGGGATGTTGTAGATATCCAGCTCGTCCCGCTCGATGAAGAAGAGGAGCAGGTCGAACGGGCCCTCGAAAACGGGCAGTTTTATGGTGAATGTGTCGTTCACAGCATTGGACATTACGTGAACTATTTGATAATGAGATAGATGGCAATTGTTTTGCTAAACGGCACTATTGCCTCAACGACCCCAAGCCTGTTATCTCCCTTACCTCCTTCAAGGTCTGTTGCGCCCGCTGCCTGATTTCGGCGCTGGAATCCTGCACCTGGCTTTTCACGGCCTTTTTATCGGCTTGCAGCTCGGCAAAGCGCTCCCGGAAAGGGTTGATAAGCCCCACTACGGCATCGGCAACGGCGGCTTTCAGGTCGGAATATTTGAGGGCGCCCGCCTGGTAATCGGCCATCAGGGAGGCATGGGCCTCCAGGGCCTCGCATGCGCGCAGGAGCTCGAACAGGTTCTTCACGCCCGGGCTCATTTCCCCGGCCACGGCTTCGCCCGTGTCGGTCACTGCCGACTTGATCTGCTTGCGCACGCGGTCTTCCTCGCCAAAGAGGTTGATGTAGTGCTTTTCGCCCAGGCTTTTGCTCATTTTCCGGGTTGGGTCGGCGGGCGAAAGAATCTTTGGCGTTTCGGTGAACAGCGGCTCGGGGTGGATGAAATATTCTTTTCTAAACTGGTGGTTGAAGCGCTGCGCAATGTTGCGCGAAAGCTCGAGGTGCTGCTCCTGGTCTTTCCCGATCGGCACGTAATCGGCGTGGTAGATCAATATATCGGCTGCCTGCAGCACCGGGTAGGCAAACAGTCCGGCGCTCACGAAAGCATCCTTGTCGGCATCGTGCAGTTGGTCCACTTTGTCCTTGAACTGCGTCATGCGCGTCAGTTCGCCGTAGCTGGTGGTGCAGTTCAATATCCAGGACAGTTCGGCGTGTTCCGGCACTAAGCTTTGGATAAAAAGGTTCTCTACTTTGACCCCGCAAGCCAGCAGGTAAAATGCCATTTTCCAGGTGTTTTCCCGCAGCTTTACGGGATCGTAGGGCATGGTCATGGAATGGTAATCGACCACGCCATAGCGGCATTTGTAGTCGGCCTGCAAGCGCACCCAGTTCTGTACCGCGCCGAAGTAGTTGCCGAGGTGCAGGTCGCCGGTAGGCTGGACGCAAGAGAGTACGTTTTTCATGAGCTTTTTATTATACCGTTGCAATGACGGAAATTTCGATGTTGACAAATTTGGGCAGTTCCGACACCTGTACCAGCTCGCGCGCCGGAGCAAATTCGGGCTTGAAATACTCCCCATAAACGGCGTTGATGCGGCCGAACATGTTCATGTCTTTCACAAACACGCTGGCCTTCAGCACCTGCTCCAGGCTGCTGCTCGCAGCTTCTAGGATAGCTTTCACATTTTTCAGCACCTGATGGGTCTCGGTCTCGATGTTGTCGAGCACCAGTTCTCCCGTGGCCGGGTCGATGGCGATCTGGCCGGAGACGAACAACAGGCCGTTGAACGCGGTGGCCTGGTTGTAAGGGCCGATAGGCAAGGGGGCGTTGGGGGTGTTGATGAGTGATTTATGTTTGTCGTGCATTGTATTTTTCAAGATTGTGACTGAAAGATGGACGATTCTTGAAATGGTAGCGCGACCTTCAGATCGCCCGAAAAAGGCCATTTATGGCCGTTATTATGGCAAAAAACGGCCATAAATGGCCTTTTTCGGGCGACATAAATGTCGCGCTACCGATTTCGCGCTTTGGCCACCCGCCTTCGCTTTCCTTTTTTGGCTTTCGCTAGTGCCCTGGCCAAAAAGGAAAGCTACGGCGGGTAAAACAGAAAAAGCCCCATAGTACCTGCAAAACAGGACTGGAGCCTCCTCGATTTTTTAATAGAAGGATATGGCCTAAGCCTCTCCTGCCACCCCTGTGTTCCGGGCCGGCACGATCACCTGTCCACGGTAGTAGAGGTCGCCATCCACGGCATAAGCGCGGTGCAGGCGGTGTGTTTCACCCGTTGTCTTGCAAGTTCCGAGTGTTGGAGCTTCTGTCACGTAGTGCGTGCGGCGAGCGCGTTTGCGGCGCTTGGAATGCCGCCATTTTGGATTTGGCATAACTTATGTGTTCGTTGCGGTTGCGTTTTTATTGCGCAACCCCTTGTTAATCACTTAATTGTCTTTCAAATTTTTGAGCTCGTCCCAAATAGAGGGTTGGTCGTTGTCGCCATCTTCATGGCCAAGGTGTTCCAACACATCGAAATTACAGGGCGGGTTCGGTTCATCCTGGCAGTCGTACACATTGTTGATGGGCAAAGCCAACACGACAAATTCGTACAGGTACTGTGCCACGTTAAAGTGCGATGCTTCCCGATGGATGAACACAACTTCCTCCTCCTCGTCCACATCGTCTTCCGAGTATTTGGCGATCAAGCTCCTCGAATCCTCTATCGGCAAGTCAATATCGGCCGTGCAGCGGTCACAAACAGCACCGACATGCCCCGACAGATCAAAATCAAACAGCAACATATCCGAACGCTTGTCCAGGAAAACCTCGAAATCAACCTGCCCGGTTTTAATGGGCGAATCCTCAAAAAGCGCAAAAAACGCGTTGTCAACAGTGAACCTGAACTCATGCACCCCCAAATGCAAGCCCTGTACAGGGATGGAGTATGCTACAAATGGGTTCATCGCATTCAGCTGTTTTTCAAAACGGGCGGCAAAAGTAGAGATTTGCTGTGAAATGGCAAAGCGGCGATGAAAGAAAGGTTGAAAAAAGATTAAGGCGCAAACAGGATGGCACCTCTCGCCGTTGGTTATTGGCTTACGCACAGTGAATCAAAATATTGCGATATTGGTCACGGATAAAAACTGGGCGCGCAAGGAATATACTATGATTCGCCTGATTTTTGGGATTGAGTATGATTGATTCAACTGATCTTCAATTGATTACAAAGATCGGCATGCACAAAACCAAGCAGCGTGAGGTATAACTATAAAAATGCGCAAATAAAAAATTTGACGCATAAAAACCCTTTCCATGCGGCATTTTAAAACAAGTTATTTTACTTTTGTATCGAAGCCACAGCGGACAACAATGCTCCACGGGAACTAGTTTGCTGAAACCGCTCAGGCAAACCATTCAAAATCAATTCAATCCATCCATCAAATCCATCAAATCACTAAAATCCTGGTAAAAGTTGCCCAGCCTCGATTCCAACATAGAATACCTCAAAGGTGTCGGCCCACAGCGCGCCGAAACGCTCAAGTCAGAGCTTGGCATCTTTACCTGCCGCGACTTGCTCTTCCATTTCCCATTCCGGTACGTGGACCGCACCAAGTTCCACAAGATACGCGACGTGCACAACGAAGGCGAAACGGTGCAGTTCCGCGGCACCCTGCGCCGGCTCGAAACCTTAGGCGAAGGCCGCGCCAGGCGCCTCGTGGGCAGCCTGCGCGACGAAACCGGCATGATCGAGCTTGTCTGGTTCCAAAGCCTGCACTGGCTCGAAAAATCGCTCCAGGTCGGCAAAGAATACGTCGTGTATGGCCGCGTCAACGAGTTTAATGGCCGATTTAACATCACCCACCCGGAAATGGAGGAATCCAGCCCGGAAGGAGCCGCCGCAGCCCGCACGTTCGACCCCGTTTACCCCAGCACCGACAAGCTGAACCAAAAAGGGCTCGACGCCAAGGGCATCCGCAAGCTCATGCGCACCTTGCTCGACAGCGTTTCGCCCACAGAAATGAACGAAACCCTGCCCGATTACCTGCTGAAGCAGTTCAGGCTCATCGGAAAATGGGCTGCCATCTCAAACATCCATTTCCCTGAAAACCAGGCCGATCTGGACGCCGCCACCCGCCGGCTCAAGTTCGAAGAGCTGCTTTTCCTCCAGCTCCGCATCCTCCAGCTCCGAACACGCAGGAAAGAAACCGTCCGAGGCTTCGTTTTTGAGAAAATCGGCGATTTTTTCAACCGGTTTTACCAGGAAAAACTGCCTTTCGAGCTCACCGAGGCCCAAAAACGGGTTGTCAAAGAGATCAGGGCCGACCTGGCCGCCGGCAAGCAGATGAACCGCCTGGTGCAAGGCGACGTCGGCTCCGGCAAAACCGTGGTGGCCCTGATGACCATGCTCATAGCCCTCGACAACAGCCGCCCGTCTGACGGCGAGCGCTACCAGGCCTGCCTCATGGCGCCCACCGAAATACTGGCACAGCAGCATTTTGCCAGCCTTACCGAGCTCCTGGGCGACATCGGCGTGAACATCGGCTTCCTTTCCAGCTCGGTGAAAGGCAAAAAGCGCGAGGCCATCCTGCAACAACTCGCCTCCGGGGAAATGCACATCGTGATCGGCACCCATGCCCTCATCGAAGACTGGGTGCAGTTCAAAAACCTGGGCATCAGCATCATCGACGAGCAGCACCGCTTCGGCGTGGAGCAACGCGCCAAACTCTGGGGCAAAAACCCCGAAGGGCCCCCGCACGTGCTGGTAATGACCGCAACCCCCATCCCGCGCACCTTGGCCATGACCCTCTACGGCGACCTCGACATTTCCGTGATCGACGAGCTGCCGCCAGGCCGGAAACCCATAGAAACCCGGCACTTCAACGAGCACCACCGCCTGCGCGTGCAAGGCTTTATGAAGGAGGAAATCGCCAAAGGGCGACAAGTATATGTGGTGTACCCCATGATCGAGGAAACGGAAACCCTCGACTTGCAGAACCTGATGAGCGGTTTCGAAGCCTTGAGCCGCGATTTCCCGCCGCCACAGTACCATATCTCCATCGTGCACGGGAAAATGAAGGCCGCCGACAAAGATTTCGAGATGCAGCGCTTCGTGCGCGGCGAAACCCAGATCATGGTGGCTACCACCGTCATTGAAGTGGGGGTGAACGTGCCGAACGCCTCTGTGATGGTGATCGAAAACGCCGAGCGCTTCGGGTTGTCGCAACTGCACCAGCTGCGGGGCCGCGTTGGCCGGGGCGCCGACCAGAGCTATTGCCTGCTCGTCACCAGCTTCAAGCTCAGCAGCGACGGCCGCGAGCGCATCCAGACCATGGTGCGCACCAACGACGGCTTCGAGATTGCGGAAGTGGACCTCAAGCTGCGCGGCCCCGGCAACATCGAGGGCACCCAGCAAAGCGGCATGTTGCGCTTCCTGCTTGCCGACCTCGCCCGCGACGGGCAGATATTGGCGGCAGCGCGGGATGTGGCCACCCAAATTTTGGAAAAGGATCCCGGGCTTGCGGCGGTGGAGCATGCGCGGCTGCGGGCGCAGTTGGCGGCGGAGGGGAAGGAGGCCAAAGCCTGGAGCCGCATTTCGTGAGGCGCTGTTGCCTTCCAGTTCATTGATTTTTCCCTTATTTTCAATATCTTTGGCAATTGTCATCCTCTTTGTCACCAATGGCATCGCCATACATCATAAACTACAGGACACATGCAATACAAGGCTTCTAACCCCTCTGAATACGTCAACGCTGTTGACGAAGCCCGTCGCCCCGCTTTTGTAAAGTTGCGGGAAACCATCCAGGAAAATATTCCCGATGGGTTTCAGGAAGAGATGAGCTACGGCATGATCGGCTACGTGGTGCCGCTGAAAACATACCCGGCCGGCTACCACTGCGACCCCAAGCTGCCGCTCCCTTTCGTGAACATCGCTGCTCAAAAGAACTACATCGCCCTATACCATATGGGCATCTACGCCAACCCCAACCTGATGGAGTGGTTCGTCGGGGAATACCCAAAGCACGCAAAAACAAAGCTGGACATGGGCAAAAGCTGCATCCGCTTCAAAAAAGCAGAAAATATCCCTTTTGACCTCATCGCGGAACTGATGCAAAAGATCAGCATGGACGAGTGGGTGCAGGCTTATGAAACAAATTTGAAAAAATAATGAAATTTTTACAAACAAATAATTTTATTGTCGTAACGTTGCAAATCTTTTAACCTTATTTGTTTCACCAAACTAACATTATTATGGAACGGAAAACGAACTGGCTGGCCGTTGTAGCCGCCGTGCTGGCATCATCTGTAATTGGCTTCCTCTGGTACGGCTTCTTATTTACCGACACCTGGATGGCAGGCAACGGCATCACAGCCGAAGGCGAAAAAATGTTTAAAAACGGGGTAGAAGCCCAGATGCCCGACTTTGCAATGCTATGGAACACCGGTGCTTTAGTGGTTTATGCCTTGCTCATCAACTGGCTGCTTGGCCTCACCAAGGCTGCGAATTGGATGGACGGCGCCAAGATCGGCGGCGCCATTGGCCTGATGATGGTGGTGGGCGTTTACATCGGCAACATGTTCGCCATGAACCCTGCCAGCCTGTCGATGGTAGATGGCTCCTACTCTTTTGTGACCTTTGCGCTGATGGGGGCTATTTTGGGGGGCTGGCAGAAGAAATAACAGGCATTGATACGGCTTGCTGCGCCATGCGAATCGCCTTTCCCTGGTCTATTACGCCACTTTCCAAGTCGCCCCGTACTTCTCTACCAACAAGTTGTCGTAATAATCAGCTTTCTCGAAAAGCTGGCGCAGCATGTTCTTGCCCGTGTCCTCGTTGAGGTAGCGGTCGAAGATGAGCAGCGAGAGCACGACGTCCTGGTCGTTCAGGCTGAGCGTGAGGGCTTCGTTGTTGTAGTTTTCGCGGAGCAGGAACTCGTACAGGGGCTTGATGTTCTCCTTGGGGAGCTCGCACAGCACCGTATCGGCAGAGATGAGGCCAGATTTTTCGTGGTAGCTCACCATGATGGTGGCGCTGCCCTGTTTCACCTCCCAGGCGTTGTGGCCGCAGCGGCTCAGGCTTACGTCGTGGCCGATGCTGGCGATCAGGTTTTCCACGCTTTTGGCAACACCCGATGGCTGGTAGGCCTCGGCAGAGTTGGGCAGTTCGATGCGGTGGCCGCAATGGGAGCAGAGCTTGTTCTCCACCTGCGCCTCTGTGACGATGTTCAGGCAGCCGACGCAGCGCGCGGCCTGCTCGCCGTTCAGCAGCCCAAAACCGTCGAGGGTGTCTTTCAAAAACCTGACGGGCAGCGAAAACCCGGTATTGTCGCCGTTGCGCATCACAAAGGTGTTGACGCCCACTACCTCGCCGTCATTGTCCACCAACGGGCCGCCGCTGTTGCCGGGATTGAGCGCAGCGTCGATGTGCAGGTAGGGGATGCCGTTCATCACTTCGGCGGTATTGGAAATGATGCCGCTTTTCAGGGAGAATTTCAAGCCGAACGGGTGGCCGATAGCAGTCACCATGTCGCGCTCGCGCAGCATCTTTTCATGGCCAAGGATGATTTCCGGCATTTCTTCCGCGTCCTTGGGCCCCTCCAAAAAAGCCAGGTCGTATTTGTGGTCGATATACCGGACGCTGCTCAGCTGCTTTCGGAATTTGGTGCCTTCGATCACCACACTTCGGTTGCCCTCTATCACGTGATAATTCGTGACGATAAGGCCAGGGTCGCGCAAATAAAAGCCCGTCCCCGTGCTGTACGGGGTCGCGATCTGGATGATGACGTTGCGGTATGTTTCTACAAAATCCATAAACTATCCTGATGTAAGGTCTGCGTCTTTGATCGCAATCAAAAATGATTTGGCAAACAGTATTTCAGACGCAAAGTCCAGGCGGTCGGTATTGATCCTCAATCGGGTGTGCAACAGCCGGTGCCGCGCCACTATCCGGTTGATTTCTTTGGCAATAGCGGTTTTCTGCAAGCGTCCCTTGGCATCGGTAAAGGGCAGGTCATAGCCAAGCGCCCTGAAAAAAGGCGCTTCTGTGACTTGAAAAAACAGGTGCATCAAGTCTCGGTCGGGCTTGGGGGGGGCCTGGTGGAACAGGGTGAACCCGATGATGTACTGCGGTACTGCCCGCGCCAGCAGTTCGTGGCCTTGCTGCAGTGGCCATTCCATATTCGGCAGTTCCCCTTCGATAAAGGTGGCGAAACTGCCGTGCGGGATGGCAGGGTTCACGCCAAAGGTGCTGCGGGTGCGGTACATTTCCTTGAAGAATTCCTCCTTGGGCCGGTCGAGCAGCTTTTGAAGCTCCCGCCGAATATTTTGCACTTTTACCTGCGATGTCTGATTGTTTTTGGCGAAATAAACGGCGTGTACCCGTTCCAGCACGTCCATCGTAAATCCTTCAGGCTTCGTGAGGTAATCCAGCTTGAAAGCCAGCGCCAGCAACAGGTACGCATAAGTGCCGGGGTATTGGTTGGGGTCGGGCTGCCCGGCATCAATGGCGGCGAACGCAGCGCGGATCTCCTGCTGGATGAAATTGTACTTGATCTCTTTTTCTTCCTCCGGAATATCGCCGAAGCTGCGCGCTTCCGCCGGCTCGAGGGTCTTGAACTCTTCGAGCAGGAGGTCGTCCTGCTTGTCGGCATGGATAGCCAGTTCGCGCAAGGCGTGCAGGAGCTTGAGCGGGGAGGCATCAAGGGTGCCCGAATCGAACAAGATGCAGAGGTTGTTGTCGGGGTCGAGGGCGAAGCGGCTGAATTTCAGGTGGAAATTGGCTTCCATCAGCCGGCGGAGGAAGCCTACGTTGAGGTCTGAGGCTTTTGCGACCTTGCTGCAAGCCTTTACCTTTTCAGGCCCGGCAACGCCTTTGATGAGCCGCGAGCCCTGCCAGAATTCAAAATGAATCAAGCCTTCCGATTCCTTGGTTTGGATGTTCTCGCCCGTATCTTCGTCTTTGATAAAATCGAAAAACGCGCGGTAGGCCGCCAGGTGCTCGCCCTTGTCGAACAAGTCGAGCGAGCGGTCGAACAAGGCTTGCTGGGCATCAGACTTGTACGCATCCGTGAAACGGCCAAACGGGATGTCTGGCTGAACAGATTTTTTGGTGGAACCAAAATTAAATATGCGATCTATGATGCCCATACAGGAAATGAGTGCCAAAAGTAGCAAGTTTGCCGTGAAATTATACCAGGATTTCAGTGATTTGCGAGATTTTCAGGGGGGATCATATTGATTATCAAAGATTTGCCCCCTGATATTTTCACAAGCCACTTTTCGTTGGGTCAAAATATTATCTGACAATGGATTCCTTTCGCACGATACTTTCGCCCACTCCAGCGGGTTTTAGGATTGGCCATAGCGACCAACTCCTGCTCATCGGATCTTGTTTTTCCGAGCATATCGGCGGGCGCTTGGCTGCGCGCAAGTTCAATACCCTGGCCAACCCCTTCGGCATTGTGTACAACCCGGTTTCCATGGCGCGATGCTTAGAGCGCTTGCAGGTTGGGACCCAGGCATTTAATGCGGAATCCCTGGAGCGGCACATGGGTCTTTGGCACAGTTGGGAGCATCATGGCCACTTTTCAAAGCCAGACCTGGCTCAAACCCTGGCAGGCATCAATGCGGCATACGAACAGGCCGTAAAACATTTGCAAGGCAGCACCAGGCTCTTGCTCACCCTTGGTACTGCCGACGTTTTTATATTGAAAGACAGTGGGCAAATTGTCGCAAACAACCATAAAATGCCCGCTGCTACGTTCCAGCAAAAAAGGCTCGATGTTGGGGAAGTGACGGATGCGCTGGGGGCAGCGCTGGAAAAATTGGCGCAAAAAAAAGACGGCCTTCAGGTGGTGCTGAGCGTCAGCCCGGTGCGGCACCTGCGCAACGGAATGGTGGAAAACCAGCGCAGCAAAGCCGTGCTGGTGCTGGCTTGCGAGGCCCTGTGCCGCCAGTTGACAAACGCCCATTACTTCCCGGCTTACGAGCTCCTGCTCGACGACCTGCGCGACTACCGTTTCTACAACAGCGACATGCTGCACCCCTCCGAACTGGCTGTGGCGTACATCTGGCAGTATTTTTCCGACATGTTTTTTTCATCGGAAACAAAGCAACTCAATACAGCGATAGAGAAAATACTGGCGGCGGCAGCGCATCGGCCCTTCAACCCGGATACGGCAGCGCACAGGGGGTTTGCAGCCCAGCAGTTGGCAGCGATTGCGGCCTTGAAGCAGGAGTGGCCGGGATTGGATTTTGTGAATGAGGAGAGGGTTTTTAAGACCGAATAAAAAGGCATCAACAATTCGCCAGTTGATCTTGTCCGGGTTCTCAATTGTGTGTTTACGAGATACACGATTAGGGAAATGCAGCCGACAGCTTCTGGAAATACTGTGCGGTCGTCTCTTTCAAATAGACCCCAAATTTTATGGCCAGTTTGTCCAAGGCGTTCATGTCAAAAAAGGTGTAGTTGAACTGGTGCTGACTGCCATTGGTCAGCTGCTCCCGGTTTTGGCGCAACAACAGGTGTTCCGAAGCCGACAGGTTGTTGATGCCCCCTGCATCCACGTAGCCTTTTAGCCGGCGTTCGGTTGCTTTCATGGCGGCCTCCAGGATGTCGAGATCGCGGGCGGCTTCCGCCAGGATCCGGCGCTGCAGGTTGATACTGTCCACAACATGTTCAAGCTCGGATTTTACTTGCCGCTGGTCTTTGGTCATGGAATAATAGTGTTTGTCGATGTTGGAATTGAACTGTTTCACGATTTCCCAGTGTTCGAGGGCCAGGGTTTTCATCTGCCCGATGATGTCCCGGAATTTTCCCTGCAAAATGTCGTAATGATGCCGCTCAGCGATCAGGCTGCCTTTGGCATGGCTGCCACCCGTGGTAAAAAACAAGGACACAAAAGCATTGGCCGAAGCCGCTTCGCTGCGGTGGTCTATGGCACGTGTAAGGCTCAAAAAAGCGGAAAACTGCTCTCCTTTTGCTTTGAATGCGGATGTTTTGCCCAATAAATCCTCCAACGGGTCAACGATATTGGAAATATCGAAACGTGGGTCGTCCAGGTTGATGGGCGATTTTGGCGGATCGTTGGGCTCCGCTCCCTCGTCAAAAAGGTGGTTGTATGGATTGGGCATAGCACAGTTTGTAGGAAGCAAAAGTAACAAAAAAATCAAGCCGATTTTTTGCGCTGGGAATCTAACCTGCCCAGCACAAAATACATCAATCCTGCCATCCCTGTTTCCAGCACCAGCAACACTTTTGTGCCAAAGGCGTGCAGGGGAAGCACTGCCAACACAAAGGCGAGGTTGATGCCCATCAAGGTGAGGGTGGTGTTGGTATGCGACAAGCCTATGCGCAACAACTGGTGGTGTATGTGCATTTTGTCAGGGGCGAAGGGCGACTGCCCTTTCAACGCGCGGCGCAGAAAAGCGCTCAAGGTGTCGTAAATCGGCAGAATCAGGATGGCGATGGCGATGGCGGGCGCGCCGCCCAGCACATAAGGGCTGCTGACCGGGACAACATGGTTCGACTCGATAAACTTGATGGCCAACATGGCGCATACGGTTCCGATCAGCAGCGAACCTGTGTCGCCCATAAAGATCCTGGCCGGCGTAAAATTGTACTTCAAAAAAGCCACCACCGCACCCGCCAGCCCGAATGCCACCACCGCCAGCCCGATAAGCCCCACGGCGAAGAACCAGGCGCCAAAAAGCACACAGGCAAAAAGCCCGATGCTGCCCGCCAGCCCGTTCACCCCGTCGATCAGGTTGAATGCGTTGATGATGCCCACGATGATGACGATCGACAACACGACACCGGTAAGGCCGGGCAAGGCTTCGATGCCGAACACACCGTAAAAGCTGCTTATCTGGACCTCGGCTTTGCACACCAGGATAAGGGCGACGAGCAATTGGCCTACGAACTTTTTTGGCGGGGAAATGGGCATCAGGTCGTCCAGCACGCCCATCAGGAATATGAGGAGAAAAGCGGCCAGTATGTATTGCAGGCGGTCGAAGCTCTGCAGCGGCGTCCACAGCACGATGGCGCATGCCGTGCCGGCAAAAATGCCGATGCCGCCCAATGAAGGCGTGGGCTCCAGGTGGGAGCTCCGCTCGTTCGGCTGGTCAAAAATCCTCCGCTCTTGCGCCACCCTGATTATGATCGGGATGATCAGATAGGTGAGCATAAACGCGGTGAGGAAGGACAGTATTAAGGCGAACATGGCTGACAGTGCGGCAAAGGTAAACCAGGATTTCAGCGATTTGCAGATTTATTGGATGGATGATATTGATTGTGAAGGATTTGTTTTCTGGTATTATCGCTAACTCCTTTTCCGTCGGGTACAAAATTTGAGGCCAATAACAAAGGGCTATCCCATCGCGCGATGAGATAGCCCCTGCTTATTCTTGGAACGGTTGTTTACTGCTCCGCCTTTTTGGCGCAGCAGCCCGTTGCTTTGCTTTTGCAGCATGCTTTGCCTTCGGATGCGCCACCGGCACATGCTTTGGCAGTTTTTTTCGTCATGTCGCTGTTGTTGGTCGTCAGAGACGTGGGCGCAACGTTTACGAAGGTGTTGGCTGCCTCGTCGAACTGGACGCTGACGAACTTCACGTTGCCTTGCGCATCAGCTTCTTTGCGGACGTAGGCAACGGAGCCGTCGTCAGACTGGCGCTTTTCGATGCTTGGGTCGGCAGCAGCCGCTTTCGCGATTTTGCTGGCGCAGCAAGATTTTGGCGCAGTGCTGGCAGATGCGCCGCTGCACTGTGCATTGGCGGCAAATGCGCCGAGGACGAACGTGAATGCAAAGAAGAAAATCGCTTTTTTCATGATTCGAGAACTTGAGTTATTCAGTTAAAAATTTAATTGTTGCGGTGAATATTCCCTACAAAAGTACGTTTAAAAACCGAAACGTTGCATGCATGGCCTGGCCTTAACAACTTTTTGGGCATTGCTGACATTATTTCCCGGCCAGGATTGCATTGTACCGGGTTGTGTCGTTCAGCAGTTTTATGGCTTCTTTTACCTCCGGGTCGTTCACCAGGTTCTTGCGCACCTTGCCGCGCTGGTAGTAGTAGCGGCCCACGATTTCTTGCTCGATTTCGTGTAAAACCCTGTCTTTGTAGCGCAAAAGCTCGCCTTTTTTCTCTTCCTGCAATTTCTGTTCCAAAGCGGCAATCTGTGCTTCAAGGGGCAGTTTTTCGCGGGCAGCGATTTCCCGCAACTCCTGGAGCTTTTTCTCCGTGTTGGTCTTGTAGCTGAAATTCCTGCCTTGCACATATTGGGCAAAACCGTCAAAATCGGTGAATTCAAAAACTTCAACAGAATCTATCGAGGCATGTTTTTGGGCATACTCGGTAACGTAATCGAAAATGATGTGCTGGTCGAGCAGGGCACGCACCACGCCTTCCGCCGTATCGACCGGGAGCAGCACATCGGGCTTGATGCCGCCGCCGTCGAGCACCGTCCTGCCGTTGCGGGTCTTGAACTGGGCCCGTTCCGCTTCCGGGATGTCAACGGGCACACCGTCTTTGTAGCGCACCGACTGGATGCAGCGGCCCGAAGGGATGTAGTATTTGGCCGTGGTGAGCTTTATACGGGCGTTGTAGCCCAAGTCTTTGGTGTTCTGCACCAGGCCTTTGCCGTAGGTTCGCTGGCCCATCACTACGCCGCGGTCGAGGTCCTGGATAGCGCCGGACGTGACCTCGCTGGCGGAGGCGCTGTGCTTGTTGACGAGTATCACCAGCGGGATATCCTTGTCGATGGGCTGACCCATGGTGCGCAGGGAAATGTTCCATTCCGGCACCTTGCCCTTGGTGCTGGCCACGAACTCGCCTTTTGGCACGAACACGTTCACTAAATTGACAGCTTCGTTGAGCAGGCCGCCGCCGTTTTCCCGCAGGTCGAGGATCACGCCCTTGAGCTTGGGGTTTTTGTCTTTCAGCCGCATCAGGGCATCGGCAACGTTGTCGCTGGCGTTTTGGGTAAAGGTGGTAAGGTTGATGTATCCGATATTTTCGGCCACCAGGCCCGAATGTGGCACGTTGGGGATGTTCACCTCACCGCGTTCGAGCGTGACCTTCAGGTCTTTGGCAGCGCCGGGGCGGCGCACCATGAGCTCGGCTTTGGTGCCGGGGAAGCCGCGCATGAATTCCAGCACCTCCTGTTCCGTCTTGCCTTTGGCGCTCTGCCCGTCGATGCTGAGGAGCGCGTCGCCCACCTTGATGCCCGCTTTTTTGGCTGGGCTGTTTTCGATGATCTCCGTGATGACCACAAAGTCGCCCATGCGCTGGCCGGTGGCGCCGATGCCGTTGTAGGTGCCGTCGTTCTGGATGCGCCAGCCCTCTATGTCGGTTTCCGACATGTAGTTGGTGAAGGGGTCGAGGCCGAGCAGCATGGCGTCCATGCCGCGGCGCATGATCTGGTTGGGGTCGAGCTCGTCCACATAGGAGTGGTTCACCTCGCGGTAGGCGTTGGCAAATATTTCGAGGTTTTTAGCGATGTCGAAGTACTTTCCCTGGGCTTGTGCGGCGTTGAGGGAAAGGAGGAAACTGAGGAGGGTGATAAAAATTCTGTGTGGCATGTTCATGGAAATATTGATGCTTGGTGGGGAAATGTCGAAAATCATACAAAAAGGGGCGTTAGCCCCGACACCGTTTGTAGCTCAATGGCGCCATAAACCAAAAGCCGCGTCAGCGGCGGCACGGAAACAGCAGTGTTTTTTGGCGAATGTTCGGCGTTTCGTCTCGGGGCTACGCCCCTTTGTGTATGGTTTTCGACATTTCTATAAACGGTGTTGGGGCTAACGCCCCTGCGAAAGTTGTGTATATGCCTTAGGTTTTCAAAAACTGCGGCACAAACAAGGACATTCGGATTGACTCAAGGTTGCCGTAAAAGACGCTGTTGTTGGCCTGCGGAAAAAAACAGCAGCAACGCAAAAGCAGTCACCAATCTGTCCATTCCCGCTGTTTGCCGCGGCGGCTGCGGAGCTCGTCTTCGATGCAGTGCCGGGTATTGTTCAGGTGGCCGATTGTTTGAAATCGCTGGGTGGAAAACAAAAGCAAGCCCAGGAAGGTTGCGAGGCTGGCTGCTGCCAGGCCGAAAGCGACGAGTGTCAATATTTGAAATCCCATCAAAAATGCGATGGCGCCCAGGATTATCCAGCCTGCGCCGGCAGCACCGACCGACAATGAAATCCTTTGGTGCCGTTGCTGGAGGGTTATTTGTTCACATACCTTCGCGTGCAGTTCCATCAGGTGCTCGGTGCCGAATTGTTGTGGCCCCAGGTCGTCGAGCAGGCGCAGCTCATCCGAGGCCTCTTGTTCGAGGCGCTCGAATATGTCTGGAGATTTTTTTCGGCCGAACATTTTTTTAATGTGATAATTTGATAATGTGGTAATGTGATAATTTGGGGGCGATGTGGGGTTTTGCAATATGGTACTGTTTTTTGGGGAAACGCTGCCTCTATACTAACGGCAACGATTTGGCCTTGGGTTGCGCTGTCGCAAACAAAAGTACGATTTTGCCGCAATTTTCATTCCAGTCTTTTATACAAAATCACGATTATGACCATTCAACAAGCACAAGACACGGTTGATGCCTGGATAAAAACTGTCGGAGTCCGATATTATGCCGAACTTACCAACACCGCCATCCTCATGGAAGAGGTGGGCGAGGTGGCGCGCCTCATGGCGCGGCTCTACGGCGAGCAGTCGTTCAAAAGCCCGGAACAGGCCGTATCTGCGCCCGCCGACCTGGCCGACGAAATGGCCGATGTGCTGTTTGTGCTGATATGCTTAGCCAACCAAACGGGGGTGAACCTTACAGAGGCGTTGCAAAAAAACATAGAGAAAAAAACGCGAAGGGATGCGGCGCGCCATGCCGGGAACCCGAAGTTGCGGGGCGGGTGAGAGGGCGCCGAACCCTGCCTGGTGGATCGATTTGTTGTCAGGCAGCGCTCCAAACGTTCGACATCACCGCGGTCATCAGCCAACGGCATTGGCGCTCGGGCGGCACTGCCTACCGCTTCCGCCGCTTGTAGTTCCCGCCGTTGTTGCCCCGGTTGCGGCGGCCACTGCTGTTCTTGTTGTTGCCCCGCCCGCTGCGTTGCCGGCTCCGGTCTTTTTCATGGCGGCCAACCCCGGCGGCGAGCTTGTCGAGCGAATCGTGGCCTTCGTGCAGCACGAGCTTTCCGTTGGAAAGTATTTCAAGGTCTTCTTTCACGATGTCGTCGCTGACGTAGTGCTCCTTGTTCCAGGTTTTATAGGCGAGCTTCATGTAGGAGGCGATTACTTCCACGAAGCCTTCCCGTTTGGTGCCTTCGGGCATCTCAATGGCTTTTTGGATGAGCGCGTGTACGCTGCTGCCGTAGTGCCGCATCCGGGTAGAGGAAGCCGGGTAGCCCAGTGGCTCTGGTTTTGGCCGGTCTTCTTCCTTTACGATGGTGATGCCGGCGGGCGGCGTCACATCCAACCCTGGCCCGGCGATGGCGAACACGTGGTTCCAAAGTTTTTCCTTGAAATCGTCCATGTTGCGGTTGGGGCTGCTCGGGCTGAGGGTTATCATCAGGCCGACGATGGCTTCCACCGTTTTTTGCCGCTGCTGGGGCGATTCGATGGTTTTGGCATGCTGGATCATTTCCTGGATCGAGCGGCCGTATTCCGGGTAAAGTATCTGTTCCCGTTCGGTATTGTATTCGATATCGATATTGTTCATGTTGTTGGTTGTTTATGTAACGCCGAGCTTCGCCCGGCAACCCTTTGTACGTGCCGCCGAGCTTCGCTCGGCAACCCCGCCGAACAAAGTTCGGCGATACCTGGCCGAGCAAAGCTCGGCGTTACTCGACCGTTACGGATTTGGCCAGGTTGCGCGGCTGATCAACATTGCAGCCGCGCAGAACGGCCGTGTGGTAGGCCAGCAGTTGCAGCGGTATGACCGACAGCAGCGGGGTGAATGGTTCTTCCGTTTCCGGTATTTCGATGGTGTAATCGGCTATTTCTTTTATCAATGTCTCGCCTTCGGTGACTACTGCCACGACTACGCCTTTCCGGGCTTTTACCTCCTGGATGTTTGAGGCGACTTTGTCGTGGGCGCTTTTGTTGGTGGCGATCACAAAAACCGGCATGTTCTCGTCGATCAGGGCTATGGGGCCGTGCTTCATTTCTGCCGCAGGGTATCCTTCCGCGTGTATGTAGCTGATCTCTTTCAGTTTCAAGGCGCCTTCCAGCGCCACGGGGAAGTTGTAGCCCCGGCCAAGGTAAAGCGCGTTGTTGGCATGTTGCAGCTCTTTGGCGATATATTCTACCTGTTTCTGGCAGTTTTGCAGCAACTTTTCCACTTTCCCGGGGATACAGGCCAGTTCTTGCACCAATTCCTGATAGCGGGACTTGGGCAAATAACCCCGTTCGTAGCCCAGCACCAGCGCCATCATGGTGAGCATGGTCACCTGCCCGGTAAAGGCTTTGGTGGAGGCCACGCCGATTTCCGGGCCTACGTGGATATAGGAGCCGCTGTGCGTCAGGCGGGCGATGGAAGAACCTACCACGTTCACGATGCCGTATGTGAGGGCGCCCTGTTCTTTTGCCAGCTCAAGGGCGGCAAAGGTGTCTGCCGTTTCGCCCGATTGGGATATGGCCAGCACTACGTCCTGGTCGCGCACGACGGGGTTGCGGTAGCGGAACTCGGAGGCGTACTCGACTTCCACGGGCAACCGCGCCAGGTCTTCGAACAGGTATTCGGCGATCATGCCGGCATGCCATGAAGTGCCGCAGCCGAGGATAATCATTCGCTGTGCGTTCACCATGCGTTTCATATGCTCTTCCATGCCGCCCAGGCGCACCCATCCGGCATCGGCGTCCATGCGCCCGCGCATACATTCTGCGATGGTGGTGGGCTGCTCGAATATTTCTTTGAGCATGAAATAATCGTAGCCGCCTTTCTCCAACTGCTCTATTTCAAGCTCTATCTCATGTACGGTGTGGGTGCTGGTCTCGTTGCGGAGGTTGCGGATCACCAGCCCGTCTTCCAGGGTAATGGTGGCCACTTCTTCGTCGTTGAGATATACCACGTTTTTGGTGTGCTCCACAATCGGGGTGGCGTCGGAGGCGATCAAAAACTCTTTTTTCCCGATGCCTACTACCAAAGGGCTGCTCTTGCGGGCCGCCACGAGCTTTTCGGGGTCTTCGCGGTCCATGACCACGATGGCGTAAGCGCCGTGCACCGAATTGAGCGCTTGCCGCACCGCTTCTTCGATGGGCAGGTTTTCGCGCAGTTGTATCTCTTCTATCAGGTGCACCAGCACTTCGGTATCGGTATCGCTGATGAAGGTATGGCCGTGGTTTTTTTGCAGGGCGCTTTTCAATACGGCGTAGTTTTCGATGATACCGTTGTGTATCAGCACCAAACGGCCTGTGCCGCCGGTGTGCGGGTGTGCGTTGGTGTCGTCGGGTTTGCCGTGCGTGGCCCAGCGGGTATGGCCCATGCCCACGTGCCCGCTGATATCCTTGTCTTTGGTGAACTCCTCCAGGTCGGCCACCTTGCCTTTTTTCTTGTAAATATTGAGCTTGCCGTTCTGCAGGGCAATGCCGGCGCTGTCATAGCCCCTGTATTCCAGGCGTGTCAGGCCCTTGATGAGGATGGGGTATGCTTTTTTAGTTCCGATATAAGCGACTATTCCGCACATATTCTTTTTGGTGGGGGTTCAGGTTTCTGGTTTCAGGTTTCTGGTTAAGGGCGCAATCCGTCACAAATCAAATCAAGATAATGCGCCCCTAACCTGAAACCCGAAACCTGAAACCTGAAACCTATTTATTTAACCCTTGTATATTTCAATTCCAGTTTTACAGGAAAAGTATTGCTTTTTGGCCCGTGCAGCACGCTTCGGCGTGCAATGCGCGCCCTTGGGTAAACACTGAGGTACACGGTTCGGTTTTTGATATCGGGCGCAGCATCGTCGTCGACGATGTGCTGAAACTCCTCGCTGATGGCCATGCGGTAACGGGTAATGAGGGTATTTCCGTTGACGTATTCTTTTTCGGGGAACCCACCGAAAGCCCGGAGGCTGCCGTTGCCCGTAGATCCCAATGCGTACAATACATCATTGCTGAAGTTGAACACCGTGTCCCCGACAAATTTAGAGAAAACTAATTGATCGGCAGGCAACAATACTGTGCTGTTATCAGCCACGCTGAAGACCAACTGGGCTTTATTAACCGCAATTTTATCAAATTTGTTGGCATAAGGGAAACTTACTTTCACTTTCAGGCCTTCCATGCCCGACACATAGAGTTTGTCGTCCAATGGTTTGCCGATCAGCGGGCCCGCTTCCGAGCCTGCAAAGTCGTGGCTGAAATGGGTGAATTTGGTCACGTTCCTGAAAAAGAAATCGAAGCGCTTTTGGATGGTGTCGTCTTTGATCCGGTAGTACAAGGCCATGCGGCTCAGCACGTTGTTGTTCAGGTTGAAGGCAAGCATGGCGCCCGGTGATGCCCCATTGGCATTGCTGACGATCTTGATGCCGCGAAACTTCCTGTAAAATGCGGTATCCGATTGCCAGGTAATGGAGTCCAGGCCCATTATTTCCCTGCCAAAATCGTCGCTGAGGCGCACCCGCAGGAAAGCGCCCTTGTTGCTGTCGAAAAGGCTGTCCACTTTGCTGGGTCGCGGCAAAAAGTTGTCAATTCGGCCGAGTTCGTTGCCTTCGGTAAAACTGGCATTGGAATAATACACGGAGTCGTTTTTCAAGATGCCGTTCAGGCGCATCACGCGCAGCGATTGTGTCTGCAAGGTATCGCCATACACGCCACCAGGGGCATAATTGAGGTACAGGACGATGCTGTCGAGCGTGTGGTTGCTGTTGAACTGCGGGTTCAGCGTTATGGCCTGCATGAGCGCATAGATGTCGGAACTGTATTTCCCGACTACCGGGTCGTTGATTTCACCACAGAGGAAATAGGGGGCTGCATTGGTGCGGTCGGAGGTAATGACGCTGTCTTCGCGCACCAGGGAGCACTGCACGGTGATGGTATCGGTGAAGTCGTAATCGGCGTATTCGTCGTCGAGGAGTTCCGACCCGAAGGTAGTGGGCCGTTTACAGGCGGTGTTAAAAAGGGCAAATGCTGCCAACAGAATACCTGCAAATATTGGGAATTTCAAGTTCATGCTTCGTTGTGATTGAGCTGCTGAATGTTTGTATATCGGATACGTTCAACAGGCGCAAATGGTTGGGCAGGAGTTGTATGGATGCCCAAAAGAATAGCGGGAAGCCTGTAGCCGCCCGCCATGAAAATTTATTGAGTCAATCTGTATTATTCAAAACTAAGGTATTAGCGGCTTACCGCTTCCTCGAAAAGGCTGCGGAAAAACTCCGGCAATGCCGGGATCAGCTCTTCTTCCGCCGACCAGGGCAGCACGGGCTTTTCGCCGCTCACCGACAAATGTTCAACGCTGGTATCGAGCGATTCGCTGCCAATGACAAGGGCATCGGCGAAATGCGCGGCGCCTTTGTGCATGGACACCCCTTCTCCGTCCTGGAAGGGCAGGAGGTCTTTCTTGGAAAGGTTGTTGATGGCCGCTTTTTGGAAAAAGTGCTCGCCCTCCATCCGCTCCAAGGGTGTGTCAAACGCTGCGTAAACCAGTTGCGACTGTGCAAAAATGGGTTCTGTCTTGTAGGCGGTGCGCAGGTACAGCGGGAGCAGGCTCGTCATCCAGCCTGCACAGAGCACCACATCGGGCGCCCAACCGAATTTTTTCACCGTCTCGATGGCGCCTTTGCAGAAAAAGCTCATGCGCTCGGCATTGTCGTCGAAAGGCTGGCCTACCTCGTCTTCAAAAACGAACTTGCGCTTGAAAAACTCCTCGTTGTCGAGGAAATAAACCTGCAAGCGGGAGTTGGGCAGCGAAGCCACCTTGATCAGCAATGGGTAGTCGTCGTCGTCAACAATGATGTTCATGCCACTGAGCCGCACCACTTCGTGCAGTCGGTGACGGCGCTCGTTTACCACGCCGTAGCGCGGCATCAAAATGCGCAGCTCATAATCGTTATCTTGTAAAAATTTGGGCAATTTGCCTACGAGTTCTGAAATGTCGTTGCCTTCAGTGTAGGGCTCCATCTCCTGCGTGACGAGGAGTAAACGCTTCTTTTCCATGTATCTAAAACCAGACTTGATTGGTGTAAGTTTCACAATGTGCAAGCGCGTGACAGCCGCTTGTCGGAAAACGCAGCGCCTTTGCGCTGCCAGTTCCAAGTGCAAAAGTATAAAAAAAATCAGGTTCTATTTGCATCCCAAGCTGTCGGAAAAATTTCAAAAGGCCAAAAAAGCTTTTTTTAGTGCCTTAATCGTCGTTTTCTGGCACCCTTTCCAGCAGCCTAAAGGTGTAGGCGTATTCGTTTTTCGCGTCGGGCTCGTGCGCTTCGCGCCAGGTTTCCACCCATTCCGAAGGTTCTATCTGCGGGAAAAACACGTCGCCTTCCGGTTCGATGTCCACTTCGGTCAGGTAGAGCTTGTCCCACAGTTCTATGCTGTCGCGGTATATCTCGCCGCCGCCCAGGATGAAAACCTCCTCGGCCCCGTCGTCGAAAGCGATGCCCAGCGCCTCTTCCACCGAATGGGCCACCAGCACCCCGTCGGCGCTGAAAAAGGGGTCGCGGGTGACGACAATGTTCACACGCTTGGGCAGCGGCCTGCCGATGCTGCGAAAGCATTTCCGGCCCATGATGACATGGTGGTTCAAGGTGGTCTTTTTGAAATAGACGAGGTCGGCGGGCAAGTACCACGGTATTTCGTTGTCTTTCCCGATGACGTTGTTCTTGGCGGCGGCGACGATGGCAGATATGATCATTGCGGAATGCGGATTTTGGAATGCGGAATGCGGAGTGTGGAATGCGGAATGGCACGGCGCTTGGGATTTGCCAGGTATGCCAGCTTCGGCAGGTTTGGCAGCACAAAGAACGGTTAAATCTTGGGGATTTTGGCCATTTTGCAAAGACGAGGTTGTGTCAAAATGCCTGGCCACGAAAAACGAACCGATTTTAATTTCGTTCGAGCGCTTAGACCTTCCAGGTTTTCAAAATCTGGAAGGTCTTGGCCGAGAAAATCGAAATAAAATTTGGCTAAATTTTCAATTCTGACCCTTTTGACACAACCCCGTCCGACATTGAACGAAATTAATTCCCCGGGAACAACATTGAAAAAGGGCAATCACTCGGACCTGTCGCCCAGCTCCTGCAACAGCTCCCGGACGATATGCCGCATTTTTGGCTCCGCCTCCCGCGCCACCGCGATCACCTCCTCCAGGGTGGTTTCCCGGATGGCCGATTGTGGGTACGATACATTGCTGACCAGGGAAATCATCATCACGGACAAGCCGGCATGGCGGGCAGCCAGCACCTCCGGCACCGACGACATGCCTGTACAATCACTGCCCAGGCGGCGCAGCATATCGTATTCTGCCGGGGTTTCGAGGTTGGGGCCGGGCAAGGCGGAGTACACGCCCTCCATGGCCCGGATTCCCGCTGCCTGCGCGATGGCCAGGGCTTTTTGCCGCAATCCGGCGTCGTAGGTGTGCAACAGGTCGGGGAAGCGCGGCCCGATGCGCGCGTCATTGAGCCCGCGCAAGGGGTTTTCTGGCAGCAAATTGATGTGGTCGCGCACGATCACCAGGTCGCCGGCGCGCAGGTGCGGGTTCACGCCGCCGGAAACATTGGTGATGACAATGCGGTCGATGCCCAGGAATTTCAATACCCGAATGGGGAACACCACTTGTTGCAAATCCCAACCCTCGTACCAGTGAAAACGGCCGGCCATCACCACCACCGGGTGCTCGCCCAACAGGCCAAATACCAGTTTGCCGCGGTGGCTTTCCACAGTGCTGCGGGCAAAATGCGGGATGTCGGCATAGTCGATTTCGGCTTCTACGGCTATGTCGTCAACGAGGTTGCCCAGCCCCGTGCCGAGCACGATGCCGGTGCTGGGCTGGAACGCAGTCTTTTCGCGGATGAAAGCCGTGGCTTCCTGGATATGTTCGTAAAGCATGGAGGGTCAAAAGTATAGAAATGCACTATTTTTACCGCAAGAAATAAGATCGACGACATGCGCAAATTCACTGCCACCAAAATCCACCCCGTTTCTTCCCCCGCCCTTGAAAATGCCGTGCTTGTGGCCGACGATGCCGGGAAAATCCTCGCCATCGAGCCATTGGCGCAGCACGACCCCGCCAGTGTACAAAAGCTCGACGGCCACCTGGTGCCGGGCTTTGTCAACACCCACTGCCACCTCGAGCTCTCGCACATGAAGGGCAAGGTGGACACCGGCACCGGCCTCATCCCCTTCATCGCCGGGGTGGTGACCAAGCGCAACGCCCCCGCCGAACATATCGCCGAAGCCATTGAACGGGGGGTAGCTGAAATGCTGGAAAACGGCATCGTCGGCCTGGGTGATATTTCCAACGCGCCCGACACATTTGCGGCAAAAGCGAAAGGCCAAATGCGCTATTACACTTTCCTGGAACTGTTCGACTTTTTACAGGAAGACAACGCGGAAAAGACATTTGCCGATGGCCTGTCGGTGTGCGAAAGGCTGGTGTTGGCGCCTGGCAGCGCGCGCGCGCTGGCGCCGCACGCCCCCTACTCCGTGAGCAAAAACCTGTTTCAAAAAATAAACGACTACAACCCAAAGTCGGGTGTCACCATCAGCATCCATAACCAGGAAACGCCACCGGAACAGTCTTTATTCCTCAACAAAACGGGGGGCTTCCTCGATTTTTACGGCAAATTTGGCATTTCCCTCGACACATTTGAAGCGAATGGGAAAACCGCCATCCACTACGCCCTGGCCCACATGAACCCAGCCAACCGGACCCTTTTCGTGCACAACACCCTCACCTCGCCGGAAGACATCGCCGCCGCCCATGCCTGGAGCCCCAACGTTTTTTGGGCCACTTGCCCCAACGCCAACCTCTACATCGAAAACCGGCTGCCCAACTATCAGTGGTTCATCGATGCCAAGGCCCGTGTCAGCATCGGCACCGACAGCCTCACCTCCAACTGGCAACTGTCGATATTGGAGGAGATGAAAACCATCAGCCGCTTCCAGAGCTATGTGCCGTTTGAGACGCTGCTGCAATGGGCCACCCTCAATGGCGCACAGGCCCTGGGCTTCGACGACACCCTGGGCAGCCTGGAACCGGGCAAAGCGCCGGGCCTTGTTTTGCTGCAAGGCTTGGGCGAAAATGGGGCGCTCACCCAAAGCTGTACCGCGAAAAGAGTGCTCTGACCCGCTGGAGTTGCTTACTTTTGCGCACTGCGGGCCAAGCCCCGCACCACAACCATGCGCATTTTCAAGTTTCTCTTTCTGTTTATCTGTTGCTGGCAAATTGCCTGTACCCCGCCCGATCCCGACAAAAACAAGCCCAAGCCCGGCAAGGTCAACCTCGACCTGAACAACAAGCAGGTGCAGCGCCTGTACGATTTCCGCGACAAGCGTCAGACCGACAGCCTGCTGGTCTATTTCAAGCACCCCGACGCGACCCTGCGCTACCTGGCAGCCCTGGCTTTTGCCTCCAGCCGCGACAGCACGGCCATTGACCAACTGGCACAACTGCTGCAAGACCCCACCGAAGAAGTGCGCATCGCCGCAGCTTTTTCCCTGGGGCAGATCGGCGCCGCCAAATGCGAAGCGCCATTGATCCAGGCTTTTGATGCCCGCGACTCGCTGTCGCAGCACCAGCGTTTCAACGCCGTCATACTGGAAGCCGTTGGGAAATGTGGCAGCATTGGCTCGCTCAAACACCTGGCGACCGTCACCACCTACGCCTCTACCGACACTTTGTTGCTGCAGGGCCAGTGCCGGGGAATTTATCGCTTCGGGCTGCGTGGGATGACAGACCCTGCCGCGACCAACAAGATGATCGAGTACCTTTTCAGCGATAAATTGCAGATACCTGAATCGGCCCGCCTTATGGCCGCCAATTACCTGGCAAAAGCAAAAGACCTGCAAATCGACAGCGCGCAAGCTGCTCTGGTGTCCATCGCCTTTGTACGGGCCTCCGGGAATGCCGACATACAAATTGCCATCGCCAAAGCATTGGGGCGTTCCAAAACACAGCCTGCATTTGGCATGATTTCCAAGGTGATCAACGACGAAAAAGACTGGCGGGTAAAATGCGAACTGATAAACGCGCTGGCAGGATTTGCCTACGATACCGTCCGGACGATCGTCACCCCGCTCATCGGCGACCCCAACCCGCACATAAGCCGCACGGCAGCGGAATTTTTTGTGCGAAACGGCCAGGTGCGGGATGCCGACTGGTATTGGCGGCTCACACAAGACAACCCCGACCTGCCCCTGTTCGCACAGATACTGCTGTTCCGCGCCTCCAACAAGCTGCTCTCGAACAGCTATTACCCCGAATCCAAAGACTACGTGAATTACAAGCTGAAAGAAATGTTCCAGCAGGCAAAAAGCCCCTATGACCGGGCGGCTTGCCTGGCAGCGCTGGGCGAGTTCGGCTGGAACTACCGCTGGATCCACGACAAAGGCTACAACGACGCACACCCTGCCGTGAAGACCGCAGCGGCAGAGACTTTGCTGGCCATCATGCAGCGCCCCGATTTTTACGGCTTTTTCGGGGAAGGCTCCAAAGGGGTGCGCCGCGAGATGTACGCCTACCTGCGGGAGTCGGTTTCCTCCGGCGATGTGGGCCTGATCGCCTCTATGTCGCCCGGTTTTGAGACCAAGCTGTTGAACTTCAAATCGCTGCGCGACTCGGCCCGGCTCGACGACCTGAAAGCCAGCCTCGCCAAGCTTAAAATGCCCCGCGATGTGGAAGCCTACATGGCGCTCGACAAGGCCATCGCATTTTTGGAAGACCGCCCCGCTCCCCCTGCCCCCGTGATCCCCTGGAACCACCCCATCAACTGGGAGCGGCTCAAGTTAGTGACCGAAGCAACCGAGGTGACGATTGAAACCCAAAAAGGGGAATTGGTGCTGGAGTTCCTGCCCCACGTGGCGCCCGGTTCGGTGGCCAATTTCCTGGAGCTTGCCGCCACGGGCTTCTTCACCGGCAAAAACTTCCACCGCGTGGTGCCCGATTTCGTGGTGCAGGGCGGCTGCCCGCGCGGCGACGGCTATGGCGCCCTCGACTACACCATCCGCACCGAGATCGGGCTGGAGTGGTACGACAAGGCCGGCTACCTCGGCATGGCTTCCGCCGGTGCCGATACGGAAGGGACGCAGTTTTTCATCACCCATTCGCCGACACCCCACCTGGGCGGGCGCTACACCATTTTTGGGAAAGTGAAGTCGGGCATGGACGTTGTGGACCAATTGCAGCAAGGCGACGCGATGGAGAAAGTGACGGTGAAGTATCAGTGAGGTAGGCTATTGGCCCAGGAACTCCAAAATATTTTTGAACAAAATGCCTTCGTTGGCGTCGCGACCATTGATCTGCTTGGCGGCGTGGTGCAGCGCCACCACCTTCCAGTCGCGGTTGAAGACTGGGGAGCCGCTGCTGCCGGGTTCTGTGTCTGTGGTATAGTACAGGTATTGTGCTTTTTGCTCCACCACCTCGTTGGCCCGCAGGGCGATGCGCTTGTCGCCGCCAGAGGGGTGCTGGATGATGGTGACAGGCTCGCCGATGGCCGGCATGGCACTCGGGTCGAACTCCAGGTAGCCCCAGTCCTTCAAAGGCCTGTCGCCACTGTCGATCACTTTTACTTTTGTAAAGTCGTACTGCGGCACCGGGCTCGTCCTGAAATCGGAAGAATCCAGTTTGTATTTCGACAATGGCCTTACCGTGCCCGTTTTCCCCACCTCAAAATTGAACTCAATGGTAGCCCCGGCGGCATCTTCCGGGCTTTCCAACACGTGGTGGTTGGTGAACAGATATCCGTCATGCGTTAAGAACCCGGTACCTGATTCCCCATCTGCACGCACCACCCGGCAAACGGCCTTGGAAGCGGCGAGGGCCTGTTCCAGCCAATTGATGGTGAGCAAGTTGTCCTTGCTGCCGATGATCTTTTCAAGGCCGACAACCTTGTCGGAAATGTCGAACTGGTAGGTATTGATGTTGCGCACCTGCGCGTAGAGCTCGATCTTGCGCGGGATGTCCTGCATCATCTGGGTCAGGGAATAGCGGATCTGATTCCTTGTCTTTACGTAGTCGGCATCCATGGGGCTGAGAAACCCGCGCGTTACATTTTTTTCAAGGGCTGCCAAGCGGGCTTTTACGAGGGTCAAATCCTGGCTTATGCCGGCTTGTGCTTCATTGTCGAGCGCAAACAACAATTCCAGGGCTTTTTCAATTTCATCGAGCTGGATCAGTTCGTCAACGTTTTTGAGGTAAACCGTTTGGGCGTTTTGCATGATTTTCGCAAGTTTAGATTCAGGTGGCGAAAATGGGCAGATTATTTGAATTATACTGTGATTAAAGTGATTTGTATGATTTGAGTGATTAAAAACATCTGATTTTCAAATGATTATGCGATCGAGATTTTCACAACCACTTTGCGTTGACTATATTTGAAAAAACAGCAACTGTTGTCGATGTAACCGCAGCTTTTTGTTTCTCACGACGGCACAACGACACGACGGCATTTCATTAAGTATTTGAATGTCATATCGTTGTGTCGTCGTGCCGCCGTGAGAAACAAAAAGATCAGGCAGGGTACCCCGAAGTTCCCTTCCCTCCTGCTGCGGCCCAAGAACTTCAACAATCGAAAATCATGTAATCAGCAATCGTCAATCAATATCGCTCCTTGAAAAAACCTTTGGTTCCTGCTACCGCAGCACCGTGATGCTCCCCTCATACCGCTGCTCTTCCCCGTCGATAAAGCCCACCAGGGCATACCAGGTGAACACCCCGTGCACCTTGTCGCCCTTGTAGGTGCCGTCCCAGCCAAGGTTGGGTTCGTTCAGGGGCATGTCTTGTTTTTCAAAAATGAGGCTTCCCCAGCGGTCGTAAATGCGGAGGAGGTTGATCTGGCTGGCGGCAGGGCCCGAAAAGCCCGTGAAAAAGTCGTTGCCGAACTGGGTGGCGCCTTCCGGTTTGAAAATATTGGGGAAATAGACGGGGCGTTTTTTGTTTACCCTGATGTGCACCGTATCGAAAGCCATACAGCCGTCTTCATCGGTGATCTTGACGATGTAATACTGCTCGCGGATGGCGGTGATGGTCGGCTCGGCTTGCGTTGTGCTGCTCAACCCTTCGCTCGGGCTCCATTCAAAATCGACTGGGCGGCCGCTCGGCCCTGTCACGGTGTTCACGTCGATGGTAAAGCCCAGGTCGAGCAGGGTATCGGCTGGCTGGGCGATCACGATGAGGGGCGGGGGTTGCAATATGGTGGCAAAAACGGAGTCGATGCAGCCGTTGGCATCTTTTACTTTTACCCAGTAGTCGCCTGCGGCTAAGGCGGTCAGGTTGCTCGATGAAACATAGTTTAGCCCATCCGCGCTGAAAGTGTATGGCAATTGGCCACCCAAACCCTGCACTTCGATCGAGCCCTCCGGCACGCCGTTGCATAGCAGATTGACGACATCGACCACGGCCACCGCCACGTCTGGCGGCTCCACAATGGCCACGGTACCGTAAATCACACATTCATTGCCATCGTGCACCGTCACATCGTATTGCCCGGGCGGAAGGCCGGTGATCTTCTCGGTAGTAGCACCGGTCGACCAGGTATAGGTATAGTCCCTGACCCCGCCATTTGCCACTGCCTGGGCCATGCCGTCGTTGGCGCCAAAGCAGGATATGTCGGTGCCGATCATGTTGATGGACAAGGCTTCGTTGTCGGTCACGGTTATGCTGAAATTGCCCTTGCAAAGCACGTCGTCGATTGCCTGTACGGTGTAAACGCCCGCCGCATAGCCCCCTTGGGTGTTGCTTGGGACAAAGCCGCTGCCCCAGTTGAACTGTATTGGGTCCACACCGTTTGTGATGTCAAGGGTGATCACGCCGTTGTTGTCGCCGAAGCAGAGCGGGGCCTGCACCAGCGGGTTTGCCGTCAGCACCCGTTCCTGCACATCGATGGAGAGGTTTGTCTCGCAGTTGTTGGAGTCGCGGATAATCAGGGTATAAACTCCTACGCCCAGGTTAGACAGGCTGCTGTTGGTGCCAAAAGGCCCGCCATTCCAGCTGAACAGGTAGGGTGGGGTGCCGCTGGTAATGTTGTTGATGGTTATTTCGCCGTTTGTGGTGCCGTTGCAATCGGGCGCGGCGATCAGGGTGTCCACGTCCACGTCAGGGTAGATCAGGAAGCTGTGTATATCGGTCACTTTGCAGCCCAGGTCGGTTTTCAGGGTGAGCACCACGGGGTGGTTGCCGGGGGTGTTGAAAGCCACGGTGTGCGGGCCTTTTCCTGTGGCTGTTGGCGGCACCGCATCGGCGCCGAAGCTCCAGTTCCATTCGGTGATCTGGCCAATGGGGAAGGTGGAGGCGTCCACCACCTGTACGTTGGTGCCGAGGCATACGGCTTGGGGGATGGTTTCGAAATTGGCTTCAGGGCCCAGGAACTCGCCCGTGCCGCCAAACTCTACCGCAAAGCCGTTGCCCGTTTGGGAGAAATTGTTGACCACCAGCACGTAGGTTTCCCCTTGCACCATGTCGAGCGGGGCCAGCCAGGCATCGTCGCCCGGCTCGTTGCAGCCGGCATCTTCGCTGATGTCGGTGTCGCCGACGCGCAATCCTGTCGGGCCCAGGCACGGGCTTGGGTAGTTGGGGTACGGCCCGCCTTGGCCAGAAGCCATGCAGCGCAGTATCTGTTTGTTGTTGCAGTTGCCGATGCCGTTCGGGAGCCGGTACACCACAAAGTCGAGGTCGTCGGGGAGGTTCAGCGGGCTGAGGGTGAAGGTAAGGGTGCCAGATTTGGAGCAGGTCCAGACGAACCAGGTAGAGTTGGATTCTTTGATGCCCGGCGAGCCGTTGAAGAAGCACTGTGCGTCTTCCATTTCCAGGTTGTTGGCCCCCGCCCCTGTGACGCTCTGGACGACAAAGGATGACTTGTCGCACAAAATGGAAGCTTGCGGGCAATCGGAGGTCGGCTCTACCGGGGGGTTGTAGTTGTTGATGCACAATTGGAAGGTGCCTGTTTGGCCCCCTCCGCCCTGGATTCGGATAAGGTAGGTAGAGCCCACGAACAGCCCCCCTTCGTATGCCTCTGCGACATTGGTGCCTGCGCCCGACGCACATTCCAATTCGTTGATAATGCCGCCGCAATTTCCGAAATACAGCGCGACTTGCGGGCTTTTGAGCGTTCCGCCGGGCGCCTGTGCGGTGGCGCCCCGCACCGTGATCGTCACGTCGGTCGCTTGTGCGGTGAAGGCAAACCAAACGTCGTTTTGGGTGCTGGGCCCGAAGCAGGATGCCGGGCCGTAATTGGAAGGTGTGGCCGCCACATTGGTAAAGGCCGCGATGGGGCTGCAGTAGCTGAACACGTCGGTAATGAGGATGGGGTTGGCGCACTCATTGTTCGACGGTTGGGCAATAGCAAGGGTACAGAGCCCCAAAAAGGCGATGCAAGTAAGTAAAATGTGTTTCTTCATGGTATGTGTATGGTTTTTTAGAAAACGATCAAAGGGCGAAAATGGTTTGCCAGGGTGCCAAGAGTATGACGCTAATTTGATGGCGATAGCTGCTCATTCGCTTGCAGATTTACGACATTTGTACCAGTATTAACGTTGTTTTAAGCTAATTATAACCAATTGAAAGTTGTTTGCGAAAATCCAAGGGGGTAAATCCTTTATTATCAATATGATCCATCCTGCAAATCTTGCATATCACTAAAAAATCCTGGTTTAGTCCAAAATTTCCAAAAACTCGCTCATAATCATGGCGGTAGCCCCCCAAACGGCGCGGCCTTCCACGAGGAAGCAGGGCACGTCTTTCAAGAGCATTCCCGTGCCGACCACCAATTCCCGGAAATCTTTGTTCTCTGGTTGCTGGAAATGCTGGATGGAAGGGGTCAAGATCGTGTCCACTTCCCCGGGCTGCGGGGTGAATTGAGGCTCCCCTTTCAGCAGCCCAACAAAGGGATGCACGATAAAATTGCTCACTGGGATGTACAGGTCCGTGAGCGCGCCCAATATTTCCAGCTGGCTTGGCGGCACACCAATTTCTTCTTCCGCTTCCCGTAGGGCGGTATGCTCCAGGCTCAGGTCGTCCTTGTCGTGCTTGCCGCCCGGGAAGCTCACTTGCCCGCTGTGGCGGTCGAGCGGGTTTTTTGTCCGTTGGATCAGTACCGTATGCCAATCCAGGTTTTTCTGCCACAGCATCAGGGTGACGCAAGCGATGCGCGCGTTGTCGGGGTGGTAAGGGTTCTGTTTCAAGGCGGCGGCCCGCTGTGCAAATGCCATGCGCAGTTGGGCTTCCCGCCCGGGCAGGGGCTGCGTCAGGCGGTAGCGGATTTCTTCGATCGACAGGTCTATGTTGTTTCCCATGGGCATTTTCAAGCAAGTTTCAAATCACTTCAGCGGCCGTTTTTTCACGATGCCTCCTTTCACATCCAAGATATTGGAAAGCACGATAAAGGCATTTGGGTCAATCTTTTCGATCTCAACCTTCAATTTTGCCAGTTCAAGCCTTGTTACAACAGAAAACAATATGTCCATGTTTTTGGATATGCGGTTTGTTTTTCCGACGCCGCCTTTGCCTGCGAAAACGGTGACACCGCGCCGCATTTTCGTTGCGATCATGGTCTTTATCTCCTCCTGGTGGGTGCTGATGATCGTCACGCCTATGTATTCCTCTATGCCTTCGACGACAAAATCCACCATCTTTGAGGCGGCAACATACGTCAGCATGGAATACATGGCGGCCTCTGGGGAGAGCACATACGCCGCGGTCAGGAAGATCATCAGGTTGAAAATCAAAATAACGTCGCCGATGCTCAGGCCTGTCCGCCGACCGATATAAATGGCCAGCACTTCCGTGCCGTCGATGACCGCCCCGCCCCTGATGGACAGGCCGATGCCCAGGCCCAGGAATACGCCGCCAAAGGATGCGACCAGCAATTTGTCGGAGGTTACTACCGGGTAATCGATAAAGGCCACCGCTGCCGCCAGGCCCAGGATCGCCAGGGTGCTTTTCAGGGCAAACGAAGGGCTGAACTGTTGGTATCCCAGCAAGATGAACGGGGCGTTGAAAGCGACCAGCAACAAGGCCAGCGACAAGCCGGTGGTGGCGTTTACCATCAGGGAGATGCCAACAACGCCGCCATCGATGAAATGGCTGGGCAACAGGAAGCCTTTTAGCCCAAAACCCGCAGAAAGGATGCCAAAACTCACCAAAACAGCGCTTCTAAACAGGTATAGAACCGTCGTTTTGAGGTTAATAAACTCCCTGGCAATGCGGTATGGCGAGACAAGCACGGTAGCTGCCATGCCCAATCTACGGCGCACCGATTGGATAAGGTAATTGTAGAGGAGTTTGTGCATGGAGCGAAGTTAAGGCGCTTACACCAAACCTTCGCGAATCAAATCGTGCAAATGTACGATGCCGAGGTATTGGCCATTTTCCAGCACGACCAGTTGGGTGATGGCATGGGCGCGGAGCTGCGCCAGCGCATCTACGGCCAGCGCATCCGGCGCAATGTGTTTCGGTGATGCCGTCATGATGTCAGCGGCCTTGATGTTGCCGAAATCCTGTTGTTTTTGCAGCATCCGGCGCAGGTCGCCATCGGTGATGATGCCGAGCAGCCGGTCGTTTTCATCCAGCACGGCGGTAGCGCCGAGCCGCTTGGAGGAAATTTCAACGATCACCTCCTGCAGGCCCGCGCCGGCGCGCACCAGCGGGCGCTCGTGCAGCAGGTACAGGTCGCGCACGCGCAGGTAGAGCTGCTTGCCCAGCGCCCCTCCCGGATGAAACTTGGCGAAATCTTCTGCAGAAAAGCCCTTAAGGTGGAGCAGCGACATGGCCAGCGCATCGCCCAGGGCCATTTGCGCAATGGTGCTGGTGGTCGGCGCCAGGTTGTTGGGGTCGGCTTCCTGTTCCACGGGCGTCCAGAGCAGGTAGTCGGCCAAGCGCGCCAGGCTGCTTTGGCGGTTGGCCGTCATGGCGATCAGGGGGTTGCCGAAGTTTTTGAGCAGCGGGATCAGCACCTTGATTTCGGCAGTTTCGCCGCTTTTGGAAATACACAGCACAAAATCGCCGGGCAGTATCATGCCCAGGTCGCCGTGAATGGCGTCGGCGGCGTGCAGGAACAGGGCGGGTGTGCCGGTGGAATTGAGCGTGGCCACGATTTTTTGGGCCACGATAGCGCTTTTCCCGATGCCTGTCAGCACCAGCCGGCCTTTGGATTGCGCCAATGCTTCCACGCAAAGCTGGAAATCGGGGCTGTCGTCCAGGCTTGTGGCCAGCGTTTGCAGGGCCTCCGCTTCCAGTTGGATGGTTTGCCGGGCGATGTCGAGTATGCTTGATGGGTTTGGCACAGCCATCCTTATTTCCGCAAGTTTTTGTCCTCTTCTTCGATGCGGTTGAGCAGGGCCTCCACACGGTACATTTCATCCACGGTGTCGTCGAGGAAGTACTCTATTTCGGGCATCCGCCGCATTTGTTTGCCGATTTTGCCCGCCAGCGCCTGCCGCAGCCGCACCTGGTTGTCTTCCAACTGCAGGATCACCTCCTGTTTGTTCTCGGTGCCGTACACGCTGATGTACACCTTGGCGATGAGCAGGTCGGGCGTCATTTTCACCTCCGTGACGGTCACGAGTTTGTCGCGGCCATAAATATTGCTGCCCTCTTCGGTGAGGATCATGCCGAGGTAGCGCCGTATGACTTCGCCTACTTGTTTTTGGCGTATGGATTCCATTTTTTTAATTTGATAATTAGGTAATTGGATAATTTGATAACGGGGGGCGAGGAGGGTAAACCGTGTTTTGGGTAAAAAAGTGCCACAAAGGTAGGGTAATCTGAAAGTTATTTTTTTACAAAGCTGCTTATGGGGGCGATACAGGAAAATCTTTGGGCTTTAATAATGCCTCAAAATATTTTCGTAACGCACGTTACCGTAACCGTCGTTACGAAAAATATTTTACCTTTGTACCATGAGATTCATCAACAGAGAAAACGAGCTTCGGAAACTAACGGAGACCCGTCTGCTCAGCAAGCAATCGTCTCGAATGACGGTGTTGGTGGGGCGTCGGCGCATAGGCAAGACCAGGTTGATCCTCGAAAGCCTGAAAGAAGAGAAATATCTTTATTTTTTTGTGACCAGGAAGGATGAAAAACTGCTTTGCGAAGAGTTCATCGGGCAGATTCGGGAAACCCTCGGCATCAATATTTTTGGTGAACTCAACAGGTTCAAGGACATTTTCGGCCTGTTAATGGACTACTCCGAAAAGCAAAGCTTGACACTTGTCATCGACGAATTTCAGGAATTCAAGCGTGTTAACCCATTGGTTTTTAGCGATATGCAGCATATTTGGGATAGGAAGAAAGACAACACGCAAATGAATTTGTTATTGAGCGGCTCGGTTTATTCCCTGATGAAAGACATCTTTGAGAACAGCAAGGAACCCTTGTTCGGTCGGGCAAATGAACGCTTGATGGTGAAGCCTTTTTCTGTAACAATCCTAAAGTCTATTCTGGAGGAATTTAGCCCTGGCTTTGAAAAAGATGACTTGTTGGCCTTTTATATGCTGACGGGCGGCGTGCCGAAATATGTGGAACAGTTTGTCGATAAAAACAAACTGTCGCTGGAAACCATGCTGGATGAAATACTCCATGAAAATTCGCTTTTCCTGGAAGAGGGGAAAAATGTGCTGATTGAAGAATTCGGCAAGGAATACGCTACTTATTTTTCAATTCTTTCCTTGCTCGCGTCCTCCAAAACTTCCAGAGGGGAGATAGAGGGTGTTTTGGAAAAAGACATCGGTGGTTTTTTAAACAGGCTTGAAAATGAGTATCAAATCATTCGAAGGGTGCAGCCGCTTTTTTCCAAACCAGGCGGAAGAAACATCAAATATGAGATTGAAGACAATTTTTTGCATTTCTGGTTTCGGTTTCTGTACAAAAACAAAGGAGCCGTGGAGATTGGCAATTTCGCTTACCTTAAAGCATTGATCAACAGGGACTTCAGCACATACAGTGGCCGGTTTTTGGAAAAATATTTCAAAGAGACACTGGCATTGTCGGGCGATTGGTCGGACGTAGGCAGCTATTGGGAAAGCGGATTCCAGAACCAGATCGATTTGGTGGCTGTCAACCATTTGGAGAAAAAAGCCTTGTTGGCAGAAGTAAAGCGCAACGAAAAAAACTATTCCGAGCAGCTCCTGAAAAGCAAATCACACAACCTGCTCAGATCGCTGGGCGGTTATTCGATCGAGTATCACGGGTTTTCGCTAAAGGATTTGTAAGTGCTTTCGGTGACAGCAGGCAAATGCCCTTGCCGCCATTTGCACCCAAAAATCAGACAATTCCGAAACTTATTTCCCCACAAAGCCGTTTTAAGCTCGAATTCAGAATATCCGTTGGGATTTTTTTTGTGCAGGTATTGGTTTTTTGCGGTACTGCGTATTACCTTTGCACCCGCTTTTGAAGAAAGGCGTTAAGATTCCGTAGCTCAGTTGGTAGAGCATCCCGATTTTATCGGGATGGTCATGTTTGCAGGGCTCAACAAAAAATTTAAGATTCCGTAGCTCAGTTGGTAGAGCACTTGACTTTTAATCAAGTGGTCATGGGTTCGAGCCCCATCGGGATCACAACATAGAAGCCCTGGCATTTTGCGCCGGGGCTTTTTTATTGTTTCTCTCCATCGTTCTGTAGCTCAGTTGGTAGAGCATCCCGATTTTCATCGGGATGGTCATGGGTTCGAGCCCCATCGGGATCACAACATAGAAGCCCTGGCATTTTGC
>CAZULM010000004.1:0-7539 GCA_964621185.1 uncultured Saprospiraceae bacterium | reverse complement strand
GAGCATCCCGATTTTCATCGGGATGGTCATGGGTTCGAGCCCCATCGGGATCACAGCAACAACAAATTAGCCCTTGTAAGTCAACTACTTACGAGGGCTTTTTGTTTTCGGTTGTCGTGGGGGTTGTCGTTTTGTCGCAAATACCAATAAGGTTACGGACTCGAAGCAACATCAATTCAGGTGTTGGTTGGCTCTGGGAATAAATCCTCTAATTGGAATTTGCTTTTGTCCACTCATCTGACATCCATGAAATTCTTTTAGTATCTTCGGAATATACAGGATTACCATAAGGGCCACCCCCAGTTTCAATTACCCCATTGTTGTACTTTCCAGCGGCTCTCACCCCTCTATTTGAAGGGTCAGCAGTATGAAACCAAAGTGAATATGTCTCTCCAGTTTTTGTTATATCCAAAAACATAGCGGAACTTTTTGCACTGTTCCAACGGCCAGTTAAATCCGGTGCACTTGATGCTTTTGGAGTGTCTTGTACAGGTGTGTTATTGCAGGAAATAACAATACAAAGAGAAAACACCCAAAAAATCGAAAAAAAATTGAGTTCTTCATTTTGATGCATTTTTTACATGTTAAAAACTCATGTAAAAGTAAATAAACTATGGTTAAGGTAGTAGTGTAACGGTATTTTCGCAATAGATTTTAACAAAAGGCTATAATCGGAAATTTGCTTCAAAATCACCCCTTTTGATCTCGCATTCCCAAATCCTAACCACATTCCAACCTCTCCAGGTAAGGGTTTCCGTCACTTCTTGATCTCGCCTAACGTTCCGTTCCCTCTTTTTTGCCCAATACTCTTTGTTTTGCTCCGGGCGGGTATTCCGGCAGTCGTGACCATGCCAAAAACACCCATCGGCGAAAATGGCGGTTTTCAGTTTAGGGAAAACGAAATCCGGTTTCCCAGTAAGGGGGTAGTTGCGTCTCCAACCTTTTATGCCGTTGGCCTTGAAAAAGGCAATGAGGCGCATTTCCGTTGACTGGTTGCGCTTGGATTTGACTTTGCGCATGATCTCGCTGCGCTTTTCCGGAGGGAAAACGTCAGCCATTGTATTTTTCCAAATTGGAAGGAAGTTCAATCATTAGGGATTTGTCCACCTCGACGGCGTTTACCCGCTCATTGTAGATTTTAACGAGCCTGACAATGCTATGTTTGAGTTTGTCGGCTGCAAAAACGCTGATTTCTTCAATGTTTTGGGAAACGAACGATTCGAGCGATTCAACGGCAATATGTCCGTTACAATATTGTTCCCCCAATTGGCGCGCTGCTGCAAGTTTCGCGTCCGGGACAATCAAATAGACTTTTAGCCCCCCCTTTATGTTCTCTTGGCACTTTTTGTAAACCCCTTCCATCGGGGAAACGGTGACATGAAAAAACGGTGTTGCCTATCGCAAAGTCCCCGGAACGATTGGTAGGTTTGTCGGCTGTACTTGCCGATTCGTTTGATACTTCCACGTTGGGAAATCGGAGTTGCAATTTAGCTCCTACCAAATGCTGCGCAACGTACCCGGCCTTCCCTTCGCTATGGGAAGTTTCAAAAAGGTCGTGAATGATCTGCCAAGTGGAAAGTTTGGGGTCAAATACCAATTTCAGTTTTTGGCGGTTGTGAAAATCTTTAACCCGTTCGACCAAAAACGCTTGGAAAGAGGTAAGAATCTTGTTTCGTTCCTCCGAGGAAAGTAATTCGAGTTTGAGGTCTTCTAATGACTTGAATAACGGCCTAATATCCCCTTGCCCACCGCGATTCGTCCGCCCGCCTTCTTTTGCAAAGGGTCTGGTTTCTCCCAAAGTGTTAAGAATTGCAGCAACCGCCGCGCCGCTTGCCCCTTTGATCTGTGCGCCGCCGGGCGCTACATGGATATCAAAGTCCAAATCGTATTGTTCCTTCAACCGTTCGAGCAAAACGAGCGTAGCGGCAATTGTGCCGTTAGCCGGGCCGTTGTTTGCTTTGACGATTTTTAGTGACCAATACCATTCTTCAAATGCTGATAGCGGCTGTTTGGTATTCATGTTTATAATCCAGCTTTGCTGTTACGTTGTTGATTTCTGCAAGTAAGGGGTTAAGGTAGTTTTCACCAATCCAAGCTACCACAGGAACGCAAACGGCGTCTCCGAAACCGAATAACGCTTGGTTGATATTCCCGGAAATATGGTATTCATCGGCCCCCATCAACCTTGCACATTCGCGGGGGGACAAAAGGCGAATACTTATTTCTCCTTTGCCGACACGAAGTAAAATTTGCCTTGCGCTCCCTCCTTTTGGTGTTCTCAAACATCCCGCTATCCCATCTGAACGAATTTCCGCCATTGAACGGCCTTCCCGTACCCGGCGAAACGCAGTAAAATAGGTGTAATCGTTTCCTTTTTTGGCCGCTTCAATCAATACCCTATGCCTGTCAAACGTCTGGTTTAGCAGGTATTCTACCCGTTCCCCATTCCACCAATCTTTTGAGTTTTCCGGGATTTCTTCAATGATGTCAATTAAACGAGAGTTGTTTTTGGGTAAGTTGGGCAAATCTCGAATGCTCCAATTTATTTCAGGATGCCTTAGAATGAAGTCGGCAAGTTTTGACGGTCGCAAATCGCTTTGATAAAAGGACAACTGCCTTTCGCTCACTCTTTGAGGTGTCCCAGTTGTTTGATGGCCAACAACAAAAAGACGTACCCGGCTTTGAGGTACAAACCTAACGGCGTCAATAATGAAGGCGTCAACCGAATAGCCCAAACCATTCAGGGCAAGTAAGGCTTCTTTAAAGTCTTGTCCGTTATGGGAGGTTAAAAACCCCTCTACGTTTTCAAGTAGGACGATTGGCGGGCGTCGTTCCCCCATATCCTCCAACACATTGACAAATCCCCAAAAGGCGGAAGATTGGCTTCCCGACAACCCTTCCCGGCGGCCGGCTAACGATAAATCGGTACAGGGGAAAGAGGCGGTTGCCAAACTTACATTGGGGACTTGGTTTCCCCTAATTTGGTGAATGTCGCCAAGTTGGAAATGATTTTCAGAATCGTTGAAATGTTTGCAGTAAATGCTCTCCTTAGTCGGATCAATATCGTTTGCGAATGCGATTTGCCAACCTGCTTTTTCCAGCCCTAAACGCATTAAGCCGATACCTGCGAAAAATTCAGCAAATGCTTTAAGATGAAATCCATTATGATTATGACTCATTTCCATGTATTGTTTCAACAAAGGTACGCTATATTATTTCAAATTAAGACACTTTATGTTATTTTAGAGTAACTAAAAAACACTATTTGTTTTAACTTGGTCGAGCCCAAAGGGATTAGCCCTAACGGGTAAAATTTTACAATTTTCGCCGACCGCCCACATCCGAACAAAAGTGTTTCCTACTTGTAGAGTAAGTTTTATAGGTTATCTATCCAAGTGAGTCAGCTTATTGTCTGACCGATATGCTTGTCGGGACCACCAATCAATAGTCAAGCGCATAATACCCTCGCGCCGTCGTGAGAAACAAAAACATCGTGCGCCTAAAAGAACATTTACAATCGCGGCAGAAATCTCCTTCTTTCTCTTTAACAGTCCCTAAAGCACGGCTCTTGAGTCCTTGCACCACACCACGCCCCACTTGCCCCGTATGCCCCCTTGTCATTCTCGTAAGAATCCGTCCACGTAAAAAGGGGAAAGGACAACGAATGCCGCAGCTTTAGCTCCTTTCGCGCACATAGCACGGACGGATTCTTACGAGAATGACAAGGGGGCATAAGGGGCAAAGGGGGCAATGGTGGTGGTGGAGCCAATACAATGATTCCTGGTTCGCCTTATTGGCAACGAAGGGTATGTTTGCCGCAATTCCAAAATTTGTTTCCTTGCATTATTAGCGGTCATTTCAATCAGGGGAAATGTTCTTAGAACCAAAAAACGCGTCGTCGTGTCGTCGCGCCGTTGCGAGAAACAAAAACAACGTCGCGAGAAACCACACCCAAAGCAACCCCAAACCCACAAATTCTGTCCATTTCCGGTTAAAACCGCATTCTCTCCAACTTTTCATCCAAAAAACCGTTTATTTTGCCCAGCAAAACTGACTTTTGACCATGGACAACTGGCAAGAAAGAATCAGCTGCTAATACTGAATTAATTGGTTATGCACAAAGACAATTATTCCCTGCTCATCGAAAAGCTCGACGCTTTTATCCGCAAATTCTACATCAACCAGCTGCTGCGTGGGGCGCTCTATACCGTGGGCGCGGTGCTGGGGCTGTTCATCCTGCTGAATGTCGCGGAATACTACCTCTACTTCGGCACCTCTACCCGCACGGTATTGCTGTGGAGCTTTATCGGCCTGAGCGGCGCGGCGCTGTACCGCTGGGTGGCCCTGCCCCTGATGCACTTTTTCCACCTCGGGAAAGTGATCAGCCACGAACAGGCAGCCACCATCATCGGCCAGCATTTTACGAATGTGAAGGACAAGCTGCTGAACATCTTGCAGTTGAAACAGCAGAGCAACAACGCCATCTACGCCGACCTCATCAACGCGAGCATCGACCAAAAAAGCGAAGAAATACGCTTAGTGGCCTTCCAGTCGGCCATCGACCTGGGCAAGAACCGCAAATACCTGCGCTACGCCCTGCCGCCAATCATGCTCCTACTCTTCCTAATGCTGGGCGCGCCCTACATCATCCGTGACGGCACCATGCGCTTGTGGAACAGTGGCACCAAGTTTGAAAAGCCCGCCCCCTTCCGCTTCCTGCTCAACGCCGACTCCCTGCGCGCCGTGCAGTTCTCCGACTACGTGCTGAAAGTGAAGGTGGAAGGCTCCGCCCTGCCCAACGAGGTATTCATCAGCCTCGGCAACGTGCAGTACCGTCTGACCAAAGACGCCGCCAACGAGTTTTCCTACAAATTCGTGAACGTGCAGAAAGACACCAAGTTCAACCTGTTCGCCGGCGGCGTGGAAAGCCGCGACTACCTGCTGAACGTGCTGCGCAAGCCCAACATCCTGTCGTTCAGCACCAAGCTCCAGTTCCCCGCCTACATCGGCCGCGCCAGCGAGCAGCTTTCCAACGTGGGCGACCTGGTGGTTCCGCAAGGCACCAACATCGGCTGGGTATTCGACGCGCAGAACACCGACAACCTGACCCTGAAATTCGGCAGCGAGCCAGGCGCCGACGCCAAGCGCGCCGGCACGGAGATGTTCCAGTACAACCGGCGCGCCCTCAAAGACGAGGTGTACAAAGTTTTCCTCAGCAACAGCCTGCTCCAGGGCGCCGATTCGGTGGCCTATACCATTACTGTCGTGCCAGACCTGCACCCGCAGATTTCCGTGGAAGAATTCAAGGACAGCAGCAACATGCGCCTGTCGTTCTTCGCCGGCGACGCTTCCGACGACTACGGCTTGTTGAACCTCACCTTCAACTACCAAGTCAAAAAAGCCAAGGGCGGTCAAATGCCGATGAACACGGTTAAAATTGACAAGCCCGCCGGCAAAACAGCGCAGTACGAGTACAGCTGGGATATCCGCGACCTCAACCTGGAACCCGGCGACGAAGTGCAATACTACTTCGAAGTGTTCGACAACGACGGCGTGAACGGTTCCAAGAGCGCCCGCACCGGCCTGATGCAGTACAAACTGCCTAGCCTCGACGAAATGCGCCAACAACAGGCCGACAACAACGAAGAAATCAAAAAAGAGCTTGAAAAAGCCCTGAAAGAAAGCCTGAAAGTGCAGGAAGACCTGAAAAAACTGCGCGAGAAGGTGCTGCAAAAGAAAGAACTCGACTGGCAGACCCGCAAGGAAATGGAGCGGCTGCTGGAACGCCAGAAGAGCTTGCAACAACAGATGGAGCAAGCCAAACAAAACTTCGAGCAGAACAAACAGCAGCAACAGGAATTCAACAAGCAAAGCGAAGACCTGGAGAAAAAACAGGAGCAGTTCGAAAAGCTGATGGAAGACGCCATGTCGGAAGAGATGAAGCAGCTTATCGAAGATATCCAAAAAATGCTGGAAGAGCAGAACAAAGACCAGTTGCTGGAGAAGATGGAGAACACCCAGCTGAAACAGGAGCAGATGAACAAGGAACTGGAACGGCTGAAAGAACTCTACAAACAACTTGAGGTGGAGCAAATGCTCGACCAGCAGATCGAACAATTGGAAGAGCTCGCCAAAGACCAGGAAGAGCTCGTAAAGCCAACAGAAGAGTCGGAAAAATCCAAAGAAGAACTGGAAAAAGAACAAAAGAGCCTCAACGAACGCATGGATGAGCTCACCAAAAAAATGGACGAGCTGCTCAAGAAAAACAAAGAGCTGAAACGCCCGCAGGATATCGACGACAACAAAAAGGAAATGCAGGATGCCAAGCAGGACATGAATGACGCCAAGGAGGACATCGAGAACGAAAAGAACAAAAGCGCGGGCAAAAAGCAGAAATCGGCGGCCAACAAGATGAAGAACATGGCCAACAAGATGAAGCAGAAAAAAGAATCGGGCGCGATGAAGGAAATGGAGGAAGACCTCAAGACCATCCGCCAACTGCTCGAAAACCTCGTGGCGCTCTCCTTCGACCAGGAGCAGAACATGAAAGACGTGGCCAACACCACCATCAACACCCCGCGCTTCGTCGAGCTCACGCAGGGCCAGTACAAGATCAAAGACGACTTCCGCTTAGTGGAAGACAGCCTCCAGGCTTTGGCCAACCGCCAGTTCGAGATTTCAGGCGTCATTGCCGACAAAGTCACCGAAATCAAGGGCGCTTTCAAAGAAAGCCTTGGCGAACTTGAGGAGCGCCGCGTTGGCACCGCCAATGTGCACCAGCAGACTGCCATGAAAAGCCTCAACGACCTGGCGCTGCTGCTCTCCGAGGCCATGAAAAACATGCAGGAACAAATGGCCAACAGCATGCCCGGCAGCCAAAGCTGTCAAAAACCGGGCAACAAAAGCGGCCAGGGACAGGGCAAAGGGAAAGGCAAGGGTGAAGGCGAAGGCAACGGCAAAGGCGAACCCAAGGACAAAATGAGCAAGAGCCAGGAGGACCTGAACAAAATCATGAAAGACCTCAAGGAGCGCCTCGACAAGCAGGGCGAAGGCGGCGCCGGCGGCGGTGGCGGCTCACAACCGAGCAACAGCAAGGAATTTGCCCAGTTGGCCGCCAAACAAGCCGCCCTGCGCAACGCCCTGAAAAAACTCCAGGGCGAACTTCAGGAACAAGGCCGTGGCGAAAGGGGCCTCGACGAAGCCATCGACGGCATGGACAAAATTGAGCGCGACCTGGTAAACAAACGCCTCACCAATGAAATGCTCCAGCGCCAGCAACAAATACTCACCCGCTTGCTCGAACACGAAAAAGCCGAGCGCGAGCGCGACCAGGACGAAAAACGCCAGGCAGAATCGGCCCGGCAGGTGCAGCCGAAAATGCCGCCAGCACTGGAAGAATACCTGAAAAAGCGCCGGGCAGAAATCGAGCAGTTCCGCACCGTGTCGCCAGCCTTGAAACCGTACTACAAGCAACTGGTGGAAGAGTATTTGAAAGGCAGCGGAAAATAAGTGCGGAATGCGGAATGCGGAATGCGGAAT
>CAZULM010000003.1:114931-221567 GCA_964621185.1 uncultured Saprospiraceae bacterium | reverse complement strand
TGCAGCAGCAAAAAAAAATTGAAAAAAACTCACTACTTGATCACAGTTCATCTGCCGAAATAAAATTCAACCTGGATGCCAAGGTTTAAGCGGTATGGTTGGCGACATTGAACTTCTAGTCCTGAAGGGGCGACATCATTAACATTGGGCAGCGCCCCATGAACATCGAAGCATGAACATCCTCGTACTCTGCACCGGAAACAGCTGCCGCTCCCAAATGGCGCACGGCTACCTCGAACACTTGCTCGGCGACCATGCCCGGGTGTACAGCGCTGGCGTGGAAACCCACGGCCTCAACCCCCGCGCTATCGCCGCCATGATGGAAGACGGCATCTACATCGCCCACCACACCAGCAACAACGTGGACGAATACCTGGACATTCCCTTCCACTACATCATCACGGTATGCGACCACGCCAACGAGCGCTGTCCCTACATCCCCGGCAAGGCTGTGCGGCTGCACCAGAATTTTGAGGATCCGGCCAAGGCCAGCGGCTCTGAGGAAGAAATCCGCGAAGCATTCCGCAGCGCGCGCGACCGCATAAAAGCCTGGTGCAAAGATTTTGCTGCCCGTGTTTTAAAAGATTCGGGGAATTAAAAATACCTTTGCGGCGTTCTTATACTATGATTCGCCTGATTTTTGTGATTCATTATGATTGATTCAACTGATTTTCAATTGATTACAAAGATCGGCATACACAAAACCAAGCGGTGTGAGGCATACAAAAACGGGCCCGTAGCTCAGGTGGTTAGAGCGGCTGACTCATAATCAGATGGTCGCGGGTTCAATTCCTGCCGGGCCCACGTAGAATATCAACGAGCTATGCAGCTGAAGCTGTGTAGCTCGTTTTTTGTTTGCATACACTAAGAGATAACCTTGTAAGCATTTTTCACCGAACTGTTGAAAAATTCAGCGCCGCATCGGGCCGAAGGAACAACATGCCCGTGGTGCATATCGTATCGCCGGCCTGGATGCCTTCCGTTATTTCGATCATACCTGCTTGCCGAACGCCGGTTTTTACCGATACGAACTGCGCTTTCCCGCCTTTGCTGACGATCACTTTCTTGTCGCGCGCCTGCGGGATGACGGCTTCGTTGGGGATCAACAGGGCTGTGGCCTTATTGCCCAAGGTAAGGCTGACGGTAGCGAAGGCGCCAGGCAGCAGCCCTTTGCTGTTGCGCACGCCGGCGCGAACGAGCAGGTTTCGCGAATCGGCATCGATGTTTTGTTCGGTGGCCAGCACAGTGGCGACATTGGGCGCGGCGCTGCCATCCACCGTGAAGTTCAGGTTTTGGCCCACCTTGATCTGGCTGCTGTATTTTTCCGGGATGCTGAAATCAAGTTTTAGGTTGCCGGCCGTGCGGATGGTAGTGACCACGGTGGCGGGGGTGACATACGCGCCCTCGCTAAGCCGCCGGAGCCCGATCACGCCGTCGTAGGGCGCGCGCAGTTCCGTTTTGGCGATGTTGATGCGCAACAGCTCCATGTCGCTCTTGATGGTCTGCACCGAAAGCACGGCCAGGTCGTATTCCTGCTGGCTTACGCCCTTCACTTTGAGCAGCTCTGCGAGCCGCTGTTCGGTTATCTCGGCCTGCTTCAGCTGGGTTTCGAGCTTTTGGATCTGGGTGCGCAGGTCTTCGTCAAAAATTTTCAGCAAGAGTTCGCCCTTGCGCACACCGCGCCCTTCCGGCAAGTTGAGCCGCACCACCCGCCCGCTGGCTTCCGGATGCAGTTCGGTTTCCTCCGCCGGCAGCAGGGTGCCGCTGGCCGTCACCTGCTCGCTCAGCACGGAAGGTTTGGCGATATACCCTTCCACTGCCGAAATGGTCAAAGCCCCCTTGGTGCCGGCAGCCCCTGGCCCAAGCTGCTTGGGTTCATTTTTTCCGCAGGCGAAAAGCAACACCGCGAATAAGGGCAGAATGATATTTTTCATAGGATTTAATTTAAAAAAGGTTTCGGGTTTCGGGTTGGGTTTGGTATTGATATGGGGTGGAAAACAAAGCAAAAAGGATTTGAGCCATTTTCATTTCACGCCTGAACATTCCAAACCCGAAGCACAACCTGAAACCTGAAACCCGTAACCCAAATTATTCCACAATTATCACCTTCCGCAGCAGCCGCAGCCCGACCGACAGCTCCACGGTCGTGTTGCGGATGCGCCGCTCCGGGATGCTGTAAATGTTGCCGGGGTTGCAGATGTCGATCACATTGGGGATGGCATTCTGGCGGTATTGAGGCGTAACATCCGGGTTGACGGAAAGTTGCACCTGTGCGCCGACAAGTTCGGACAGCGCGAATTCCAGTCCGCCGCCGACCGAAAACCCGGCCATCCAGCGCTGCACCCCGCCCATGAGCGGGTAAGCGGCCGGGTTACAGTTCGTGTTGGCGTTGGGCAGGTTGTCGATGTTGGTGCTGTAGGTGTAATCGCCGCGCAGCCCGCCGAAATAGAAGTATTTGGCTGTGCCGGCGTTGCCAAAATCGTAGCGCTGCTTGGCGCCCAGCATCAGGGAAATATTGTTGAATTTGAAGCGCTCGGTATAAGTGCCGCCCGGGAACCCGGAGTTGATGTTGAAATACCGGAACCGGGTGGCGCTGCCTTTCACGTGGTAGCCAAGCTGCATGACAAAAGAGCTGCGGTCGTCGTCGTTGTTGATCGTTTCCATGGCAACGGAAACGTGATACTGGAACAAAGGCTCGCGGCCCTGGGAGTTGTCCCATTTCTGGAGGCCGGCCGTGGGGCCGAAATTGATCACGTAGGCCGTGGACTGGGCGGTGATCTGCCCAAATGCACAAAAAAGGAGTACTGCTGCGGTAGCTAAACGGGTCATTGCTGCGTTTTTTTGTGGCGAAAATAACGCAGATGGGCGATAATGCGGTGAAAATGGAAAAATTCAAAAGTGCACCCAGCCCTGCGCCTGCAACGCATGTAAATTCCCTCCCTTCGTATTCAACTTGATGCCGTATTCCGCCTCCATGATCTCCCCGGCAATGTAAATATCGGGCAGGTATTTCACTTTTTCCACGTCTTCGGGGCGGATCGTGAACAGCAGCTCGTAGTCCTCTCCGCCGTTGAGCGCGCAGGTGACGGGGTCGAGCTTGAACTTCAAGGCCAGCAACTGCGCATCGGGGTGTATCGGCACCCCGCTCTCTTCAACGAGCGCCCCTACCTTGCTCTGTTTGCAGATATGGAAGATTTCGGAGGCCAATCCGTCGGAAACGTCGATCATGGCAGTAGGCCGCAGCCCGATTTTGTGGAAGGTGTCGATCATGTCGCGCCTGGCTTCGGGCTTCAACTGCCGGCCTATCACATATTTCTGTTCCTCAAAATCGGGCTGTGTATCGGGGTGCTGCTGCCAAATCTGCTTTTCCCTTTCCAACAGTTGCAAGCCCAGATAAGCCGCACCGAGGTCGCCCGTGATGCAGATAAGGTCGCCCACGCGCGCGCCCGAGCGGTAGCTGAGCCGCTCCTTCTCGCCCTGTCCGATGGCCGTTACGCTGATGGTCAGCCCCTTGGGCGAAGAGGTGGTGTCGCCGCCGACGAGGTCCACTTCGTATGTGTCGCAAGCAAGTTGGATGCCGGCGTACAACTCTTCCAAAGCCTCTACGGAAAAACGGTTGGAGATGGCAATAGACACGGTGATCTGCCGGGGCAGGGCGTTCATGGCATAGATGTCTGACAAGTTCACCACCACAGCTTTATAGCCCAAGTGCTTGAGCGGCACATAAGCGAGGTCGAAATGGATGCCTTCTACCAGCATGTCGGTGCTGACGACGGTGCAGAAATCGCCGTTCTCGATCACGGCCGCGTCGTCGCCGATGCCGCGCAGGGAGGATGGCTGCCGGAGCGGGAACGCGCGAGTGAGGTGCTCGATGAGGCCGAATTCGCCTAGGGTGTTTACGTCGGTTCGTTGCATTATCCTTTTTTCCTGGGGCGGCGCCCCAGGCTTATGATTACGCCCTTTCAGGGCTGTGGTTTTTACATCCATCGTCTTGCTGCCGCTTTGGCTGCTGAACCGCTTTGTGTTTCATCTTTGAAATTTGTTTGGATGTGGCAAAATGAGTCTGCGCTACAAAACTACGGCTGGAAAGCCCTAAACCAGTGAACATGAACAAAATATTTATCCTTATGCAAAAATCAGCGCCCTATTGCTGGGGATTGAGGCCACAAAACGGCCGTAGCAGAGACAATAGATTCCCAGTATATTCTTTCCCATGCCTCAAGGTTGATTACTTTTGCGGCACCAACTGTCATTTCGCTCACCATTTCACACTCATATCATGGAAGTCCTGACCAAACCCGCCTCCGCCACCATTGCCACCGACGATTTCCCATTGCTCGGCACCGACCACCTCGAATTTTACGTGGGCAATGCCAAACAAAGCGCGATGTACTACCAGGCAGCGCTCGGCTTCGAGATGGTGGCCTACTGCGGCCCCGAAACCAAAGTATATGACCGCGTCAGCTATGTGTTGCAGCAGAACAAGATACGCATTGTGCTCACCGCTTCCCTGCACACCGATACCGAGATTGCCAAGCACGTGGCCCTTCACGGCGACGGCGTGAAAGTGCTGGCGCTCTGGGTCGATGATGCCGAATATTCCTACAATACCGCCGTTGCGCGCGGGGCAAAATCGGCTTTCCCGCCCAAAACCATCCGAGACGAGCACGGCGAGGTGAAGCTCGCGGCCATCCACACTTATGGCGATACCATCCACACCTTCGTGGAGCGCAGCAATTATTCCGGCGCCTTTATGCCCGGCTTTATTCCGCGAAAAAGCGCCTACCCCTCCAAATCGGTGGGCATCCAGTACGTCGATCACTGCGTGGGCAACGTGGAACTGGGCGCCATGAACAAATGGGTGAAGTTTTACCAGGACGTGATGGGCTTCAAACTGCTCATCACCTTCGACGACAAAGACATTTCCACCGAATATACCGCCCTTATGTCGAAAGTGGTGAGCAACGGCAATGGCTACATCAAATTCCCCATCAACGAGCCCGCAAAGGGCTTGAAGCGGAGCCAGATTGACGAATACCTCGACTTCTACAAAGGCGCCGGCGTACAGCACATCGCCGTGGCCACCAACGACATCATGGCCACCATCGGCCAGCTCCGCGCCAATGGCGTGGACTTCCTCTACGTGCCCGACAACTACTATGACGACGTGCTCGACCGCGTGGGCAAGATCGACGAAAACATCGAAGACCTCAAGCGCATGAACATACTCGTCGATCGCGACGAAGACGGATACCTGCTTCAAATATTCACCAAGCCGATCCAGGATCGCCCGACGGTGTTCTTCGAGATCATCCAGCGCAAAGGGGCAAAATCCTTTGGCAAAGGGAATTTCAAGGCGCTCTTTGAGGCCATCGAGCGGGAACAGGCGTTGCGCGGTACCTTATGAGACTGCTTGCCGCCCTGCTTTTCCTCGCTGCCTGCAGCAAACAAATTCAACCACCTACAATGTCGAATTTCACCATACCGTTTGAAAAAAACGACAACCGGACGCTTACTTACCACGAGGCCATAGCCTGTTATGAAAAAATGGCAGCCGCTAACCCAGGGCTTTTTAAACTGACAACGATGGGAAGCTCCGATGTTGGCTTGCCCATGCACGTGGCCATCCTTTCGGGCAACGGGGAGTTCGACCCTGTCAAAATCCGACAGTCGGGTCGGCGCATTTTATTGATAAACAACGGCATACACCCCGGAGAACCGGAAGGCATAGATGCCACCGTAATGCTGCTGCGCGATTACCTGGCAAAGCCCGAATTGAAAAAGCTGCTGGAAAAAGTGGCGATTGTCTGTATCCCGGTGTACAACATCGACGGCTGCCTGAACCGCAACGCCTACTCACGTGCCAACCAGGACGGCCCGGAAAGCTACGGTTTCCGGGGCAATGCCCGCAATTACGACCTCAACCGGGATTTTGTGAAATGCGATTCCCGCAACGCCAAGGCTTTCAACCAGATATTCAGCACCTGGAGCCCCGATGTTTTTGTGGACAACCACACCAGCAACGGCGCCGATTACCAATACACCATGACGCTCATCGCCACCCAGCACAACAAGCTGGAGGCGCCGCTGGGGCAGTTTCTGGAGCAGACCATGCTGCCCGACCTGTACAGCAACATGGCCAAAAAAGGCTGGGAAATGATCCCTTACGTGGATTCTCCTGGCGAAACCCCCGATTCGGGCATCGTCGGTTTCTGCGATTACGGCCGCTACTCCACGGGCTATGCCGCGCTCTGGAACACCATCGGGTTTATGCCCGAAACGCACATGCTCAAGCCTTTCAAAGACCGCGTGTGGAGCACCTACGCCTTTATGGAAGTGGTGCTGCATTTTGTGGCCGAACACGCCGAGGCCATCGGAAAGGCACGCGCTGCTGCCTTCGAGCGCACCCGCACGAAATCCACCTTCGAGCTCGATTTTGCAATGGATCAAATGAAAACCGATTCAATTGCCTTTAAAGGCTACACGGCCAAATACAAGCCCTCCGAAGTGAGCGGGCTGCCCCGTTTGTGGTACGACCGCTCGGAGCCATACACCAAGACCATTCCTTACTACAACCACTTCAAGCCCGCTGTCACCGTTGAAAAACCCGTGGCATACATCATCCCCCAAGCCTGGGAAAACGTGATCGAGCGCCTGCAACTTAACGGCGTGGAGATGAAACCGCTGGGCAAAACGACGGAAATGGAAGTGGAAACCTATTTCATCCGCGACTTCAAAACACGCAACGCCTGGGAAGGCCACTACTACCACCACAGCGTACAATTAGAAAAAAAGGCGCAAAAAAGAACATTCGACGCGGGCGACTTCATAGTCTATACCAACCAAAATGCCAACCGCTACCTGATGGAAACGCTGGAGCCCAACGCGCCCGACTCCTGGTTCGCCTGGAATTTCTTCGAGCCGATCTTGATGCAAAAGGAATATTTCTCAGCCTACGTCTTTGAAGACCTCGCTGCCCAATTCCTGAAAGAAAACCCGGCAATCAGGGCCGAACTGGATGCCAAGCGCGCTGCAGAGCCCGAATTCGCCGCCAGCGCCAGCCAGCAGCTCGACTGGGTATATCGCAAATCTCCCTGGTACGAACCGACACACAGGATGTACCCGGTTTTTAGAGTGCTGCGTGATTAGGAGGGTTTCGGGTTTCAGGCTGTGCTTCGGACTTGGAACATAAAGGCATGAATTGAAAACGGCTCAAATCCTTTTGGATTTGAACGCGAGGTATATCGCGCTACATCCCCGGGTGCGAAAGAACCCGCTAATAACGGAAGAAAGACGGCCTATATGCGTTAGCCAACCTTGCTCAAAGCCTGAAACCTTACCTAAGCAGCCCTCCGCGCTTTCTCCCACACCACCGACTGCTTGCCGCGCAGCAAGCGCCAAAAGCCGGCGTACATGGCCCAGTTCATGAGGCAGAAATAGTAGGGGACAAAGAATGCCTTTAGTTTGATCTTTCGCTTTTCGAGCATCCAGCCAAGCAGGGCGGATGTGTAGAAGGCTATTTGCAGGAACAGCAACATTTGGTAGCCGGGTTCTTGTTCGATTGCCAGGATAAGGTTGCAGCACAATACAATGGGCAAAAAAAGCGGGGCGAGCGTCCAGCGCAGCACCCGGTGGGAGATGTACTGGAAGGACAGGGTGCCATAGCGGAAAAGGTTGAGCAAGGGGGCGAGCCTTACCAGGGCTTGCAAGCCACCCGCCGCGATGCGCACCTTGCGCTTCATTTCTTCGGCAACAGAGGCGGAGGAGCTTTCCACGGCGAATGCTTCCGGTTCGTATTGCACCCGCCAACCTTTCTGGGCGATGCGCATGGTAAGGTAAAAGTCTTCCACTAAGGTGTCGGGCGGCACGTTTTCGTAAGCTTCCCGGCGAAAGGCGAAGAGCTCCCCGGCAGCCCCCACGACCGACCAAAGCTCGGCATCCCATTTTTTCAGCAGGCTTTCATATTTCCAGTAAATGCCTTCCCCCGCACTGCTGGCATCGTTTCTTTTGTCCATCGAGATGCGTTTTTCGCCCGCTACGGCGCCCACTTGCGGGTCGTTGAAATGACGCACTAAGTTCAGCAGCGCCGCCTCGTTGACCAGCGTGTTGGCATCGGTGCTGACCACGACGGCATTTGCTACCTGCGCCATTGCCCGCTGGAATGCCGCGATCTTGCCCTGGCGTTCGGGCTGGTGGAGGTGCTGCCATTGGGTGCCAGGCGGGTATGGGTATTGGCGAACCAGCGCTGGCGTGGCATCGTCGGAACCGTCGGTGACAAACAAAAAGGTGACAAGTTCGCGCGGGTAATTGAGGCCAATAGAGTTCTCGATTTTTTGCGTTATCCAATCGGCTTCGTTGTAGGCGCACACGATGAAGGCGATGTGGGGCAGCGGGGCATCATGCGCTTTTCGTTTGGGCTTGCCTTTGCGCCCCACCAGCGCCCACAGCACCATGCCATAGCCCAGGTAGGCGTAAAAAATGACGGAAACCCCGAGCCAGAAGATAACTTTGACGGAAAGAGTGCTCATGCGAGGAGCAAAGGTAGCTTGGGATTGGGCATAGTATCTGGACAAATTTCTCACTACGGCACTACGACACTACGGTATAATATCCAAATCCTTAAACCCTTGTCGTTGTGTTTAAGGCTCCTTCTTCAGCTCACCATTGCTATTTATCCTTATAAATTTTCACAATCTCCTCCGATTCTTTCTCCCAGATATCAATAATTTTACTCCATTCTGCCCAACAGAGGAAAACCAAGAGGAGCATAACCATGCCACCCAATACGGAAATAGCAAAGCTGAAATTTGTGAGGCTTTCATTAGTGGCTCTACCAAGGTCGAGTGTTCGATAGTCGTGGGTAATAATCAGGCCCCATGCAATAGCCGGCGTGTACAAAGGATACCGAGCAAGGTGATTTGTGAGCCATCTTACGGCCTTATCCCACCTGTTATCTGGTAATTCCTTAGAATCCTTAAACAAGAATTGGTCAATACTTCTGGGGACATTCAATACCTGCCGCATTGACAACATTTGATAAAATTCCAGCCTGTCCACCTTCCTAATTTGCGCCAATTTAAAAACAAGAAATAAATTTTTTCGCTCTCGGCTCAAGCTGTAATACAGCAAAAATAGCAAGATTGAAAATGTGGCCGCACTCACCAAGCTCAGCCAATTTACATCAAAAGTAACCCCAAGGATAGGCATTCGCACCAGTAGTGCATTTTCAATTCTGGCACGGTCGAAATGTAGCAATACGCTTTCCATCTCTTTTCTGCTGGTATAACTCAATCCTTGGGCTGTTGTTAATATTTTCCCCAGATACTCCGTATCGACCATTGTCCAATCCAAGCGGCCGTCAACCTTGATTACATAGTCGGGGAATTTAAAGCGCAAGTGGGGTGGCATATCTTTCGCCAACAGCCCATGCCTTTTCCCGTTCCGCTCTAAAATAGTACGAAACTCATTCCAAGAAAAAGCGTTGTTGTAGAATAGAATTGACTTGGCCTTGTTGCTTGCTATGTTGTTAATATTGCCCTTTGAGCCTGCAATAGTGTACTCCAAACCCTCAATTTTTTCAGAGGCATCAAATGCAAGCACTTTTTGTGGCAGGTCATCCTGAAACAAAACCCAGTCATAAACCTTGTGTAAGGCATCTATTCGGCTACTGAACCAGTTGTGCTCTTTTCGCACCGAATTGAACATACCTAAAACAGCGACCAATGTTGCAGTCATCAACAAGGCGATAATTCCCCTGCTGCGCGAAGCGCCGTCTCCAATGGCATCAATATACAGGTCAAATTTTAAGGTTTCCTGTGGGGTCTGTTCAGGAGCCTTTTCGGCTGCTCCTTTTTTCGAGGTTTTTCTTTTGGCCATTTTAGCTTTTTGCTTGGATATTAGTTGACAAAGAGGCATTAATAAAGCACAATATTACTAAACATGATTATTGTTTAAAATAATTTATGGATAATTTTATGAAAAATATGTAAGGGCCAGGAGTGCAGATTTCATTTTCATCGAGCCGGCTACGCGCCCATAGAAAGCTCTAATTTCCAAAGGCATGAATCCATTATCACCTATCTGCCGATATAGTTCATTAGTAAAAACGGGCTATTTCTCCAACCAACCCAAAAACACATTGCTATAAATGATATTATATTTCGCGTTTAACCTATTGAATCTCACCCAAATAATAAAAAACAAGCGTATCCAGGCCCGAATTGCCCGCAAACTGTAGCCCAGGCGACATATCATTCGGAGCGGCCATAAAAAAGGTTTTTTAACTTTGCAATCGATTTCAATTTAATCCCATCTCAACCTGTTACCATTTCCTTCCTTCGCGTTTTTGGCTTAATCCTTGATTAGTGTTTCACGCCATGTTCTTCCAAAGAACCTGGGACTTGCTGCTGCTCACCTGCTGCTTTTTAATCCAACCTGAAGCATGAACTCTTGGACAAAAAACAAACATGCGCCTTAACGGGCGCGATCTGTGAACATTGTAATCAAATAGTGCCATGCTAAGAAGGGTTCTATTGGTGGAAGACCATGACAGTCTCCGCCGTTTGTTAGGTAATTTTCTTTCCGACAACTTTGACGTGGTAGGCGCAAAAAACGGCCTCGAAGCCATCACCTGGCTCAGCAAAGGCCTGGTGCCAGACGTCATCATCACCGACAACGAGATGCCCGAAATCGACGGCGACAACTTGCTCCGGCAGTTGCGCTGCACCGGCCTTTGGGCCAACATCCCCGTGGTGGTGATGGGCGAGGTGGAAGACGGCGACCAAGAATCCCGGCGCTATCAATCTTTGGGCGCCCAGGCGTTTTTCAACCGGCCATTCAGCCCAATCGCCCTGCAAGACAAGCTGCTGCAAATCGTCAATACCCATTAACTTACCCTTGCCAACTTGCCCCTTGCCAACTTGCCTTTTAATCCATAATCACCGAACTAATCTTATCCCATGTTATTATGTCCCGCAACATCCATTTATCCGATTACTCGGTTGCGAACCGGGCCCTGCTGTTTGTAGGTTTTGATCACGATTTTGATGCCAATATCCGGAGCTTCCCCTACGAAGACCCGTCGTACCGTTACACCATCGAAAACAATGCTTTCAAAGCTTTCCAATGGCTGGAGTACCAGGTAGCGCAGCTCGACACGTTTCAAGTGCCTTACGCCATTTTCTGCCGCCTTGAATGGCTTGTCGAAAACCAGTTCCTGCTCGTTAGGCAAATCGCCGCACACCCCGACCTGTGCTACGTCCCCATCATTGCGCTCAGCGAGCATGGCCCGACCGAGCAGTACCAGGCAGTGCTTGGCAAAAGCAACGTTGACGATTGTTATTCCGTGCCCGTCGATTGGGACAACCTGGAAGCGCGGCTGGAGTTTCTCAACCAGTTCAAGCCCAAGCTCGTAGAAGCCGCCAAACGGCTCAAACCTGAAGATTTTCAATTAAAAATACCGATTTCCAAACGCATTTTCGACATCGTTGGGGCCTCCTTAGGCATCATCCTGAGTTCCTGGGTTTGGTTGCCTGTCATGCTGGCCATTTGGCTCGAATCGCGCGGGCCGGTAATCTATGTGTCCAAGCGGGCCGGTTTTGGCTATCAGCAGATTGACGTGCTGAAATTCCGTTCCATGTACATCGATTCCGATCAACGCCTGCACCATTTGGCGCACCTCAACCAATACAAGGAAACCGATGGCAAAAAATCGGTTTTTATAAAAATCCCGCGCGACCCTCGCATTACCCGTGTGGGTCGTTTTATCCGAAAATTCAGCATCGACGAACTGCCCCAATTGCTGAACGTGCTGCGCGGCGATATGTCGCTCGTGGGCAACAGGCCGTTGCCTTTGTACGAAGCCGAACTGCTCACCAAGGAAGCCTGGGCCCAGCGCTTTTTGGCCCCGGCCGGCCTGACCGGGCTGTGGCAGGTGCGCAAGCACGCCCGGCCCGACATGGGCACCACCGAGCGCATCAGGTTAGACGTAGAATACTCCAATTCCCAATTTTCTGTGCTGAACGACTTGAAAATCGTGTGCCGCACGTTCGGCGCGTTCATCCAAAAAGAAGATGCCTGAAACAAAGCACGGGCTTGGGCGCGTCTCCATCATTACCGTTAATTTCAACCAAACGGAACTAACTTGCGCTTTGCTTGAAAGCATCCGGCGCCAGGATTACCGCGACGTGGAAACAATCGTGGTGGACAACGCCAGCCAAGACGATCCGCGCCAGGTTTTCCTTACGCGCTTCCCGGAGATAAAATACATCCACAGCGCGAAAAACCTGGGCTTTGCCGGCGGCAATAACCTGGCCCTATCAGAAGCAACCGGGGAGTTCTTGTTTTTTGTAAACAACGATGCCGAAATTGAGCCGGGCTGTATCGCGCGTTTGGTGGAATTGCTTCAAAATACACCAAACGCAGGCATTGTCAGCCCTTTGATTTGTTACCACCCCGCATCCGCAGGTTCGGCGGGCCAACCAACAGTAATCCAGTACGCGGGCATGCCCAGGGTAAACCCCATAACCGGCCGCAGCCGCATGGCCGGCGCCGGCGAAAAAAACCAAGGCCAGTACCCGGAGCCATTCGCCACAGGATATGCCCATGGCGCGGCCATGATGGTTCCAAAAAGCGCGCTTAAGGCCGTTGGCCCCATGCGGGAAGATTATTTCCTGTATTACGAGGAAATTGACTGGTGCGAGCGCATGCACCAGGCTGGTTACGGCGTTTGGGTGGAGCCGCGGGCGCTGGTATGGCACAAAGAAAGCATGACCATGAGTACCCTTGGCAACAGCAAAACCTACTACATGACCCGCAACCGCATCCTGTTCATGCGCTGGCACTACGGCGGCTGGCGCTTCGTATTGTTCTCGATTTTCCACACCTTTGCAACCGTGCCGGCCCAGCTTTTCCGATTCTTGCGGAAAAGGGAATGGGCGAATTTGGCCGCGTTTTTGAAAGCTCTGTTTTTAATGTGATAATTTGATAATGGGCTTCGCGCTGGGCCGATCGTCAAACAGCAAGAAAGATTCAACCTTTCCTAGGTAGCTTTATAATTATCAAATTGTCACATTATCAAATTAAAGAAATGTTCGTTTTCCTCATCTTCCAACTGCTGTACCCCTTCGCCACCATCTTGCTGGCGCGGGTGTTCGGTAAGGAACGGTTAGGCGAAACGAAGGGCGCACCTGAAAACATTGACTTCGCCTGCATCATTACCGCCTACCGCAACGCCGACATCGCGCAGCCGCTGGTACAATCCTTGTTGGAGCAGTCGCACCAAAACTTCCTCGTTTACCTGGTGGCCGATGAGTGCCCGGCGCTGGATTTTGCGGTGCCCGACGAGCGCTTTTTGCTCCTGAGGCCCGAGCAACCCCTTCGCCTGAAGGCCAAAAGCATCATCTACGCCCTTCAGCACTTTAAGCGCAAGCACGATTACATCGCTGTATTTGACGCCGACAACCTGGCGCACCCGCAATACCTGGAAACCATAAGTCGGTATGCCAGGGCGGGCCATGCCTGTATCCAGGGGCAGCGCAAGGCCAAAAACCTCGACAGCACTTACGCTGCCCTCGACAGCTTGGGCGAGCACTACAAGAACTACATCGAGCGCCAGGTGCCATACCTGCTGGGCGGCTCGGCGGTCATTTCCGGCTCGGGCATGGCCACAGAAGCGACGCTGTACCATGCCTACCTCGAAAGCCCTGAAATACAACAGGGAAAACACCAATGGAAAAAGATGTTGCAAGAGGATAAAATACTCCAAAATTTCATCGTGCGGCAGGGCGGGAAAATCGCCTACGCCCGCAATGCCATCGTGTATGATGAAAAAGTAGGCAGCGGCGATGCCGTGGAGACCCAGCGCAGCCGCTGGCTGTTTTCCTATTTCCAAAACATCCCCAATGCTGCGGGGATACTCCTGCGGGGCGTATTGCGCCTGAACCTGAACCAATTTTACTTCGGCTTTGTGACCCTGGTGCTGCCCATGTTCTTGCAATTGGGCCTGGCGGTTTTGCTGGCCTTGGTAGGGCTTTGGTGGGCGCCCTGGTGGTCGCTGGCCCTCGTGTCGGCAATGGGCATTTTCGCGATTGGCGTCTTGTGGGCCTTAAAAATAGACGAGGCCCCGAAACCGGTTTGGGACGCCCTGTGGCAAGTGCCGAAATTCATGCTGCGGCAGGCATTGGCCCTGTTGAAGATGCGCGACCCCAACAAACACTTCAAGCACACGGAGCCGCAAAAAAAGGTGACAGTGGAGGAGGTGATGGACGGTGGACGGTAGACGGTGGACGGTTTGCACAACACTCGTACATTTGCATTGAATTGTTTTTCAGCACTCAAACGAAAATTTTCGTTTGAGTGCTGAAAAACAAAATCTCCATAAAGCACCAATGTTGTGCCCCGTCAACCGTCAACAATGTACGCAAAAAAATCCTACGGCCAGCATTTCCTCCGCGATGAAAGCATCGCCGAGCGCATTTCCGAAGGCTTGTTGCAGGCGGGAAAGACGGGGCGTGTGCTGGAGGTTGGCCCCGGCATGGGCATGTTGACCAAATACCTGCTCCGACAGTCGGAATACGAGACCTATGCCGTGGAGGCCGACCAGGACATGGTGGACATTCTGGGAAAAAACTACCCGGATTTTGCGGGCAAGCGCCTGTTTTTCAAGGACTTTCTCGATTTCGACCCGAAGCCTGTATTTGGCGACCAGGAGTTTTGCCTCATCGGCAATTTCCCTTACAATATTTCCACCCAGATACTGTTCAAGCTGCTGGAATGGCGCAACCAGGTACCGGAGATGGTGGGCATGTTCCAGAAAGAGGTGGCCGACCGGATTGTGTCGGCGCCCGGCTCGCGGGTCTATGGCATCACCAGCGTTTTGGCGCAGGCTTACTATGATACCGAATACCTGTTTACTGTGACCCAGAACGCTTTCAACCCGCCGCCAAAGGTGCTTTCGGCCGTGATACGACTCACCCGCAAGGAAGGCTTTGTGCTGGGCTGCGACGAAACCCTGTTCAGGCAAATGGTGAAAACAGCCTTCAACCAGCGGCGAAAAATGCTGCGGAACACCTTGAAGCCCTTTTTCCCGAGCGAATTGCTGATGGAAGACCCCTATTTCCAAAAGCGCCCCGAACAACTGGGATGGCAGGAATACGAACAATTGGCTGCCAGGGCATCCGAAACACATTGACCCACACCATGAAAGATCAACCTACCTACTACGACCTTGTGTATGCCGTGACCCGCAAAGTGCCGCGCGGCCGCGTCACCAACTACGGCGCCATCGCCGATTTCCTGGCCTTAGGCTCGTCGCGCATGGTCGGCTGGGCCCTCAACAACTGCCATTTCATGGACGACGTGCCGGCCCACCGCGTGGTGAACCGCAAGGGCGAGCTCAGCGGCCGCCATCATTTCGCCACGCCCACCCGGATGCAGGAATTGCTCGAGAGCGAGGGGGTATTGGTTGAAAACGACTGTATTGTAGATTTTAAGAACCTGTTCTGGCACCCAAAAGAACTCGGGGATTGGGAGCCGTTTTAACCTTCTGGCGCTTGAATCTGGAGCAGTATGGCAATATCTGAGCACAGGGGTGCCATGCGGCGCGGCATGACGGTCATGCGCATGTGCAGCTATACCTCACGCCGCTTCGTTTTGTGCATGTCGATCTTTGTAATCAATTGAACATCAGTTGAATCAATCATACTCAATCACAAAAATCAGGCGAATCATAGTATAAAATAAATGGGCGAGGTGCCCGCCAACAGGCCTTAACCGTGACATTGATTAAAACGTTACTTCTTGCCATTCCTCTTTGGTCATCGCAGCGTCTTCTGGCTTTATTTGCGCCACCAAATTTTTCAGGTCTGGCCAATTCAGCCCGATGCGGTGCAGGTCGCGGAAGTCTTTGAGCAAAAGCTCCCAGGTGTCGTCGAAGGAATTGTAGGCATTGAGGTGGGCCGAGTAGGCTTCAACCGCTTTTTTTCGGTCGCCAGGCTGGTTGCGGAGCCAAAGCGCGTGGGCGAGGTTGGTATAGACGTATGATTTGTAGATGGAATAAGGGTCGTATTGCTCGATCCAGTTCAGGGCTTCCTCCGAATACCCGACCACTTGCGACAACGCGCTGGTATCCCGGTATTTCGCGAACAGGAGGTAATACGATTGGTTGATGCGCTGGCTGAGCCAGTTGTTGCGCCAGTCTGCGGCGTTGTTCCGCTGCTGCATCAGCAAGTCTATGTTTTTCCTGGCTTTGTCCGACCATACCAATGCAGAATCCCATTGTCCCAGCACGCCGTAGCGGGTCATTTGCTGCGATGCCAGCCAGTATGCCACTTCTTCAAGGCTTATTTCAGGGTGGTTGGCGAGGAAGGCGCTTTGCAAGGTAGGGGCGAAAGCCCGCAGCCGGCGGCTTTGGGCAGGCAGCAAATCGGCCATTTGGCCAATTTGAAACAGCGCCTCTCCCAGGTCTTCCCCGGTACGAATGCCGCCGTAATTCAGGAAAGCCTCGATGTCGTTGTTCTCCAGTAAAAAAACATGGCCCATCAAGGTGGAGCTGAGCCTGTCCTGAAGCATCTCTTCGGAAAATTTGAAGGCTTTCCGGGCTTCTGTAGCCTTGCCCAGCAAGAGGTTAGCCTTGCATACTTCAAGGTAAACAGGGCTCAGAACCCGCATTTCGACCATCATTTTCCCAACAGTCCCTTCTTCATAAGGCGCACTCAGCTTTTTGCCCACCGACAAGGCGGCGTTAAGCTTCGACAAAGCTTCGCTGGGCTTTTCGATGGCAAGCAGGTATTTCCCCCAGGCTAAGTATGCTTGCGTCAGCCGGTTGAGCTTTGCGGTGTCTTGCTGCGCATTGAGTGAAATTGTTTTTTCCAGTATCGCTACCGCCTTCTTGTAGTAAACGGGGGCTTTTGGCGAGTTCAGCTCGAAATCGCCCAAGTCCATGTATGCCCTTGCTAAGGCCACCACGATGGTGTCGAGCGGGTGCTTTGGCACGTTGGGGTTGGGGTATGGCAGGGTGCTGGCCAGTGCATAGGCGCGCTCCAGCACCGCTGCCTTTGCCGATCTGTTGACCCAATAGGTCACGGAGTCTAAAGCGGCGTACACCTGTTTGTACGCTACCACTTGCGCCGAATTCTGCGAGGCAATGAGCTTGTCTTTCCCGACGCAGAACTTGCTGAACGCATCGAAGGGGTTGAAAATGCCGCAAACACAGCTGACCTGTGCGCTGTCCAAAAGGTCGTATTCCCTGAACTGCGACAGTTTGGTGCTGATGTCCGAAACCTCCCCGTTGAAATAGGGGCTGTCTGCAATGCGCAGCAGATAGTCGGTGTACAGCATCGACGCTTCGTCCAGGTTCTGCCGTACCAGTGCTGTGTGGGCGCCATTCAGCAGGGCAATGTTGGGCCGGTTGAAATTGCTGTTCATATAGTCTACCACTTCTGCGGCCCCTGCCGAATTGTTTCGCAGGAGCAGCTTGAGGGTAAAATCGCCCAACATGTCCAGCAGCGTGGCCTCGGTGTTCTTGCGGCCGCTTTCGTCCAACCTGATAAACAATTCTGTGGCCCAATTGCAATAGTTGTTGACCAGCGCTATGTTGTTGCTGTTGATGGACTGGTCCATAAAATAGCGGAAAAAGGACATGATGAGGGGGATGTCGCCAGATTGGGCCAGTCGCGCAAAATTGTTGGGGTATTTAAAGGCTATCTCCAAGTTGTAGGCACGTATCTGTTCAGAGGTGAAGGATGTCAGCCGCCGTTCCTCAGATTGTACCACGTCGCGCAAGGAGAAGGCATCGAGGTTTGCCGTAAAAATGCGGTTGGGCGACACCAGACGCAGGCGGTTGCCCTCGTATGCAAAGGCCAGGCGGTAAACCTCATGTTGAACCCCTGCCCATACGTTTGAAAACTGGAGCAGCGGTTTGCCGGTCGTCACATCCCAGATGGATACTTTCCCTTGCTCGTCGCCCGATACCAGCGCAAGGCCGTCGGGCCTGAATGCCAGGTCGTAAAACACCGTATTCTGGGGCGGCTTGATCACAACAGCCTCGTCGAAAAGGTTTTCTACCAAAAACAGGCGGATATCGCCCCCATTGCTCAGCGCAATGCGGTCGCCCTGGTCTGAAACCCGTGCATACAGGACGTAATAATCTTTCAAGCGCACGGTCTGAGGGTTTTCAGCCGGTTTTGAAAAATCCCAAACCTTGACGGTGTAGCGAATCTCGCCAAACTGCTGCTTCACCTGGGTGACCACCAGCAGCTTGTCGGTGCCGGGAACCGAGCGCAGCAGCACGACCGTGCCCCCAAAATCGCGGGAAGCGAGGCTTTGCCGGTCTGGCAGCGATTTTACCGCCACCAAGCCTTGGCTGGGCGAATAGGCGAAGTATCGGGATTCCTGAAAGTCGAAACAATACGGTATTTGCCCGTTCTCCAACGGTTCGATCTCAAAATGCAATTCCTTTTTGCTGAGCAAGTTCTGGATCGACACCTGGTTGTTGGCACTTTGGTACACTGCCCACTTGTTTGACTGGCCTTCGGGCAACAGCGATCCCTGCAACACGGGTATTTCCTCCTGAGCACCGTTTTTTATGTCGTCGAAATCGAACACCTTAAGCATGTCGTCTTCCAGCACATAGATCAGGTTTCCATCAGGGCTCAATCGGTTGTCGGTACCGGTTTCAAATTCCATGGGTAGGCTCAGGCTTGTATCGCGCAGCGACCACAGGCTGCAGCGCCGATCCGTTCCCTTCACCAAGACCCATTGCCCGCTGGGCGAAATGGCGGAAGTCAGCGTGAGGCTCCAGCCTGTATTGCTCAAAAACCGGCTGACAATGCGCTTTTCCGAGGGCAGGTGCATGGTCATGAGCTCTGCATCCTGATTTTCCACAAGGCTGGTCGTTGTTGCCAGCAAGTGCCCGGAATGTACAGTGCTGGACTGGAGCTTGCCGTTTATTTTGTACTGTGCGCCAACGGTCGCCTGTGCGCTGCCATCGGGCGTGTTGTTCAGGAAAAAGTAGTAGGCATCGGTTGGGGTGCCTACGATGAGCTCCCGGGTTTCCGGGTACAGGTACATGGACAAATCCGCGCTTTCAGCCAATGAAGTGTCGGCCAGTAGCCAGGTTATGCGCGGCGCATACGTTCCGGTGCTTTTGTCCAGGGCGTGCACCTCTACACGGTCGCGGTAGCCGAGCCAGAACTCTCCCTTGTAGCTTTTCATGCAGCGCAAGCCATTGTCCACGGGGTAGTTCAGCGATTGCGGGCTGCTGAGGCGGGCCAGGTTGCTGCTGTTTTTCCGCTGCTGCTGTTGCGCCTGGATGGGCAGGTCGAGCGATATCAGGTTCAGGCTCCCGTTGCTGATGTCTTCGTAGAGGAAATACTTGCCGTCGTCGCTGAAACAATAATTGGATACCTGCTGAACGTCGAGCTTTTCGCCATTGGGCAGATAGAAATAATTCGAGCCGTACACCAGCCAGCCGCCATTGGGCGCGCGGTCAAAACCGATCGGGTCTTTCAACAATTCAAGGCTGAACACTTCCACGATTTTCATAGACGGAATTTCCCAGGTGACAAACCTCGTTTCCTCGGGTATGAAAGCGGTCAAAAATTCCCCAAGCTCATTTTCATAAAATCTGTATTGGGTGCTGCTGCCAAAGTTTTCTGAAAGGTGGTAGCAAAAAGGAGGGTTTTCGAGCGAGCTTTTCGGGTCTGGCTTGTTGAAAAAATAGGCGCTGTACATGGCATCCAGGCAGTCGGGGTTGTCGTCGGGGGCGATGTAGTAGTTGGCAAAATCGGCCAGTCGCCAGGCCAGGGCCCTGTTGCCTTCCCAAAGCAGGTCCATTGCGTCGTCGGCGCGGTTGGCGGCGATGGCGTGGCGGGCCAGCTTGACGGCTTTTATTTCTTTTTGAAGGAGTTCGTCTTTTGCGGCCTCCTCACAGGCTGCGATGCGCCGGCTCATGCGCTCCCGGTCGCCCTGGTTGGCATCTGCGCAGGATTTTGCGGCGCGGTACAGCTTGGCGGCATCCTCCCAGAAGCTGTCGCGGAAAGCTCGGTCGGCCTCCTGCATCGTGATGAGGAAACAATTTGGGTCTTCGTTTTTGAGGAAGGCTGGGCTCGGGCGAAAGCTGCCGCGTGTTAGCTCTTCGAGGCTCTCCACGCGCCGGGCGGTGCCAACGGTTTCCGACCTGGTGCCGTTTCTCCCGCCCAACCGGGCTTCGCAATACTCGATCTTTTTGTCCAAATCCCTGCTCCTCCTTGAATTGGCGCCCACTTCCGGGCAGTTTTTTGCCTCTTTGAACAAGCGCAGCGCCGCTTGAAAATCGCTGCGCCGTGCTGCGGCCGTAGCGGCATTGTCTTTCCGCTGAAAGCAATCGGCCCGCACTGCTTTTTGTTGCTGCGGCTCTTGTACGTTTTGGTAATATGGTTGTGTTTTGCTTTGGGCCAGCAAAAAGGTGGCGGAAAGCAGGCATGGGAGCAGCAAGATTTGGCGCATAGCAGTTGTTTTCATGGCCACAAAGATACCAACCTTGAACCGCCGAAACAATTGCCGAAAAAAAGGCCGTTTTTGAACATGCGCTTACTTTTACCGCATGAAACACTGGCCCGCTTTCCTGATGCTGCTGCTCTCGGCCTGCGGCAAGGAAAAAATCGCCCTCCCCAGCTTCCGGGAAATCGCCATGCCCGTGCGCGACGACCTGAGTGCCGTTTGGTTCACCGACTCCCTGCACGGCAGCACCTGCGGGGGCAAAGCCTGGGTTTCCGGCTTCATCCTCTCCACTGCCGATGGCGGCGAAAGCTGGGTGGTGGACACCGCGCTCCACCGGAAAATGGAACACGTCACTTTTTCGCCCAACGGGCAGGGCTATGCCTGCGGGCAAGACGCGGTATTCTTCCGGCAACCGGGCGCAGCGGATTGGCAGCTCATGCGGGTCGATTACCAATGGCTGCACTGCGCGCATTTCCCCGGCGCCGAATACGGGGCTACTGTCAGCGGCGAAGGCTTTCACGGCGGACAGTTGCGGGTGTTCGGGCCCGAAGCTTTTTGGCGCCCGGCCCATACCCATGATGTGCAAGGAGAGCTGGCCGCGGTATGGTATGCCGATTCGCTCACCTTGCTGGCGGTCGGCGCCGGCTGGGCCATCCGCTCCGCCGATGCCGGCCAGCACTGGGAGCGCCTGCACCTGACGGGCGATTTTTTCACTTCTGTGCATTTCCCGGATGCGCTAACGGGCTATATCTGCGGCAGCAGCGGCAACCTCTACAAAACGGTGGACGGCGGCAAAAACTGGAAGAACATCCGCAAAGGCGGGCTTGCAGGCAAGCGAAACAAAGGCTTCCGGGCGCTCTGGTTCGTCACGCCCGAGCGCGGCTGGTTAGTGGGCGACAAGGGAATTTTCTGGCGCACCGAGGATGGGGGTGCTTCTTGGCAGCAGGCAGTAGAAGCACCCTGCGAGGTGGATTTTACAGATGTGTTCGTGCTGGGCGGGAAAGGCTGGGCGACGGGGAAAGGAGGGCGGCTGTTTTTGTTTGGGGGGTGAGGATACTTCAACAATCGAAAATCATGTACTCGGCAATCGTCAATCAAGTAAAGTTAACGGGAATGTTTCATAACCATAAGGCTTCGCTCCTTGAATTTTTTTGATTGACGATTGCAGAGTACATGATTTCCGATTGTTGAAGTAATGGTTGAAGTGTGAAGTGTTGAATGATGAATTGGTGTTTCCGTGGTTTGTTGCCGCAATACACTTAATGTTGAAACAATACTTTGTTTGTCAGGCGCCCACCGAACCAACCGCCCGCCCAATTTAATTTTGCCACAAACGCCCCAAAACCCGACGTTCGTCGATAAATCCACATAAACGATGGAAACGATTTGCAAGAAAAACGTTTCCGCCGTTACCTTCGCCCCATGTTTTCTGAGCAGCAGGATAAATGGCTGAAACGGGTTCAAGACCTGTTTCTGCGCCTTGGTATAAAAAGCATCACGATGGACGACGTGGCGCGGGAGCTTGGCATTTCAAAAAAGACGCTTTACACCTTCGTCAACAGCAAGGATGATCTCGTACGCAAAGTGCTGGAAATGCACATTGAGCAAGAAAAACGCGATTGCGAAATCATGTACAGCAAAGCAAAAAACGCCATCGAGGAAATGTTCTTCGTCATTGAAAGCAATTCCCAACAAATGGAACAGATGAAGGCCAACATCGTGTACGACCTTCAGAAGTACCACCGCGACGCCTGGGAACTGATGCACGAATTCCAGCAGGGATTCCTGTACCAAGTTGTGAAGGCAAACCTGCAAAGAGGAGTTAGTGAAGGGCTTTACCGCGACGATTTCGACATCGACATCGTAACCAGATTGCACATCGCCACATCTTTTCAACTGTTCGACGAAACTATTTTCCCTCAAAACACATTTAGGCGCGACGTGATTTTCAAGGAATACCTGATGCACTACCTGCACGGCATCCTGTCTGAAAAAGGCCGAAAATTTATCCAGAAACACGCCGAAAAAATTTCACTATAAGAACGCAAACCGCTGTTATGCAAAGACTTACCCTGTTATTCACCCTTTCCTTCTTTTTCCAATTTGCAAGCGCCCAACAAAACCTCAGCCTCGAGGATTGTGTGCAATACGCACTCAACAACAGCCCGGAAGTCAAAACAGCAGAACTTCAGGTTAAGGATGCCGATTGGCGCATCAAGGAAAACCTGGCCACGGGCCTGCCACAAGTTTCAGCCGGCCTGAACTACACGGGCTTCCCCCAGCGAGCCGGCATCCCTGCAAGCGCGCTTGGCTTCCCCGGTGCTGGCGATGATAAGGTGTTGTTCAACCCCGTACACAATTTAGGGGGCGAAGTAAAGCTGTCCCAGTTGATCTTCAACAACTCCTACCTCATCGGCCTGCGCGCCGCAAAGTATTACCGCCAATACGTGGAAGACCAATTGGTTGCTGCTAAATTCAGCCTGCGCAACAAGGTGACGGATGCCTACCTGCCTGCCTTGCTCATTTCCGAAAACCTGCAAACGCTCGACAAAAACATCGGCAACTTAGAAAAGCTGTTGAACGATACCCGCGCCATTGCCAAAGCAGGATTTGCCGAACAATTGGACGTTGACCGGCTGGAGCTCTCGCTCTCAAACCTGCGCAGCGAGCGCGGCAACCTGGCGCGCCAGCAAGAGATCGTTCTGAACGCCCTCAAATTCACGATGGGCATGCCCGTAGGCGATTCTTTAAACCCGGCTGACAACCTCGACAAGCTCATGGCCCAGTACGCCGATGCCGACCTTACCGCCCAGCTCAACCCGATGGACCGCCCGGAGTACGTCACCCTGCTCAAAGGCCGCGAGCTCAGCGCCATACAGGTGAGCCTTTTCGACAAGCCCTGGATGCCAACCGTGGCCGGGTTTGCCCAGTGGTCGCCGGGCTACCAGGCCGGGTTTGGCTCAAAAGACAACCCAAACTTCAACAACTGGTACTATATCCCCTCCACGGTAGCAGGGCTCTCTGTCAGCGTCCCGATCTACAATGGCGGTGGCTCAAAAGCCCAAAAACAACGCGCCATAATCGCCCTGCAAACGGTTGATATTCAAAAGCAGATGCTGGAAAATGCCTTCAACCTGGAGCTGGAAACCGCCCGCAAGCAATTCCAGAACGCGACCGAACGTGTGAGCAGCCAGCAGAAAAACCTCGACCTCGCACAGCGCATCTACGACACCACCAAAACAAAATACACCGCCGGCGTGGGCAGCAGCTTTGAAGTGACACAAGCCGAACAAGGGCTGTACGCCGCCCAACAAGCGTTGATGAGCGCCCGCTTCGACCTGCTCACCGCCAAAGTGGCCATCAAAAAAGCCTTAGGCAAATAAATAACATCGAAAAAGAAAATCGAACAATCCAATATCATGACAAATAAGAACCTCTTCGTATTCGCAATCCTCCTGTTTGCCGCAGCGGCTATCACAGCCTGCGGCGGAGAAAAAAAAGACCCCGCTACCGAACTGGCTGAGCTCAAAGACGAGAAAGCAAAGCTCGAGCAAAAGATCGCCGAACTGGAAAAGCAGGTGGAAAAGCCCGCACCCAAGACCCGCACCGTTGGGCTTACGGAGATAAGCATCGCCCCGTTCCGCCACTACATCGACCTGCAAGGCAAGGTTGATGCCAGCGAAAGCGTGATGGCCACCGCCAAAATGCCCGGCACACTCCGCAGGGTATTTGTGAAAAACGGCGACAACGTGCGCAAAGGCCAACTGCTCGCTGAAATCGACGACGCTATCCTGCAAAAAAACCTGGCAGAGCTGGAAGGCCAATTAGCTACCGCCACCGACATCTACAACCGCCAAAAAGGGCTTTGGGATCAAAAGATCGGCACAGAAGTCGCCCTCATCCAGGCCCGCAACGGCAAAGAATCGCTCGAGCGCAGCATCGCCACCCTGAAAGAACAGATCGGCATGACCAAAATTTACGCCCCCACCAGCGGTTCCGTCGATTACGTGGTGCTCAAACAAGGAGAAGCCATCGCGCCTGGCATGCCCCTCTGCAACATCCTCAACCTAAGCAACCTGAAAGTGAAAGGCGAGGTCACGGAAGCCTACACCGCCAAAGTGCGCAAAGGCGATGCTGTGCAGGTCTATTTCCCCGATACCGGCAAAGAAATCAGCACCCGCATCACTTTCGTCAGCAAGACCATCAACCCCACTACCCGCACCTTCAGCGTCGAGTGCGCCCTGCCCGGCACCGAATACCGCGCCAACCAGGTCGCTGTGATGAAGATCATCGACTACCAAAACCCGAAGGCGGTGGTCATCCCTGTCAACCTGATCCAGACAGCTGCCGACGGCGATTTTGTGCTGGTGGCGGAAAAGTCGGGCGACAAGCAAGCCACGGTGAAAAAAGTGACCGTGAAGCAAGGGCAGAACTACGGCGGCTATGTGGAAATTTTGAGCGGCCTGTCCAAAGGCGATCAGGTCATTTCTACCGGTTTCCAGGATGTGAACGCTGGCGAACTTGTCAATTTCTAATGCCAGAACCGGATGACCAACGCACTCGCCTACACCAACAGCGCCATCATGGCTTTGCTTGGCTTGCTGCATCTTTATTGGGCGGCAGGCGGTCGATGGGGCATCGAACAAGCCATACCCACAGACCAGGCTGGAAACCAAACGCTTCGGACTGGGATATTGGCCTGCCTGATTGTTGGCTTTGGACTGCTTGGCTTCGCGGCGTTCTACATTTCTTTGACACAGGCTCCCGTAATCGAGCTGCCCTTCAGCCTTGAAACTTGGGGTTCCTGGGCGCTGGCCTTTATTTTCAACGCAAGAGCGATCGGCGATTTTAAACAAGTTGGTTTCTTTAAAAAGATCAAAGACACCGAATTTGGAAAAATGGACACGCGCTGGTATTCGCCGATTTGCTTGTACCTCGGATTGTCGAGCATCTGGATTGGCATGAACACTTAACGCCCCTTAATTTATTGTAAATCACTTCTTTATTCCCTGATAATGAAAGAATTTAAACCAACATCCTGGTCTATTGATAACCGCACCGCCATTTTTATCATTACGGTGATCATTACCCTGGCGGGCATCATGTCATACAACTCCCTGCCCAAAGAGCAGTTTCCCGATGTGGTGGTGCCCACCATCGTCGTCTCCACCATTTACCCGGGCGCATCGCCTTCCGACATGGAACAGCTTTGCACCAAGCCAATCGAAAAACAACTGAAAGGAATCAACGGGGTGAAAAAGGTGACATCCTCATCCATCCAGGATTTCTCTACCGTCATCGTGGAGTTTAACACCAACCTCGACGTGCCGCTCTGCAAACAGAAGGTGAAAGACGCGGTGGACAAGGCCAAGCGCGACCTGCCCAACGACTTGCTGCAAGACCCAACCGTGACAGAGTTCGACATCTCGGACATCCCGATCATGAACGTCAACATCTCCGGCGATTTCAGCCTCGACAAGCTCAAAGACTACGCCGACGCGCTCAAAGACCGCATCGAGGACATGCGCGAGATCACCCGCGTGGACCTCATCGGCGCGCTCGACAAAGAAGTGCAGGTGAACCTCGACAAGTACAAGATGGCTGCTGCCAACCTCACTTTCCGCGACGTGGAAAATGCCCTGGCATTCGAGAACATGACCATCTCCGCCGGCAACGTCACTGTGGGCGGCATGACCCGCTCGGTTTCCATACGCGGCGATTTTAAGGACATCGAGCAGATCAAGAACGTGCTGGTCGCTTCCCAATCGGGCGCCATGCTGTACCTGAAAGACATCGCCGAGGTGAAGCTTGGCCATAAAGAACAGGAAAGCTACAGCCGCCTCAACGGCAAGAACGTGATCGGTCTCAATGTCATCAAAAAATCGGGCGAAAACCTGATCAATGCCTCCGACAAGATCAAGGCCATTGTGGAAGAGATGAAGGCCAACGATTTCCCGCCCAATCTCCACGTTTCCATCACGGGCGACCAGAGCCGCGCCACCCGCGTCACCCTGCACGACCTCATCAACACCATCATCATCGGATTTATCCTGGTGGCCGTGATCCTCATGTTCTTCATGGGCGCCACCAACGCCATTTTCGTGGCCGCCGCCGTGCCGCTGTCGATGTGCATCGCCTTCATGATACTGCCCAGTCTGGGCTACACACTCAATATGATCGTGCTGTTTGCCTTTCTGCTGGGCCTGGGCATCGTGGTGGACGACGCGATTGTGGTCATAGAGAACATACACCGCATTTACCACGACGAACCGGCGCTGAACATAGTACAGGCGGCCAAAAAAGCCACCGGTGAAGTGTTCCTGCCCGTACTGACGGGCACCATCACCACCTTGGCGCCGTTTTTCCCGCTGGTTTTCTGGGGGGGCATTTTTGGTAAATTCATGCACTATTTGCCCGTCACCATCATCATTACACTCACCGCGTCGCTGGTCGTTGCCTACATCGTCAACCCTGTGTTTGCCGTGTGGTTTATGGGCGACGACAAGCGCGAGGGCAAGGTTATCGACCCGAAAAAGAAACAGCGCCGCACCTATATCGGGTATGCGCTGTTTGCCTTGGCCACCATCGGGTTTTATGCCAATGGCAGCGTGGGGCTGGGCAATTTCGCCGTGTTCTGCGCCTTGTTTGTGGTGTTGTACAAATATGTGCTGGAAGGCGCCGTGAAATGGTTCCAGCAAAAAGGCTGGCCAGCCACGCAGAACGCTTATGCGCGGTTCCTGAAAATGGCGCTGAACCACCCTTGGAAAATGATCGGCGGCACCGTGCTGGCGCTCTTCCTTTCGCTGGCCATCACCATGTCGCGCAAGGCCAATGTGGTGCTGTTCCCAAGCGCCGACCCGAATTTCATTTACGTGTATGTCAACCTGCCCGTCGGCACCGATGTCAACGTGACCGATTCGCTCACCACCATCGTTCAGCAAAAAGTGGTGGAAGTATTGGGCCCCGACAACCCCATCGTGGAGTCGGTACTGACCAACGTGGCCTTAGGCGCATCGGAAGACCAAATGGACCGTTCGGCGGCATCCAACAAGGGCAAAGTGGGCGTGGCCTTCGTGGAATACGGCCAGCGCAAGGGCGAAGACACCAAGGTTTATATGGACCGCATCCGCCAGGCCACCAAAGGCTTGATCCCCGGCGCAGAGATCAGCGTCGATCAGGAACAGGGCGGCCCGCCGACACCCAAGCCGATTTCCGTGGAAATCCGCGGCGACGATTTCAAGCAACTCATTGCCGTATCATCGGCGGTGAAACGCTACCTCGACTCGCTGGCCATCCCGGGCGTGGAAGAGCTGCGCAGCGACCTCATCGTGTCGAAGCCTGAAATAAACATCCAGATCGACCGCGACCGCGCCAACCGCGAAGGTATTTCCACCGGGCAAATCGGCGGCGAATTCCGCACGGCCATCCTGGGCAAGGAAGCCACCAAATACCGCGACGGCGAGGACGAAATACCCGTAAACATCCGGTTGAAAGAAGAACAGCGCGCCAACATCAACGCCGTGGAAAACATGAACATCACCTTCCGCGACATGAACATGGGCGGGGTGCTGCGCTCGGTGCCAATTGCCGCCTTAGCTGATGTGAAATACTCCAATACTTACGGCGGCATCCGCCGCAAGGACCAGACGCGCCTGGTTACCATCGCCTCCAACATCACCGCCGAGTACCAGCCCAAGCAGACGGAGGTGGTAGATGCCGTGAAAGCTGCCATCGCCGCCTACCCGCAGCAAGACGGCGTCACCATCGGCTTCGAGGGCGAAGACGCCGAGATGATGGACGCCATCAGCTTCCTGGGCAACTCCCTCATCATTTCGATGTTCCTGATCCTGCTCATTCTGGTGGCGCAGTTCAACTCCTTTGGCAAAACGCTCATCATCCTGACGGAGGTGCTGTTCTCCATCATCGGCGTGCTGCTCGGCATGGCTATTTTCAACATGGACTTTTCCGTGATCATGATGGGCGTGGGCATTGTCGCCCTGGCCGGCATTGTGGTGCGCAACGGCATCCTGCTGGTGGAGTTTACCGACATACTTCGAGAACGGGGCATGGGTGTGCGCGAAGCCGTGATCGAAGCCGGCCGCATCCGTATGACCCCGGTGCTGCTCACGGCAACGGCAGCGATGCTGGGCCTGTTTCCCCTGGCCATCGGCTTCAACATCGACTTTGAGAGCCTGTTCACGCACTTCGACCCGAAAATATACTTAGGCGGCGACTCGGTGGCGTTCTGGGGCCCGCTGTCCTGGACGATCATCTTCGGCCTCGGTTTTGCCACTTTTGTGACTTTGATCATCCTTCCGGTGATGTACTTGAAGGGGTATGAGGTGAAGAAGTGGTGGGGGGAACGGGTGTAGCGCTGTTTAAAAAACATGACTGCGAACGGCTCTCCGGGCGTTTTGATCATCGGCCTTTTTTGTTTTCAAGAGAACCCTGCACATTGCTCAGCTTTGTGCAGGGTTCTCCATCAGGCGGCAAATTCAGCCCTGGCAACTCCAAATCCGCGACGAAAAGAGCGATTTGTCGCGTGTTGGCCTACTAAGCGCTGCCATTGTCGCCCGCTAACAAACACCGTGTTCGGCCAGTATCTACTTTTGTGCCCGCTTCCTAAAAAGGATTTCAATTTCAACTTATAACATTAGATGAAACATCTTTTCAAACTTTTGCTGTGCATGGGGCTTGCCGTCGCGCACTCTCCCGCTTTTGCGCAAAACTACAACCTCCAACTCCGCGCCTCCCTAAGCTTCCCCGGCCAAACCTTAGCCAATATTTGCGGCTACACCCAAAACGGCAAAGAATACGCGCTGCTGGGCGGCTCCAAAGGCCTGATCATTGTGGACGTGACCAACCCTGCCGCACCGCAACAGATTGTCCAGATACCAGGGCCCGACAACCTTTGGAAAGAAATCAAAGTATATCAACACTACGCCTACGTCACCTCTGAAGGCGGCCAGGGGCTGCAGATCGTGGACCTGAGCGCCTTGCCCAGCCCCAACCTGAACAGCCATTTCTATACAGGCAATGGCGCCATTGCCGGGCAATTGAACCGGATACACGCCCTCCACATCGACGTGAAAAAAGGATTCTGCTACCTGTTCGGCGGCGGCCAGGCCGTTATCAGCGGGGCAACGGTGCTCGACCTCAAAAACGACCCGTACAACCCCAACTATGTGGGCAAGTACGACCAGTTGGGCTATGTGCACGACGGCTTTGCCGAAAACGACACCCTCTACGCCGCCCATATCAATGCCGGTATCTTAGCCATTGTCGATATGGCAGACAAAAGCAACCCCGTAGTGCTCGGAACCGTAGAGACACCCGGCAAGTTCACCCACAACGCCTGGCTGCTCGACGACCACAAGCACATACTCACCACCGACGAAAAATTCCCTTCCTTCGTAACAGCCTACGACGTGAGCGACCCGGAGGACATCCGCGAGCTCGACCGCATCTCCACCACCCGCACCGGCACCACCTCCATCGGCCACAACACGCACGTGCTGAACGATTGGGCCATCACCTCCTGGTACACCGACGGGGTGACGATCGTGGATGCCCACCGACCGGAAAACCTGGTGGAAGTGGCGCGGTACGACACCTGGGCCGCACCGGTGAACTTGCAAGACCCTTTTGACGGCTGCTGGGGGGTTTACCCCTTCTTCCCCTCCGGCACCATTGTCACTTCCGACATCGAACCCGGTATGTTGAACATATTTACGCCAACATACGTCCGGGCTTGCTACCTGGAAGGGAAAGTGCTCAACGGCTGCGACGGCAACCCGCTTTTTGGCGCAACCATCGAAGTGAACACCACGGAGACAAGGGTGAACATGACAACCGCCCTGAACGGCACATTCAAAACAGGGCAAGCAACGCCGGGCAATTACACGGTCACCATCAGCAAGCCAGGTTTTGCCAGCCAGACAATCCCCTTCACTTTTGCACCTGGACAGGTAGCGGAAGTAAACGTCACACTGGTGCCGCAAAATGTCGCCACAGTGAGCGGAACAGTGACAGATGCCACTACCGGCCTACCCGTTGGAAACGCCTCGGTTACCTTGTCTTCCGGGACGCAAAATTTTGGTCTGTACACCAATAGCAACGGCCAGTTCAGCATAAGCTGCGTCGCTGCCGACAATTACCAGGCAACGGTCGGCGCCTGGGGCTATCGCATAAAAACGACCGTCCTCAACGGCTCCACCCCCCAGAACATAAGCCTTACCCCGGCATACTACGATGACTTTCAAATCGACCTGGGCTGGGAAACGGCTTCCACCGCGAGCTCGGGCGATTGGGAACTGGGCGAGCCTGTCGGCACTTACAACAACAACAACCTGATGATAAACCCCGAGTTCGATGCCAGTCAGGACAACAACGGCCAATGCTACGTGACCGGCAACAGCGGCGGCAACCAATCTTCGGATGATATCGACGGTGGCTCCGTGACGCTTACCAGCCCTGCCATGCAACTGGCGGGATACAACAGCGCCGTTTTGTCGTTTTATTACTGGTTTTACAATGGCGGCGGGCAAGGCACCACGCCCAACGACAATTTGCAAGTAAACGTTTTGATCGACGGCCAACCGGTGCCCATTTTTACAGAGAGCGTTTCCGCCAACCAATGGCGCTATTCGGGCGATATACAGCTGCCGGCCGCCGCGCTCGCCAGCAACGATGTCAGGGTGCAATTTGTCGCCTCCGATTTCGACCCCGGCCACCTTGTTGAAGCCGCTGTAGATATATTCAACGTGGCGTTGGGCGGCAGCGTCGGCACCCTTAGCCCCGACCACACTGCCGCCATCAGCGCAGCGCCGAACCCTTCCAACGCCAGCTTCCAGATACGGTATGAATGGGAAAATGGAGCAACGCTGCCGGTGTTGGAGGTGCGCAACCTTGTAGGCCAGCTTGTTTTTGCGCAAAAACTGGGCGCAAAAACCGGGATAGTTCCTTGCGGCGACAACTGGGCGCCGGGCCTTTATTTCGCCACCCTGCGCAGCGGCGGCACACAGGCCGTACCGGTGAAGCTGGTGAAGCAATAGGGGCAGAGGCCAGCTTTAAGAGATGCCTTCATCCGCTTAAAGAGGGCATGTGTTGTGGGGGAGTGAATTGAGCGAAGGTCAGTATATTTGAATGGGCATTTAGACGCAAATGCTTATATTTGTATAATTCAATGACTGAACGCATTCTATCCGAGCCAAAATTCTCCCCCTTCCTTTTCTGGGACAGCGACCTGGAAAAGATTGATTTTGAGCTGGATGCCCCCTACTTCATCCGTCGGGTATTCGATATGGGCAGATTGGAAGATGTCGCCGAAGCCATGCGCATTTACTCGGATCAACGCCTCATAAGCACCTTAACTGCCGCCACATATTTGCCTGAGAATGCTATCGCCTTAGCTTCGGCATTGTTTGACCTTAAATCGTCGGATTTCAAATGTTATTCCTCCAAACAGTTTCACCGCTCTCCTGAAATCATGGCAATTTTAAGTCATTCCATTATGGTACAAATTTTGATACCCATCTAAAAGTACCAGGGCTCCTTGCACGTACTTCAAAAAGCCCTATCTTTGTCCCCCTTTTGTGAAACCAATCTGAAAAAGTTTCGGTTAAGGGGAAGTTGCCCTTTTTTTATATGTTTTTTTCGGTTTTTTCGGAACAATATTAAATTGTGTTTACCTTTACAAACGATTTTATTCAGAAAAAGCAACTTTTCCCCTTTAGCCTTCGCTTATTATGAGTACTTCTACAAACCCTGAAACTGGATCAAACCCGAATGGAGGCAACGCCGCAGGACAAAAAAAACAAAGCTGGCTTGTGCTGATCTGGAAAAAACTGGGACTTGATGTTTTGTCTTTACTGGCTGCAGTCGTTTACGTAGTAACAAACATCACTTCCTTGGGCAAGGATGTTGAGTTCATAAAAGCAGAGATGAGCGGCATTCGACAGCAGATAAGCAAAGGTGACAGCACTATTTTAACGGCTATCGGGGCGCGTGAGGGGGAATCGAGCAAATTAAGGAAGGAGGTTCAATACCAAGGCAAAGAAATCAGCCGAATTCAAGGCAATCTTAAAATGGAACCCGCCCCTAAAGATTGAAAATCTCTTGGAGTAAAACAAAATCTCATGAAAAACACCTATCCAGATTATAGCGCTCAATTGGCAGATATATGGCCCTCGCGCTCAAAAGTCAAAAGAGCATTGACTTTCTTTTTGCTTCTATCGGTTGGCCAAGTGTTTTGTTATAAATTCCTGATTGGGTCTCTAAAAAGTGATGTAACGGCTTTAAAAAATGACCTTGAGGTACACAATGCATATATCGCGAAAGCGCTGGAACGAGACCTAAGCAATGACGATACACAATTAATTGACCAGCCTGCCAAATCGAAGCCCCCTACTATTCCCATTAGGTTGGACACCAAATCAATCCAGGAATTTCAATTAGAAGAAGTCAAAACAATGAAGGTAGAGGTGGTCAGCAGTACGGAGGAGATAAAACAACCAACCGAGCCAGATGACTACTATTACATACTTGCTATTAATCAAAAGCCTGTAAAAAGTGCCACAGAGTTGCGATACGACAAAGCCAGAGTCCATACAGATGATGAGCATGCTTCCGATTACCATCCCAATGGCGTAGTCATTACCACGGCAAGCAATAAAACCATCCGAACCAATCATTTGCCCGTCAATAATGAGGCAGCGAACGGAAAAGGAACTTGGAGGATCGTCCTTTCTGAAGATAAGGGTCTGGATTCGGAAATAACCACTTTTATTAAAAAGTACCTCAAGAAAAGAGGTTATTCCGTTTCAAACCGAAAAATCTGGGATGCCCAAGACGCACTGCATTCTTATCAAAGCGACAACAATTTGCCGGTAGGCAATATCAATTTTGAGACTTTAGACCGCCTTGGGATCAAGCTTTATATGTGCAAAAAGCAATAAAATATTAACTGACTATCCGCATATTGCAGCCCAACGGCTTCACCCTAAAATAGTTGATCTTGTTTATCGAAAGGCGTTCCCGTGTACTTACTCGTCGGACGGCGAAAAGCCGTCAGACGAGGTCTCACGTGGTCTGACGGCTTTTCGCCGTCCGACCACTACGTTAACACTCAATTTCATTCATTCGCATTGCTCTTGGGGTACAATATGCGGAGAGTCATTAAATATTATTTCCCTCTGCCCCCCATTCACCCCTTCACAAACCTCCCCCGATACACCGCGCCGTTCCGCGCCTGCACTTCCAAATAATACACCCCGGCGCCTAAACCCTGCACTGATACCTCCTCCTGCCAAACACCTGCTGCCGCCTCTGGCTTTTCGGCCACCATGCGCACGATCCGACCTGCTTGGTCGGTGATGAGCAGCCGGTACGCCGCCTTTTCCCGCAGCTCGAACTGCACGGCTACCCGGTCTGTGGCCGGGTTGGGGAACACTTTCAAGTCGCCCCCTGAATTTTCGGCAAAGGTGGGTACTCCACTGCTCAGCAGGGTACTGTCGAGCACGATGTTCTCGTCGCCTGGCTCGTAGTTGAGGTAGGCGAAATACACCAGCATCATTTCGTCGGTGGTGGCTTCGCCCTGGGTGACGAGCTGTGGCGGGAAGCTGGGCTGGAAGGGGTTGTTCACGGTATTGTCGTAAACGGCGTAGGCGTGCAGTTTGGCGCCAAGGGGCAGTTTTTGCAGCTTTTGGAAATAATAGGCGCCCTGCCAGTGGAAATCCCAGTCGTTGATGCGGATGAGCGGGATGGTGTCGTTTTGCAGCGTGACACCGAAGCAGACGATGCTGCGGCCGATGAGGTGCATGTGCGGGGCCACGCTGAGCACGGAGGCGTTCTGGAAAAGGGTGTATTTGGCGTGGTACTCTTTGACGGTATTGGGCGGTATGTTGAGCGGCCCGTTTTCCAGCGAAAGCGGGGTATGGTTCAGCACCGGGCTGAGCCTGATTTCCCTGATGCCCTGGTTGCTTGGCGTGAAGAATAGGTTGAGCCGGGTTTGGTCGCTCATGCCCGTCACCCCTTTTGGGTAGTGCATCTGTACGATAAGGTCGGCGCCGGGCGTGAGCTTCACCCCCATAAACGGCGGCGTGAGCACGGTGCGCGAGCCCGGCACCCAGGCGCCGACCAACCGGGCGCTGTTCACGCCGGGGCCGCCGAAATTGACATAGCCCGGCACATTGGGCGTTTGGGCATCGAGTATCTTGGCCTGACCGGTCGTGTCTTCATACACGAGGATATGGTGCACCACTTCGTGGTTGCCCGGCATGGCTTCGAGGCCGCGCAGGTATTTCACCTGGTTGAGGCCGTTGGGTATGACAAAACAACGGTATTCGTCGTCGGTGGCTGTTACGGTATAGTTTGGGGTGAGCAGCACGCGGTCGGGCGTGCCCACTTCCGAATCGTTGCTGAACACGGGTGCGGGTGGCGCCGCGGAAAGGTTGCCGGGCACAGCCCCGCCGTCCACCCAGTCGCTGATGCGCTGTATCTCGCTGTCGTTGAGGCGGTTCTCATGCGCGTAGCGGCGGTAGCTCGGGTCGGGCTTCCAGGGCGGCATACGCTTGGCGGCGGTCGCTTCCTGAATGACGTATCGGTTGCTGAACGCGTTGTCGTAGCCGATCAGGGAAAAGTGGCCCAGGCCGCCATCGCGGTGGCATTTGGCGCAGTTTTTATAGAGGATGGGGGCGATGTCGGCGGCCCAGTTGATTTGTGCGTCGGCGGCTGTGCAGAGTGTGGAGAGCAGGGCGGCGAGGAGGATTTTTTTAGCCATCTTTTATTAATGTGATGATGTTGGAATTTGACAATGTGATAATTGGGCCTGGTGGGCAAAGGGTTGGATAGGAATAACAGGTCGGGGTTTAATAGCCCCACAAATGTAGCATTCCCGGGACCTGTTAATACAAAAACCTTGCACTGTATAAACAATGCAAGGCTGAAAAAAACCACTTCCTATCGTATCGCTTAATTTTTCTTTGGCGCTGGCGTACTTTTTGGTTTTGGTGTGCTTGTCGAGCCGGTCGTGCCTGAAGCTGCATTCTTGTGGTGCCGCGCCCGGTGTTTTTTCGGTGTTGTCCCCTGTTTGGCGGCGGGTTTTGTCGCCTGTGCAGTGGCGGCGGGTTTTGCGGCAGGTTTGGCAGGCTGCGCTGTCGCAGCGGGCTTGGCAGTGCTTGCTTGCTGCGGCTTTTCCATTGTGGTTGAAGCCGACATGTTGTGGGTGTTCTGTGCAGACGTTGCTTTTACAGTGCTTGTGTTGCCTGATTTCGCGGTGGCGTTTGTGGTGCTTGACTGTGCAAACAATCCGATCGCGAAGAGTGCCAAGCCCAAGGTGAATGCTACTTTTTTCATGACGTTGAAAGTGAAAGTTTAGAAAATTATTGTGTGTGTTCCTTGTAATTATGAAACAAAGGTGGGGCAACACCACACAGCATGGAAGTGAATCAGGGTCGAAACAGGCAAAAGGATCGGTTAAGCGGGCAGCTTTGTTACCATGATTTTTCGATCATGCCCGTGGCCAGGGCGGCAAGCCTGCATATCCCTCACCGGCCCTCCAACCACAGCAAAAACTCACTGGCCTTGGCCTTGCTGACAACAACCTGCTCCTTGGTTTGGGCCTTCAGTTTTAACAATAATTTCCGGGCGAAATACTGTTCTACCGAATCAATGGCATTTGCGTTGACCAAAAACTGGCGGTTGGCGCGGTAAAAAAGCCGGTGGTCGAGCAGTTTTTCCAGGTCATCGAGGGTGTGCGCGAGCATGAACCTGCGGTTGTCGAAGGTGTGGATGAAAGTCAGCTCGTTCTCGATGGAGAAATAGGCGATTTCCGCCACGCTGACGGGTATCATTTTATCGCGGTGCGATACCAAAAAGGTGTTTTTGGCCTGGGTTGGCCGTACCGATTCCAGCAATTTTGAGAGTCGTTTTTCGAGGTCGCCGTCCCGTTTCTGGAAAAAATTTTCCAAGGCCTGCACTTTGTTGATGGCCCTGCGCACGGCTTCCTGGTCAAATGGTTTCAGGATATAATCCACGCCGTTCACCTGAAATGCCTGCAGGGCGTACTCGTCGAAAGCGGTGCAAAAAACAACCGGGCACGCCACTTTGGCTTCCTCGAAAATATCGAAGCTGAGGCCGTCGGCCAATTGGATGTCGAAAAAAGCAAGGTCGGGTGCGGGGTTGTTTCCGAACCAGCCGATGGCGCTTTCCACAGAATCGAGGATGCCCAAAAATAGAGCTCCCGGCAGCACAGACTTGATGGTGGCTTCCAGGTCTTTGGCGGCGCGTTGTTCGTCTTCGATGATGAGTATTTTCATGCGGGTGTTGCTTCGCTGATGATGGGCAGTTTTACTGTGAAATAGTCGTCGGTCTTTTGGATGACGATAGCTTTGCCCGTTAATACCTGGTAGCGCTGGCGGATGTTCTCCAGACCGATTTGGTTGCTGTCTTCCACACTGCGTTTGGGCTGCAGGTTGTTGCGCACCACCAGCCATTGCCCTTCCAGGAAAATTTCGATGTGCAGCGGCTTGTCGGCGCTCACCACGTTGTGCTTGATGCAATTTTCGACCAGTATTTGGAGGGTGAAAGGCGGAACAAACCAATTGGCGATGTCGTTTGGGATGGCCTGCGTCACGACCAACTTGTCTTCAAACCGCGCTTTCAGCATAAAAAAGTAGTTTTCCAGCGCTGTCAGCTCTTCCTCCAGCGGCACCTTTTCCCGCTTGTCGATAAGCAAGGAACTGCGGTAGAGTTCCGACAGGCGGATGACATATTCTTCCGCCTTCGGGTCGTTGTTTTTGACCATCGTTTTCAGGATGTTGAGCGCATTGAACAGGAAATGCGGGTTCACCTGTTGTTTCAGGCGCTCAAATTGGGCGATCGACGTTTCCAGTTTCAACTGTTCGTTTTCCATCTGGGTGCGGTAAAATTTGCGCAGCACATCCAAAAAATAAATGATCAGCAGTACGAAACTGGCCGTGATGGCTGCCCTGAACTCGTTGGCGCCTTCCCGTTCCACATAGCCTTGAAGATCGTCGTCGATGTGCAGCAACTGCAGGCGCTCGTCGACCCAAATGACGCAAAAACTGAAAAACAGGGTGGTCATGATGCGGCCGATATGTGGCCAGAAAACGGCTTTTTCGCGGTAAATGCGCCGCATGACCCAGGGGTAGCCCAGCAAATTGTACCACCAGACCGACAGGGTAAAGACAAAGCCAAAAATACCCTCACGCAGCATCACATCCGGTTGGTAGCCCTGCCGGAACCAGGCATTGGCCGGGAAAATCAGCCCGGCCATCAGGGCGCTGACAAGTGCCGCTGTGCGGTAAGCCGATTTTGAACGTATGAGCGGGAAATTCATAATCGTCTGGGTTTACGGCATCAATTGCCAACGGGCAGCACCGGGGTTTCGTTTCCGCTTGTTTGTCTTTGGGGAAAGCCCCAGCCTTCCACCAGCAGCGCCTGTTGAATGGCCACGCGCAGGTCGCGTGCCATCACAGGTTTGCCTTTGCGGAGCTTTTGCCGCAGTTGGATCAGCACATCGATGGCTTTGTTGGACTGCTCGGCCGATCCGCAGCACATTTTGCCCGTTTCAGCGCGATAGGCGACGATGCCTTTGTTGAGCAGCGCCGCTGCAAATGTATATTCCTTGATGGCCAGCTTTTGTTCTGCCTCGGAGAAATAGTGAATGCTTGTGGGGATGTGCTGCGCACCATCGCCTGGCAAAGGCTCGGTTGGCGGAGGCATTGCCTGGTCATCGGTACAATTGTATGCTGCAAAAACCAGGAGCGCTCCCCACAAAACGGCTTGATAAGCGGGATTCATTTGCATAAAACATTCGATTTTGCAGTAAAAATAAAGAATATGGCGGGATCATAAAGCAATCGTGCCGCGACGATGGCCGCGACACGACGCAGAATTTCAAAACCCACATTATCAAACTGCTATTCATGCCTGTTTAGATAGAACCCGTGTTTCAGAGCCCAAAGGCATAATAATACCGGCGGTTCGGGTTGTTGGGGTACACCCCTTCCAGCATTACGCCGCCTTTTGTGTCTTGCAGCAGGTTTCCGAGTTCCTCAACGCTGCTCACCGGCTTGTTGTTGGCGCGTGTGATGATGAAGCCCTCCCGAATATCTGTCTGGTTGGACAGCTTGCCGATGCTCAGCGATTTGACTTTTACGCCACCATCAATATCCAGCTTTCTGGCTTCCGATTTGGGCAGCGTTTCAAAGTCGGCGCCCAGCGCGTTCAAGGATGTAGCGACATCCGATTTTTTGACCTTGTCGGTATTGCCTGCGCGGTTTTTGAGCACCACGTCTATGTTGCGCTCACTGCCGCTGCGCAGCACGGTGAGCTTGAGCTTGTCGCCGGGGCGGTGTTTTGCTACGATTTCCAGCAGTTCGGGCGTCGCGTTCACGGGCTGATCGTCAATTTTCAGGATGACATCCCCCGTTTTGATGCCCGCGGCTCCGGCGGCGCTGTTCTCTGTCAAGCTGTCGACCAGCACGCCCGTCGCCGGCTTTCCGTCTTTTCCCGCTTTTTGGTCGCGGATAATGATGCCCAGGTAGCCGCGCTGGACTACGCCAAACTGGCGCAGGTCTTCCACTACTTTCGCCACCAGGTTGGAAGGGATGGCAAAGGCGTAACCGGCATAAACTCCTGTTGGCGACGAGATTGCGGTGTTGATGCCGATCAGGTCTCCGTTCAGGTTGAGCAGCGCCCCGCCGCTGTTCCCGGGATTGACCACTGCGTCGGTTTGGATAAAACTTTCGATCGGGGCTTTGTCCTGCACGATATGGATGCCGCGGCCTTTGGCGCTGACAATACCGGCGGTTACCGTGCTGGCCAAATTGAACGGGTTGCCGATGGCTACCACCCATTCTCCTACCTTGGCCTCGTCGGAGTTGGCCATCTGCACAAAGGGCAGGCCGGAAGCCTCAATTTTAAGCAGTGCCAGGTCGGTAGAAGGGTCGGTGCCGATCACATCGGCTTTGTAACTGCGCTTGTCGTTGAGCGTAACTGTCAGTTCGTCGGCGTCGCGCACCACGTGGTTGTTGGTCACGATATACCCGTCGGCGCTGAGTATAACCCCGCTGCCGGTGCCTTGTTTCAGCCCATCAGGGCCGTTCAGGTCGGGGAACTGCCAAATGTCGCCTCGATCGCCGAAGAATTGCCTGAATGGCTCGGGGATGCCTTGAAGGCTTCCGCTCCTGCTTTGCCTTATCCGGGCGCTGGAGGAGATATGCACCACCATCGGCAAGGCTTTTTCTGCGGCAAAAGTAAAATCGACGATGGCAGCCCCATTGCTGCCAGGCGTATAATGGGCAAGATGCACTGGTGAGCTTGCTGTCTTTGTTGTGATCAAGGAAGTATTCCCCCAGCCCATCCAGCGGGCGCCTGCCAAGGCCGTCAAACCCCCACCGAGGGCTATCGCGGCCAAGAACAAATACTTTCTCATCATTTTTTCCTGCAATTTTTTAGGTTAAAACTGCACAAAAATGCTGTCAGATTTGCATCAATGAAAGCTGTTTTCAGGTAAAACGGGCCAAATTCGGCGTGAAACGGCCATATTTTGGGTTGAAAAGCACATAAGAAGCGCCCAACAAGCGCCCATCGCCCCGAGTTCAGCCATCGCCATACTACTGGAGATTTTATTTCACGCAGGTTTCACACGAAAAAAAACACGGATTTCACACAGGAATTTCTGCGTAAAATCCGTGAAAATAATCTGCGCGAAATCTGCGCGAAATATGTCCAGAAGTGTGGTTTGCTCACAACTTCGGCGCCACCGCCAACACTTCCGGCTTCACCTGGTCGGCGTATTTCTCGAAATTGGTCACGAACTCCTTGGCCAGGGATTTGGCGCTCTTGTCGTAATCAGCGGCGCTTTTCCAGGTGTTGCGCGGGTTGAGCAGCTCGGCTGGCACGTTGGGGCACGCTGTCGGCATTTCCATGCCGAAAATGGCGTGTTTTTCATAGCCGACGTTTTTAAGTTCGCCCTTCAAAGCTGCCGTGATCATGGCGCGGGTATAGGAGAGCTTCATTCGGCTGCCAACGCCGTAGGGGCCTCCGCTCCAACCGGTGTTGATGAGCCAGACGTTGGCCATGCTTTTGCGCAGCTTCTTGCCCAACAGGTCGGCATATTTGGCCGGGTGCAGGGGGAGGAAGGGTGCGCCAAAACAAGCCGAGAAGGTCGATTTTGGCTCCTTGACCCCTACTTCCGTACCTGCCACGCGGGCCGTGTAGCCGCTGATGAAATAGTACATGGCCTGTTCGGGCGTCAGCCTGGAGATGGGCGGCAGAATACCGTAAGCGTCGCAGGTGAGGAAGAAGATGTTCTTGGGATCACCGTCGGCGCGGCTGGGCGAAAGGGCGTTGTCGATGTGGTGGATGGGGTACGACACGCGGGTGTTCTCGGTGATGCTGCGGTCGGCGTAATTGACGGTGCGGGTGCCGGGGAAGAACCCGATATTCTCCAGGATGGCGCCGTGGCGGATGGCCCTGTAGATATCCGGCTCTTTTTCTTCGGTGAGGTCAATGGTTTTGGCATAACAGCCACCCTCGAAGTTGAACACCTCGTTGTTGCCCCATGCGTGCTCGTCGTCGCCAATGAGCATGCGCTCCGGGTCGGCGCTGAGGGTGGTCTTGCCGGTGCCGGAAAGCCCGAAGAACAGGGCGATGTCGCCGTCTTTGCCGAGGTTGGCCGAGCAGTGCATGGGCAGTGCGTCGGCGGTGCGGGTAGGCAGCACAAAATTGATGACGGAGAATATGCCTTTTTTTATCTCGCCGGTATAGCCCGTGCCGCCGATGAGCAGGCGGCGCTTTTTCACGTTGACGATGGCGAAATTGTGCTGGCGGGTGCCGTCTGATGCCGGGTCGGCCTTGAAACCCGGCACGCAGAGCACCGTCCAGCGGGCGTCAAAATCGGCCAGTTCGGCGGCAGGCAGGCGCAGGAACATGTTGCTGGCAAACTGGTTGCTCCAGGGGTATTCGGTAGCGACGCGGATGCGCAGGCGGTAGTCGGGGTTGGCGCTGGCGTTGGCGGCCACATCGCGAACGTAAATTTCTTTCTTGCGCATGTAGCTGCATGCCTTGCGCCATAGCGCGTCAAACTTTTTGGGCTCGAAGGCGAGGTTCGCTTTGCCCCAGTTGACCTTGGAGGCGGTGGTGCTGTCTTTTACGATGAAGCGGTCTTCGGGAGAGCGGCCGGTGAACTCGCCGGTATAGATCACCAGCGCGCCGCTGTCGGCCAAACGGCCCATGCCTTTGCTGATGCTGTGCTCTACGAGCTCTTCGGGAGAGAGGTTCCAATAGACGGCCTTGAGGTTCTTCAGGCCGAGTTCTTCCAGGTTGGCGGTGGATGGTTTCAATCCAAATTCCTGCATAAATAATTTAGTTTTAGATTGTTAGGCAAAAGCGGTTGGGGGTAGTGGTGGTGGATTTTGGGCCAAAAGTACAAAGTTCGGATCGAACCTCCCCTACGATTCGTTCAACAAGTTACAGGTTACAGCTTGATAAATATCAGGGAGATGTGGCATTAGTGCCGTTTGGGCATTTTGCATTCCCAACAAAAAGAAGCTGCCGCAAAAGTGGAAATTTGGACAAGCCGGTTTTGCAACCCTGATATCCGTTTGTGTTGGCAGGGCTCAAAATCCCGTCCGGGTCAATCACTTGCATCCAGGTTGGAAAAGACCAGTTTTTCCAGGAACGCCGCCACTTTCTGCCCATCCCGTTTCCCCCCAAAGTCGGTCAAAGCTGGCAAATGTTCCATGAAAAACGGCTGAAACTGGGCCATTTCTACTAAGGTGCTCGCCAATGAGCGGGGATATGGATAAGCCGGGCTGTATTCCTGAAAAACCGTTGCGATATGGTGGCAAAGGTCCTTGTAAGGTTTGAAGAGCTGCTCCCGGTTGATGGTGTCCACTTCCTTGGTCAGGTATGCCTTGCTGCTCTCTGCGATCACGATTTCTTGAAGTGCCGCCTTGTTGATGCCTGCCGCGTCAGGCCAGTCGGGCAGCCCGACTGTGAGTATCTCTATTATCTTTTTGATCTTAAGCTCCGAGGAGGAAAGGTTGTGCAGCGAAACGGTGGCCTGGTATTCCACGTAGTTCCAGTACCAGGTGAGGAAATAAAGCAACAATCGATGCTTGTTTTCAAAGTAACGGTAGATGCTGGCTTCTGTGCTATCGATAACTTCTGCCAATTTTCGGAAAGTGAACTGCTCATAGCCCAGCTCACTCATCAGCACAATGCCCTGCCGAATGATCTTTCGGCCGAGCGTACTGGCCTCGGGATCGCGCAAAGCCAGCTTTAGGTTGGGCTGAATGCTGATTTGGATGCTCATGTCGATAAAAAATGGAACGCAAAAGTAAAACAATATTTTGCAAGCTATGTTACCAAAAAAGCAATGCTATCAAAATAGAAAGCAAAACAAAGCAATGGGTTTACCCTATGAAAAATTCAAAGATATTGCCGTCAATACTGTTGTTTGCCTGTATTTGCCTTCAAACGGGCGGGCTTGAAGCGCAGGAGATCACCTATCCCGGGCAGGATGCGACCCAAACCCTTGATTGGGTGGGGCGGCAGGCGCAACAAATAGACAAGATTTTGAGCGATGCCATGCTGATGGTCGATCCCTTCGAAATATACCTTCGCCTTGCCGACAGCTATGTACTGTTCGATGCTGTGGCGATGGCTGGGGTGTATTGTACGGAGGTAAGGGCCGCTGCGGAAAAAGGGCGCGAACATTGCGATATCTTGCACTTTAGGTTGGGCAAGGATTTGAACTCCAAACTACAGCGTGCAGTGGACGCACGTTTGGCGGCCCACCGAATGCTGGAAGCGTCAAAAGCATGTTCCGCCCAGACAAGAACTGCCGAAGGCTCAAGGCCCCAGGGTTTCAGGCCGGGGGAGCTGTTGAAACACGACGCGCAACTGGCAGTGTTGGACATACAAGACGGATTGGCAAGTCGCGACATGCACATACTGTCGCAAAAGCTGGAGCACGCCATTCGTTTGTTATTCGATGCCAAAACCCTTGCATCCACCCTCGAAAATTGCCCAGAAGCATCGGCAAAAGCCGAAGCCGCCATATTGTACTGCCAAAAAGCGCTTGGGGCGACCAACTGGACAGAGGTGTACCGTTTTTCCCAATCGGCCATAAAAGTCATCCAGGGTATTCAAGATGGCACGGAATGCAACTAATGCTTGCTAAAAATCTCCCACATTCACCCCTTCAAAGTAACCCATCTTCCAAAGCACCAAAATGACCGCGCCCACAACGATGCGGTAATACCCAAATGCACGGAACCCGTTTTTTGTGAGATAGCTGATAAAGGATTTGATGGCGGCCATTGCCACCAAAAACGCGACGGCGTTGCCTGCGGCCAGCAGGGTGATCTCTTCAGCGCTAAACACGACGTTACCATCTTTCACATAGTCCCACAGAGATTTACAAGTGGCGGCGAACATGGTCGGCACAGCGAGGAAAAAAGAAAATTCCGCCGCAGTAACCGGCGACAAGCCCTGCGTGAGCCCACCGATGATGGTAGCTGCCGAACGGCTCACGCCGGGCACCATAGCCGTTACCTGGAACAGGCCGATGCGCAGGGCTTTGGGGAGTGTCACATCGTCGATAGAGGTATTGTGCAGGCTGCGGCGCTTGAAGAAACCGTCGAGCAACAAAAAAAGCACTCCGCCCAAAATGAGGGCGACGGCTACCACCGCGATGTTTTCCAACAGGGCATCTATCTGTTTTTTGAACAGAAGCCCGAAAAACACAGCGGGTAAAAAGGCTACCAACAGCTTGACGTAAAAGTTGAAATTTTGCAAAAATCGCCGCCAGTAAAGCACCAGTACCGAAAGGATAGCCCCAAACTGTATGGCCACGGTGAACACCTTCACAAAAGGCTCCGAGGCAATATGCATGGCTGAAGAGGCAATTATCATGTGCCCCGTGGATGAGACGGGCAAAAACTCGGTGATGCCCTCGATAATGGCAAGGATAATGGCTTGGATCAGGGTCATGCGGCCGGTTCGCTGTTGTTGTTATTGCCCAGGGCGCTGTTCTTTTTGAAAATGCCCAAAATGACGACCACAAAGCCCGTCAACATGAGGATGGGCGCCACTGTGATGCGCAGGGGGCTGTAGATCCGCTCAGGCTCCCAAACCAGCGGGTCGGGCATGGAACCGCCCGACATCAATGCCAGGCCGAGCAGCACCAGCAACAGGCCGGCGCCCATGTACATGAAATTCTTCCTGCCAAAAATGAGCACATCGTTGCCGGCAGTGTTGAACACACTTTCGCGCTTTTCGCTGCGGCGCGTGGGCACGGGCGCGGGCGCCTGTCTTTTTGCTTGTTGGGGGCGTTGTTGTTGCTTAGCCATCTTTTTTAGTTATGAGAGATGAGTTATGAGAGATGAGTTGCACGGCATTGCTTGTTGAGTTTGGCATCGTTTTTCAGCACCAAAGCCTGGGATCGAATATGTGGGGTGAATACTGAAAATCAGTTCACAGAAATTACGGGTATTGTAAGCCAACCTGTTTGTTTTAATATTTTGATAGCACACCCTGTCCAAAAGCCTAACAAGTAGGTGCGTCGATGATTTTGAAAAACAATTAAACAATTTCAGCCCAACTGCTGAAAAACGCCGCCTAGCAGAAAAAGGATGCTGTGCTCACTCATCACTCAATAAAGGTCGTCTATCCGCATCCGCAGAAACTTGTGCACCACAAACCAGGTGCTCAGACCCGAGATCAGCACGCCTGCCAGTATCAAGCCCATCATCACAAACACGATGCCGTTGGGGTCTTCCAGTTGTTCCAGTTCCGGTATCAGGCTGCGCATCCAGTAGAGCATCAGTATCAGGGCAAAAATGGCAATCACGGCGCTCCAAAGACCGTTCAGGATGCCGCGGCGGATGTATGGCTTGCTGATAAATTCCCAGGAAGCTCCCACCAATTCCTGATTTTTGATCAGGAAACGGTTGGAGAACAAGGCCAGGCGAATGGTGTTGTGAATAAGGGCAACGGCTGCAAATATGAGCAAAAGACTCAAGATCAGGGTCACAATCCCCAGATTTTGGATGTTTTTGCTCACGTTTCCGGTATTGGCGGCCTCAAAGAACAAGTCGCTGACCAAAGAATCCTGTTTCAACGTTTCCCGCCATGCCAGCATTTTTTCATCGTTCAAAAACTCGGCTTTCACATTGAAGCGTATCACGTCGCGCAGCAGGTCGGGCATGTCTGCCAACATGCTCTCATCGCCCAGGTCTTCGCGCATAGTTGCGGCTGCTTGCTCTTTGGTGATAAACTTTACCGTCTCGGGCTTCACAAAAGGCTGCTGACGCACCTCGCCGACGATGCGCGCCACATCGCTCTGTGCCAGCCCCGGTTTTAATTCCAGCCAAATATCCACTTTCTCTTTGAACAAGGTCACTAACTTGCGGCCATGCAAGGCCATGAGCGCGAAAAAGCCCAGGACGAACAGCACCAGTGACACACTGGCAATGGCATAAAAATATGTGGGCCGGGTTCTTGGCATACCTTTGGACGAAATTGGTAAACGGTTTTAGTGGGGGCAAAGGTAGGATAAGCTGCTTGTTTTCCACAAACACCCGCCCCGTTCGAGCAAAAAACGATAAATTTTACCCGCGGCATGAAAAATATTTGGTTTGTATTGATCCCGCTCTGGCTTTCCCCCCTCCTTGCGGGCAGCGTCCGGGAGCAGCCTTCCGGAAAGATCTACTTCCGGAACCCCTCCTTTGAAGGTGAGCCACGGGCCTCCGCTATCCCCACAGGCTGGCATACCAGCACGCCCGGCAGTACGCCCGACATCTTGCCCGGCGCCTGGGGCATCGACTTCGCGCCCCAGGCCGGGAACAGCTGCATCGGCCTCGTAGTGCGCCACGACGGCACCACAGAAGACATCGCCCAGGCGCTTGCCGAGCCGCTGGCCTCCGATGCCTGCTATACCTTTTCGATTTACCTGGCTCATGTGGAAAAATACGTGGGCTTCAACCACCCGGCGCGCATCCGGGTGTGGGGCAGCGGCGCCCGCGGGAGCAAAGGCACCCTGCTGACCTCCTCGCCCCTCATCAACCACAGCGACTGGCGGCAGTACCAGTTGCAGTTCCTGACAAAAGAGAAAGTGCGCTACCTTACCCTGGAAGCCTGGTACGGGCCGGGGGCGACCTTCAAGTACAACGGGAATATCTTGCTGGACAATTGTTCGCCAATTGAGAAATGTGCCAGGGCGTAGCTACTATTGTTTTTTGTCGACGGATCACCACAAAAAGCTTTCAGAGAAGCTCTTGCAAGCCGCAAAAAACGCCGCCCCCGCCAATTGCCCCTTAAACGTGTAATACCTTAGGCCGCTTGGTTTTTTGCGTACCGATCTTTGTAATCAATTAAAAATCAGTTGAATCAATCAAACTTAATCACAAAAATCAGGCGAATCATAATATAGTTTTGTACCATGAACCAACTACTTGTTTTCTTTTTTGCGTTCGCATTCCTCCAGCCCGCCCAGTGCCAACCACTGCGCTGCCTCACCTACAACATCCGGTACGACAACCCCGCCGACGGCGCAGACGCCTGGCCAAACCGCCGGGATTTCCTGGCCGCACAAATCCGTTTCCACGCCCCCGACGTTTTCGGCATACAGGAAGGGCTATTTCGGCAAGTGGAGTACCTGAAAAAAACGTTGCCAGAATTCGCGATGGTCGGTGTGGGGCGCGATGACGGCAAGGAAGCGGGCGAATTCTCCGCTTTGTTCTACCGCACCAAGCGGTTCAAACTGCTCGACTCCGGCACTTTCTGGCTATCCGAAACGCCCGACAGGCCCTCCAAAGGCTGGGATGCCGCGCTCGAACGAATCTGCACCTGGGCATTGCTGCTCGACAAAGGGAGCCATAAAAAGGTGTGGGTTTTCAATACGCACTACGATCATATCGGAAAATCGGCGCGACAGGCTTCTTCTGAACTTATTTTGAAGCAAATAGCGGCAAAAAACACAAAAAACCATGCCGTTGTGGTTATGGGCGACTTTAACAGCGAGCCTGGCGATACGCCTATTGCAACCTTGAAAACACAACTTTCAGACACAAAAGAAGCCAGCCTCATACCGGCCTTTGGCCCAAGCGGCACCTTCAACGCCTTTGAGTTCCAGAAACCCGTTACCCGCAGGATCGATTACATTTTTATCGGCAAAGGCAGGTTAAAGGTGAAGCAATACGCGGTGCTCAGCGATTCGAAAGATTGTCATTACCCCTCGGACCATCTGCCGGTTTTGGCGGTGTTAGACTGGGATTGAATAGAAAAAAAAATAGGCCATCTTTTTCGGCAAATCCTACCAAATACTTGCCAATTTGCCCTTTGCCTATTTGCCTACTTGCCCCTTGCCTATTTGCCCCTTGCCAATTTGCCTACTTGCCCCTTGCCTCACTTATCCTGCTTCGCAAAAACCTTCTTCAACACATCCGAATTCCGCAGGCTCTTGTCTGTCCGAATGGCTTTCTCCTTTTTTTCCACCAAGCTGAACAAGCCCACCAGCGCTTTGCGGGTAACGTGGTCGTCGAGCTCGGGGTTGGTTTTTTCAACCAGGGGTATCTTGTTGTAAGCTGTTACCGCGCCTTTCCAGTATTCGCGGGCGTTCACTTTGTCGAGCGAGGTTTGGATCACGGGCAGGAATTCGGCGTACAGCTTGTCGAAAGTTGTTTTTTCAAGGTAGCGGGTGGCGGCGTCCTGTTTGCCCATGAGGATGTCGAGTGCATCTTTGAAGGTCATGCCTTTGATGGCGGCTACAAAAATAGGCTTGGCTTTGGTAGCGGCATCTTCTGCTGCCCGGTTCATGCGCTCGGTGAGGTCGGCCTCGACGTTGGAAAAGCCCGGCACGTTTTTGAGCTTAGAAACGACTTTCTGCGCTTCTTCCGGCACCAGAATCTTGTAAGGACTTTGGAAGTAGCCGTCTTTGGCCGAAAGGAAACTTACCGCTTCGCCCACGCCAACGTTGAGGGCTTCTTTCAGGCCGTTGCCGGCTTCCTCCTGCGATAGCCCGCCGGATGTCACGACGTCTTTTGCTTTTTTGGCGAGGTCGCCAAACTGGGCTTGTGCATAGAATTGCGACAGCAAAAGGGCTGCCAAAGGGATGAGTGCTCTTTTTGTCATGGTAAAATATGAAATTTGTTCAGCAAAGGAAACGCAAAAGCCCCCCGTTTGCCACAAACAAACGGGGGGCTTAGGGAAAGTTTAACAGGCCGCCGGGTCACTTCGGGCGGGATCCGTGCAGGGCGAAATACAAGATATAGCCATAGCAAACCACCATAATGACCATGAACGCCGAGCGGAAATCGAGGCCCACGCCCGCCTGCTCATACAGCCAGCCATAGAACGGCGGGATAATGGCGCCGCCGACGATGCCCATCACCAGCAAGGCCGATCCCGAATTGGTAAAGCGGCCCAGGTCTTTGATGCCCAACGGGAAAATAGCGGGCCACATCACGGCGTTGGCAAAGCCAAGGGCTGCCAAACAGCCCACTGCCGCAGATTCTGACACAAAATAAGCCAGCACGGTGAGCAGGATGCCCAGGGCTGCCGACACAGCCAGCCAGCGTTCCTGGGTGACGTATTTGGGTATCAACAAAATGCTGACACCATAACCCAACAACAGCCCGATCAGCCCGAAAGAGGTGAAAAACTTGCTGGTATCGCCCGAAAAGCCCAGGTTTTTGCCATAAACTGTGATCAAGTCGCCGGCCATCACCTCGGCGCCCACGTACATGAATATGGCCAGCGCGCCCAGCCATACGTGGCGGAACTGGAAAATACTCGTGCGGCCCCGCGACAATTCCGTGTCGCCATCAGAGTCGTCGGAAGCTTTGGTGGAAATATCGGGCAGGGATGAGCGGTAAATGACAACAGCCACTATCGCCAGGAAAATCGCCAGCACCGTGTAAGGCACGACCACCCGGTTGGAAAGCTCGCTGAGCAGTTGCAGCTTAGTCTCTGCCGTGGTGGCGGCATCGGAAAGCTGCGCCTGTATGGCATCGGCGTTTTTCAACAACACCGCCCCGAACAGCAGGTTGGCCACGATGCCCGCTAATTTGTTGCAAACACCCATGATGCTGATGCGCTTCGCCGCCGATTCAATGGGGCCGATGACGCTGACGTAAGGGTTGGCCGCGGTTTGGAGCAAGGCCAGCCCGGTGCCCAGTACAAACAGGCCCGTCAAAAACATGGCATAACTGCGGGCTTCTGCGGCCGGGATGAACACCAGCGCGCCGGCAGCCATGGCCAACAACCCCACGGTCATGCCCTTTTTGGTGCCAAGCTTCTGCAAAATCCAGGAAGAAGGGAGCGCCATCACGAAATAAGCCGCAAAAAAGGCGGTGGCCACGTAGTATGCCTGTTGGTCAGAAAGTTCGCAGGATTTTTTCAGGAAGGGAATAAGGATGCTGTTCAGCCAGGTGACAAACCCGAACACGGCAAACAAAAGTCCGATGATCGTGATTTGGTACAGGTAATTTGCGTCGCGAGCGGTAGAATTCTGCATACTTTTGCCGTCCGTTTAAGTTTAATTTTCGGTGAATAAGCCGTAAATGTAATTCCCGATTCGACAAACAAGTATGAAACCTACACTCTTAATATTGGCGGCGGGCATTGGCTCGCGCTATGGCGGGCTGAAACAAGTGGACGGGATGGGCCCGGGCGGCGAGGCCATCCTCGAATTTTCGGTATATGATGCCCAGCGCGCAGGCTTTGGCAAGGTCGTTTTTGTGATCCGAAAGGACATAGAGGATGCCTTTCGCGAAAAGGTGGGCCGCAAGGTAGAGGCTCAGATACACACAGAATATGCATTTCAGGAACTCGAAACAGCATTGGATTGGCTGCCCCAAAAACCCCACCGTGAAAAGCCCTGGGGAACAGGCCATGCCATCCTTTCGGCGAAAAAATTCCTCACCGAACCTTTTGCTACGGTGAACGCCGACGATTTTTATGGCGCCGATGCTTTCCAGGCATTGTCCGGTTTTTTGTCGGCAGCATGTACCCCAAGCCGCTACGGCATGGTGGCCTACCAGCTCGGCAACACCCTTTCTGAAAACGGCTCGGTGTCGCGGGGCGTATGTGCCGTGAACGCGGCAGGCAATTTGGAAGACGTGGTGGAGCGCACCAAAATAGAGCGTTTCGAGGATGGCATCCATTTTACCGACGATGCCGGCCAGCGCCATTTTTTGGCCGACAACACCCCTGTTTCCATGAACCTCTGGGGCTTGCACCACAGCGCCCTGGACGAAATAGAGCAGCAGTTCCGGGAATTTGTGCAGGCCAACATCGACAAGCCCCGCGCCGAATTCTATATCCCAACAGTGGTGAACAACCTGTTGAAAGCTGACAAAATATCCCTCAAAGTGCTGAACAGCAGCAGCCAATGGTATGGCGTCACTTACCCGGAAGACAAGGATACGGTGCAACGGGCGCTGGCGGGGATGGGATACCCGCGTGGGCTTTGGGGAAGAAAAGAATGACGATCTATACCGCCCGGACCTGCAGCCCTTCCCCATCTTCCAACAATTCCACCACAACCCCTGCCGTTCCAAAATCCAGCAGCAGCGCATCGTTCCGGTACAACCCGTTCTCGTGGCGCGACAACTGGATGGAATGTAGCGGTTTGCCCAAAAACTGCGGCCAAAAACCTTGTGCGCTGCGCGAAAGGCGCTGAATGGTGGGCTGCCCGTGCAGTTCTTGCAGCTTGCGGGCAGTTTCCAGGAGCGATTCCGGGGAAACAACCTGGATGGCCTCCGAGTCCTCGCCGGAGCAGAGCAACAGCGATTGCCCCGATTCAAAAACAAGCTCCAGCCCCAGCAGAAAGCGGTAGGGCTGGGCATGGGCCTGGGCCCCAAGATTGAGCCAGGGGTAGTAATGCACGGCTGCGAGCGTTTCGTTCTCCAGCGACTGGAACAGCTCAACGGCTTCTCGCTGGAAGCAGTCGGGCGGAATGTGGGCATCCTGTTCAGGTAGGTTTTCCATGCCGCAAAGGTATTCCAAGATTGTAGTGATTTGCAAAATTTTCAGGATGGATCATATTGATTATTAATGATTTACCTCTATTCGCCTGTTGAAAGATGCCCGATATTACCACCGACAAGGCTTCCAGCACGCAACTGCCATTCGCGGCGTTGGCGATAGCCCTTACCGCGCTGACGGTTTTCCTTGGCCACTTTGCCCAGCGCGACAGCTTCCTGCCCTTTATCGGCGGCTATGCGGCTTTTTTCGCGCTGTATATGTGGGCCTGTTTTTACCAAAATAGCATTCCGGCCAAGCATTTGATCGCGTTGGGCATCGCCTTGCGCGCCTTGTTGCTGTTCAGTCTGCCCAACTTTTCCGACGACTATTTACGCTTCCTCTGGGATGGGCGGCTGACGCTTGCCGGCTACCACCCATTTTTACACACGCCGCAGTATTTTATCGACAACAGCCTGTTCCCGGCGGGCATTTCACCCGAATTGTTCGGCCAGCTCAATTCCCCAAATTACTATACTGTTTATCCGCCCGTTTGCCAGGCCGTGTTCGCCGCCGCCGCCTGGGTGTCGCCTACCAACAACTGGCTTGGCGTGTTCGTGATGAAGCTTTTCTTGTTCGCAGCGGAAATAGGCATAATATATCGAATGCGGGGTGCTGAATGCGGAGTACAGGATGCGGAGCGCGGAATTTGCAGGTCCTTTCGGGTTATTTTTGGTATCCGACTTCGGCATCTCTGGCCAAAAATGCCGAAGTCGGAGGCGCATTCAGCTACAAATAATGTGCGCACTCCGCACTCCGTATTCCGCATTCCGAACTCCGCACTCCTTTACGCCCTTAACCCATTGGTGATTTTGGAGATTGTCGGCAACTGCCATTTTGAGGGGATTATGATTTTCTTTTTGCTGGCGGGCATGACGGCTTTGTGGCAGGGCGAGGTGGCGAAAGGCGCCATTTTTTGGGCTTTGGCTACGGCCAGCAAGATGGTGCCGCTGTTGTTTTTACCGATCGTTTGGGGCTGGTTGGGCTGGCGCAAGGGGCTGAAATTCAACCTGGTTTTTGGGCTTGCGACTTTGCTGCTTTTTGCCCCATTGATTGCGGTGTTGCCCAATATTGCCCAGAGCTTGGGCCTGTATTTTCAGAAATTTCAGTTCAATGCCAGTGTGTATTACTTAGTTCGGGAAATCGGGTATGCGGAAACTGGCTGGGACATCGGCGCCCATTCTGGGCCATGGATGGGCATTGGGGTGCTGTTGGGGGTGTTGGGGCTGGCGCTGTGGGCTGGAAAACAAAAACTGGGCGATGCTGTGCGCTTGGCAGAGTCCATGCTGTTCGCCGTGGTGCTGTACCTACTGCTTTCAGCGGTGGTGCACCCCTGGTACATATGCGTGCCGTTTGCGCTGTCGCTGTGCACGCGCTGGCGGTTTGCGCTGGTCTGGACCGGCCTGGCGACGCTTTCGTACAGCCACTACGATGGCGGGGGAAGGGAGGAGCATTTTTGGCTGATCGGGCTGGAATATGCGGGGCTGTTGGCAGCCATTTGTTTAGAAAATATCAGGTCTTTTAAGATTTCGCGGCATTTTGACCCTTGATTGCTGCGGGGCGCTTGTTATCCCGCTCAACTTTGGCAGGAAGCCCTAACTTTGCACGCTCTTAGCCCAACAACACGCTACAAACAAGCACTGCGCACATGAAAGTCACCGAACACTTCAACAAATCCAAAGGCAAAACCCTTATTTCTTTTGAGGTGCTCCCACCGCTCAAGGGCGGCAGCATGCAGGCCATTTTCAACACGCTCGATTCATTGATGGAGTTCAAGCCGCCGTTTGTGGATGTAACCTACCACCGGGAGGAGTTTTTGTACAAAAAGCGCGCATCGGGCTATTATGAAAAGACCTCTATCCGCAAACGGCCCGGCACCGTGGGCATCTGTGCGGCCATCATGCACCGCTATGGGGTGGATGCAGTGCCTCATCTGATCTGTGGCGGCTTCACCGTGGAAGAAACAGAAAACGCACTCATCGATCTCAATTTCTTAGGCATACACAATGTGCTGGCCCTACGCGGCGATGCACGGCAATTTGAAGACAAGTTTGTGCCGGAACCGGAAGGCCACAAATATGCCCTCGACCTGGTGCACCAGATTGCCAGTATGAACACGGGCAAATACCTCGACCAGGAACTGACCAACGGCCAACCCAGCGAGTTCTGCATCGGCATCGCAGGCTACCCGGAAAAGCATTTTGAATCGCCCAACATAAAATCAGACCTGCATTTCACCAAAGAAAAAGTGAAAGCGGGCGCCGACTACATCGTGACCCAGATGTTTTTCGACAACAAAAAATTCTTCGAATATGTGGACGATTGCCGCGCCACCGGCATCGAAGTGCCCATTGTGCCGGGCATAAAGCCCATCACCAAGCGCTACCAGCTCAATTCCATCCCCAGAAAGTTTTTTGTCAACATGCCCGAAGACCTCGTGAAGGCCGTCATAAAAGCCAAAGACGACGAAGCGGTGAAAGAAATCGGCATCGAATGGGCCACCGCACAGTGCAAGGAACTGAAGGCCGCCGGCGTACCCTGCCTGCATTACTACACCATGGGAGATACAGAAACGGTGAAAAGGATAGCAGCCTCCATTGCCTGATGAGGAGTGATGAGAGATGAGTGATGAGTGAACATCCCCCCTTACCAATGCAATAAACCTTGAAACCTGAAACCTATTTCACCAACGTCACATCCCCCTCAAAACTCCAGGTTTTCGGTACCCCGAACAGCTCTCCCGTCCAAACCATGCGCCAGACATACACCCCGGTTTCTGCGTCTTTGCCGCGAATACGGCCATCCCAAGTGCTTTCCGGGTCGTCGGCAGCGAATACGAGGCTTCCCCAGCGGTCGTACAATTCCAGGTGGTAGCTGGCCCAGCGGCAGTGCAGGAAAACATGCCATTCGTCGTTGATGCCGTCGTCGTTGGGCGAGAATACATTGGGCGCGTATGGCGGACATTCGATACAAGTGAAAAAACTGACCGCAACGCTGTCGCTGAAGCTGCAATAGCCCGTTTCTCCGAACAGGGTGTAGGTGCCTGGCTCCGTCACGGGCAAATACTGCTTTTTGCTGCCATCGCTCCATATCCAGTCCACCAGTCCCCGGGGTGTTTCTATATTCAGGGTTTTGTCATAACAGATGGTCGTATCGGGCCGCAATTGGAAGGGGTAGTGGATGATTACCTGTACTTCGGCGGTATCGCCCAAACAGGGCTCGGCTTGGGGCACGATGTACAGATAGACGCCGGCGCTGTCGATGCTTGGGTCAAAAAAATTGCTGCCCGAGCGTAAGGCTGGTTCCCAAAAGCCATTAAAATCCGGGTCGCCGCGCAAAACCGTCCGCAAATCCATCGGCCCGCTGCCGTAGCAAAGCACGGTATCGCCGTTCAGGCCGGCATACGGTTGCGCCACAAAAGGCAGGAAGGCGCGGTGCATTTCTCCCACGACTGCACAATCGGTAAAAACCTGAATTTGTACCAGCCGTGTGCCGGAAACAAGATCGGGGCTCGTGTCGAGGTACTGTATCAGTTTGAGCAGGGCGATAAAATCTGCGGGGCTGGCATTGCCGTTGTTGATGAGGCGCAGCACACCAGCACTGGGTTGCAGCACCAGGATATTGCCTGCGGGGAAAGAAATTTGCAGGCGTTCCAACACCGAGCCGTTGACAATGCGCACCAGGATGGAATCGATACGCGCTTCGGTGCTCAGCACCATGTCGGCATCCACGATATTGCCCACCGGGATGCAGCTGGGTGCGGCCTGGAAATTGCCGCCGGTGGCGCCCGAGCTGTCGTCGCCATCCAGATCAAAAGCAAACGTAAAATTGCTTTCCAGCACCACGTTGTCGAGGCCGCCAAAATCGTCGGCAAAAGAGTAGTATTCCCCGCGTATGCGCAGGCTGGTGACGTTGGCGAGGGCTTTTTTGAATTCGGCAGCCGTGGGCGTGGCGCCATTCAGGGTGTTCAGGCGCCAGCCGGCGTCTTCGCGCAGCAGGATGTCGTAGTGCGTCCAGGTGGTGCCAGGCAGCACCGGGTTGTCGAAAACCAGGGTAATGCCGTTGCCGATGATTTCTACGTCGGGGCGGTTGGCGCTGGGGTTGGAGTTGTTGCTGGCGAATTGGTCGTAACGCAGAAAGCGCCCGTAAGCGTCGCATTTGATGCCCTTGAATTTGCTGCCCCCGACGAAATACCAGGTGCCGCCTGTGGATGCGTCCACAGTGTGGATATAGCCGCCCGGGTTGCCGCCGCTGGGCTGCCACACCGCCGCGCTGTTCACGGCATCGCCGTCTGCCGTCCAACCCTCGTTGCTGAAATCGAAGGTGCAGTTTTGGGAGAAGCCATTAAGACAGCAGCAGAACAAAAGTAGGATAGTCAATCGCATAAGCTCAGGAATATAAGGCAAGGTACGCGGTAATATGTGGCGTTTGTTGTGGAAAATCGGATTTTGACATGATTGGACAATGGGAAGGGGGGCATCACGACGGATGTTTGTTTCTCACCACGAGAGCGGGGGTTTCTCACAACATCCCTGCGGGCTCCTTTGTCCACGGGGATGTCGTGAGAAACAAAATAGGAAACGATAGCCGCCGGAGAGGGGGTTGCGTGGATTCGCAACCCTAATCAAAATGCGAGCGCCCTGGTATTGCCCGACTTAGGCCAACCATTGGAATCATTCACCGTTTTGCCCTACGCGGTGAGGCCAGGCTTCAAGGCGCCCTTTAAAAACGCCTTCGGAAATAACAAGGCTGTCGGGCGCGCCCGCGCTCAATGGTGTGTTCGTGGGGTGCCATAAGGTCAAGCTGAACCGCCCTTTTATTTCCGACTTTTCAGCGTCGTAGCCTGTTATTTCCAGGTAGCTGCTTGAGTCATTTTGGGCGAGTTTGTAAAAATCGATCAGATCAAATTTGACATTGGCTCCAAAAAAAGCGCCCGGCAAGGAATCGCTGGCCATTCCTGAAAGAGGGTGCTTACCAACATTGAGCGGTATGTTGTAAAAAGATAGGTTCTCGTGCGAACTCTGTTCATTGTCGAACCTATTTATTGAAATAGCGACCCTTTGTTTGTTAGGGTAACTTGCTTTGGCGCTGCACCTTGCGCTCCAGGAAACGCCATTTTTCAGGGCAGTGGTGGTGCCAAAATAGGCTTGTAGCTTATTTTTAGCGTAGAAGTGTTTCGCCACATAAATGGCAGCTAACAGCGGGATAACGATTAACAGGTATTTTTTTGACATAGCAGGAAAGGTTGCGTTAGTGAGCATAAAGCGGATTTTCCCAAAACACGGGGTGCTTGGGGAATAGTACCGATGCCACGAAGGTAGGGGTGGAAGGTTTGGAAAAGTGTAACAGTTTTTGGGGGTTTCTCCAGCGGTAAATTCAATGGCCGCGAAGTGGTAAGGCTGTTCAAGGGATGCTAAATTCCAAAAGGCCCCACCATGCCTAAATGGTCTGTTACCGTAAATTTGAACCGTTACAATAATTTTTTCGCCAATACCAGACCCAGCCCCCAATTCCCCACCCCCGCCCCAAATTTCCCCGTAGCTTTACCCCCATTCCGCAACAAAAACACAACAACCATGAAGCGCATCCTTTGGGCAGCAGCCCTCCTGTCGGTTTTTTTCAGCAGCACCATCACCGCCCAAGTCCAGATGTTCGAGCAGTTAGTGTACCCCGTGAAGGTAAGCGGCTACGACCTGAAATATCCCTTCGCCGGGGGCTTGAACGCCCCCCAGTTCTCCGCCGCCGACCTCAACCGCGACGGCATCCAGGACCTGGTGGTGTTCGACCGGGCGGGCAACAGCGTACAGACATTTTTGAACAACGGCACGCCCAACGCCGTGGACTACACCTACGCCCCGGAGTACGCCTGCTTTTTCCCCGAACTGGTGGATTACGTCATGATGCGCGATTTCGACAAGGACGGCGCAGCCGATATTTTCACCTCCTCCATTGCCGCTGGCCGGCAGGAAATTCAGGTGTACAAAGGTTATTACGACGGCAATACCCTGAAATTCACCACCTACTTGTTTCAGCAGCCGGGCTGTACTTTTTGCGACCCCTTGTACGTGTACTACCCCGACGGCAATTTTTGGAACAACCTGCCCATCAACAAAGGCGATATCCCCGCCATCGACGATATCGACGGCGATGGCGACCTGGATATCGTAACGTTTGAAGCTTCCGCGGGCGGGCACGTGTGGCTGCTCGACAACCAATCGGTGGAAATGGGCCTGAGCCTCGCCGACATGCGCTTCAAGCTTACCACCCAGTGCTGGGGCGGCTTTTACGAAAGCGGCATCCAGCAGTGCTACTGCGACCTGGCGCCCAACCCCAACTGCTGCGCCCCATGCTTTGGCGGCATCGCCGACGACCGGGACAACCTGCACCCTGGCTCCACGGTCACTACCTTCGACCAGGATGGCGACGGCGACAAGGAAGTGTTGCTGGGCGACATATCCTTCTCCTGCATCAACTACTTAGAGAACGGCGGCAACAACACCAAAGCCTGGATGACCAGCCAGCAAATCGATTTTCCTTCTTATGATACACCCATCGATTTGAACGTGTATCCCGCAACTTTTTACCTCGACATGAACAACGACGGGAAAAACGACATGGTGGTATGCCCCAACAACCCGACCATCAGCGAAGACCGGAAAAACGTGTGGTTCTATGAAAATACGGCCTCAACGAACCATTATTTTCAATTGAAGGAAAAAAGCCTGTTCACCAAAGACATGATCGACCTCGGAACGGTAGCCCACCCGGCTTTTGCCGATGTGAACGGCGACGGCTTGTACGACTTGGTGGTGGGCAATTACGGGTATTACACGCCTGGCGTGGCTACCAATTCAAGGCTCTACCTATTCCTGAATACGGGCACGCCTGACAGCCCGCAATTCACGCTAACCGACAGCGATTGGCTCGGCATGTCGGAGTTCGCCCCGAACGACTACGATTTTTCGCCCACCTTCGGCGATATCGACAGCGACGGGGCGCTGGATGTGATCGTGGGCAGCAATATCGGCGGCGTGTATTGCTACCGCAACAGCGCCGGCCCCGGGGAGGCCATGAACCTCTCGCGCGACTTCAATGTGATGTGGGTGCTGATGGACGTGGTGGGCTCGGTGTCCACGCCCTTTGTTTATGACCTCGACAAAGACGGCCTGATGGACCTCGTGGTGGGCGAGCGGAGCGGGTTCGTCAATTTTTTCAAAAACAAAGGCACGGCAACCAACCCGGTCTATTCTGCCGTGCCTGAAATCGGCAAGGTGGGCCAAATAGACACCAAAACGCCCGTTGACTTTGCAGGCTATTGCGCGCCGGTGATCGTTGAAACCCCCGACGGCCCCATCCTCGTAACGGGCGCCCAGGGCGGCCACCTCGAAGCGTATTTCATATCAGAAAACTTAGAAGACACCTTTTTCGCCACCGACCTGAAATGGGGCAACATCGACGTGGGCAACCGCAGCCACCCGGCCTTGATCGATCTGGACAACGATGGGATTTTGGAAATGGTGATTGGCAACTACCGCGGCGGCCTCAGCATGTTCAAAACGACGATGGTCAATTGCACCACCAACACGAATGCGCCGAGCCCCAAGAACAACCCATTGAAAATCAGCCCCAACCCGGCCAATGACTGGGCAAAAATAGAATGGCCGGAAAAAAGCGGCACCTGGCGCGCATACAACGGACTGGGCCAACTCATGGCCAGTTCCAGCATCGACAGCGGCCTCAGCTACATCGACCTGAAAACCTGGCCATCGGGCATTTATTTCATCGAAGCTATGAGCGGGGATGCGCGGGAAACGGTGAAACTTGTTGTCGAGTGAGGTAGAACCCTAAATATCAAAAACATACCCCTCGTTCAAAAACTCCTCGTACTTGTCGTGGTCGAAGGTGTAGAGTTTGGCGGGGCGGTGGGCCACGCCTTCCTGCACTTCCGGGCACTCCACGAGGAATCCCATGGAGAGAATTTTTTTCCTGAAATTGCGCTTGTCGAGCTTTTTGGGCAGGTCTAACACCGAATCGTAAAGCTGTTGCAATTCGGAGAGGGTGAATTTGGGGGGCAGCAATTCGAAGCCGAGGGGGGCTGTGCGCACTTTCCGTTTGAGGCGGCGCAGGCAGCTTTGCAGTATTTCGTCGTGGTCGAATGCCAGGTCTTTGGCATCGGCAAGGCGGTGCCATTGGGCCGACTGGGCAAAGGAGGCGGGGTTGACGGTGTAGTTGCTGATTTTTATCAGGGAAAAATAGGCGATGGTGATGACCCGGCCCAGGGGGTGGCGGTTGACGGAGCCGAAGGTCTTCACTTGTTCGAGGTAAACATTGCGGAGCCCGGTGAGCTGTTCCAAAACGCGCTGTGCGGCGGTGTCGAGGTCTTCGTTGGGATACACCAGGTCGCCGGGCAGGGCCCATTTGCCTTTGTACGGCGCAGCGCCGCGTTGGATGAGCAAGATGTTCAAATCTCCCCCATCGAACCCGAAAATAACGTTATCGACGGAAAAGGCCGATTTAAAGAAACTTTCGACTTCACTCATAAAAAGTACGCTGCAAGTTTGATCGGCTCAAATTTACATGGCTTATTGTGTTTTTCACACCAAACCCCCGATCGATTTTAATAAAACACGAATATGGCATACAGATTGCAGTTTCATGGTACATAATATTGTCGCACAGCGGCGAAAAATGTACTTTCGCCCCTGCAATCTCTTCCTAGTCTTTAATCCGATTACCAAAGCCTGTCTTGTGGTTGCCAAAACATGCATCTACCGATTCTCCAATCTACCCTTGGCATCATGCAAATAGACATCCCTGCGCACATTGAAAAATTGCTTTTCCTGCACGAAGCCCTGGTGATCCCGGGTTTTGGCGGATTCACGGCCACCCGTACCCCGGCCACTGCCGATTATGTGGGCGGCACAGTCAGCTCGCCCTCCAAAACGCTTTCCTTCAGCGAAAACCTGACGATCGACGACGGCATCCTCATCAGCGACATCACGCTCACCCACGGCATCAGCACCGAAGATGCCCAGCGGGTAGTAGAGGAATTTGTGGAAAAGATGCAGAGCCTGCTGAACCAGCGCGAAATCGTCACCCTGCCCGGCGTGGGCCGTTTGTACAAAAACTATGTGCAAAAAATTCAGTTCCTGCCCGATGCCACCAACTTTAACGCCGCGTCTTATGGCCTGCCGCCCCTACAGTTTTCCCCCATCGCCAGGGCACGGGAAGTAGGCGCCGACCCCGCCACGGCTATCCCAAGCACCAGCAGCCCACAAAGCCCCACGGAGCCGCCAGGCCCCATCAGCCCGCCGCCGATGCCGGAATCGACCTACGCTCCGGTGCGCAAAAAAAAATCGCCCGTCGGGGCCGCCTTGGCCATCGTGCTTTTTTTGGCATCCCTGTCGGCGGCACTGTGGTACTGGCAGCACAAAAAACAACAAGCTGCTGCCAAGCCTGAAAATACCGAAGAAATGCTTCCGGCAAGTCCCGACACCAACGTCAGGGAAAACCAGACTCCGCCCTCCAAAACGCCTGTTGTGGAGAAAACTGCCGAAGAACTGGCCGAAGAACGCCGCAATGCCGTGCGCGAGCAAGTGAAAAATGGCCGCCCCTGCACCTTAGTTGTCGCCACCCTCAGCGTGAAAGAAAATGCCGACAAGCTGCGCGACTTGCTCCAGGAAGAGGGCTTCGACGTATATTTCCAAAAAAGGGGAGGGGGGTATCAAGTGGGCATTCAGTTCTATTACACCAAAGCGTCGGAAATTGAGGAAAAGAAAGCAACCCTCCAGCAACTGACCGGGGTCAAAAACATCGTCGTGACGAAAAAATAACCATGTTAAAAATTGACCACATCGGCATCGCCGTGAAAAACATGGCCGACAGCAACGAACTGTTCGCCAAGCTGCTCGGCGAAGCGCACTACAAAGTTGAAAGCGTAGAAAGCGAAAAAGTGGCCACCTCCTTTTTCCGCATCGGCGAAAGCAAAATAGAACTGTTAGAAGCCAGCGACCCGGATAGCCCCATCGCCAAATTTATTGAAAAGCGCGGGGAGGGCATCCACCACATCGCCTTTGAAGTTGCCGATATCTATGCCGAAATAGAACGCCTGGAAGCGGAGGGCTTCGTGCCCATCAACCGGGAGCCCAGGCGCGGCGCCGACAACAAACTGGTGGCGTTCCTGCACCCGAAATCGAGCAACGGGGTGTTGGTGGAGTTGTGTCAGTCGGTTTTTTGAGCGATGAGCATTTTGAAAGGAAACATTTTTTTTATGCCATTTCTTTTCAGGGTTTTTTGAAAGGGTACACATTTTTTTCGTACCGATCACGGAGTTTTTTCACCACGGAGTTTTTTTTTACCACAGAGGGTTTTTTACCACAGAGTTGCGCAGAGTTCCACAGAGGGTTTTTCACCACTAAAAAATGCGGCGAAGCCGCTCTTAATCTGTGAAAACTCTGTGGAACTCTGCGCAACTCTGTGGTGAAAAAACTCTGTGAAAACTCTGTGGAACTCTGCGCAACTCTGTGGTGAAAAAACTCTGTAAACCCTCTGTGGAACTCTGCGCAACTCTGTGGTGAAAAAACTCTGTGAAACTCCTGTGGTGATTACCTCCGTGGTTCCATGCGATAAAAATGTTTGCCATTTCAAAATGAGCATTAAACCCGAACGAAAGTGTTTTGCTTATTGACGAATTGGCGCAGCTTCGAGTCTAATATAATGAAACACTCTATCCATTAGAGTTTGATGCAACCGTCTTAACCATCCCTTTCCGCTGCGCCTCAAACCGCGCAAAATTCGCCAAGCCCATCTCATCGATCACCCCGACCAGCCCGTTGTCGTCCACCACGCCGACGATGCCGTGGCCCTGGTGGCGTATCAGGTGGTTGACCTTCAGTAAGGAATCGGACAGGTGTACCACTTCCGCGCGGTGCATGTACTGGCCAATCTCGATGGTCACGTTCGATTTTTGCATGGCTTTCAGGATGTCTTCCTCTTCCAGCACGCCCACCAGCGTTTCCTGAAAATCGAACACTAAGAAATGGCGCTCCAGCCCGTGCCGCAACAGCTCTATGGCAGAGAGCATCCAGTCGTTGTTGCGCAAGCGGGTATATTGCCGCCGCACGAGGTCTTTGGCGGTGTAGCGGCTCATAAAATCCTCGGTCTGCACCATGTCGTTCTCGCTGCGGGCAGCATAGATGACGAAGATGCCCAAGATGGCGAGCATAAAGGCATCGTTCCAAAGTCCGTAAGCGACCAGCCCAATCGCGATGACCTGGCCCACCGTGGCCGCGATGCGCGTAGCCTTCGGCCTGCCCGTGCGCATGGACAGCAGGGCACGGAACACCCGGCCACCGTCCATCGGGAAGGCTGGTATCATGTTGAACAGCACTAAGGCAATGTTCGTGGCGGTGAGGTTGACGGCAAACTGCAAGAGTTGCGGGATTTGCACATTGGCCTCCTCGATCACTTCTTCGTTGTTGCTTTCCAGGATGGCGCTGCGCAACATTTCTAAGTGCAGGGGGTCGGCGAAGAGGCCGATCAATACCATCAACAGGATGGCAATGGCCACGTTGACCAGCGGCCCGGCAATGGCGACGATAAATTCCTGGATGGGCTTTTCAGGCATCCGCTCCAGGCGGGCGACACCCCCGATGGGCATCAGCACGATGTCGCGGGTTTGCACCCCGTAGCGCCGGGCCGAAAGCGCATGGCCGTATTCGTGCAGCAGCACGCACACGAACAGCGCCATGAACAGGCCGGTAAGCCACAAGGTTTCGTAAACGGAAAGGCTGTTGGTTTGGGCATGCCAAAGGATGTACACAAAGATCAGCCCGAATGTCCAGTGCAGGAAAACAGGGATGCCAAACCAGGTAAAAAGTTTCAGTGCGCCGCGCATGGGTTCAATTTTCGGCCGCCGGGGCCTGTTTTTCAGGTTTCGACGCGATCACGATGTACTGAAAGTCGAGCGCGTCCTTGTCAATTTTTTCGATGGTGAAGCCTGCTGCCTGCAGTTCCTTTTCCACTTGGTTCAACGCCACCTTGAATTCATCGGAGGGGCCCACGGGAATGTTGTTTTTCTTGAAGTCTATGATGAGCACCCGCCCACCCGGCGAAATGCCCTTGATGAGGGTGTTCAGATACTGAACGCGGTTTTGGATATACCCGTAGGTGTTCACGATCACGACCGCATCGGCTTCGCCGGGGCGCAACAAGGGGTCGTCGGGCTTGGCGAGCCGCGCCTCGAACCGCTTCCGGTAGGTTTCTGGCAGGCGCACTTTCATGCTGTCGAGAAAGGCGATAAAGCGCTCATCGATGTCGATGCCGATCACTTTTTTGGCTTTTGGCACCATCCTGAACGTAAAGTAGCCCGTACCGGCGCCGATGTCGGCCACGGTTTTGTCTTCTAAGTTGCCCAGCAGGGAAATGACCATGTTGGGCTTTTGCCATATCCCCCGGTCCTTGTTCTCGTAATCGGCAACGAGGTTCTCGAAATTGCCCTGGCTGCTGTAAGGCAGGGGAGTCTGTTCCGATACGTTGGTGGCAGCGCTCGGGTTTTCCCGGATAAGGGACGGGGAATCGGAATTTGTGTGCTGCTCGTTGCGACAGGCAAAAAGCATAGACATTCCGAGGAAGAAAAATGTGGTGGTGGCGCGTTTCATAATTCTATCAGGAGGAGAACAACGCAAATGTATGGAAGTTCGCCGAAATGGCGGGGGATATGGTTTTTGAGGACGCAAGGGGCATAGAATTTCATCGGGAATGCCAGGCTTTCCTGAATAAGGCTTTCATAACAAGGTAGGTCCCGTTTTGGATGCGGAATGGAGGTTCGGAACAATATTTCAGGCAATGCGCTGTACGCTTTCGCCCGGAGCAAATAGTGGGTAGCTCATTAAGCAAGATTACCGAGCGTAAAAAGTTACCACATTTTCACCAATGATAAATGAACCGCCTTCCGAGATATGATCGGCCACGATTTGTTCGCCAATAAAAGTAAGGGTTTCCGTTCGCGATGACAGGGGGAGCTGGGTTTCTGCCTCCCATTGCGCAGGCGCGGGTACGGCCAGGATAACGAGGGCATCGCCGCCGGCAAATTCCCACCACATGCTGAAGCGGGTGTCGTAGTTTTCGAACCAGACGGTGCCGCCGCGCCCGTCGTTCTCGTAGCGCAGCTTGGGATTTCCATCCAGTTGCAGGCGCTTGGGTGGCGCCGGGCGGTATTGGGCTACCCGCTTCACTATGTCGTGGATGTTCTCCACAAACGCCTTGGATACATCGAGCCACTGGGCGATGTCGCGTGGAGACTTTCCTGCTTCCAGATGCTTGCGGGTAAGCAGGCGCAGTAGCTCGGTTTGGGCGGCTTCCTTGAATTCTATTTGTCTGCCTTCGAAGTAAGCCTCTGCCATTTTTTCGCCCTCTTTTTCTGCTTTGGCGCGGATTTTATTGGCTTCGCCCAGCTCCTTTGTCACCCCAATTTGTGCTTTTTTTAAGGACGTATTGGCTTTATCCACCCCTTTCAGGGCGTTTTTTAAGGCAGCTTCCATGGCTTTTGCCGATTGCTTTTGTTGTTCGGCTATAATCAGTGCCATGCGTTTGGCTACCTCCGCTTGCACGGCAGCCTCAAAACGTTTTTTTTCTTCCTGTGTCATTTTGGGCATCGTTTGGTGTTACTGTTTCCGTTTGAACACAAACATGGGTGGGCATTTCGGCGGGTTATGGGTTTTCAGCGCCTCGTCCCAGGCCATGTTCAGGGGTATCTGGCCGATGTTGGCGCGCCCGATCAGGGTGTAGCGTTCGGTGATTTTGGGAAATATGTCCCGTTTGAAAAAGGGCAATTCGCCAAAACCCGGCGCCCAGGAAGCCTCGCTGGCGGTTAACACCACGTATTCGGCATTGCAGGAAAGTATATCGCGCAGGTATTGCTGTTGGTATTGCTTGGTCAATTGGTGTTCCCGAAGCACCGGGTACAGGTAAAGGTGCGGCGAACAATGATCGGTATTGGTATAAAAATTGATCTCTGGCTCGGAGCCAAGCACGGCCACACGCTCCCCGGGTTTCAAGCGCTTTTTCAGTTCCGCCGATACTGCTTTTGCCTCGCCAAAGCCGTTCCAGTGGTAGTGCCTCTCCAATATTTCCAAGTAATTGGGCTTGAAAAAGTAGCTGAAATTCATCAACATGGGCAGGAAAACCAAAATGCCGCCCAACACGGCGAAAAGGCGTTTGCCGCCCCCGCCATATTTGGTCGCGGCCCAATACAGGCTGGCTGCCACGCCCAGCGCCGCGAACGGGACCACCGGCACAAAATAATGCGGCATAAAGCCCAGCCCGATGGCGGTGGAGCAAAAAGACAGCCCCAGCAAACCCACAGCCCAATAGCGGGCTGCCTTGCCGAAACTGCTGATGGGCAAGATCGCCAGTGACAAAATGCCCAGACCCCAGAACAACCAGTTGTTGCCCACTACTTTTGGCAGCATTTGGCTCAGGAATTTTTGGGCATCGCTGGCATCCAGGGTTTGCGCAGCGGGCAGGGTGTAGGTCCAAAGCCAAAAGTCATCGAAGCGGCCTTGTGCGTAAAAGTATCCAGCCATAGCACAAAAAGGGAACAAGGAGGCCATGCCCAGCACAATGGCGCGCCCAAATTTTTGCAGCGTCGTACCTGCGCCAAACAACAGCGCTCCTACGGCAAACGCACTGAAAACAATGGCCGGCTGTTTCACCGTAAAAGCATAGCCCAGGCAAAGCCCCGAAAGCACCAGTCGCCACCATTGCCGGCGGTTTTCAGCGTACAGGTAATCCCATAGCAGGTACAGCCCAGCCACTACGGGCAATAGCAGCAATTGCGTGGCATGGGCCGCGAAACCCAGCACGCCGGGCATCAGCACCGCCGACGAAAAAAGCGCCGTGGCAACAGCGGCAACATGAAAGTTGAAAGCCTTGCGCACCCAGCCAAAAAACAAGGCGAGCGTGCCGGCCTGCAACAGTAACAAGCCCAAGTGCACGCCTTTCTCCGCCCCAATAGGCAAATGGGTAAATACCCAGTAGAAAAAATACAGCCCCGGCAGCTTGTTGTCGAGCATGTCTGAATACAACAGCTGGCTGCCAAAAAGCCGCTGGCCGATATAGGCAAAGCCGCCTTCGTCGCGCTCCAGCGGCATGCCCAGCAATCGGAGTCGGGCGTACAGCACCAGCAACAAGGCAATGGCAATTATTGCCCAAAAAACCTTGTCGGGGTCGGCGGCGGCAACCGGAGGCGTCGTTTTCTTTTTCATATTGAGGTGCGTATTTAGCCCCAAAAATGGGAAATTGCCTGGAATTTCGCCGTTGTATTTGAAATTGAAACCAATTTACCCACATCTGCGTTACCGCAACAACAAACCATTGGCCAAGCTGGCGCGCCAATTATCGAATTATCAAATTATAATGAACGGGGAACTGCTCAAACAAGAACTCTCCTTCCGCACTGCCCGATCGGGCGGCAAGGGTGGGCAGAACGTGAACAAGGTGGAGACCAAGGCCGAGGCCCTGTTCGACGTGGCAGCTTCCAACGCGCTCGACGAAGTTGAAAAAAAACTGGTCTTTGAGAGACTGGCCAACAAAATATCCGGCGAAGGCATACTCGCCGTAAGCAACCAAACCGACCGCTCGCAACTGATGAACAAAACCCTCGCGGAGGAAAAGCTGCTGCGCCTCGTGGCCAAAGCGCTCCAAAAGGAAAAGCAGCGCAAGCCCACCAAAGTGCCGAAAGCGGTGGTCGTCAAGCGCTTGAAGGACAAAAAGCAGCGCTCGGAGCGCAAGGCGATCCGACGGGGAAAAAAGCTGCTGGATTGGGAAGAGGAAGGATAAATACGCTGCCAGAAGCTCCACTTTCGCAGCCGCCGGCTGTTTTTTTCGGAAAGGGCTATCCCTTATGTTTTTTGGTACAAGGCTGCCACATATTTCCCAATAATATCAAACTCAATGTTGACTTTTTGGCCGGCACGGAGATGCTGAAAATTGGTGTGCTCCCAGGTGTAGGGGATGATGGCGACCGAAAAAAGGTCGGCTTTCGGGCTAACCACTGTCAGGCTCACCCCATTGACACATACAGAACCTTTGTCAACCAGCAAATGTTCGGCCGAGGGCCGGTAGCGGAAACTAAATTGCCAGGAGCCGCCTGTTTCCAGCACTCCCACACATTCGGCCACGTCGTCCACATGCCCTTGCACTAAGTGCCCGTCGAGGCGGCCACCGATGGGCAGGCAGCGCTCCAGGTTGACGTGTGCGCCGACAGCCCAATCGCCCAGATTGCTGCGCCGCAGGGTTTCTTCAATGGCCGTGACACGGTGGCTGCCCTTGCCCAGCCCGACCACGGTGAGGCAAACGCCGTTGTGGCTTACGCTTTGGTCAATTTTCAGCTCCGCAGAAATGGCGCTTTCTACCGTGAAATGCACGTTGGCGCGATCCTTTTCCATGGCCGTGACCGTGCCGAGCGCTTCGATAATGCCTGTGAACATAGAAATATGGTTTCAGGTTTCAGGTTTACGTGAACGGTTTGAATTTTGGCAGGCCTGTTCAAATCTGGCAGGAAACCAATAAACATTCAAAGTGGATTCTGGTTTTGTGCCTGATGCACCCATTTGTTGCCCAAATGCCAAATCACAAGCTCGGAGCGCCGGTAGCACCGCGTTCACACAGTCCGGAAGAGGGCCTTCAGGCCCGCGAAGCAAAAAGAAAAAAACACACCCAATCTTCTAAAACCCTTCTTTTACCACGGCAAACACACCGTTCAAAGAACACTCCATCTATGAAAAACGTACTGATCGTCTTCATCCGAAACCCGGAGCTGGGCAAAGTAAAGACCCGCCTGGCCCGTGCCCTGGGCGATGCCGAAGCACTGCGGATTTACAAAATATTGCTTGAAAAGACCCGCAAAGCCGCTTTGGCCACAACGGCTGAAAGGCACCTCTACTACACCGAAACGGTGCCGGAGCAGGATGGTTGGTCTGCGAGCAGGTTTCAAAAAAAGCTGCAAACGAGCGGCGACCTGGGCGCGCGCATGGAAGCGGCGTTCCAAAATGCCTTTGCAAAAGGGGCTGAAAAGGTATTGGTCATCGGCAGCGACTGCCCGGAATTGAGCGGCAAGTTGCTGAACATGGCATTTGAGCAGCTCGATTCAGCCGATTTTGTGCTGGGGCCGGTGCCAGACGGGGGCTATTATTTGCTCGGGATGCGGGGCATGGAAGCAAGTGTTTTCCGCGACATCGCCTGGAGCACGGAAACCGTGCGGGCGCGCACTTTGGAGAAAATTGCCGCACTTGGCAAAACTTGCGCGCTGCTGCCCACCTTAACGGACATTGACGAAGCGGAGGATTGGTCAGGATACCAGGAACGGTTGGGAAACTGAGGGCACTGCTGCAGCGTAGATTGTTGCCGTATTCGGCTGGGCAGTTTGGCTATAAAAATATGTGCCAACAAAACGGCCCTATCCCCAACTTTTAATAAAGAAAGACACTTGATTTGTTCCAATAATTTCGAAAGCCCACTTTGTTAACGCTACCGAAAATTTGCAATAAAATTAATTTTCCACAAAAAACCGCGTAATTTTGCACCTTCAACAAGGCATTACCCAATTTAGCGATGCCATTGCGCACTCTTTTCCCCTTCTTGCAGTTTTCGGAGATGCCGACCCCGCTCGGCAAATGGAAGGGCCGCCCCCAATTTCAATTTGTTTCCCCGCTTTTTTTCTTTTTCACCGATACCCGACAACGGCGCGTGAATAATACCCTTTTTGGCTGGTTTTAAGCCAGTATAATCGATACACCCGCCCAAAGTCCCCTCGACTCATTGTCAGGGCGCTTCCATTTTTAATTACCCAAACCAGCAAAGTCACTCATCTCTCATAACTCATAACTCATAACTCAAGATATGTCCCTCTCTCGTTTCACCGCACTCCAAACCATGGAGAGCCGCATGGAGCCTTTTTCAACAGATTTTGAAGGCGGCGTCCCGGAAAAAATTGCCTCCTATTTCGCCGAAAACGTCTTCAATGACGAGGCGATGAAAAGGCATTTGCCCGAAAACGCCTACCTCACCGTAAAAGCCGCCGTGCAGAGCGGCCAAAAGCTCACCCGCGACATCGCCGACGTGATCGCCGTCGGCATGAAAAACTGGTCGGAAGAGCACGGCTGCACCCACTTTGCACACTGGTTCCAGCCGCTGACAGGCAAGACCGCAGAGAAGCACGACTCATTCTTCACCCTCACCCACGACGGCCGCGTCATCGAAGAGTTCACCGGCTCTGCTTTGGTACAGCAAGAGCCCGACGGCTCGTCTTTCCCTTCCGGCGGCATGCGCAGCACGTTCGAAGCGCGTGGCTACACGGTGTGGGACCCCAGCAGCCCTGCATTTATCATGGAGGTGGGCGAGGGCAAAACCCTTTGCATCCCGACCATTTTCGTCACCTACGGCGGGGAGGCACAAGACTACAAGCTCCCCCTGCTTCGTTCCCAGGCTTTCCTGAACGACGCAGCAGTGCCCGTAGCCCAGATGTTCAACGAGAACGTGACCAAAGTGACCGCTACCTTAGGCTGGGAACAGGAATACTTCGTGGTGGACGATGCCCTTTTCAACGCCCGCCCCGACCTGGCCATGACGGGCCGCACCCTACTGGGCCGCCCCGCCGCCAAGCACCAGCAATTGGAAGACCACTACTTCGGCTCTATCCCCGAACGGGTGTACGCTTTCATGCGCGACCTTGAGACAGAGAGCCACAAACTGGGCATACCAGTGCGCACCCGCCACAACGAGGTGGCGCCGAGCCAATACGAAGTAGCGCCGATCTTTGAAGAGATCAACGTAGCCGTGGACCACAACCAGCTGCTCATGGACCTCATGGAGCGCGTTGCCCGCCGCCACAAGCTGCGTGTGTTGCTGCACGAAAAACCATTTGCCGGCATTAACGGCTCGGGCAAACACAACAACTGGAGCCTGGGCGCCAACACGGGTGTCAACCTGCTGGCCCCGGCTAAAGTGCCCGGCACCAACCTGCGCTTCGTCACCTTCTTCGTGAACACCATCGCCGCCGTGCACAAATACGCCGACGTGCTGCGCGCCAGCATCGCCCACGCGGGCAACGACCACCGCCTCGGCGCCAACGAAGCCCCGCCCGCCATCATCTCCGTTTTCATCGGCGAGGCCATGAGCAACCTGCTCGAAGAAATCATGGAGGGCAAAAACCAGAACGGCAAAGAAGTGGAGCGCGTGCTCGACCTGATTGCCAAATTGCCCAACCTGGAACTCGACAATACCGACCGCAACCGCACCTCGCCATTTGCCTTCACCGGCAACAAATTCGAGATCCGCGCCGTGGGCAGCAGCCAAAACTGCGCCGGCCCAATGGCCGTGATGAACGCCATGATGGGCTTGCAACTGGTGGAATTCAAAGCAGATGTGGATGCACTGGTGGCCAAAGGCGAAACCCAGGACGTAGCCATCCTGACCGTCATCAAAGACTACATCCGCAAATCGAAACCCATCCTGTTCGAGGGCAACAACTACTCCGATGAATGGAAGGCAGAGGCTGCCAAACGCGGGCTCAACAACTTCCCCACCACACCGGAAGCGCTGGATGTGCTGGCCAAACCACTGGGACAAGAACTTTACGGGAAATCGGGCGTGATGAACAAGGTAGAGCTCGATGCCTATTACAACGTACAGCTGCACGGCTACGTCACCAAGCTCGACATCGAAGCCAAAACGCTGGAAGAACTGGTGAACACCTTCGTGCTGCCTGCCGCCATGCGCTACCAGAAAGAACTGGCCGACAATGTGGCCTCGCTGCGTTCCATCGATATGGTGCAAAGCGCCAAATTGCAGGTAGAACTGTTGCGCCGGGTGTCTTCTAACATCGAGGCCATCCACAGCGGCTTGAAAAAGATGCACGAAGCGTACGAAAAAGCGCACAGCGCGGGCTCCATCCGTGCGGAAGCAGATGTCTTCTGCCATGAAGTGAAGCCGCAGATGGAGGCCATCCGCGATGCTGCCGACGACCTGGAGGCTGTGGTGGACGACCAGTACTGGCCGCTGGTGAAGTACCGGGAGATTTTGTTTATCCGTTGAGCTTGTTTGCTAGCTCCGTGAAAAAAGCAAAACGGGCGGTGCCAGGGCAACCTGGTGCTGCCCGTTTTTTTGTACTGGGCATCTCGACCAACATTACAGGTTTATCATTCCCGAGCCGCCTAACAGGCAACTAATCCGCCGTATCCAACGCCATTTTACCGACTTTTACGGCTGTGTTGATGCGATATCGTCTGCTTTTATTGCGCTTTTCCTGGGCGCTCCTTGCTGGGCTTGCCACAGGGAGCCTGGAGGCGCAAATTGAAAACAGGTACTCCAGCCTGCGCTACCGCGTCGTAGAAGCAGCCCAAGCGGGCCAATTGCTCGATTCCTTTACTGTCATTTCGCCCTTGGGGCAGATTCAGGATTTTGACAGCGGCACCGTGCTCGACAGCGCGTTGTTTGCCTTGAAAAACAACCGGCTCTACTACGATACGGCACAGCTGTTCAGGGCCTATCCAAACTGCAAAAAGATTTCCGTCAGCTACCGGGTGATTCCCTACGACCTTTCCGCAAAAATCGCACGGCTCGACACGGTCGCCATCCGGCGGCGCATCAACACCGATGCCATCGAGTTCGATTATTCACCTTACGAGCCGACAAAAAAGCCATGGGAGAGCACTGGCATTTCCTCTGCCGGCGCCTATACCCGCGGGCTGTCGTTCGGGAACAGCCAAAACCTGGTGTTCAATTCAAACCTAAACCTGCAATTGGACGGCAAGTTGGGCAATGACCTGGAACTCCGCGCCGCCCTTTCCGACAACAGCATCCCCCTCCAACCCGACGGCACCACCCGGCAACTGCAAGAGTTCGACCGTATTTTTATACAACTCAAAAAGAGGCAAAGCACCCTCACAGCCGGCGACTACGACCTCACCCGCCCAGGCGGGTATTTCAGCAACTACTTCAAACGCTTGCAGGGCGCTATGGTGGAATCGGCGTTTTACCATAAAAGCGACTCGCTGAGGATACGGGCTGCAGCAGCCGTGACGCGGGGCAAATTTGCCCGCCAGAACATCCAGGGGCAGGAGGGCAACCAAGGCCCTTACCGCTTGCAGGGCACGGAAGGCGAGCGCTTTATTATCGTGCTGGCCGGCACCGAAAAAGTTTATATCGACGGCCAATTGTTGCAGCGCGGCGTGGAAGACGATTACGTGGTCGATTACAACCTGGGCGAAATCGTGTTCACCCCGCGCAGGCTCATCACCAAAGACATCCGCATCATCGTGGAATTTGAATATGCCGTGCAAACATACCTGCGCTCCACAGCGGTCCTCAATTCCGATTGGAAGCGCAAGCACAGCCGTTTCTATTTTAACCTGTACTCCGAACAAGATGCCCGCAACAACGGCGGCGCCCAGGAACTGTCGCCCGGCGAGCGCCAAAACCTGGCTGCCGCCGGAGACAATTTGCGCACAGCCTACACCTCCGGCATCGATACCCTGGAAGCCTTCGACCCGAGCCGGGTGCTGTACCGGATCGTCGATTCCGTTGTCTGCGGGCTGCCCGTGCCCGTGTTGGTTTACAGCACCCACCCTGATTCTGCGCGTTATGCCGCCCGCTTTTCGGAAGTCCCCGCAGGCCAAGGGAACTACGTTTTGGCGCCCACAGCCGCCAATGGCCGGGTGTTCCGCTGGTCGGCACCCGACCCCAGCACCTGCCAACCAACAGGCAATTTCGAGCCGGTGCTGCGGCTCATCGCGCCCGAACTTCGGCAGCTTTGGACAGCCGGAGCTGATTTCCAACCGTTCAAGCACTCCAGCCTCAACGCAGAAATGGCCTTGAGCAACCGCGACTACAACCGTTTCTCCCCCCTGGGCAATGCCGACAACTTAGGTTTAGCCGGCTTTTTGCACTGGAAACAAGCTTTTGAATTTGGGCAAATGCGGGCAAGCTCGGGCGAGAAGCCGCAAAAGCCTTGGCGCGGCCAGCTGAACGCCGCCTACGAACACACCGCCCGAAACTTCCAATCGCTGAACCCATACCGCCCCCCGGAGTTCGTGCGCGACTGGAACACCGACAGCAGCCGCGACACGGTGATGGAGCAGATCGGGCGGGCGGGCATTTCCTTAGAGAACAAAAAACTGGGGCGGGCACAGTACGAGTTTGGCGCTTTCCGGCGGCAGGGCATTTACGACGGGGCCAGGCATTTCGCGTCCTTGTTGTTCCGGAAAAACGGCTGGGAACTTGCCACAGAGGGAAATTTTTTGAAAACATCGGGCCTCGTAGAACAGACGCGGTTCGACCGGCCAAAAATTGACCTATCAAAAACATTTTTCAAACGTGACTCCACCACAGCTAAGCAGGCAGTCCTGAAAGCGGGCATTTACGCCGAACGGGAAAAAAACGCCCGCACGGCTGCCGGCGCCGATACCCTGAGCCGTTCGAGCTTTTGGTACGACCTGCTGCGCCTGTATTTTCAAGTGCCGCAAAGCGAGGGGCGCTGGCAATTTGCCGGCTATGTGTCGCAGCGCAGCGACTTTGCCCCGCGCCAGTCAAATTTTAAACGCAGCACCGTCGCCAACGAATTGAACCTGAACGGCGGCTGGAACAACAACGGCATCCGAAAAAGCTATGCCCAATCGCTCGCCTGGGTGCTCAGCCTCCGGCGGCTCCACATCGACGATTCGACGCTTACCACCCTTGAAGCCCAAAATTCCTACCTCGGAAAAGCAGATTACAATTTTTCGGCCTGGCGCAACGCACTTGTTCTGACCACCAACTACGAACTTGGCTCCGGCCAGAGCCCAAAACTGGAATTCAACTACCTGCAGGTGAATCCCGGCGACGGCCTTTACACCTGGGTTGACCGCAACCGCGACAGTATTTTGCAAGTGGACGAGATGGAGCTTGCCGTGTTTCAAGACCAAGCCACATATGTGCGCGTGTCGGTGGCCACTACCGACTACATCCGCACCAACAACGTGCTTTTTGGCCCCAGCCTTCGCTTCGAGCCGCGACAGTTGTGGCCGCGACCATCAAACAAAGCACAACGCTTGCTCGCCCGCCTGAGCACACAGAGCAACCTCCAGATCAACCGCCGAACCGTTGCCGGTGCAGCCGGTGTGCAAGCCTGGAACCCCTTGCAACTCACAGGGCTGACCGACACTTCCCTGGTGACGCTGAGCGCCGGCTGGCGGAACGCTTTGTTCATAAACCGCGCCGACCCAAAATGGGATGCCAGCATCGCGCACGGCGACAACCGGAGCCGCTTGGCCATTACCACGGGTTTTGAGCAGCGCCGCAACCAGGATGTTTCCCTGCACGGAAGGCTCAACCTGAACCGGCGCTGGAGCCTGGAATCCGATGTGGTACAAACGCTAAAAGCCTCTGACAACCAGGCCTTTAACTCCCGCGACTACAACATCGAGGCGTTTGAAGCGGGGCCCAAACTGACCTGGTTGCCCAGCCGGAGCTTCCGCGTCAACACGGCCATGAAATGGAAGCGCAGCCGGAACACCTTAGGCGAAATGGAGGCGGCCACACAAAGCAACTGGTCGGCAGAGCTTACCTGGAACCCCGCTTCCAAACCCAACGCACAAGGTTTTAAAGCCAGCACCTCGCTGCGCAGCAAGCTGACCTTCGCCGACATACGGTACAACAGCCAGGCCAATTCCGTCGTAGCGTTCACGATGCTGGAAGGATTGCAGAACGGCAAAAACTACCTGTGGAGCGTCATACTCGACCGTCAGCTGTCAAAATCGGTACAACTGAGCTTGAACTACGAAGGCCGGAAAACAGGGCAGAACAGGGTGGTGCACGTGGGCAGGGCGCAGGTGCGGGCGCTGTTCTGAAAAATCGGTAGGTTTGCAGCCCAAATTATGCTGCTTCAAGGTATCCTCTTCGGCATTTCGCTCAGTTTCCTCATCGGCCCGCTGCTTTTTGCCGTGGTAGAAGCGGGTATTGCCCAAGGGTTCCGCGCCGGTGTCGCCGTAGCCGCCGGCATCTGGGTCAGCGACGTGCTGTTTGTCGGCGCCATACTTTGGGGCGTCGATACACTCGCGGCGGTCACCCAGGTTGATGGCTTTAAACAATGGGTCGGTGTTTTTGGCGGCTTGTTGCTGCTGGCGTTTGGCGCTGGCAGTTTTTTTTCAAAACAGGGGCGAAAAGCAGGTGCTGTGCCCGCAGAAAATAGCATCGAGCAGCGCAGCAACCTCGCTTGGTGGCTGCGCGGTTTTTTGCTCAATACCGTGAACCCCGGCACCATCTTTTTTTGGATCGGCATCATCAGCGCCGTCGTAGTGCCCAACCACTGGAACGAACCCCAAACCCTGATCTTTTTTGGCGGCATGTTGGGCACCCTGGTGATTACCGACACGCTCAAGGCCTGGGCCGCCAAGCGCATACGGCAATTCCTTACCCCCGAGCACATTAGGCAAGTGCAGCGGGGCATCGGCTTGATGCTGATGGTGTTTGGTGCGGTGCTGATTGGGCGGGTGCTGGTGGTAGGGGGTGGGATTTAGCGAACACAACCCATGCCAGTCTTGGCATTTGTTTAACCGATTCGCCCTAACTTTGCCCTTTCAAACTGCTTTTTCCTGATAAAAACGGGACACCACAGCCTATGCCACAATTAGTTGAACTGGTGCTGCTGCCGCACGAACGGCACAACGAAGCCCTGATACGCCAGAAAGCAGCCCGCCAGGCAGGAATTGCCGCCCATCAAGTTTCCCATGTTGAAATCCTGAAATCCTCACTCGATGCGCGGGCGCGACAGCCTGTGTTCCGGCTGCGGGCGGAAGTTTATGGCATCAAAGAAGTTTTTACGCCCGAACCGGCCATTTTGGATGGCTTCAAAACGGTGAAAGGCCGCAAAACGGTGATAATTGTAGGAGCGGGGCCAGCCGGGTATTTTGCGGCCCTGGAATTGTTGGAAGCCGGCATCAAGCCCATAGTGCTCGACCGCGGCAAAGATGCCCAGGCGCGCCGCCGCGATTTGCGGGCCATCCAGCAGCTTGGCGAAGTGAACCCGCATTCCAACTACTGTTTTGGAGAGGGCGGGGCCGGCACCTATTCCGACGGGAAACTCTACACCCGCTCGGTGAAGCGCGGGAGCGTGCAGAAAGCCCTGCGACTGTTCGTAGAGCACGGGGCAAAATCAGACATCCTGGTGGAAGCCCACCCGCATATAGGCTCCAACAAACTCCCGGGAGTGGTGCAGAACATGCGCCAGACCATCCTTCAATATGGGGGCGAGGTGCATTTCGAACAATGTGTCGTTGACCTTATTTTGAAAGACAGGAAGATTTTGGGCGTAGAAACCGAAGCTACCGGCGATGGGAATGGCGGCACATGGCTGGCCGATGCGGTAATCCTGGCTACAGGGCACTCGGCGCGCGACATCTACTATTTACTCCACAAAAAAGGCATCCTGATCGAGGCCAAGCCCTTTGCCCTGGGGGTGCGGGTAGAGCACCCCCAGGCGCTCATAGACAGCATCCAGTACAAACAAAACCAGCGGGTCGACGAATTGCCCGCTGCCAGCTACAGCTTAGTGTGCCAGGCTGCGGGGCGGGGGGTGTTTTCCTTTTGCATGTGCCCCGGCGGACTGATCGTGCCCGCAGCCACCAGTCCGGGCGAAATCGTCGTGAACGGCATGAGCATGAGCCGCCGCGATTCCCCATTTGCCAATTCAGGGGTGGTGACTTCGGTGGAAATGGACGATCTGCTGCCTTGGGCGCAACATGGGCCGTTTGCCGCCATGATGTTCCAGACGGAGGCGGAACAGGCTCTGTTCAACGCCGGCGATGGCAGCCAAAAAGCGCCGGCCTTGCGCCTGACCGATTTTATCCAGGGGAAATTGTCGCGCAGCCTCCCCAAAACCTCCTATATCCCCGGCATCCATGCGGCGCCGCTGTTCGATCTGTTGCCTAATTTCATTTACCAGCGGCTGCGGGAGGGCTTGACCGATTTTGGGAAACAGATGCGGGGCTACTACACCGAAGAAGCGGTCGTGGTGGCTACCGAAAGCCGTACCAGCGCGCCCGTGCGCATCCCCCGCGACCCGCACACCCTGATGCACCCTGAAGTGGAAAGCCTATTCCCATGTGGCGAGGGGGCAGGCTACGCGGGGGGCATTATTTCGGCGGCGATGGATGGGCAGAAGGTGGCAAGGGGGATTTTTTAGGTTTCAGGTTTCAGGTTGGCTCCGCGCTTGGGCCAACCTGAAACCTGAAACCCTATTTCGGAATATTCTTCAGCTGCTGCTCTATCTCCCGCAAGCGCACCTTTTTGATCGAGTCCACCAATTGGGGCAATTCCGTTTTTTCTGCGGCGGCGCAGAGACTGTCAAGCTCTTTTCGCGCCAGGCTGATCTGGGCTGTGGCGGTAGAGTCGATGGCAGCCCTGGTTTCGGCATCCATGGGCGCCTCGCCGCCGCAGGCAGTAAGGGCCAGGACGATGAGGGCGCCAGTCGGGAGCTGGCGGGCGCAATATTTTAATTTTCGGTTGTCCATCAACGTTGCGCTGCGGCGCGCTGTTTCATTTCGTTGGCTTTGACCGTATCGCCAACAGCTGTATAAACTTCTGCCATGGCTTCCAGGATTCTGATGTCTTCGGTCTGGCGATCGAGGCCGTATTGGAGGAAGTGGAGGGCTGTCTTATAGTCTTTCTTTTTCTTGAAAAAGAACTCGTAGCCGACCCGGTGGCAGAAGGAGATGTATTTGTCAGAATTGGAGCCGTCGAGATACACCATGTATTGGTCGAGGAAGGTCCTGAAATTGGTGTTGTAGGGTATTTTTTCAATGATGTACTCGAACTCGTGGAACAGCTTGTCCAATTGGTGGTCTTGCTCGAACTGGGCCGTGGCCACCGCACTTTTCATGATCAATGCCGCGCTGTAGTTCGGGTTGATCTTCAGCGCTTCTTTAATGTGGTAGTCCATTTCGGCGATCAGGGGCTTTTTCGCTTCCTTGTCCTTGATATCCCTGTATTTGTGGTCGTAAAGCCCCGTCACATAAAAGGTATGGGAGCGGGCGCTGCCGGGCGACACTTTTACCGCTGCCGCATTGATGGTCAGCTTGTCTTGCCAATCGGGGATGCGTTTTACGACGATGTAGGCATAAACCGCAGCAATGGCTGCAAAAGCAATCATGCCCAACGGGTAATTGGAATCGGGCTTTTCTTTCAGCCATTGGGGCAATTTCCGGGCAAAAAACCAGCCAACCAACAGGCAGAACGCCACCGATGGCATGTACGCAAAGCGCTCGTTCATAAAGGTGCCGACGGAGACAAACAAGTTGCTCACAATGCTCAACGTGATGAGGTAAAACAAAATGCAGTATGCCGGAATGCTGTGCTTGCGCAGGTTGCGCAGCGCCCATATGCCCATAGCTAAATAACCAGCCAGGGAAATCAAAGCCCGCCAATCGCTCCACCCCACCTTTGGCACGTGGTATGGGTAGTAGTCGATGGTAAGCGGATAGGGTACAAAAAGCAGTTTCACGTACCAGCCCAAGGTCAGGAATATGGTGGCATATTTCTCGGACTTGGTCATTTCAAGGAAGGGGTCGTTCATGAGGTCGGTATTCGCCTGGCCGTGGTTGATCATATAGCCCAGGGCTTGATAGCGTATATAGATAAAGAGCAGGGCTGCGGCCAGCAAAGGCAGGGCTGCGCGTATGGCCCTGCCAGTTGAGACGGTGGTGAACAAAGCCACCGTCAGCGGGACCACCGCCAGGAACGTGATGGTGTTTTCCTTTGAAAGCATTCCCAGGAACAGGAAAAAGGCTGCACCGAGCAACCACCAGCCCTTGTTGGTATCGAAGTATTTCAAAGTAGCCCAGAGCGCCGCAAGGCCGCCCATCAGGGCCAATATCTCGTCGCGGCCTTTGATGTTGGCCACACATTCAACGTGCAGCGGGTGCAGCACAAATACCGCTGCCGTGATAAAGGGCAGGCTGAAGTACCAGCGCCCGCCCTCGCTGACAGGGAACAGACCCAACAAAATGCGGTACAGCAAAATTCCCGTCAGTCCGTACAACACGATGTTGATGGCGTGGCTGATGGTGGTGTGGCCCTCGCCAAACAAGCCCACCTCAATGGCGAAAGTGGCCAGGGACAAGGGTCGGTAGCGGCCACCTTCCAATAAGAACTTCTGCTCCTTGAAATAGCCCATGAAACTGTCGGACGCAAAAATTTTGCGCAGTCCGCCAAAACCTTCTTTCACATAGTCGTTTTTCCAGAAAGTCATCTCGTCGTCGAGCACGTACCCGTACTTCACCCCAATGATATACAGGGCAATGGAGAGGGCCATCAGGCAAGCTGCCGGCAGCCAGTGCTGGCCCCAAAAGCCGGGCATAAAGGTGTTGGTAGTTGCCGCAGCGGCCTTTGAAGCCTTCTTTTCAGCTGGTGCGGGCTTGGCGGGTTTGAACTTTGATTTGCGTTTTGTTGCCATTGTTTGTCAGATTGATGGCGCAAAAGTAGCACGATCATAAAAAGAGTAGCATAAAGAATGCGCACCTTTGTGCCGAAAACCATCGAAGGGTATATTTTGTTACCCTTTAAATCAGTATCCAGCATGGAATTTCAGCCAATATTCAACGCCCAAAAACGACCCATCCTCATCGCAGGCCCTTGCTCTGCAGAAACGGAAGAACAAGTGCTTGCAACCGCCCATGGATTAAAAGGCCAAAACATCGACCTGTACCGCGCCGGTATTTGGAAACCGCGCACCCGCCCCGGCGCCTTCGAAGGCATCGGATACAAAGGGCTGCCCTGGCTGAAACGGGTAAAGCAGGAAACGGGCATGAAAGTAACCACGGAAGTGGCTACCGCACAGCACGTATATGAGTGCCTGAAATACGGCATAGACGTGTTCTGGATCGGCGCCCGCACCACAGTAAACCCTTTTTCGGTACAGGAAATAGCCGATGCTATGGCCGGCACTGATATCCCTGTTATCATCAAAAACCCGGTCAACCCCGATTACAAGCTCTGGGTTGGGGCCATCGAGCGCCTGCATAAAGCCGGCATCAGGCGCATTGCGGCCATACACCGCGGCTTTTCAACTTACGGCGATTCCAAGTACCGAAACGTGCCGCGCTGGCAAATGGCCATCGACCTGATGCAGGAATTCCCTGGTCTTGAAGTGATCTGCGACGTTTCGCATATCTGTGGCCGCCGCGATATTCTGGCAGAAACGGCCCAAAAAGCCTATGAACTTAATTTCGACGGCCTGATGGTGGAGGTGCACCCCGCCCCAGATACCGCCTGGAGCGATGCCGCCCAGCAAATCACCCCGGTACAGTTCGGGGAAATGATCGGCTCACTGGTGCGCCGCAGCATCAGCTCCGACGACCCCAACTATCAATCGGCCATCGAAAACTTCCGCCAGCAAATTGACGAGCTCGACGAAGAGATAATACACCTCATCGCCCAGCGCATGCGCTTAGTGCGCGACATCGGCTACGTGAAAAAAGACAAAAACATCGCCATTTTCCAGCCTGAGCGCTGGCGGGCGCTGGCAGATGCCTGCCGCCGAAGGGCCGAGAAAAACGAGCTCAGCCACCAGTTTATCGATATGTTCTTAGAAGCGATCCATCAAGAAGGCATCGACCAGCAGGAATATGTCATAAACGACGGCATAACGACACCGGTTGTCGCGTCCGACCTTTGGATGAATGATTAGTATTGTTCGCGGGCAGGCGACGGGCAGCTATACTTGAGCCGATTTCCATTTTCCCCGCTTAAACACCCAAATCGCTGCGATTGCCATCAGCGACTCCGCGGTGAAGATGCTCCAGTAAACACCGGCCTGCCCCCAGTTCCAGTGCAAGGCCAGCAGCCAGGCCAGTGGCGTTTCAAACAGCCAGAAAAAAATGAAATTCAAAATCGTCGGGGTAACGGTATCACCGGCGCCGTTTATGGCTTGCGTCATTACCATGGCCCACCCAAAAAATATGTAGCCGGCAGCCATAATCCGCAACGCAAAGATTCCAGCCCGTATCGCTTCCGGTTCTGCGGTAAAAATTTGTATCAGGAAAGGGGCAAATGTGAGGTAAAGCGCCGCCACGATGCCCATAAATACCATATTGAAGACGCCGGCGCGCCAGGCCGATTTTTCTGCCCGGTCGGGCTGCCCGGCGCCGAGGTTTTGCCCCACCAGCGTAGCCGCGGCATTGGCCATGCCCCAGGCAGGCATGATGGTGAAGATGATGATCCGGATGGCGATGGTATAGCCCGCTACAACTTCCTTGTTGATCTGCCCCAGGATGTAGATCATAAAAATCCAGCTGGCGGAGGCGATGAGGTACTGTCCCGTGCTGCCCGATGCCACCCTGAGGAGAGTGCCCACTATTTTCAAGTTGGGCCGCAGCATCTCCCAGCGCAGTTTTATGATCTTGCCCACCTTGAACAGGTTCCAAAGCTGGTAGGCTACCCCTGTCGAACGGCCAATAGTGGTGGCGATGCCGCTGCCCAGCACGCCCATGGCGGGAATGGGGCCGAGGCCGAAAATGAAAATGGGGCAAAGCACGATGTTCACCAGATTGGCGATCCACAGCGCGCGCATGGCCGTGGCGGCATCGCCGGCGCCGCGAAAAATGCCGTTGAGTATCCAGAGCAGTAAAATGGGCAGGTTGCAGGTGAGCAAGAGCCGCGTGAACTGGTGGCCCACAACCGACACGCTCTGATCCCGCGCCATGAAGCTCAAGATTTCCTGTGCATAGACAAAACCTGGAATGCCAATAAGCGCCGACACGATCAGGGCAACGAATATCACTTGGCCGCCAGCCTTTGCCGCCGCCACGCGGTCACCTTCGCCGATGCGGCGCGACACCATGGCGGTGGCGGCTGAGCTGAGGCCGATGGCGAGCGAATAGACCAGCATCAGCACAGCTTCCGTGAGGCCCACGGTCGCTACGGCCTCCGAGCCTATTCTTGCCACAAAAAATATGTCCACGATCGCAAACAGCGATTCCATGGCCATTTCCAAGATCATGGGAATTGACAGCAGCACAATAGCCCTGTCGATGCTGCCCGTCGTAAAATTGTCTTCTTCGCCGTTGATGGCCTGGCGCAGCACCCTTCGGATGCGTCGAATGCGGGTTTCGGCCTGGGCCGGAGAGGCGGCCGGTTGTTGTTCGTTCACAAGTATCGTTTGAAAAGGAAGGCAAAAGTAAGGTAATGACAACTGCGAATGGGGGAAGGCTGTCTGGAAATTTGGAAAACCATGAATTGGCACGAAAAAGTTCCCGCCCGTGGAATTCCCGAAAATTGTTTCAAGTTTTTCAAAACATCACGCAAGTTCCACCCATCAAAACCAAATATCCTAAAAGGCAAAAATCCTAACCAGCTCATTTTCTGTACGTTGGCCAATAGAACTATTTGTTTGGAAAAGTTATAAACAAGATAAAAATTCATATATCTATGCGCTTCAAAATCAAACACCGATAGAACTTGCGCCTGTCTAAAAACCATGTGGAAAAAGTGCCGCTTCCCAAACATCCGCCAACAACGGCCCCTTAAAACGCCCACCTGAACAACGAAAACAAAAAACCTGTGTTTACAAACCCGAACTTACAAACGCCAATCCACACAAGCCGATGCGTCGAAAAGTTAAACACGCCCTTTCTGAACATTTTGTGCTTTCGCTGTGAGTAACCCTGCAAAGCCTTGATATATCGGAAATGAAATTGCGGATAACCTGTGGATAAAGTTGGTAACTATCCTTAAAAACGATACAGGTGTTTTCAGTTATGCGGTTTTCCACAAACTAACAGCCCTGATGATGGCCGCAGGCTTTTTTTTATCAAATCATTTTTAATTGATAAGGGAAGCTCAGGTTGCGGAAAACGAAAAAGCGAACACTTGTTTTTTGTTTTAAAACCCTGCGCCCCAAAAACCAACGTTTCAATTGGATTTCAAACCTGAAAAAATGACAAGCAGTTTTAGCCGCTGGGCAGAAGAAGCGAACATCTCAAAGGCCGTCAAGCTTTGGCTCGTCACCGGCCTTGTTATGATTTTTATGCAGATCGTGATCGGGGGCGTCACCAGGCTCACCGGAAGCGGGCTCAGCATCACGCGCTGGGAGATCGTGACCGGCGCCGTGCCGCCCATGACCGATGGCGCTTGGACGGAAGCGTTCGAATTGTACAAAGAAACGCCCCAGTACCGCAAGATCAACACAAACATGACGCTGGGCCAGTTCAAGTTCATCTATTTCTGGGAATACTTCCACCGCTTGTGGGCACGCTTGATGTTCTTTGTGTTCATAGGCCCGTTTGTGTGGTTCTTGTGGCGCGGTATGTTGTCGCGCCAACTGACCAACTGGCTTGTTGCCGTGGTGCTGCTGGCCGGCCTGGAAGGTTTTTTTGGCTGGGCGATGGTGGCCAGCGGCCTGCGCGAGCGCCCTTGGGTGAATGCTTACAACCTCACTTTGCATTTGTGCATGGGGCTGCTGATTTTCTCCTGTTTGTTGTGGACAACCTTCATCGCGTTCAGGCCGCGCCCGCAGGGCTGGCAAATCCCGGGCGCAAACCGCAGCCTCTGGATAATCCTGGGCATTGCTTTTTTCCAAATAGCCTTAGGCGCCATGATGTCGGGCACCAAGGCCGGCCTGTTCTACCCGACCTGGCCCGACATGCTGGGCAAATTCATGCCAGACGTATTGTTCGATCCGGCCCATTGGGCGCTGGAGAGCTTTTTGCAGTACGACAGCAACCCATTCATGCCGACCTTGATCCAGTTTTTGCACCGGAACACGGCATATATACTCAGCGCCATAGTTGTGTGGTTTTCTTGGCTGGCGCTGCGGCGCGACAGGCTGCCCCAGAACCGGATCACGGTCTGGGTGTTGCTGGCAATGCTGTTCGTGCAAGTGCTGCTTGGGATACTTACCTTGATAAATTGTGTTGGAAAATTGCCCGTCACGCTCGGGGTGCTGCATCAGGCGGGCGCCACCTTGTTGTTGGGCGTGATCCTTTGGGCCTGTTATAAAAGTTCCTCCAGGGCGATTTTGTGACCTGCCGGCAATTCCATTTCACGCAGATTCCAAGCAATAAAAATCTGTGTGAAATCTGTGCAAAAAAAATCTGCGTCAAATCTGCGCGAACCCGTCTAATCGTCAAATCTGTGCGCAAGTGGATGTAAATGCAAAAAAAAATCCCCTGTACAAGCAAAAACGCTGCAAAAAGCGAACTTTTTTCGCTTTCAACGAAAATTCTCTACACGCTCTAAACTGTTTTTCTACTTTTGCCCATTCACATGAAGCAACAGCGCATGGACTTACAGATAAAAGAAGAAAACGGATTCCGGTACATCGAGTCGGGCGGCAAGGGGGAAAACCTCATGCTGTTGCACGGGCTTTTTGGCGCTTTGAGCAATTTTGAAGGCATCGTAAAGCGCTTTTCTGCCGAATACAACGTGGTGGTACCCATCCTACCCATTTACGAACTGCCCATCTTTCAGGTATCAGTAACGGGCTTGGTGGAATTTGCCGCAAAGTTTGTCGAATACAAGGGCTTCGACAAAGTGCACGTGCTGGGCAATTCCCTGGGCGGCCACATCGCCATCCTGTATGTTTTGGCACATCCCGACAAAGTAGCTTCCGTAACGCTTACCGGCAGTTCGGGCCTTTTCGAGAGCGCTTTTGGCACCGCATTCCCCAAGCGCGGCGACTATGAATACATCAAGAACAAGACTGGAGAGACGTTTTACGACCCAGCTGTTGCGAGCAAAGAGCTTGTCGATGAGGTTTTTGGCATCGTCAACGACCGCAACAAGGCCATCCGCGTGGTGGCTACCGCAAAATCGGCCGTTCGGCACAACCTCGCCGACAAGCTCCACAACATCAAAGCGCCGGCACTGCTGATCTGGGGCCGGCAAGACACCATAACCCCGCCCTTTGTCGCCGAAAAATTCAACGAGCTGATAGACAATTCCAGGCTGTTCTTCATCGACAAGTGCGGCCATGCGCCCATGATGGAAAAACCCGACGAGTTCAACGAAATTCTCGAGAACTTCCTCAAAGAAGTATCTTACCGGAAAGTCGAAGCTTAAGAGCAACCATTCTATTGTAATAGGCCCTGCCCACGTTGCTCCGTATGCAGCGTGGGCTTTTTTTACCGGGAATCTGATGATTTGCAAGATTTTCTGGATGAATTCAATTGATTTTTAAGGACATGAAAAAAAACTCATTCGCATTCTGTGCCATCCTGCTGGTTTTTGTGTGCAACACCCGTTGCGTACAGACCAAGCCCGCTGCCCAAGCCGACATGATCCTCTTTAATGGACAGTTTTTCAGCGCCGACCCCAACTATCCCAATGCTACTGCCATTGCCATTTCGGCCGATACCATTTTGGCCCTGGGCGACGACGATGCCATGAAGTTGTTGGCCAACCACAAAACCCAGATGATCGACCTTCAGGGCGCTTTTGTCATGCCAGGCTTTATCGAAGGGCATGGGCACTTCCTGGGCCTGGGGCAAAGCATGCAAACCATCAACCTGCTGAATACCCAAAGCTGGGAAGCGGTGCTTGGGCAGGTAGGCCCCAAAGTGAAGGCCGCTGCCCCGGGCGAATGGATAGAAGGCCGAGGCTGGCACCAGGAAAAATGGACGACATCGCCCGGGCTCACGGTGAGCGGATATCCACGTCACGATGCCTTGAGCGACGTTTCGCCCGACAACCCGGTAGTGCTGTTCCACGCCAGCGGCCACGGCTTGATGGCCAATGCCATGGCGATGCAATTGGCGGGCGTTTCAAGGGAAACCCCCGACCCCGTTGGCGGCCGCATCGTGCGCGACGCAAAAGGCAACGCCATCGGGGTTTTTGAAGAAAACGCCATGGATATCATTACCAAGCCGCTGGAGCAATGGCACGACAAAAGGCCGGAATCAAAAAAACAGGCGGACCTGGAGGAAACCGTCAGGCTGGCCTCCGAAGCATGCCTGCAAAACGGCATCACCTCATTCCAGGATGCCGGCAGCAGCTTTTGGTCCCTGCGGCAATTCCGCCGCTTGGCGGAAGCTGGCCGGCTCCCGGTTCGGCTTTGGGCAATGATAAGCCAGCCGAAGACTTCAGAGTTTTCAAAATTGGCCGATTACCCACAAATTGGCCTTGGGAAACGACACTTCACCAGCCGCGCCGTAAAAGCTTATTTCGACGGCGCGCTGGGATCATACGGCGCCTGGCTGCTGGCGCCGTATGACGACAAGCCAGGGTTTGTCGGCCAGAACACTACCCCCATCGACACGATCGAGGCTGTGGCGGCACAATGCCGGCAGCGCGGCCTGCAGCTTTGTGTGCACGCCATAGGCGACCGCGCCAACCGCGAGGTGCTGGATGTATTTGAAGATGCGTTTTCAGGCCAAACCCTGCCTTCAGGGGCGCGCTGGCGCGTAGAACATGCCCAGCACTTGGATGTGGAGGACATACCCAGGTTTTCGAAACTCGGGGTAATCGCTTCCATGCAGGCCATCCATTGCACCAGTGATGCCCCGTTTGTGGTAAAAAGGCTGGGCGAAGCCCGCGCGCGAACGGGCGCATATGCGTGGCGGAGTTTGTTGGACAACGGCGCGCACTTGGCCAACGGCACCGATACACCAGTGGAAGAAGTAAACCCGCTGCCCTGTTTGTACGCATCGGCGACCAGGAAGCGGGTAGATACAGGCTTCGCGTTCTTCCCAGAACAAAAAATGTCCCGGGAAGAAGCCCTCCTGTCGTACACAATTTGGAACGCCTATGCCGCCTTTGAAGAAAACGAAAAAGGTTCGCTGAGCCCAGGAAAACTGGCCGACATCGTCGTTTTGTCAAAAAATCTGCTAAGTTGCCCGCCGGAAGAAATTTTGACGGCCAAAGTGCTTAAAACCATTGTAGGGGGCAAGCTTCTTTTTGAGAACAAGGCCAAATAGCAATCGGTTTTTACTTAAATTTGACAAGATTAATCCTTTAAAGAGAAAAAAAACTAAAAGAATGATGTTGTTTCAAAGTAAAATCTACCTTTGCTCGCAACTAATTCACAAGAATTCATAACTAAACAACTATTGACAGGTGGAATACGGGCATTTTAAAAAGAGAGATGGGGATTCTCGGGATGGCGACAACCGCGACCGGGGCGACTATCGCGACCGCGACCGCGGCGGGTTCCGCGGCGGCGACCGCGACCGCGGCGGGTTCCGCGGCGGCGACCGTGGCGGCTATGGCGACCGCGGCGGGTTTCGTGGCGGCGACCGCGACCGTGGCGGGTTCCGCGGCGGCGACCGTGGCGGCTATGGCGACCGTGGCGGGTTCCGCGGCGGCGACCGCGACCGTGGCGGGTTTGGTGGCGACCGGGAGGAGGAAAGCGTGTTTTCAAAACGTGTGCGCGCCGGAAAGCGCCGCACCTACTTCTTCGACGTTAAAAAGACCAAGGGCGACGACTATTTCATCACCATAACGGAGAGCACCCGCCGCGAGGATGGCTTCGGCTACAAGCGGCACAAGCTCTTCCTATACAAAGAAGACTTCAACCGCTTTGTCGCTTCCCTGAACGAAGTGGTGGACCACGTGAAAAACGAATTGATGCCGGATTTCGACTACGAGGAGTTTGACCGCCGCCAGGCAGAATGGGAAGCGCAAAACCGCGAAGGCGACGACTATGGCGCCGACGATGATTCGGACGACAGGCCCAGCGACAAGTTTAAAAAAGCAGCAAAACCCTCCGACGAAGAGGATTCCGACGAAGATGATAACGAAGAGGACGACAAGCCAAAAAAGATCAAAGACGAAGATGATATTGAGTGGTAGGATTTGGCAGATGGCCTAATGAAAAAGCGAAACAATCGGTCATTGTGCCGTTGTTTCGCTTTTTCTATTCATTTTGAACAATTTGACCCAAAAAGGATTGTTATTGACAAACAGATCAACCTAATCATATATTGAGATTCATGGATCAGCTAAAACAACTATTCTACGAAAAAACACAAAGCCTGTCGAAAGAGATAAAAGCCATACTGGCCGAACACGGGAAGAAACAGGTAGACGAAGTAACACTTGAGCAGGTATATGGTGGCATGCGCGACATCACGTCGATGCTTTGGGAGCCCTCGCTGCTCGATTCCGAGCATGGCATCCGGTTCAGGGGATATTCCATACCGGAGATACGGGAAAAAATGCCCCGCGCCCCCAATGGCAAGGAACCGCTCCCAGAAGGGTTGTTTTGGCTGATGCTGGTGGGCGAAATGCCGACCAAAGAGCAGGTGAAATGGCTCACCGAAAACTGGGTGCGCCGGGCTAATGTGCCTGAACACGTATTCAAGGCCATAGAGGCCCTGCCCATTGAAACCCATCCCATGACGCAGTTTTCTGTGGGCGTCATGGCCATGCAGAATACCAGCGTGTTTGCCCAGCGCTACAACTCAGGTATGCAGAAATCCGAATACTGGGACGCTACCTACGAAGATACCATGAACCTTGTGGCCCGGCTCCCAAGGGTAGCTGCCTATATTTTCCGGCGGGTATATCACAAAGGCGACCACCTGCTGCCCGATATTTCCCTCGACTGGGGCGCCAACTTCGCGCACATGCTCGGCATAGAAACCCCAGGGTTCAGGGAGTACATGCGATTGTTCCTCACGATTCATGCCGATCATGAAGGCGGCAACGCCTCTGCCCACACGACGCACTTAGTCGGCTCCACCCTCAGCGACCCGTACCTTTCCTTGAGCGCAGGCTTGAATGCCCTTGCCGGCCCGCTGCATGGCCTTGCCAACCAGGAAGTAGTGCGCTGGATACAAAAAATGGTCGATACCCTTGGCACCACCAAGCCAAGCCGAGAACAAATTGCGGAATACGTGAAAAGCACCATTGCCGGCGGCCGCGTAGTGCCCGGCTACGGCCATGCCGTGCTGCGCAAGCCCGACCCGCGCTACATGGCGCAAAAGCAATTCTGCGAAGACAACGTGCCAGACAGCGACCTGGTAAAGATCGTCTGGAAAATTTTCGACGTGGTGCCCCCCATCCTCTCCAGCTTAGGCAAGGTGAAGAATCCCTGGCCCAATGTGGACGCGCACAGCGGCGCCGTCCTGATCCACTACGGCTTGAAAGAGCATAATTTTTACACCGTATTGTTCGGGGTAAGCCGCGCGCTCGGCGTGCTGGCCGCACAATGCTGGAGCCGTGCCCTCGGCCTCCCGCTGGAACGCCCTAAATCGGTCACCACAGAATGGGTGAAAGAATTTTTGGCAAGCCCGGAAGGCATGCCAGCAGAAGCAGAAAAGGAATAACGATGCAACCTTTATCATACCTCATAACAGGCGCCGGCAGCGGCATTGGCCGGGCCATCGCTGAGGCATTGGCCGATCAGGGGCATTGTTGCTATTTACTGGGCAGGGACAAAGCCAGGCTGGAGAAAACAATGGCGGGGCTAAAACCTGGCAAGCACCAGATTGTGGTGGCTGATATAAAAAACGGTGGCCAAATGAATGCTGCCGTGGCTTCTTTCCCCAGCCTGGTATTGGACGGCATCGTCGCCAACGCAGGCATCGGCGGGGAGAACAAGTTTGGGGAAGGCGACCGCTGGCAGGAGATATTAGACACCAACCTGACAGGCACGTATTACACGGTGCAATATTTTCTGCCTGCATTGCGGCGCAGCAAAAACAAGTACAAACACATCGTGATCACCTCTTCCGTGCTGGCGCGCTTAGGCGTGGCCAATTACAGCGCTTATTGCGCTTCTAAAGCAGGCTTGTTGGGCCTGATGCGCTCCTGGGCGGTAGAATATGCGCCCGAAAATATACTGGTGAACGCAATATGCCCCGGCTGGGTCGATACCGACATGGCACAGCAAGGTTTGCAGGGCATAGCCGACGGCATCGGCATTACCAAAGAGGCATTTTTCAAGATTGCCATGGAAAGCGTACCGCTGAAAAAGATGAGCGCTGCTTGGGAAATTGCCGGCCTGGTGTCTTTTCTCCTGAAACAAGTTTCCATGACCGGGCAAGCCGTGGATATGAATGGCGGGGCGGTGATGAACAGTTGAGGCTATGCATAAATTGTGGTTAAAAGAAAAAGGCACCCTACATCATGCAGGATGCCTTTTTTAGTTACATTGTTGCATTTAATCCGTCAATTCCTGGAAGGGAAAATACCTTCAAGCGCAATGACATAATTGATCACCAGGTATGGCTGCATAATGGGGAAAGACTGTCCCCCACCGGTATTGGCAGCGGTGCCGCTGGCCGAAACACCGCCAAGGTTGTTACCTGCAGTGCCGGCAGTTGCGTAGAAATTGTTGGAGGTGTTGGTCAAAAAGCCGCCTGCAGCTTCGTCAGAATTTGGGTTGGAGGTAGAAACCTGCACAGCCGCGCTCAATTGAAGGACATGGTTATGCGAGGGCAGCTGATTTACATTGAGCGTTTGCGTTTCATTACCGCCCCGCTCGCCTTGGGAATGGTTGCTCAAGCCGGGGCCTTGCCCCATGCCGATGGGAACTCTGCCGCGCAAGTCAGGCAGGGCAAAAGTAGTCCTGCCATCGCCACCGTAAATGGTTCCAAGCAGTGAAAATAGTGCTGTATTTGAGGCAATGGATAACAGTTGGCCTTCGCATATGGCGAAACCGCGCGGCGCGAAATTGAAGCCAACAGTCATTATTGATCCGAGAAGGACATCCATATTGAAATGATTTTAGAGTGTAAAAGACTGTTTTATCAGTTTTTTAAGGTTGGCCTTCCGTAGATCAATTTCTCGACGGGAATATACCTACCAAGGCGATCACATAATTCATGGCCAAATAAGGCTGCATGATGGAGAAAGGTTGGTTGCCACCGGTATTGGCAGCGGTGCCGCTGGCCGAAACGCCGCCAAGGTTGTTGCCGGCAGTGCCCGCCGTCGCATAAAAATTGTTGGAGGTATTCGTCAAAAAGCCACCGGCTGCTTCGTCGGAATTTGGGTTGGAAGTGGACACCTGCACGGCTGCGCTCAGTTGCAGGGCATGGGTATGGGATGGAATTTGGTTGGTGTTGAGCGTCACTTGCTCGGAGCCGCTCACCTGTCCTATCGGGTGGTTGCTCAAGCCAGGTCCTTGCCCCATGCCGATGGCTGCACGGCCGCGCAAGTCGGGCAATGCAAAGGTGGTTCTGCCATCACCTCCGTAGATGGTGCCGAGCAGCGAAAAAAGGGCGGTATTCTGGGAGATGGGTAAAAGCTGGCCTTGGCACATTGCCCAGCCACGCGGGGCGAAGTTGAAGCCTACGACCATGATTTGACCAATGAAAGGTTCCATAACGTTATTATTTTGAATGAAAAAAGATGGTTTTGCCAAAAATAATATTTTTTGGGCATTTAATGAAAAAATCCAATAAAATAAGGGGGCCAATGTTGCATCGCCCCCTTATAAATCTTCCTTCCATTAAATATCTTTGGTTGTTTGCGGGGGGCGCGCTCAAATGGCGTCTCAACCCCGAAATGATCTGTCAGAACTCGAATGACCGCGCTGTGGATGCGGCTTTTCTTGTAGGAAACCGATGTTGCAAAGGTGCTTGTATGCACCGGTTTTGGGCAAGCGCAATAATGCGTGTTTACCAAAATGCGTATTCTTACCTAGGCTACCCCGTAAAAATACCTGTTTTGAAAAAAAACAGATTTGCGCAAGGCAACAAAAAGCCATTCTCACATACATTTGAAGCATCTATCAACCATTTTTCAATTAAAAACAGTTCATTATGCCACAGAGCCCTTATCTGATCCCCTTGCAAACCGCTGTAAACTGGACGACGGCCTGGCGCAACGCCAACGCCAACTCCATCAAAGCCTTCAAGATCAACGTTGACGAGATAAACGACATGCTGCAAGAGGCCGGCACCAATTCGATCCGGCTCTATTTTGGGCTCGACAACGGGGTGGAAAAATTAGCCTTGGTCGCCGTGGACGCCAACGGGAACGACATCATCAACCCAACAGTAAAGGGGCAGCAAATCAGCGGGACTTATGATTTTTGTGACCCATGCCCCCCTACATGCGATACGAACAGCCCTTTGTACACGGGCAACATGCCCTAACCATTGATGCATCATGGTGGCATTGCCCAAACTAATCATGACCGCGGGAACATATTTTGTAGCGATCCCGCTGTTGCTCGCAATTCTCCGGTTTCGGTTTTTGAACCAGGCCATGAAGAATATAGCGTATTATGTGTTTTTGGGCGCCGGCATACAATTTATAGCTTCGTACCTAAAGCAAAGAGGCCAGAACAACCTTTGGGTGCTGCACCTGTTCACCCCGCTGGAGTTTGGCATAATATTGCGTTTTTTCAGTTTTACACTGGCAGGTTTTATCCCTAAAAAAGTCTTTGTTTGGGCTGCCGCGGCTTTTTTGCTAGCGGCCCTGCTCAACAGCATTTTTTTGCAGGACATCCGTACCTTCAACACCTATGCCCGCAGCTTAGAAGGTGTTTCGGTGATCGTTCTGTGCCTGTTGTGGTGCTACAAAACGCTCACGGAAATGAAAATCCAACAATTGGGTCAAGACCCGGTGTTTTGGGCAAACACCGGGTTTTTGCTCTATTTTTCCGGCGGGGTGCTGTTATTTGCATTCAGCAACTACATTATTGCCATCAATCAAGTTTTGAGCATGTACATTTGGGCTTTTCATGCAATGTTTAGCATGTTGCTGTACACGCTCATCACTGTCGCACTATGGAAGGCCAAGTAGAGGTTTACCTTTTTCTTTTTGTCGGCATGCTTACCCTGGCGCTATTGGCCGGGGCGGTTGTCGTTTTTTTCTTTTTTTACCAAAGGAAAATGCTGCAACAGCAGCTTCAGCTCAGCGAACTGAAAACAAGCTACCAACAAGACCTGCTGCACAGCAACATTGAACAGGTGGAAGCAGAAAGGCATCGGATCGCCACCGATTTGCACGACGAGCTGGGCGGCATCTTTTCCACATTGAAATTGAAAGTCAACCAATTGGACCAGGCTGGGCAAAACGGGGCATTGATTGCCGAAAGCCGCGATATTATCGATACCGGTATCAGTTCTGTGCGGCGGATTTCCCATGCGATGACCCCCCCGGGCCTCGAAATGTTCGGGCTTGCCGATGCCCTGGAGAGCCTGTGCAAGAAAAACAACAGCCCAGGGCTTGAGGTCGAGTTCGATGCTCCTGCCGATTTTCCGCGCCTCGAAAAAAAGGCAGAGCTGGGCATTTACCGCATGGCACAAGAATTAATCAATAACGCCATACGACATTCAGCAGCAACCAAAATTGCCCTATCTTTGACGCGCTCGGAAAATGCTGTCTGTTTTCGGTACGAAGACAATGGAAAAGGGTTCGACCTGGCTATTTTGAAAGAAAGCAAAGGTTTGGGCTTGAAAAACATTGAAGCGCGCGCCAACCATATACAGGCAAAAATCGATTGGCAAAGCGCTCCGGGTAAAGGCTTGAAAACAATCGTTACAGTCCCCCAGGAGCTTCATCAACTATGAGCAACGACACTATTTTTGTGGGCATCGCCGAAGACCAGAGTTTGTTCAGGGAGTGCCTGGTATCGCTTTTGAATGGCTATGAAGGGATAAAAGTCAATGTGGAAGCTGCCAATGGCGCAGAACTCCTCGAAAGGCTTTACACCGCGAGCCCAACCCCCAATGTCGTGCTGCTCGACCTTACCATGCCTGTCATGAACGGGCTCGACACCACTCGCCAGCTCAAAAAGCTCTTCCCCGACATCAAGATCATCATCCTTTCCGTGCACAGCGAAGAACGGCATATCGTGCACATGGTGGCGGAAGGCGTCAACGGTTATCTCGTCAAAAATTCAGAGCTTTCGGAAGTTGTCAATGCCGTAAAAGCTGTTGAGAAAAAAGGGTTCTACTTCAACGAATCGGTGCTCCGTGCCATTCACACGGGCATGAACCAAAAACAGGAAAAATCCTACAACCCCGAAAGCCCCCTCACCCCCAGGGAGCGGGAAATATTGGAATATATCTGCCAGGAATACACCACCCAGGAAATCGCCGACAAGCTTTTTCTGAGCGTCCGAACCGTTGACGGCCACCGCAACAACCTGCTGGAAAAAACAGGCTCCCGCAATACGGCCGGCCTGGTCATTTATGCGGTGCGCAACAACCTGTTGGAGTTTATACCATAGTGCCGGACGGGGCACTAGCCCAAAACCTCCACCAATCCGGCATAGCTCGATATGCGCACAGCGCGCTTTTCCCCCTGCATCACCGCCGCGATTTCGGCGGGTATGGCCGGAGTGATGCCTAATGCACGCTCGATCGTGTCAACAAATTTTATGGGGTGCGCAGTCTCTAAAAACACGCCAATATTGTCTGGGCTGCTTTCTAGGTATTGCCGCAGGGCTTCAAAGCCCAAAGCGCCGTGCGGATCGGCGATGTAACCGAACTGCGTGTGTATTTTTTTCAGTATTTCAAGGTTCTGCTGGTCGGAAAAGCTGTAGCTCGACAGCAGGCGGTGCAGCAAGTCGCTGTCGTTGCCGCACAACTCGAGGATACGTACCCAATTGCTCGGGTCGCTCACGTCCATGGCGTTGGCCAAGGTAGGAATGGTGGGCAATGGTGCGTATTTCCCAGTTTCCAAGTAGCGGTGCACGGTGTTGTTGGCGTTTTGCGCCGCAATAAAATGCCGGATGGGCAAACCCAGTTTTTGGGCCAACATGCCGGCGCAGATATTCCCGAAATTGCCGCTGGGACAAGCGATAACCAGGGGCATTTGTTGCTTTTTGAAGGCTTGATATGCAAAAAAATAGTAAAACATCTGCGGCAGCCAGCGCGCGATGTTGATGGAATTGGCCGAGCTGAGCGACAGGTGCTTGAGCTTGGGGTCGTTGAACGCTTTTTTTACCCATGCCTGGCAATCGTCGAAAACCCCGTCCACTTCCAGGGCCGTGATGTTTTCGCCCAGGGTGGTAAGTTGTTTTTCCTGGATGGCGCTCACCTTGCCGCTTGGGTAAAGGATCACAACCTTCACCCCGGGCACCTTGTAAAAGCCGTTGGCGACGGCGCTGCCGGTATCGCCCGAGGTGGCTACCAGCACGGTAACCTCGCGCTGGCTGCCCCGGTTGAAATAGCCTAAGCAGCGCGACATAAATCGGGCGCCCACGTCCTTGAATGCCAGGGTGGGGCCGTGGAACAATTCCAGGGCGTATATTTTGTTGCCCAGCTGTACCAGGGGAAATTCGAAGCTCAGGGTCTCTTCCAGTATTTGGCGCAGGGTAGCGGCAGGAATAGCGTTGCCTACAAACTGCCGGATTGCCTGAAAAGCGATTTCAGGGTGGCTGTACTGCTCAATTTCGTCAAAGAAGGATTGGGGCAAGGGCCTGATCGATTCCGGGAAATACAAGCCGCCGTCGGGGGCAAGTCCGTTCACAATAGCCGTTTCGAAGCTGACCGAATGGGCTTTGTTGTGGAGGCTGTAGTACTGCATTATTAATTTGATAATTTGATAATGGGATAATTTGATAATGTGGACGTAGCGCTTGGCGCTGCAAAGATGGAGCCAGCAGGGTGTTCTTTTGCAGATTTTACTAATTTTGCTTGCTAAATTTAACAGGATAATACTTTGAAAAGCATTTTTTGGCACAGCATCATAGTGGCCACTCGCCAGTGGCGTATTGCCGGGATTGTGTATTTTTTACAGCTGTGCCTGGCGCTCACGGTGGGCATGCAGGTATATGACGTGATGCAGGCTTCCATCGGGAATTCCTTGGAAATCAACAAGTTGCTGCATAATTACGACCACACGGTCGTCACCGATTTTTTGAAGGTGCACGGCGCTTCCATCACCCCTTTAATCGGGCAATTGCGCTGGCTGTTGCTGGCATGGCTGCTGTTTTCGGTGTTTACAGACGGGGGCTTGTTGTACTGTGTGCACGCCCCCGAGCAAGCGTCTGGGGTCGGATTCTGGAAAAACGGCGCCGCCCATTTTTTCGCTTTTTTGAAGATAAGCTTGGTGTTCCTCTTCTTTGCAGGCTTGTGGACGATGCTCCTGTTTTTGCCTATAGCCATGTTCTTTCAGCCTTCGCTGCAATTTTTCTCGTCCGAAAAATATGCCGTGTGGTTGGTCATGCTGATACTGGCGCTGTGGCTGCTCGGCTTTGTAGAACTGTTTGTCTGGTCGGTGCTGAGCCGGGTGCAACACTTGGAAAAGGGCGGTTCAGCGTTTGGCAGTATCTGGGCGGGATGGCGCAGTTTCCGAAAAAACAAGGCTTCTTTTATGGCGCTGATGGCTGGTTTTATCGGCCTTCAGTTGTTGCTGTTGCTTTGCTATTTCGTCGCGGAAGCGCTCACGGGCATGACCTCCGCCATGTTGATCCTCGTGGTTTTTGTGCTGCAACAAGTTTTTGTGTTCTGCCGCATCCAAATCCGGCAAATGGTGTATGCCGGTATTTCAAGGATTGGTGTTGGTCGAAAATTATGAATACAGAATATTCACCACAGAGTTGCACAGAGTTCCGCAGAGGTTCCACAGAAGATTTTTTAAACGGGCTCAAAATGCGGCGAAGCCGCTATTACTCTGTGGAACCTCTGCGGAACTCTGTGCAACTCTGTGGTGGATACAACTCTGTAGTGAAAAGGAAAATGTGCGCCCTTTCTAATCAGCGGTAAGCCTACACTGTTTTTAACAAAAAATATAATGCTACACAATGAAACCAACTCCCATTTTTTTGTTGCTATTCAGCCTTTTCCTTTCCCTGTCGAGCCTCAGGGGCCAAAAATTCGACCCTAAAATCACCGACGGCATCGACAAGCTTTTTAAAGAGCATTTCAAGGCTGACGGCCCCGGTGCTGCCGTGCGGGTTTCGCGCAATGGCGAAACCATATTCGAAAAATCGTACGGCATGGCCAACCTGGAACTGGGCGTTCCGCTCCGCACCGACCATGTTTTCCGCATCGGCTCCGTCACCAAGCAGTTCACGGCAGTTGCTATTTTGCAGCTGGTGGAACAAGGCAAGCTCTCGCTGAACGACGACCTTACCAAGTTTTTGCCCGATTACCCCACCGGCGGGAAAAAAATCACCGTGGAGCATTTGCTGACCCATACTTCGGGCATCAAGAGCTACACGAGCATGCAAAAATGGGATGGCCAGGAGCAGCGCCGCGATTTTACGCCCTTAGAGCTTGTCGATTATTTCAAAAACGAGCCGATGGATTTTGAGCCGGACGCGGAGTGGCGCTACAACAACTCCGGCTACATCCTGCTCGGCGTGATCATTGAAAAAGTATCCGGGCAGACGTACGCCGAATACGTGACAGAACATTTGTTCAAGCCCCTGGGCATGAAAAACTCCTATTACGGCGACACAAAGCCAGTCATCAAAAACCGGGCAGCGGGGTATTCCAAAGCCAATGTGGACGGCGCTTACGCCAACGCCGAATTTTTGAGCATGACCCAGCCGTATGCCGCCGGCTCCTTGCTATCTTCGGTTGAGGATCTGAGCACCTGGACCCGTGCCCTGCATGGAGGCAATGTGATAAAGCCCGAATCGCTCAAAAAAGCCTGTTCGCCGTACATCCTTCCCAACGGCGCCAACACCCACTACGGCTATGGCCTGCAAATGGGCAATATCCTGGGCAGCCCCACCATCGAGCATGGCGGCGGCATACACGGATTCCTCAGCGATTTGGCGTATTTGCCCCAGGAAGGGATATGCATCGCCATACTCACCAATTGCGACTGTGAGCCGCCGAGCGAACTGACGCCGAAAATAGCGGCCTTAGTGCTTGGGAAGCCATTCCAACCAACGCCCATCACGGTAAAAGCAAAAGACTTGGAACAATATGTGGGGGTATATGAAAACGACAAAAAAGAACAGCGGGTCATCAGCTTGGAAGATGGGCAGCTTCATTCCATGCGCAGCGGCGGAACCAAATTCAAGATCATCCCTTATGGCCCCGACCAGTTTTACTTTGAAAACTCCCTGGCCCGCATTACCTTCATTCGGGAAAAGACAGGCGCCAAAAAAGTGGTAGGGGCAAATGTCAGCGACAAGGTTTCCGAAAACAATTCGTGGACAAAAACCGACAAGGAAATGCCCGCTGCCCGGTCGGAAATACAACTGACCGAAGCCCAGCTCAAGCCTTTTGAGGGAGAATACGAACTGATGCGGGGCTTCAACATCGTCGTTCGGCGTACAGGGACGCAGTTGAAATGCCAGGCCACCGGTCAGCCAGAATTCGAGATATTCGCCGCGTCGCCCACCCGCTTTTTCCTGAAAGTTGTGGAGGCGGATATCGAGTTTTTCCCCGATGAAAACGGGAAAGTGGATAAGATGGTGTTGTATCAGGGGGGACAGGAGATCGAGGGGAAACGGGTGAAATGAGCGGCTCGCAGAAACAAAACATGGTTCAGCGCTCCTAGAACATCAAATAAATATGAACAAAACGTTGCTTCTTCCCGCCGCCATGGAGCCTTTCCGCGAAAAGCTGCTCCAGACAAAAAAGCAGTTTATCCGGGTTAAATCGCAGGCGAGTCGCGCCACAAAACCCTGGGAGAGCAAGGTGGGCGGGCAGCCTTACCTACCCAAAAACGCCGTTTGGCCCTGCGCGCCCGATGGCAGGGAACTGTTTTTCCTGGCGCAGGTCAATTTTGGCGAAGTGCCGCCACTTTCCCCTTTTCCCACAAGCGGCATCCTGCAGTTCTTCATCAACGACGACGACCTCTACGGCATGGATTTCGACGACGGCGAGAACCCCGACACGTTTAGGGTGCTATTTCACGCCGAAGTTGTCGAGGACGAATCGGCTTTACAGGCAGCCAAGCCTATGCTCCGCGATTACGAAAACTTGCCGCATCACCCCGATGAAGAATACCCGCTGACTTTTGAGCTGGCGGAAGGGGTGGCGCCCGTTACCGACTATGCTTTTTACCAGCATTTTGGCGGCGATTTCTTCCGGCAGTTCGGAGAGAAGGAATGGGACGTGATGGACGAGTTTGGGAAAGCCCTTCGGCCGGAAGGGCACAACATGGGCGGGTACGCCTATTTCACCCAGGACGACCCGCGCCGGCCCGAAGACCCCATGCTACTGCTTTTGCAGCTCGATTCCGACGAAAACATGGACCTCATGTGGGGCGATATGGGGGTCGGGCACTTCTTTATCCGGGAAAAGGATTTGAAGGCCAAGGATTTTTCGAGGGTGTTGTATGATTGGGATTGTTTGTGAAGGTGCTTATCTTTGTAAAAAAATAGAATTATGTCTGCTTTACTCATGCGCAAAGAGTTGCACGAAATGATTGACGTTGTCGATGACCGTCTTGTCGCAGCGGTATATGTTATGCTCCAGTTCTTAATTCAGGAAGACGATGCCATTGTGGGCAAAACAACCAATGGTGAGCCGCTGACGAAAGAAGCGTTTATTGCAAAGGTCCGAGAAGCATATTCGGAGGCAAAAGGGGGCAATGTAAAGACGTCGGAGGAGATTTTGGCTGAAATTGAAGGGTGGTAAACCATAAAGAAGTATAATGTTAGGCAACTATAGAACTACAGACTTGTTTAACACAACCCAAAATTCACAAACGTTACATTATGCCAATTCCAAATTTTGACCATAATAACGTTTTGCCTCCACATTTAGGCAATCCAACAGATAGAAGTCACTTGTCGCCATACCCTTGCACCATTTTAGAATTGTGCCATCAATTTTCAACCTCACCTCAAAGAATTGAGATATTGAAAAACTTTGTATTGTTTAGACAGCGAATGACTTCATTGGGAATTGTCAATGGCTTTCAATGGTTGGATGGTAGTTTTATGGAAAATATAGAAGTAGCCGAAACCAGACATCCAAATGATTTAGATGTAGTTACTTTTTTTAGCGGGCTTTCAAACAAACAGCAATCTGATTTGATTATCAATTTTCCTGAATTTGTTAATCCTAATTTGTCAAAAAGTAAATATTTACTCGACCACTATCCAGTTGATTACGCGTATACTCCCGAAGTAACCGTTGAACACATAAGATATTGGCTTCAATTATTTACGCATAATAGAAACAAAGTTTGGAAAGGTATGGTCAAGCTTTCGTTAAATACTGAAATTGATGACAACCATGCTTTAGATTATCTAAATTCAATTTAACTATGGGCCTGTATAGTCAAATGCAAAATTTAAAGGCTCAGATTATTGATACTGAGCATCTTTTGAGAATGGTCATTGACCATCCTCTGATGTCAATTAGTTTATCTGAAAGACTAAAGTATCTAAAAAATGAGCTTGATTCCTTGCCAAAAGAATCTTTTGAACCGAAAGTTCAATTATTATTTAGTGGCGATGCTGTAATTGGCTCACGAGGCATTAAGTCAAGTTTTGTTGGAAAAACTATAACGCCGTTTCAGGAAATGGTTAAGACCCAAACTGCTTTATTAAGATTTGGAAAAGTTGGGAAACGGGGGAAAACTAAAAATGGTGCAAATAATGATCTTTTTTTAACGGCACTCCCCATTGGTTCATTTGGAATTGAATTAACTCAACTTGAATCATCTGATTTGTTTGATGGTCCAGATGTTTCTATTGCTATGAAAAGCGTTATGAGGTTAATTGAAAACTCAACTAAAGATGACGATACTTTTGAAACCGCAATAGAGGGAACACCAAAAAGAAGCCTAACGAATCTTAAAAAATTTCTGCATGAAATCTACAATGAAAATTCAATATTGAAAATGGAAAGTGGAGAATTAGGTATAGAAATTTCAAATGAAAACGTAATTGATGCCTATAATAGAGTTTCGTCAGTTCTTAATGAAGAAGAAGAAAAAATAATTGATGGGATTTTCAGAGGGCTGTTATTAGATTCTGCCAAGTTTGAAATGCAAGACGAAAATGGCTATAAAATATCAGGATTTATCAGTGAAGATTTAGATGAAGAACAACTTGTGGAATACAACAATACTTTTTTGAATGTAAAGTGCAAAATCCATTTGAAAATCCACAAAACCAAATTCAGAACTGGCAATCAAAGAACTGGCTATGAATTGCTCGAAATTTTGTCCGAATAATCATTATTCAGGAGTTGGGTTAAACAAGTATGTATACTTCGCGCCGCCAGGTTTTGTGCATGACCAATATCGTAAGCATATGATTCACTGTGAGTAAGCCAATGACTAACAGCCAATAGCCAACGGCGCGAGGAATACCTAATTTCTAAAGAAACAGCCCATTGCGAACATTTGATTCAATTCGCCCTTGAATATCCACCGCCTCATCCCTTACAAACCCCCTCCCCGTCACCTTCTCATACAGCTCCACATACCGTTCCGTGATTTCCCGGATAAAAGCCTCCGGCATCACCGGCATTTTTTGTCCTTCTTTTCCCTGGAACCCGTTGGCCATCAGCCATTCCCGCACAAATTCCTTGCTGAGCTGTTTTTGCTTCTCGCCTTTTGCCTGCCGCTCGGCATAGCCGTCGGCGTAGAAGTAGCGGGAGCTGTCGGGGGTGTGTATCTCGTCCATCAGCACGATTTCGCCGTTCAGTTTCCCGAACTCGTACTTGGTGTCCACCAGGATCAGCCCTTGTTTGGCGGCCATTTCGGTGCCGCGCTGGAACAATGCCCGGGTGTAGGCTTCCATCTGTTCGTAGTCGCCCTGGCCCACGATTCCCTGTGCCAGTATTTCCTCCCTGGAAATATCGGCATCGTGGCCTTCGTCGGCCTTGGTGGTGGGCGTGATGATGGGTTCCGGGAAAGGGTCGTTTTCCCGCATCCCTTCCGGCATGGTCGCGCCGCAGAGCACGCGCTCCCCGCTGGCGTAGGTGCGCGCGGCATGGCCCGCCAGATAGCCCCGGATCACCATTTCCACTCGCACGGGCGCGCAGCGGTGGCCGTAGGCAACGTTTGGGTCGGGATTGGAGATGAGCCAGTTGGGGCAGATGTCGCGGGTGGCGTTGAGGAAATAGGCGGCGATCTGGTTCAGCACGGCGCCTTTGTAGGGTATCGGCGCCGGTAAAATATGGTCGAAGGCGGAGATGCGGTCGCTGGCCACCATGAGCAGCTTGTCGCCGATGGTATAGACGTCGCGGACCTTTCCGCGATAGAAGGCCGTTTGGCCGGGGAATTGGAAATTTGTTTCGCGTAGGGCATTCATGGTGCAAAGGTTAGTTTTTTTACCACATAGCACACATAGGGCACATAGACTTTTTTTGCACTACCCCCCTATGTGTTCTAATGTGTTCTATGTGGTGAAAAAATAAGTGGTAAAGTAATTATGTGGTGTGCCCCCCGCCAAACACTTTTGTCCTCCCATTGTTACACAGTTCTTTCCCCAATCCCTGCCCGCCTTTCCCTCAAGCCTTGTACCTTTGCGATTCCTTTTCGAACAAACATACTGATGAGCGATCAGATACATCACGAATGTGGCATTGCAGTGCTCCGACTGCTCAAGCCGCTCGACTTTTACCATAAAAAATACGGGACGCCCTTTTACGGGGTGCAAAAACTGCAACACCTGATGCAGAAAATGCGCAACCGGGGGCAAGACGGCGCGGGCATCGCCACCATAAAGCTGAACACCCAACCCGGCACCCGCTACATCAGCCGGAAGCGCAGCAACGCCCCCAACTACCTCACCGACCTCTTTGAAATGGTATGGGCCCGCCTCAATGCCACCACCCCGGAACAACAGAACGACCCCGCCTGGCTGAAAGCGAACATGCCCTACATGGGCGAACTGCTCATGGGCCACCTGCGCTACGGCACCCATGGCGACAACAGCATCGAAATGGTGCACCCCTTCCACCGGCAGAACAACTGGCTCACCCGCAACCTCCTGCTCGCCGGCAACTTCAACATGACCAACGTGGACGAACTGTTCCAGGAGCTTGTGGACCTGGGCCAATACCCCAAGGAAAAAAGCGATACCGTTACGGTGCTGGAAAAGATTGGCCATTTCCTCGACGATGAGGTGCAGCGCCTGCACACCTGGTACAAGCCCGACGGATACAGCAACCAGGAGGTGAACCAACTGATATTTGAAAGCCTCGACATACAGCGCCTCCTGCGCCGCGCCTGCAAAAAATTTGACGGCGGCTATGTGCTCGGCGGCCTCATCGGCCACGGCGACGCCTTTTTGATTCGCGACCCCGGCGGCATTCGCCCGGCATACTGGTATCAAGACGACGAGATCGTGGTGGCGGCATCCGAGCGGCCGGCCATACAGTCGGTGTTCAATGTGCGCTATAAAAACGTGCAGGAATTGAAGCCCGGCCACGCCCTCATCATGAAATACAGCGGCAAGGTGGCGGAGCTGCCGTTCTCTGAGCCCAGTGAAAAACGCGCCTGCTCTTTCGAGCGCATCTATTTCAGCCGGGGCAACGACCGCGAGATTTACCAGGAACGCAAAAAATTAGGCGAGCAACTCGCCCGCCCCGTGCTTGAGGCCGTCGATTTCGACTTCAAAAACACCGTTTTTTCCTTTATCCCCAACACCGCCGAAGCCGCCTTTTACGGCCTGATGGAGGGCCTAGACAAAGAGCTGGACAAGTGGAAACTCGAACAGATCATGGGCATGGGCAAAAAAATGAGCGAGGAAAAAGTGGCAGAAGTGCTGGCCCAACACACCCGCAACGAAAAATTGGTGCACAAAGACGACAAGCAGCGCACCTTCATCGCCAATTCAAAGCTGCGCCACAACATGGTGAACCACGTCTATGACGTCACCTACGGCATCTGCAACGACGACAAAGACACCCTCGTGCTGCTCGACGACTCCATCGTGCGCGGCACCACCCTGCGCGACAGCATCGTGAGCATCACCGCCCGGCTGCGGCCCAAGCGCATCATCATCCTCAGCACGGCGCCGCAGATACGTTTCCCCGACTGCTACGGCATCGACATGAGCAAGATGAAAGACTTCGTGGCTTTTCAGGCATTGGTGGAACTGCTCCGCGAAAACGGCAAAGAAAAAATGCTGGACGACACCTACCTGCGCTGCAAACAATCAGAAATGCTGCCCGTGGAAGCCGTTCAAAACGAGGTGATTCACCTGTATGATCAGTTTGAATACTGCCAAATCAGCCGGAAAATCGCCGAAATCGTGAAACCCAAGGGCCTGAAACCGCAATTGGACGTCATGTACCAGACTATTGAAGGACTGCACACCGCTTGTCCGGAGAACAAGGGCGACTGGTATTTTTCCGGGCGATACCCGACGCCGGGGGGGAACCGGGTGGCGAACCGGGCTTTCATGAAGTTTGTGGAGAACAAAGACGAGCGGGCGTATTAGGGACGCTGGTCAATACGCGATGCTACCGTTTTTGTAACTTTCCAGCCGCCTACCCTCGCCGCGAAACATGCCCCCCTTGCTTGTCCTTCTGTAAGAATCTGTCCACGTAAAGTGCGTTGAATGTACAGAAGCGGCAAGATTTCGGTATCCTTTCCCCTTTTTACGTGGACAGATTCTTACAGAAGGACAAGCAAAGAACCTGGGAAACCGAAGTCAGGTGTGCGGCTGTATAGCTACCTAATATTTTGATTTACTGAGCCAAAGCCAATAGCCAATAGCGCGAAGATTACCATGAAATATTAAAATTTAAATTTAGAATTTCATGGTAAAATCTGTAAATTTGCCATGAAATATATAACATTCATGGAAAAAGTATTGCCGCGACGTGCATCAGATACCCTCCAAAAGCTGCTGGGTTGGTTCCCTGCCGTGGCCATCGTTGGCCCGCGGCAAGTTGGAAAAACCACTTTGGCAAAGAACCTTTCCTCCAAAATAGGCAAGCCTAGCATATACCTTGATTTGGAGGCGGAACGTGACCGGAGAAAATTGAAAGACGCTTATCTTTTTTTGAAAAGGTATGAGGATCATTGCGTGATTCTGGATGAAATACAGCGCATTCCGGGTTTATTTGAGCTTCTACGGGGAATGATCGACGAACGCCGGGAACCAGGGCGTTTTTTGCTCCTTGGTTCAGCCTCCCCAAGCTTGCTGCAACAGAGCTCAGAAACGCTTGCCGGGCGGATTGCTTATTTTGAACTTTTCCCTTTCAACCTGCTTGAGATAGAAGCGACACACAAACAGGATACCTTATGGCTACGGGGCGGTTTCCCCGATTCATTGTTGGCAGAAAGCGATGAGGAGAGTTTGGTTTGGCGACAAAATTTCATTCGCACTTATCTGGAGCGCGACCTGCGCTTGCTTGGCTTGGCCACCGAACCGGCCATCATTCGCAGGTTTTGGCAAATGGCTGCTTCCGTCAACGGTTCAATTTGGAATGGCGAGCGCTTTGCATCCTCGCTTGGCATATCTGGGGTGACCGTAAAAAAGCAACTGGATTTTTTAGAAAACGCTTTTTTGCTCACCGTTTTGCCGGCATGGCACAGCAAACTGGGAAAGCGCATGGTAAAATCACCCAAAGTCTATGTGCGTGACAGCGGCATTTTGCATACCCTGTTACGGCTCGATTTTTATGAGGATTTATTGGCCCACCCCATTGTGGGCTATTCCTGGGAGGGTTTCGTGATTGAGCAAATCAGGCAAATTGCCCAAGACAATCTGTCCTGTTTTTATTACCGGACGCACAACGGCTCGGAGTGCGACTTGGTGCTTGCGCGAGGGGCGGATGCAGTAGCCGCCATTGAAATCAAGTTTTCTTCCGCACCGGATGTGGGCAAAGGGTTTCACCTTGCGGTAGAGGATTTGGGTACCGAAAACAATTTTGTCGTGGTGCCTTATACCGATGACTACCCTTTGAAGGAAAACCTGGAAGTTGTCAGTTTGGCTTCTTTTTTGGAAAAACATTTGCCTAAGCTGGTTTGGGGAACCCCCCAAAAATAATAGCCATGTGACTGTTTCAAGAGATTTAATCTTGACTATTGTATTTTCATAAAATCTGGTGTTTTCAGCTTTTGTGTACCATTTTGCTTTTCGACCAAGTTTTGTATTGTTTGGCTTTTGCAAATCAATCGGTTTTTTATTAAATTTAATTCCAAATTTTTATTCAAAAAATTTGGACATTTAAAACTTTCTCTTATTTTTGTATCCACTTTTCACCTTTTAAAAACGTTTACCATGAACCTCACACCTCACACCTCACACCTCACACCTCACACCTCACACCTCACACCTCACACCTCA
>CAZULM010000003.1:0-114831 GCA_964621185.1 uncultured Saprospiraceae bacterium | reverse complement strand
CACGTACTCTAGTTCTTTTTTTATCCTTTATTTTTAGCAGTGCCATTGGCCAAACAGCTTTTTTTACGGTTTTGAATCCAGCTAATGTCAATCTAACCGAAAATGAACAATCTCAACTCTCAACAGTTCAGCAAGATACTGCGATAGAGGCTTATTGGTTGATTTCGCTTAGTCCAATCGAAAACTTCCTAAATGGCAAATTTTTGACGATTTCGATGCCTGGGGGCAACTCGTTTTACACATTTGAAGCAGACAAGGTCGTTTCAGAAAACAATGATGAGTATTATTGGACTGGATACAACGCGGATGGCAGCTCATTTTTCCTGAGCAAAAGGTCAGATTATTATTTAGGCGGAATTTATCTATCGCCCACAAGTTCACATTTTGGAATATTCAGCATTTCAGCAACCAAAGCAATAATGGTGCGCTATCATCTTGGTATTATTACTAATGTTGAATGTGGTCAACTGATAGAAGGAGATGAAGATGCTGATGATGACCTAGAAGAACGGGGAAGCTGTGCAAGTAATAATATTAGGGTGCTTTTCCTATTTACAGCATCATCCGCAAGTTTGGCTCCTAGCCCAGTTCTTGTTGCGCCGGCCATTATTTCCCAAATAAATGCTAGTACCCTGGCCAGTGGGTTATCGGAAACCGACATACATTTCCAGTGGGCTGGAACAGTTTTGCTTCCGGGATTTATGGAGAGTCCGGACATCGATTCCGATCTCAATGAATTATGTGGAAATTCAACCGCACACAACTTAAGAGATGCATATTATGCTGATATTGTTGTCTTATTAACAAGGGCAACGCATACTGATGGTGCTGGCAAGGCTGGTGGAATAGCCGTATTTAACAATAAAGCTTACGCCATAGCACATTTGCGAGCTTCATTTCCTGGTTTTACAGCAACCCATGAGATTGCGCACCTCATGGGTGCAAGGCATCAAAGGTGCTTTACTTGTCTTGCTGGTGGTTGTGACTCATGGATTCCTCCTTATCATGGGTTTTCTGTTGGCGATAACTTTAAAACAATCATGCACACGTTGAACTGTGCGACGGGTAGAACAAGAATTGGGCGTTTTTCTAGCCTAAGTGCTCCACCATTTATGGGTTCAATTACAGGAGACCCACAGAATAATAACGCCTTGAAGCTTTTTAAAAGGGCTGGGAAGGTAGCTTGTTTTCGTGCCGATCCGCCTTCGAGCGGCGGTGGAAGCGGTCCAATAATACTAGTTTCTATTAATGGACAAACAAGTGTGCCCAATTGCCAAGGTTATTACCCATATCTAGCTGTAGTAAGCCAACCATTTGTCAACCCTCTTACTTACAAATGGGAAATAAGCCCATTGGGAGTTGGCAACTGGACTACTGTCAGCACGAATAATTCTTATGTCTTAATGGATCCAACGAACTTGCCAAACTGGTTCACGCTTCGGCTAACTGTCACTGATGCCGTTGGAACACAGGGAGTTGCCCACAAGGAAATCCAAAAATCGCAATGCGGTGCAGGAGGCGGGGAAGACAGGAGTATTATTGGAAACTATTCCGAAAACTTGCCAATCCAGTATTACCCCAACCCAACGTTTGATTATTTGGTGTTAGAAAGAAGCAATGCCTATCAGAATGTGAGAATTTTTGATATCAATGGTGTGGAACAAAAAAATTACACATACACAAAAGATGACAAAGATCGCTCCATTTACAACGTAAAAACCTTGCCGCCAGGCATGTATTTCCTATCAACAAACAATACATCACAAACCATCACCCTTAAATTTATCAAACAATGAAAACTAATTCCTTGAAATTGTTCTTTCTGCTTAGCGCAACTTTTTTGCTGCTCAAATGCCATAAAGACACCATAGAAGTAGATTTGCCATCAGAAGTTGAACTCGGCGAAACGGTCGTTTATTTCAACGGTGAATTAACTGATATGTACAAGCCAGACTTTCGTACAGACACAATTTACGAAATTCTCAGTTTTGGCTTTGTTAATAATACAGGTGATATTATCAATAGCTTTGGCTTTTACTGGCTTCCAATTGCGGAGGGCAATTTTCAGCTTACAACGGAAAGAATCCCTCAAGTCAAGGCTATCTCTTTTTTCTCTCAGACAATTGACGAAGATTTAGACGGCTACGATTACAAGCTCATCGATGCTGAGGAGGGCTTTTTCAACATTGAGCATTTGGATACAGTGAAACGGGAGGTCAAAGGCCGTTTCAGGGCAAAATTCAAGCGCACATCGAAAAATGGGAACAAGAACTTGGGGCTGCCCAAGTTTATACAAGTAGATGGTGTTTTTAACGAGCCATACCAATATTATTGAATTATATCGCTCGCCGTTGGCTATTGGCTGTTAGCCATTGGCCAACGGCGCGAAGTATATATTATCCCTCAAACTTCGCTCCCACCGGATGCCGATACTCCTGAAAAGGAATCTTCAACATCGTGCCGATATCCGACTGCTCCTTTTCGTGCGGGTGCGTGTCTATCCCGAACACGATTTTTTCGTTGTCGAGCTTCGAGAAAGTTCCGAACAGCCTGTCCCAGATTGAAAAAATATTGCCGTAGTTGCTGTCGGTATAGGGCAGCACGTAATGGTGGTGTACCCGGTGCATGCGCGGCGTCACGATAAGCCAGCTGATGGCGCTGTCGAGCCACTTCGGTGTTTGGAAATTGCCGTGGTTGAACTGTGAAAGCGCCGCCGACAGCGTTTGATACAGCATGATAAGGTACATGGGTGCGCCCGCGAGTACCGCTGCGATGATGGTAAAGGAAAAACGGAACACGCTTTCCACGGGGTGGTGGCGGTTGGCCGTGGTGGTGTCCACGTTCGGGTCGGTGTGGTGGATGAGGTGGAAGCGCCACATCCAGCGCACGTTGTGCTGAATCCAGTGAATGGCGTAGGCGCCGATCAGGTCGAGCAGCATGAGGCCGATCAGGATATACAAGGGCAGGGGCATTTCCGGCAGCCAGTGCAATATGCCGAATTGCCGGGCATTGGCCCAGTCGCTGGCCATCAGCAGCATAAAGGCCATCAAAAAGTTGATGACTACCGTAGTGGCAGTAAAGAACAAGTTGACGCCTAAGTGCTTGAACTTGTTGTATTTGCTGCGGTAGTACGGCAGGCCGTATTCCAGCAGCATAAAAAAGGTGAGCCCGCCCAGCAAAAAGGCGCTGCGGTGCGAAGATGGTATGTGGTTGAAATAATCGGCAATGGCTTCCATGGTGATTGTTGAATATTTTGGGACGAAATTAGCTTCTGCGGCGCAGAATTGTTCCTTGAAAAGCAGAATTTATAGAACTTCGCTTTGCTTTTCGGTAGCGCGACCTTTAGGTCGCCCGAAAAAGGCCATTCATGGCCGTTTTGTTGTACATACGGTCATAACTTTATTTGTACATACGGCCATAAATGGCCTTTTTCGGGCGACGTGAACGTCGCGCTACCGCTTGCTTATGAACCTACCCGAACTCTCCCTCAGCCGCCCTGTGATGGCCACCGTGTTCAGCATCCTGATCATCGTCTTCGGTGCGATCGGGTACTCCTTCCTGGGCGTTCGGGAATATCCGGCCATCGACCCGCCAAACATCACCATACGCACCGGCTACACGGGCGCGAACGCTGAGGTAGTAGAAAGCCAGATAACCGAGCCGCTGGAGCGGACCCTCAACGGCATCGCCGGCGTGCGCTCTATCTCCAGCACCTCTGCCCTGGGCTCCAGCAACATCACCGTGGAGTTCGACCTGGGCGTAGAGCTGGAGCAAGCCGCCAACGACGTGCGCGACAAAGTAAGCCAGTCGCTGCGCAACCTGCCCCAGGACATAGACGGCCCGCCCGTGGTGACCAAAGCCGATGCCAGCGGTTCCCCAATCATCTTTATGCCCATCCAAAGCAGTTCCAGGAGCATCATGGAGCTCTCCGATTATACAGAGAACGTGATACGGGAGCGGGTGCAGACCATACCCGGGGTGTCGGCGGTCAATGTGTTCGGCTCCAAGCTGCCCGCTATGCGGCTGTGGATGGACCCGCAAAAAATGGCAGCACATGGTCTCACGGCCCAGGACGTGCAAAATGCCCTCAACCGCGAAAACGTGGAACTGCCCGCCGGGAAAGTCCGGGGCGATGCGACGGAACTGACCGTAAAAACCATCGCCCGCCTGCAAACCGAGGAAGAGTTCAACAACATGATCATCCGGCAGTCGGACAAAGGGACGGTGCGCTTTAAGGACATTGGCGAGGCGGTGCTGGGGCCCGACAACGAAGAGACAGGCTCGAGGCGCAATTTGGTGCAGGGCTGCGCCATGGCAGTCATCCCGCAACCCGGCTCCAACTGGGTGGAGATTACCGACGAGTTTTACCGCCGCTATGAAGAAATTAAAAAAGAGCTACCGCCCGACATCGTGATCTCGGTGGGCACCGACAAGAGCAAGTTTGTGCGCCGGGCCATTAGCGAAGTGACCGAAACGCTTTTCATCGCCATCGGCCTGGTGGTGCTCATCATTTACCTCTTTTTCCGCAACTGGATTATCGCGCTGCGACCCCTTATTGACATCCCTGTTTCTTTGATCGGGGCATTTTTTATCATGTACCTTTTTGGCTTCAGCATCAACGTGCTGACACTGCTGGCCATCGTACTGGCCACGGGCTTGGTGGTGGACGACGGCATTGTGGTGACCGAAAATATTTTCAAAAAAATAGAGGCGGGCATGGACAAGTGGACGGCGGCGCGGGAAGGCACCAAGGAAATATTTTTTGCGGTGATCAGCACCTCCATCACGCTGGCGGTTGTGTTCATCCCGGTCGTATTCCTGCAAGGTTTCACGGGGAGCTTGTTCCGAGAATTCGGAATAGTAGTGGCGGGCGCGGTCTTGATCTCGGCCTTTGTTTCTTTGACGCTTACCCCTGTTTTGAACGTAAAACTGGGCGGAAACATCAAAAAGCACGGGCGCTTCTACGATATGACAGAGCCGTTTTTCAAGGGCATGGACCGGGTGTATGGCAATTCATTGCGCTCGTTTATGCAGCATCGCTGGCTCAGTTTGGTGGTGCTGGCCGCTTGTTTCGGCATGATCTGGTATTTTCAGGGGCAGATAAAAAGCGAGCTGGCGCCACTGGAAGATCGGAGCATGATCCGCTCTACCGTCTCCGCGCCGGAAGGCACCGACTACGACCGCATGGAGCAAATAATATATAACATTGCCCGAAACATCATGGATTCTGTGCCGGAGAACCGCATGGTTTTTGGCATCACCGCGCCGGGCTTTGGAGCGGCCAGCACCAATTCCGGCTTTGTCAGCCTCCTGCTCGACGACCCTGAAACCCGGGAACGCAGCCAGGACGAGATTTACCGACAATTGCTGTCGATGAGCAAAAAGATGCCCGAAGCCCGCATTTTCCCAAACCAGGAGCAAACCATCACGGTCGGCTTTGGGCAGGGTTTGCCCGTGCAGTTCGTGATCCAAAACCTGAACTTTGAAAAGCTCAAGGAAGTTATCCCAAAATTTTTGGAAGAAGCCCGCAACGAGCCCTCGTTGGCCAATGTGGACGTAAACCTGAAATTCAACAAGCCGGAACTGCAAGTCAACATCGACCGCTTGAAAGCGGCAGAACTGGGCGTGAACGTGCTGGACGTGAGCCAGGCGCTGCAAATGGCGCTTTCTGGCCGCCGCTTCGGATATTTCATCCAAAATGGCCGGCAATACCAGATCATCGGGCAAGTGGACCGCGCCAACCGCGACGAGCCGCTCGACCTGGCTTCGCTCTATGTGCGCAACAGCCGGGGACAAATGATCCAGCTCGACAATGTGGTGAAGTTTGAAGAAGCCAGCAGCCCGCCCCAGCTTTTCCACTACAACCGCTACAAGGCCGCCACATTTACCTCAGGCCTTGCGCCCGGCGCCACGCTCGGCGAGGGCATAGAGGCCATGGAAAGGATCGCCGCCAAAGTATTGGACGACAGTTTTACGACCGACCTGGCTGGCCCATCCCGCGATTTCAAGGAAGCCGGCGGCAGCACCGCTTTCGCCTTTATACTCGCCCTGGTCCTGATCTACCTGATCCTCGCAGCCCAGTTCGAAAGCTTCCGCGACCCGTTCATCATCATGCTCACGGTGCCGCTGGCCATTGCCGGGGCATTCCTCACCCTCTGGCTCACGGGCAATACCATGAACATTTTTTCCCAGATCGGCATGATCATGTTGATCGGCCTCGTGACCAAGAACGGGATATTGATCGTGGAATTTGCCAACCAAAAACGCGACGCGGGCGTGCCCAAGCCACAAGCCGTACAGGAAGCCGCAAAGGCGCGGCTGCGCCCGATCCTGATGACCACGCTCGCCACGGCTTTGGGGGCGCTGCCCATCGCTTTGTCGCTGGGGGCTGCCAGTACCAGCCGCATCGGCCTGGGCGTGGTCGTGGTGGGCGGCTTGCTGTTCTCGCTGTTGCTGACCTTGTTCGTGATACCGGCGATGTACATCTATTTGAGCGGGAAGCGGCGGGGGAATGCGCCTTGGATGCACGTTGAGGACTACAAAGAAGAGTAGCTTGTTATTTTTTCATGGGGTTTACTGGCGCAACGCGTTGAACATCATTTGGTATCTCCACTTCGCGAGACTTTCTATAGTAAAGGCACAGACTATATATCGTCGTCCAATTACCTAAACGGTATTATTTAAGGTTTCCAGAGTCCATCCTCTAAGTTTGTTCGCTTCAATAACAAAATCAATGTGCGGTCTGTCGGAAATTGCAGCCGGAACGTTAATAATTGGACGAAGCCCATTAATAAAGCTATCCTGCCCTCCCAACAAATCAAGTTCATTGAAGTATTTCAGCATGGCTGTATTTACAACGACTTGATACTTTTCATTAAATGTCACAAGTCCTTTATCGTATGCGCGATGATATAATGCAGAGAGTGCAATTCCGTTTCTTGTATCGTCTGTAGAACCGGCTTGGCTTACTGGAAGAATATGCGCTGCATCAACAAGTTTTAATTGAAGTCCACTAAATGCACACTTGTTTCCATAAGAGGAAAGAACTCTTGCTTTGAAACTTGTGTCTCTAAGTTTTTTGCTTACTTGAATTATTGCTGTCTGCCTCTCTGTGCTTATTTGGTTTATTAACTCAGTATTTATCTCAAGAGGGAGTTCGGAAATTTCTTCCAATGCTTCAAAGTCTTGTTTGGAGGCACCAAAACTATGCAGTTCTCTAAGATTCTGGACATAACTGACAAAGAAGTCCGGCCTAAAAGCAATTGCCAGTTCATTATTGCCTTTATCGCATGGTGAAAAGCCATTTAATAGTGCTTTCCTTAAAAATTCACTTCTAATTTGCATTGACGGCGAATATCCAAGCTTTGAGCTGTGTTTCAAAAAATCAAAGCCTGCAAAGACTTGAATTTGATCCCACCAACCAAGAATCAAGGTTCTTTCGCCTTCCTTTTGTTCAAAGCGATCTGTACCTGTGATTTGGATTCTATATTCATCTTTTGGCCTCGCAGAGCCTCCTCCATGCGTTAAGTTCCAAATATAAATGCGAAGAACGTAGCTGTCTTCATTGTTGTAAATTTTAAGTAGGAAAGGGTGGTTATCAATGTTATCAAGATAAAGAACATTCCATCCGCAATCGTTTATTGACTGAACGATGATTTCAAGCAGGTTATATTTTCTGTGCTTCGCCATTTAATTGGTATTTGGAATTAAATAAGTTTGGTACTTCTTCAAAACGAATTTTGCTACATTGTAGATACGGCTCATTGATTTCTATGGCCATCCATCTGCGCTCCAGCAATTCAGCCGCATAACCTGTAGTATTGCTGCCAGCGAAAGGATCAAGAACCAAATCATTTTCAGTGGTTGTAAATTTAATAAAAAAATCTGCGAAGTCCTTTGGAAACCTCGCAGGGTGTGGTTTTAGCCCAAGCTCTTTACATCGCTTCATATAATAACTATTACTTTCAGTATTGGCAATTTCTAATAAATTTGGGGGTATTGCTCCGCCGTTGTCCGTGCTGAATTTATCAGAAATATCATGTCCACTTGGACGCAGTTTTGCTTTGTATCCGTTTTTCAACAGTGCCTTCATGCTATCGCTGTATGGTTTCAATACTTTTCTGTTGTCAGATTTTGGGTTTTCTGTTTTTGAAAGCCACCAAACTACATTTACACTATCCTTAACCCTAATTCTGCGAACAGTCACCCATTCTGCAGGGGTTGGGAGCCTTGAAGGGTTGAAGTGAAAAAACTCTTGGGCTAAAAAAAAGTTTTGTTCCCTGCATAACCGGACAAGTAACTCAAATTGATAAATACTTCTAGTTGGATAACCAGGTAAATATGCTCCTCCTAAATCAATAACAAGGGAGCCATCATCAGTTAGAAGCCTGTAAAATTCTTTTGAAAACATCATGAACCAGTTAATGTAATTTTTTTCTAGTTCGTTTCCATACTCTTTTTGTCTGGTAAGTGCAAATGGGGGCGAAGTCAGGATTAAGTTGATGGAGCTATCTGGAATTTCTTTCATAACAGTCAAGCTGTCACCAAGAAACGCCTGTCCCAACCTAGTTGTATAGTACGGATTCTGAGTATTGAGAATATTTGTTTTTATTGTCATGTCATGTTCGGCATTAATCAATTGAAAAAGTAAAAGTAAATGTTTTATTTTTTTTTACAAAACAAAACACTTTATTTTGAAAAACAAACACCCTTATTTTAATTGAATCATTGTTTGCATTTCCTGAACCCTAAACATCACGATCTTCTCTATCAAACCCAAGGGCATCGGCTCACCCAAAGGAAACTGGATAGAACCTTTGCCGATTTTGTACCCGGCCAGCTCTTTTTGAAACGCTGCGTTCCCGGAAGGCAGCGCATAAAACCCGATGTGATTTTTAAACGCTGCAAAATAAACCAGCGGCTTCCCGTTCAGTTTGAAAGCGGGCATGCTGTAACTGATCGCTTCCACCGCAGCGGGCGCTGTTTGGCGGACAGTGCTGCGCACCTGCTCCAACATCACCTGTACCCCCTCCGGGAATTCAGCAATGTAGGCATCAATGTCAGCGGGTTTGTTTGTCGTCATAATAGGCTGAAAGCAATTGATTGATTTTATTTGTGACGGTAAAAGTAGAAACTATACCGGGATTTGGGTGGATTTGAAGGATTGATAGATGTTGGAAGGTTGATTTTCAAAACTATGCCTCACGCCGCTTGGTTTTGTGCATACCGAACTTTGTAATCAATTGAAGATCAGTTCAATCAATCATTCTCAATCACAAAAATCAGGCGAATCATAGTATACTTTGCCGGCACGATAATTAAACCCCGCTCCGGGTATCCTGTCCAACAAAAGCGCTCACCTGCCTTCTTTTTTATGAAACAACAGCTCCTCTTTGTATTCCTTTTTCCTTCGACCCTGCTTTTTGCCCAATCCCCTGGCGACAACTTTTTTGCAGAAGGCATCGTCCACGACATCCGATTCAATTTTTCCCAAACCGGCTATTGGGACAGCCTCAAGGCAAATTACATCCTGGATGCCTACATGCGCTGCGATGTCACAGTGGACGGTGTTGCGTACCCGGTTTCGGGCGTGAAATTTAAGGGCAATTCTTCCTACAACAACCCCAACAACAAAAAACCGTTCCGCCTCGACGTAGCCGAATACGGCGGCAAACTTGAAGTGGACGGAATGAAAAAGCTGGTGCTGAACAACGCCTTCAAAGACCCCACTTTCCTGCGTGAAAAACTGATGCTCGATTTTTTGGTCGCGCACGGCATCGCGGCGCCACGGGCTACGTTTGCCCGCTTGTACATCAACAATAAATATTGGGGCCTGTATTCCGTGGTGGAGGATGTGAACAAGACCTTCCTGAAAACCCGCTTCGGCAACAAAGGCGGCAACCTCTTCAAAGGCGACCCACGTGGAACGCTGAACTACAAGGGGACCCAACAGGCCATGTACGCGACCGACTACGAGCTGAAAACCAACGAAACGGAAAACGACTGGTCCGACCTCATTCATTTTACTGATGTGCTGAACAACACCCCGGCCGCCCAACTGCGCGACAGCCTGAGTCGCTACATGAATATGGAAAGTTGGTTTTCCTATTGGGCGGCGCACAGCCTGTTCGTCAACCTCGACAGCTATATCGGCAGCGGCCACAACTATTTTATTTACCACAATACCGAAACCGACAAGTTTGAATGGATCACCTGGGACGCGAACGAGGCATTCGGCAACTTCCAGATGGGCATCACCCTGGCCAACATAAAAACCCTGCCATATTCCTTCATTCCCCAGCCGCCCAACCAGCGCCCGATGATGAACCGCGTTTGGGCCGACCAAAACATGCGGCAACAATACGCCAAGCGGCTCTGCGCCCTGCTGGCCGATTTCAGCAACCAGAAAATGGATGGGCGGATTGACCAGTTGGCCAACCTCATCCGACCGCATGTGTATGCCGATTCGATGAAATTTTTCAGCAACAACAATTTTGAACAAAATTTGTCACAAGACATCACGGTTCCGAATGCTCCCGGTACCAACGGCATCGCTGGGCTAAAACCATTTATCACCGCCCGGCGCAATTCCCTGTTGCAACAATTGGCGAATGTCTGCACCGCAACGGAAATCCCGGAAATACCCGAAGCGGAGGCCCTGCATATTTATCCTAATCCCTCAAGCGGGCATTTCACGCTTGAGGTGGATGGGGCGCTGGTTCAGGAGCTTCGGCTGCTGGATGTTTCTGGCAGGTTGATTTTTATGCAACGTGTTGAAAATCAACCTTCTGTGTCATTTTATGCCGGAGATTTGCCCCCGGGTGTTTATTGCCTCTTGGTATCTACCGACAAGAGCTATTATATCAGCAAACTTGTTTTAATTGATTGATTTTCAATAATTTATAGGGTTTTGTTTCTGAACATTTTTAGTTTTGGCTGGGTGGGGGGTTGTGGAATAGGTGTTTACACCATTATTGCAGGTATTTTGGTCAAAACTTTCGTTGGTTAAGCAGGGCGAAACATGAGTCATCCCGAATTTTGCTAAGCATTTCAAATAAAGAAGGCCGTAGTAGCCCTTTTAGGGTAAAAATTGTCAATACCTATTCGTCAGACCGCGAAAAGCGGTCAGACGATGACCCTTGGTCTGACCGCTTTTCGCGGTCTGACCAATAAGTATAAACAAATACTTGACTTTCCCATAACTTTTTATACTTTCGAAAATTCGGGATGACCCATGTTGTACCTCACGATTATGTTCGGATCTATGATCCTCATGCTCGATCTAATTCGCCTCCTCCAGGCTCCTCGTCGTGAACGCGGATTTCATATCATCCAATATCCGCTCGGTTTTAAACAGCACCACCTTCTTTTCGTCGGGCAACAGGTCGAAATAGTTGTCGCTGAAATAGCCATTGATATCTGTTCCGATGAACACGTTTTTTGCCAAGCGGTTGGAAGACAGCGTGAGCTGGTAGCCTTCATTTACTTGTACCACCTCCATTGAAATATTGGCGCGCGGCATGGAAAGGTCTTTGGGCGATACGAGATAATACAAGCGGCGGTACAGCAATTTCCCATCAGCTGCTTTAAGGATAATCTCGACAACGCTGCTCTCCGGCTTGTGCTTGTCGAGCACTGTTTTGGTGGTGGCTTGCCATATCATGCGGCTTGAATCCGGGCTGATGCGGGTGTCGATTTGGGTGACATCGCTCAGCACCTTTCCGTCGAAGCTTAGGCCGCGCACCTGAAGTGTTACGTTTTGCTCCTCCACCAAATCGTTCACGCCGTATATTTTTAAAATGCCGTCTTCCAGTATGGGTAATGCGGCCACAGGGCTGAAGGCTTCGCGGGCATAATATTGCAGCGCTTTCCAGCGCCCGAAGCAATCGATGCTCGACCAGGAGGCGACCGGCCACAAGTCGTTGAGCTGCCAGTACAAAGAGCCCATGCAATAAGGTTTATTTCGGCGATGGGCCTCAATACCGGTGCGTATGCCTTCGGCTTGGAGGAGTTGGCTGACGTAAACAAAATTCTCAAAACTTTTTGGGGTGCGGTAGTCGCGCTTCATATACTCGGCGATAAGCGCGTTTCCCCGAGGGTGTTTTTGGTGCAGCAGCATCACTTTGCTATCGAGTTTCTGGTCTTCCGGCAAGGTGAACGATTGGATGGTGCGCCATTCTGGGAAGCTTTGAAACCCGAATTCGCTCATAAAGCGCGGTACTTTTTTATCGAATGCAGCAAAAGGTTCTTCGTCGTGCCAAACGCCCCAGTAGTGTGAATCGCCTTCGGTGTGGGACTTTGGATTGGCGCGGCCGTACCTTGGAGAGCTCTCCCAATAAGGTACGCCACCGGCGTTGCGCTCAACGTAAATGGGCAGCAGGTCGTTGAAAAGGATTTGGTATTCCCGCCAAAGTTGTTTGCGTTGTGCTTCGTTGAACTGCATTTGCCAGCCCCAGTTGTTCCAAGCTTCGTTGTTCTCGTTGTTGCCGCACCAAAGTGCGATGCAAGGATGTTGCCGCAGGCGGTTTATTTGGTAGAGGGCTTCCTTGGCTGCGGTAGTGAGAAATGCACCATTGCCGGGGTACATCGCACAGGCGTACATAAAATCCTGCCAGACCAGGATACCGCGGGCATCGCAAAGCTGGTAGAATGTCTCGTCTTCGTAGATACCGCCACCCCAGACACGCAGCATGTTCATATTGGATGCCACAACGTCGTCGAGCAATTTTTTGTACTGCATGGGGTTCACCCGGTCTTGGAAAATATCCATCGGGATGTAGTTGGCGCCTTTGGCAAAGACGGGTTTCCCGTTGAGCCTGAAATAAAAGGTTTCCCCTTTCGTGTCCTTTTCCGTGACCAGTTCAATGGTTCGGATGCCCATGCGCACCTCCGTTTTTTCGACCAGTGCATAGCCGCGTTTTATCTCGAAAGAGAAGTCGTACAGGTGCGGGTCGCCCATGCCGGCGCACCACCACAGCTTGGGGTTCTGTATTTCAAAACTGATGGAGTCTTCATGCACCCCTTCCCAGAAGGTACGGTCTTCGATGGTTTTTTGTTTTCCGACTTTGGCGACCAGAGTTACCCCGTCTTTAAAATCGCTTCGGTACTTTATATGTGCGACCATTTTGGCCAATTCTGGGGTGATGCTATTCGCCTTTACAAATATGGTCTCGATCAGCAGGTCGTCCCATGCGAGAAATTCCGGTGTTTTTAAAATGCCGCAGCCAACAAACCTTGGCCCCCAGTCCCAGCCATAATGGAACTGGGCTTTGCGGGTCATGGTGCGTTGCCCACCGGGCAGCTCGTAACCCAGCGCTTTCCAGGCGGCATCGGTTTTTTTCAATGGGCTTTCAAAGTAGAAATGCAGTTTGTTGCCGCTGGGCTTCAAAAGGTTTTTTACATCCACGTTCCAGCTCCTGAACATGTTGTCTGTTTCTAGTATCAAGCTGTCGTTCAAAAAAACCTTGGCGTAGGTGTCGATGCTTTTGAAAACCAGTTCGATGTGTTTTTTTGCAAAGGTGGTTGGGTCAACATCGAATAAGGTTCGGAACTCCCAGTCTTCTTTTTCGATCCATTGCAGCTTTTCTTCGTTGTCTCGGTAAAATGGATCTTCGATCATGGCGTTTTGAAGGAGGGCGGTATGCACGCTTGCCGGGACTTTGGTCGGCTTCCAATCTGCTGTATTGGCTTGCCGGAATTCCCAGTTGCTACTGTGAAGGAGCTGTCTGATGGAGGTTTGGTATTGGGCTTGAGTTGCCATAGGCAGGAGTATTGCAGCGATAGAAAAGATGAGATATTTCATGCGGCAAAGGTAAAGCACAGCCTCCCCATCTCCATACCGTTGATAGAATTACAATACCATATCTTTATTTTTGCACCTATGAACAAGTTTTTTTTCATCCTTTGCCTACTTGCCCTCTATTGCCAACCCGGCACGGCGCAAGAATATTTTGTGCTTCAAAAGCTGCCGGAGTTTATCAATTCTCCATACTCCGAAATAACACCAGTGCCCAGTCGCGACGGGCGCACCTTGTATTTTACCCGGGTTGGGCACCCCGATTTTGACCGGACGCTCCTTATCGACAGCGTTGACATGGCAGAGAAGCTCACGCTTGAAAAGTATTTGGAGCTGCTGGGCAATGTGTATTCTCAAATTGCAAACACTAAAATCTACAACCCGACGGCATCCGCATTCAACCAGGAGATATGGATTGCTACCGGAGATTCTATCGGTTTTACAAATTTAACCCACCCGGGATATCCCTTGAACAATGCCCTGCCCAACAGTTTGGTCACCATCACGCCCGACCCCAATGCTTTTTATGTAATCAATCAATTCCTGCCAAATGGGAATATGGATCGGGGGTTTTCCAAAGTAAACCGCACCAGTGACAGCACAGGATGGAGCTTCCCCACCCCAATCGAAATAGAGGATTATTACACCATCACCTCTGATGTAAGCTTAACGATGAGCTTCGATGGGGAGGTGCTCATCCTTTCTGCTGCGCGGTTCGATTCGCGCGACATGGATTTGTACGTCTGTTTCAAGGAAGACGAGCACAAATGGAGCGCGCCCAAACACATGGGCAACACGATAAACTCCAGCGGCCGGGAGACAACCCCTTTTCTTTCCGAGGACAATACCACCCTCTACTTCTCTTCCAATAGGAAAGAAAGCACTGGAGGCAACGACATCTTCACCGCGCAAAGGTTAGACAGCACCTGGACGAAGTGGTCGGTGCCCGAAAAAGTGCGTGAGCCCATCAATTCCAAGTCCGACGACAGCCAACCGTATTTCAACATGACTTCCGGGTATTTGTATTTTACCTCAAAGCGGGATGGCAACAGCGACATATTTCGGGTGCGAATTGCCCCGCCCCAGGCCACCGAAATGGAGGTGATCGGTCGGGTATTAAACAGGAAAACAAATGAGTTGATGCCGTATGCCTTGGTTAACTATGATATGGGCAAGGGCGGAAAAAACCAGATCGTGGCCACCGACGGAACCTTCAAGCTAAAGATACCCAAAGGTGTAAAGACGGATTTGGTAGCCGATATACCCGGTTTTGCGGGCGAGGTAGAGCAGGTTTTGTTCCGCCGCGACTACTACTATTTTCGGGAGCAGTACCTCGATTTATATGTGGAACCCTTGAGCGTCAATTCAAAAATCCAGTTGAACCCTATCTATTTCAAACAATCCACTGCAATCATTTTGGAGGAATCGTACAAGGAGCTGGATCGCTTGTTTTTGGCACTGGCAAAGAACCCCGGCATGCATATCCGCATAGATGGGCACACCGACAACGTGGGGAAGCTCGAAGATTTGGTCGCCCTTTCCGAAGAACGCGCCAAGGCGATCAAGTCTTTTTTGGTGGAAAAAGGCATTGCAGAAGCTCGGATTTCTGTGCTGGGGCATGGCCCTAAGTTTCCCCTGACCGACAATTCTACAGACGAGATGCGCTCGAAGAACAGGCGGGTGGAATTTGTGATAATGAAATTGTAGTGCGCTGTCCAAGCGCCCGTTTTGTGAAACAGCCCCATTGTTCCACGTGGAACAATGGGGCTGTTTCACAAAATCAAGCCTAGCTTTTATAGTCCATCACGTTCAGATGCTTCGTACAAAACGCCACGTCGTGCGGGTCGTTGGAAGCGATGATGGTCAGGCGATCTGTTGCAAATTCTTGCACCAAGCCTTTGTACCATTCTATGCCTTGTTGGTCCAGGTTGGTCGAAGGCTCGTCGAGCAGCAGCAACGCCGTGTCGGAACATACTGCAAGGGCCAATTTCAAGCGCTGCTTCATGCCGGAAGAGAAGTGCCGGATTTCTTTTCGCTTGGCGCGGGAAAGAGAAAGCATGCCCAAAACCTTCGCGGTGCTCAAGCCCGGCAACAGGGGCTTTAACTTGGAGTGAAAAGCGATAGCCTCCTCCAGTGTCAGTTCTTCGATCAAATCTATGTAGGGCGCGGCATACCCGACTTGCCTATAAACCTGCTCTCCCACAGTTTTTTTGCCCTCGTGCTCGAACGCGATGCTGCCTTTTGACGGGCTCAAATGGCCAGAAAGCACCTTCATCAAAGTTGACTTCCCAGAACCGTTGGAGCCCAATACGGCATAGCGCCCACCTTGTTCAAAGCAGTAGTCAATGCCGCGAAACACCCATTCCAAGCGATAGCGCTTGCCCAAGTTTTGAAGCGTGATCTTCATGCGCTGGCGGTGCGAAACCCTTTCATCAGGCCGCGTTTTGCTTCCCGGACAAAAGCGGTGATTTTGTCGCGGTACGGTGAAGATGGCAAGTCTTTTTCAATAACTTTCAATGCTTTGTTCACGCTGTAACCTTTGACGAATAGCACCCGATAAATGTCTTCTATCTGGTGCATTTCATCTTGGGCGAACCCGCGGCGCTTCAAACCGATGGTGTTGATGCCCGCATAAGAAAGCGGCTCGCGCGCAGCGGTAACATACGGCGGCACGTCTTTCCGCACCAAGGAGCCGCCGCCGATCATGGTCTGCTCCCCTATCCGCACAAACTGGTGCACGGCGACCATCCCGCCCAGCGTCGCCCATTCGCCAACATGGATGTGGCCGGCAAGTGTAACATTGTTCGCCAATATGCTGTCGTGTCCGATAATACAATCATGGGCCACATGCACGTAAGCCATCAACAAACAGTTTTCGCCAATTACCGTGCTGCCCCCGAACTTGAGGTTCCCGCGGTTCAAGGTGCAACATTCTCTAATGGTTGTGCCGGCGCCAATTTCCAAGAGCGCCGGTTCGTCCAGAAAATCTTTTGTTTGAGGAGTGGCGCTGATGGAGGCTCCAGGGTAAATCCGGCAATCGTTCCCAATACGCGCGCCGTTAAAGATATGCACATTGGACCCGATATGGCAGTTGTCGCCAATCACCACATCCGCTTCGATGGTCGTGAAGGCGCCGATGCTTACGTTGCTGCCTATTTGAGCCTTTGCGTGTATGTCACGCAAACTGTTTGAATAATTCATTTCAGAGATGTTGCGCCGCGGCAAAAGCGAAGGTTGGGGGCTAAGTAGATTGCAGCGGCGGTATTGAACATTACTGTTGAGGTGCTGCACCAGGGTCTGGTGCCGTTTCCTTTGCCCTGCGGACTACCTGTGCCGTTAGCTCTCCTTCTGAAACAATCTTGTTCCCGACGTAAGCCGTGCCTTGCATGTGCACGATGCCGCGACGGATTGGGTCGATCAGCTCCATTTTTAAAATAAGCGTGTCTCCGGGCACAACTTTAGCCTTAAACTTGGTATTGTCGATTTTTAGAAAATAGGTGTCCCAATTGCCTTTGTCGGGAACGTTGTTCAGTGCCAAGATACCTCCCGTTTGTGCCAAGGCTTCAATTTGCAAGACACCCGGAAATACCGGATTGGATGGGAAATGGCCTTGAAAAAAACTTTCGTTCATGGTGACGTTTTTCACGCCGACCACATGGGTGTCGCTGATCTCGATTATTTTATCTACCAAAAGAAACGGGTAACGGTGCGGCAATAGCTGCATCACTGCGGTCACATCCATGACAGGCTCTTTGTCCGGGTCATATTTTGGCACCCCCATCAAGCGCCGTTTTTCAAGCAGCGATTTTTTCAATATCTTGGCAAACTCAATGTTGGCGGTATGCCCTGGCTTGGTGGCAACAATCTTTCCGCGAATCGGCTTGCCAATCAGGGCCAGGTCGCCGATCACATCCAACAGTTTGTGCCGGGCCGGTTCGTTTTGAAAGTGAAGCTTCACGGTATTCAACACGCCCTCCGCATCTACTTTGATGCCCGGCTTGCCCATTTTTTTCGCTAAGTTGTCTAAATCTTCCTGCTCCATCCGCCGGTCTGCAATGACTATGGCATTGTCCATGTCGCCACCTTTTATCAAGCCCATGTCTAACAGTTTTTCCAATTCGTGGATAAAAACAAACGTGCGGCAAGGCGCAATTTCTTGCACGTAATCATCCATGTTTTGAAGCGATGCAAACTGTTGGCCCAAAACCGAGGAGTTGAAGTCGATCATCACCGTCGCTTCAAAATGGTCGGAAGGCAATGCCAGAAGCTCCGTCCCTGTTACTTCATCTTTATATGAAATGGGTTCCGTCACCTCGTAATAGTCCCGCTCGGCATCCAATTCCGTGATCCCGGCCTCCTGGACGGCTTTAACGAACGGCATCGATGTCCCGTCCATGATGGGCATCTCCGGCCCGTCTATTTCCAGAAGCACGTTGTCAACGCGCAACCCAGTCAGCGCTGAAAGCACATGCTCGATGGTAGAGACCTGCGCCTCCCCGCTTTTTATGGTGGTGCCGCGGTTGGTAGAGATGACCAATTTTACGTCAGCGGGTATCACAGGCTGCTCGGGCAAATCGACCCGTTGGAAACGATATCCATGGTTGGCCTCTGCGGGCTTGATGGTTAGGGTTACAGCTTTTCCGGTATGCAGGCCCACGCCGCGAACGGAGATCGGTTTTTGTATAGTGGATTGTTTCATATAGGAACTTGTCAATTTTATTGTCTGCAAAAGTACGGAGCAACGGCGAACAATCTTTCAAATGCCCCTACCTTTGCGGCTAATATGGAAGAAGATCAGTTATTCAAGCAAACAGCTTCCCTTGTCAACCTGGCTTTTGAGCTGCCTGAAGGTGAAAATTTTGCTGACGAAGAAGTTTTGGTTCAAATCCTCGCAGCGCGGATCGGGGAATTGTTGGAACAACAACCAGAACAATTGATGAGCTTGTTGTACCGCTTGGATGTTTTGGAAGAAAAAATCCGTCCGGTTATGCGGCCTGACGCTCCCGAACCTGCCAATATTGGGCTGGCGCGGCTTGTCATAGAACGCCAAAAACAGCGCATCGCCACAAAAATGAGCGTTAAATCGGCGCCGCTGACCGGCCTTGAAGGTTGGGAATGGTGACGATTTGGCAAAACAACTAAAGCTGCAAAATTCCAAAATAAATTTGCTTTACAATAAAAAATTACAATTTTTTGGAATTAAATTTTGATAACATTTGCTTTTTCGTCAAATTGCAATCTTGCGAAGATAATCTTTCCTTACTTTTGCAACAGCTTTCTAACCATTTTCCGACTTAACTATGCAATCTAACGGCACAGATACCAATTCCCAGCAGGCAAAACGCAGCATGCGCGAAGACCGCTACCAGCACCACGATTATTTCGGTGTTGATGATTTACTGACATCCGAACATTTGTTGGCACGCGATGCGGTGCGCCAATGGGTGAAGTCTGAAGTCAGCCCGATCATCGAAGACTATTCCAACCGTGCGCAATGCCCAACCCATTTGTTCAAGGGCTTGGCAGAAATCGGCGCTTTTGGCCCCTCTTTGCCCGCTGAATACGGCTGCGGCGGCATGGACGAAATCGCTTACGGCGTCATCATGCAAGAGCTTGAGCGCGGCGACTCCGGCATACGTTCCATGGCATCTGTACAAGGCTCGCTGGTAATGTACCCGATTTACAAATTTGGGTCTGAAGAACAGAAAAGGCATTACCTCCCAAAATTAGCCAGCGGAGAACTGATCGGCTGCTTCGGCCTAACCGAGCCAGATTCCGGCTCAAACCCAGCCAGCATGATCACTAACGTGAAAGAGGATGGCGACAGCTACATCCTCAATGGCGCAAAGATGTGGATCACCAATTCCCCTGTCGCCGACATCGCCGTGGTATGGGCCAAAAGGGAAGACGGAAAAGTGATCGGTATGATCGTGGAAAAAGGTATGAAAGGCTTCTCTGCCCCGGAAATCCACGGCAAATGGAGCCTTCGGGCCAGCATAACCGGAGAGTTGGTATTTGAAGACGTGCGCGTGCCCAAGAAAAACGTGCTGCCCGGCGTAGAGGGCATGAGAGGCCCACTCACTTGCCTCACAAAAGCCCGTTATGGCATCGCCTGGGGCGCCATTGGTGCGGCATTGGATTGTTATGACTCCGCATTGCGCTATTCTTTAGAACGGCAGCAATTCGGCAAGCCAATCGGCGCCTTCCAGTTGACGCAGAAAAAGTTGGCTGAAATGATCACGGAGATTACCAAGGCCCAGCTCATGGTGTGGCGCCTCGGTACCCTCGCCAACGAGGGCAAAATGACCCCGGCTCAGGTGAGCATGGCCAAGCGCAACAGTTGCATCACCGCCCTTACCATAGCCCGAGAAGCCCGCCAAATACACGGCGGCATGGGCATCACCAACGAATACCCGATCATGCGGCACATGATGAACCTGGAAACGGTGCTGACTTACGAGGGTACCCACGACATCCATTTGCTGATTACAGGGCATGACGTGACGGGCTTGAATGCTTTTGGTTAAAAAAGGATTACAAGGTTACGGCGTTGACGTGAATACTCCCTAATTTTGATGTGGCGTTCCATAAAATTACAGGTCAAGCCAACCGTGTAACCCTCTATTTTTATAACCAAAAATATTAAATTTTGTCCGCAACATTTTTTGTCGATTCCGCTGTAGGCACCGTGCTCGGCCTGGTGATGTTTGGCGTTGGCCTTTCACTCACTTTTGCCGATTTTCGGCGGGTAATTCGGCATCCGCGGGCGTTTTTTACTGCCTTGAGCGCGCAGATGATCGGCCTGCCCATCATTGCTTTTACCATAAGCTTGCTGGCGCCGCTGCCCGGAGAGATAAAAGTGGGGCTGATCATCCTGGCCGCCAGCCCGGGTGGCGCTACATCAGGTTTTCTTACGTACCTGTGGCGCGGCAATGTGGCGCTTTCCATCTCCATCACTGCGGTGAACAGCCTGCTCACATTGTTTTCCATCCCTATTGTGGTGAACCTCGGCTTGCGTGTTTTCTTGGGCCGCTCAACCGACCTCCACCTGCCTTTTTGGGATACCGTGGGGCATATTTTCTTCATTACCATCATACCTGCCATGATGGGCATCCTGATTCGACGGCGTTATCCGCGGATGGCGGCGAAAATCAGCAAGCCCGCCAAATACATCATGCTGGTGCTGCTCGCCATTGTGTTTGCCATAAAATTGTTTGCCGGTGAACGGCAGGGTGGCGCAGGCTTGAGCTTGGGCGATTTTTGGCTCATCACGCCATTTGCTTTGTTGCAAAACGCGTCGTGCCTGCTTTTCGGCTATTTTTTCATGAAACGCATGGGGTTGCCACACCCTTCGCGCATCACGGCTGCCATGGAAAGCGGGGTACAAAACACTACCCTCGCCTTCCTCATCGCAAGCAATATGCTCAGCAACCAGGCAATGGTAAAGCCGGCGCTGGTGTACTCCCTGTTTTCATTCTGGACCGCCTGCCTGTTTGCGTATGTGGCCAACCGGGTAGAGGCGAGAAGTGCTGCTGGATAAGGTCGTGGCGTTTTTTTAACACATATGTCCCTATGTACCTATGTGTTAAAAAAACGCCGAGCCGTAGAGTTTATGCAACCCAGCCAAAATGTCCAAGACCCGACAATTTCCCAAACTTGGCCTCAAGCTTGCACTAATCATTCCGTCGAGCCGTTTTTGTTAACTAAACCGCAGACGATCATGTTGCAGAAGCAAATATTTTTTGCGAAATATTTCAAAAATACTTGCGGGTAATTGGATTGCCATTACCTTTGTGACGAAATTAAATTCTTTTCACTGACAATTAAATTCTGATTTATCGGATAAAATTTTACAAAATTTAGTTTAAGCAAAATTTTTGTCAAAAATCAATCCGATCTTATGAACATCAGAATCATTGTTGCCGCCGCGCTCGTCGCCACCTTTGCCACCACAGCTATCGAAGCCCAAAGCCAGTACAAAATGGGATTTACCTTTGGTAGCAACTACTCCTCCCTCAGCTCTGACCTATTCACCACCGCCACCGGGCGACTGAGCGCAGCGGCAGGCTTCACCATTTCCCTGGGGTTTGGCGAGCACTTCGAACTTAGCCCGGAAATAATATTCGTGCAAAAAGGCGCTTCTGCCAAAACGGTAAAATTTCAACCGGAAGACGAGCCGGTAGTGAGCACCTACGACTACTTCTACAATTCTTTTGAAACGGGTGTGTTCGCGGGTTACAAGCCGGTGCCTTCCATCCCGGTTAGCCTGCAAGCCGGCGGCTTTTTCGGCTCCCATTTCCACAACCTCAACCGCAAAAACCAAGATGCATATGTGGGCGACTACGAGAGCATCAACAATGCCACCCTTGCCATCGACCTCAACGAAGCTTTTACGGGCGTAGATTTTGGCCCAGCCGTTGGCATCAGCGCTGGCGAGGGGCGTTTCAGGGTGAACGCGCGTTACTACTTTGGCGCCCGAAACCTGAACAACAACCGCGATTTCGTGGAAAAAACAAACACCATCCGCACCAATGCCATGCGGCTCACGCTCACTTACTTCTTTAAACAGTAAGTTTATACCAGGATTCTAGGGATTTGCTGATTTTCAGGATAGATCATATTGATTATCATAGATTTAATACCTGATATTTTCGCAAATCACTTTCCATTGGGTATATTTAGATATTAAAACCAGAGATTTGTCGCCCTGTCGGTATTGCACCGGCAGGGCGTTCTCTTTGGAGCTGGTGTTCAGGCATCATCGGAAGCTCAGCTCCTGTACCGCCAGCCAGGCCATCAGCCCCACCCCGGTTTCCAGCGCCGATTCGTCGATGTCGAAGGTGTCGGTGTGGATGGGTGAAGTGATGCCGCGCTCCGGGTTGCCCGTGCCGAGGCGGTAGAAGCAGGCTGGCATGGCTTGGGAGAAATAGGAGAAGTCTTCGGCGGTCATGCGCTTGGGCAGGTCCACAACTTTGTCTTTGCCAAGGAATTCAATGGCCCATTTCTTGGTGCGGGCGGTGAGCTGCTCGTTGTTGTACAGCACTGGATACCCTTTCAGGATGTTGAAATCGCAGGCCCCGCCCATGCTCTTGGCGATGCCCTCTGCCATCCTTTTCATGCGGCGGTGGGCATCGGCGCACCATTTTTCGTCCATTGTGCGGAAGGTGCCTTCCAACTTCACCGCGTTCGGGATCACGTTGGTGGAGCCGCCGCTGGTGTTCATTTTGCCGAAAGTGAGCACCGATGGGATGCCGGGGTCGCCGAAGCGGCTCACAACTTGCTGCAGGGCGACGAGAATCTGGGCGGTGATCATCACCGGGTCGATGCACTCCTGGGGCATGGCACCGTGTCCGCCGCGGCCTTTCACGGTCACGTATATCTCATCGGCAGAGGCCATGTACATGCCCGGGCGCAGCCCTACCATGCCCGCGCGCAGGGGCGGGTGTACGTGCTGCCCGAAGATGCTCTGCGGCTTTGGCTTTTGCAGCACCCCTTGTTTTATCATGATGCTGGCGCCGCCGGGCAGTTTCTCCTCGCCGGGCTGGAAAATGCACTTGACAGTGCCTTCAAAATGGTGCCGCAATTCGTGCAGCACCTTCACTGTGCCCAGCAGCGAGGACGTGTGCACGTCGTGGCCGCAGGCGTGCATCACGCCGTCGTTTTGCGATTTGTACGGCACGTTGTTGGCTTCCTGGATGGGCAGCGCGTCCATGTCGCCGCGCAGGGCGATGATGCGCTTGCGCGGGTTTTTGCCTTTTATCAGGGCTACCACACCGTTGTCGGCGATGCCGTGTTGGTGCTCCACGCCCATGGCGGTAAGTTGTGCCGCTACAAACTGCCCGGTTTTAACTTCCTGGAAGGATAGTTCCGGGTTGGCGTGGAGATGACGGCGGTTGGCGACTGTTTCGGCGTGGTACGCATGGGCGAGACGCTGGATTTCTTCTTTCATGTGCGGGTCGAATTTCTTCGGGGTTTGCCAATATTCGCAAAAGTACGCTGATTCGAATTCCCAACTGTTTCAAAAATAGCCATTTATCTGTCGCTAATGTTGAAAATCACTACTTTCGTTGTATCATCCTGATACTTTTTCTTTCGCCAGCGAATGGGTACCATGCAGAAATTTCTTCAAATCAATGCGGTGGTTTTAACAGCTGTTTTGGCTGTTTTGGCTGTTTTGGCCGTAAATAAAGAAGGGGCGCAACCCTCCGACACCTGTGGCTTTATCACCAGTTATCCCTTGTATGCCAACGATGGCTTAGGGGTGGGCAGCATAAAATTTGTAACAGGCCGCGACTTGGGGGACTCCTATGTTTTTTTATTCAGGCTAACGCCTCTACTCCTGCAGGAATCAAGGTGATAAAGCTCAACTACAACACCGAGGGTGTTTTGCTTTCAAAAAGCAGCCTAGCGCTCCCCGCAGCCGCAATAGGCATAAGCCTTGATGGCAATTTTCTGTGTGCCGTAAAATGGACACAAACCTACTCGTTCCAGTTTTGTGGTATAGAGCCCTTGCCGGGGGGGCATTTTTGGGGTTTGGGTCAAATGCTCCCGATAGCATCCAGCTGTTGAAGATTGGCGCCAACGGCGAACTCAACCTGTGTTTAAGCACGGGAACAAATTCACCCCAGGCCAGGCAAACATTTGATTTCAGCATACAACCAAATCCGGCAAATAGCCATTCAAGCATCATTTTTGAAAGTGTTGCGGATGGTGCTGCTGCAATGGAAATTACCCTGGTTAACCCATTGGGCCAAGTGCTACAAAAGTACTTTGAATCCCTGGGGGCGTATGGGGCAATTCAACTGCAGACGTCCGCGTTGTCCACAGGCTGCTACGCTGTGGGCCTGAAATTATCCAATGGGAAAACTGCCCAAAAAGCCCTGTGCATTGCCCACTGATGGATACTTAGGCCAGCTTCAATTAAATATCACCGCCTCCGTTTTAGCCACCAGGGTATCGCTGTTCGACTTCACCCACTGAATGGTAAAATGGTAAGGTTCGCCGAGTTGATTGGGCCTTTGATCGGTCCGAATGGAATAGGCGTTGCCCTCCCGGCGAAATGGTTCTGGCCTGTACCCTTCATAACTCAAAGGCGCTACAAGGTCCCCCAATGTCTGGCCCCAAAAAACAGACCGCAGCGAGGCCCCCGCAGGAAGGGTATCGTTAAAATCCCGGTCGGCAAAAACATCCATGGCCATGGGTGGAAACTTGTCGCCACTGTCCCCTTCACCAATACAATCGCAGCCATAAGCGGCGGTGGACAAGCTGAACCTGGGGCAAGCCTGCGCTACCAAAAATGTTGAGTCCGGGTATATCGTGATCTGAAAGGAAGTGCCCGCATTGGGGTCGTTGGTCGCGACGTTGATCTTTTTGTAATCAATAAAGGGGAATTCGACATTCGGGCAGTTGCAGTTGTTGCCCCAAGGATTGCAGGCTTCTATGATGTGCAGCAGCACGTATAATGCGAGCAAAAAGGAGATTTTGGATGCTGGAGATTTCATAACGGATAATTTTTGTGTTGTGCGCTTATGAGCAACAAAAATAACATAAATTTTAAGAAACACAAAAGCCACCCCGAAAGAATGATCGAGATGGCTTTTGCCAGCATAAAATATGGGTTGGGATCAATAATCCACCCCAAGCGCTTTCAAAGTCTCAAAGTCGAGGTTGCCGACGGGCAGGCCCTTGTCTTTTTGGAACTTGGTGAGGGCCGCTTTCGTGCGCGCGCCCATGATGTTGTCGGTTGGCCCTGGCTCGTATCCGGCTTTGATCAGCGCCGCCTGGATTTGGCGGACGGTGTATCCGGTCACCTTATCGCCACAGAGCACTTCGCGCCATTCGGTGAATCCGCCTGGCTTGACGAGCTTGCGCTTCGTGACGGTGGTGTACTCCGCCGGGATGTCTTCCGTGCGGGTGGTTGCGGCGGTTTTCAGTACCCGAGTAGTCATGGTTTTGTATTCAGCGGGGATTACCTCTTCGCGGGTAGTGGCCGGTGCTTTTACAACTTGCTTGGTAACAGTGGTGTATTCGGCAGGAACTTCTTCCTCGCGTACGGTAGCCGGTGTTTTCAGCACTTGCTTTTTCACGGTGGCGTACTCTGCCGGGATAATCTCCTCGCGGGTGGTGGCGGGCGTTTTCACCTTGCGCACGGTCATAGTCTTGTACTCTGCAGGGATCACCTCTTCGCGGGTAGTGGCGGGCGTTTTCACCTTGCGCACCACGCGGGTGCCCATTACGGCGGGAACTTCTGTGGTTTTGGTGCAACCGGCATCAGCCACGCCGGAGCCGTCGCAGCCTTTGTTGACGCGCTTGGTGATGGTGGCATATTCCGCTGGCGTTTCAACAAGGCACCATACGAGGCAGTCATCGGGGTTGGCGCTCAGGCAGTTGGCATCGGCGCGCTTCTTTACCCATTTGGTAGAAGACGGCTTGGTTTCTACGCGCTCTGTCACGTTCTCGTACTTTGGCACCAATACTTCGATTTTTGTATATGCAGGTTCCTTTACATACGATTCGGTGACGTTCTCATAAACGGCAGGCACCTCGATCATGCGCTTGCTTTCGGCTTTGGTCATCACGCGCTCCGTAACAGTCTCGTATTCGGCTGGCACGGTGATCACGCGCTTGCTCTCAGGCTTGATCATCACGCGCTCGTCAACGGTTTCGTATTGGGCTGGCACCGGGACGAGGCGCTTGCTGGCGGCTTTCACCAGCACTTGCTCGGTAACGGTTTCGTACTGTGCCGGCACAGCGATCAGGCGGGAGCTGGCAGCTTTTACCTCCACCTGCTCGGTCTTCGTTTCGTATTCGGCAGGCACGGCGATTGTTTTTTTCGAGGCGGCGTTTACCAATACCTGTTCCGTGACGTTGTCGTAGGTATCAGGGATGAGGCATTTAGCATAACATTTGCCAGGCTGTGCGTTCTGGGGGCCTTCTTGTGCGAAAGCCATGGTTGCAAAGCCCATAAAAAGAGGGAGGAAGAATTTCAATTTTCCCATGTTTGAGTGTGAAATTGGTTAACGAAAATTAGAGAATGGGTACTAAAATGAGGGTTTCATGGTTTCAGGTTTCATGGTTTCAGGTTGTCAGGTCGCATGGTGTGGGGGAGGGGAAACTCCTGGAAGGGAGTGCGTATAGCGCAAAAGTAAACATAATATTTGCCGAAACTGCAACTTTTTGGTTGATTTTTTGCTTAATTCTCACTTTTTAAGTCCGGGGGCTTTGGATAGCACAGGTAGTGTTTTGTAACCGGTTGCGTATAAAGCGGCACATCAGAGCATTGGTCGATGGGGAGTATTTGGCCGTTTTTGAACAAAATCTTGATCTGGTCTTTGGAATCGTCATAGGCGCGGTTGCTTTCTGCGCCGCAAAACACTAAATAGTCCAGTACGGCTGCCGGGCCCAATTGCTGCTGGATCGATTCCCGCACTTTGCTTTCTGCTTCAACCGGCACCGCCTTGTTGTGCCATTCTAATCGGAACAACTTGCGCTCCAACAAACCTTTAGACAAAAAAGCCAGGGTAAAGTCACGCGCTTCCGACCAGTACTTGATGGCTTGGGTTATATCATTGTCGTCGAGGCGGGCAAACTGGGCCAGCATTTCGAGGGGGGAGGGGCTTGCGCCAGGTTGCTGGTAAAGAAACCAGCCAAGGTGCCGCGGCACTTCCAGGTTCTCGCCTTTCAAGGCCAGTTCGCGCGCCCGCTTGAGCGCATGGATGAGCATTTTTTCCGCGGCCACCCCGGTTTTGTGCAGATATACTTGCCAGTACATGAGCCGCCGCGCCATCAGGAACTTTTCGATGCTGTAAATGCCCTTTTCCTCCACTACCAGCTCCCCGTCATATACCGCCAACATTTTGATGATGCGATCATAGCCGATCACGCCCTCGCTCACGCCCGTAAAAAAGCTGTCGCGGTTGAGGTAGTCCATGCGATCCATGTCGAGCTGGCCGGAAACCAGTTGGTGCAGGAACTTTTTTTCGTAAGTGTCGCGGAAAATACGGATCGCCAAATCTAGCCGCCCACCGAACGCATCGTTGAGCTCTTGCATGAACAAGCCGGAAATGTCCTCGTGGTGCAGGTCGATCAAGGTGTGCTCCAGGGCGTGGGAAAAAGGGCCGTGCCCAATATCGTGCAACAAAATGGCGATACACGCGGCTTCGGCCTCTTCCTCTGTAATGGACGTGCCTTTTTGCCGCAGCGTCTCTATGGCCTGCTGCATCAGGTGCAAGGCGCCCAAAGCATGGTGAAATCGGGTGTGCAGCGCCCCAGGATAAACATAAGGCGTGAGCCCAAGCTGCCGGATACGCCGCAACCGCTGGAAATAGGGATGGTCGATAAGGTCGAGGAGGATGCCGCGCGGAACGGAGACAAATCCGTAAACGGGGTCGTTGAAAATTTTTTGCCTGTTGTTCATGCTGCAGCGCAAAGGTCGTGGTTTTGGGGCATTGGTTCTTTTGTGGGCGCGTTTTTTTTAACACATAGACACAGAGGTTCTATGTGTTAAAAAAAACGCACCCACCCATCAACCCATTGAGCGCAGGTTCCACCGAAGAGCATAAATATCAACCAATTTTCCATTTCAAAAACATAAAGTACCTTGCACATTCGTTCCACTACCCCAAGGCTATTCCTTCACTCCTGTAAAATTTTTTCATGGACAAAATAAAAATACTCTGGGCCGACGACGAGATCGACCTGCTCAAGCCCCACATCATCTTTCTGCAAACCAAAGGCTTTGAAGTACTCACCGCCTCCAACGGCCACGATGCCGTAGAAACCTACAACGAACAAGCCGACGACATCGACCTGGTTTTCCTCGACGAGAGCATGCCCGGCCTCACGGGCCTCGAAGTGCTGCCGAAAATAAAAGAGCGCAACCCCAACGTGCCGGTCGTGATGATTACCAAGAACGAGGCGGAACACGTGATGGAAGAGGCCATCGGCTCCCAGATTTCCGACTACCTCATCAAGCCCGTGAACCCCAACCAGATATTGCTGACCCTCAAAAAGATACTGGACAACAAGCGCCTGGTGAGCGAAAAAACGGCGCTCAGCTACCAGCAGGAGTTCCGCCAGATTTTCATGCAGATCACCGGCAGCCTCGACCACGCAGAATGGGTAGATGCCTACAAAAAGATCGTCGCCTGGGAACTCAAGGTGGATGCCAACCAGGCCAGCGGCGTCACCGACATCCTGGCCCAGCAAAAGCAGCAGGCCAACACGGAGTTCTCCAAATATGTGGTGAAAAACTACGGCGACTGGGTGGACATAAAACAGGAAGTCGGCCCGGTGATGTCGCACTCCATGCTGCGCAAGCACGTTTTCCCCCACGTCAGCAACGGCACCCCCACCATCCTGCTCCTGCTCGACAACCTGCGCTACGACCAGTGGAAAACCATAGAGCCGATCTTCAACGAACAGTTCAAGACAGAGCACGAAGGCTATTTTTTCAGCATCCTGCCTACGGCCACCCAGTACAGCCGCAACGCCATCTTTGCAGGCATGATGCCCTCCGACATCGAAAAGAACTACCCCGACAAGTGGAAAAACGATACCGATGAGGGCGGGAAAAACCTGTACGAAGATTTCTTCCTGCTCAAACAATTAGAGCATTTTTTCCGCAAGCCGGTGAAATGCGAGTACATCAAGGTGACCAATGTGGGGCACGGCAAGGAACTGAACGACAACATCCTGCACGCCCTCAACAACGATCTCACGGTGATCGTGTACAATTTCATCGACATGCTCTCACACGCACGCACGGAAATGGAAGTGCTGAAAGAACTGGCCGGCGACGAGCCCGCCTACCGCTCGCTCACCCGCTCCTGGTTCCTGCACAGCCCCCTGTGGTCGGCCCTGCAAAAGCTCGAAGGCCGCGACGTGCAGCTGTTCGTCACCACCGACCACGGCACCATCCGCGTGCAAAGCCCCTCCAAAGTGGTGGGCGACCGCGAAACGACCACCAACCTGCGCTACAAGGTGGGCCGCAACCTGCAGTTCGAGCAAAAGGACGTGCTGGCCGTAAAAGACCCGCTTAAGTTCGGGCTGCCCCGCCCCAACATCAGCAGCACCTTTATCTTCGCCAAGGAAGACTATTTTTTCCTGTACCCGAACAACTACAACCAGTTCAACAACTACTACCGCAACACGTTCCAGCATGGGGGCATTTCGCTGGAGGAGATGATTTGTCCGGTGGTGAGGATGCGGAGCAAGTGATTTTGAGTGTGGAATGGGGAATGCGGGGGATAATGAACCATGTCAGGTGAAAATTACTGATTTTTTCACCTGACTCCGGTTTTTGAACACTCTTGGCGCATGGCCACTACAATTTGTTCGCTACAGTATTCTGTTCTATTTGATTATTATTTGCTTTTCAATCCCAATAATACGACCTTCTTCTCGAATTAATATTGTATAAATTCCTTCTTTATGTGATACCATTCTTCAACCAGTCGTGTCAACAACCATTTGTCCGTAGCTCCAAAATAATTGTATTCCTCATCTTTAAAATATATCGCATCATTCCCTAAGTCTTCATATTGAAAATACCGACGGATTGTTGGGATGTGATTAAGAGAGTCCGCCAAATAATAATAGGTAATTACCGAATCAGGCCGGCTGCTATAAACTTCTTGTCCTGTGAAAGTCAGCTTCTTTAAATAATATCTCCATTCGCTATTATACCAATTAAACGCGTTTTCTACAATTGTGTCTTGACCCAAATAATCATAAGTTGTCATTATAATATTTTTGCATGTTCCGTTGTTGGGATATAGTCAACGCAAAGTGGTTGTGAAAATCTCGATCGCATAATCATTTGAAAATCACATGTTTTAAATCACTCAAATCATACAAATCACTTTAATCACAGTATATCCAAATTGGAGGTTTCGTAAAAGTAGGTATGTAGTAGTGCTGAATTCTCAAACACACCAATATTAAATCGTTCTGTCAACTTCGTGATTATTTTTCCATTGTTATATACAGTTGTGTTTCTGCTGGAAACATTCCAATTATTGTCTGGGTCAAGCGTTTCGGACAACAAGTAAACCGTATCTGCCTCATAAGAATAATTAAACCTTGAAGTTGGATTCCTTCTCTGCACTAAGCTATCGTTCGAATCATAAGAAAAGCCTTCCCAAGATTCACTTACCAATGTGTCACCATGAATATCAACTGACCACGACCAAGTGTATAAACTGTCAATCAGGAGAGGGATATAATTTTGCGATTGGAGGCTATAGGACATTATCATCCCGATTGCCATGAAGTAGCGCTTTTTCATCTTTATTTTCAATGGTTGGTAAAGGATTTTACATGTGTTAATGTTGGCATAAGGTGAAAAAACAAAAAGCGTGTATATTTGGGTTGCCACACATAGCAAATACACGACATCGCAGGGAACCGAGATACCCCGAGTGCAATAATAGGCTCTTTCATTGGTTCGAGCAAAGGTTGCCGCCGGATTTTTGTTCACCGGATCCCATTGATATTGTCTATTCTGCGCCACGCCTTGCGCCAAAGACATCAAAGAACAAGGCAAAACGCTCATAAACCCAACCGGCATAAACCGAACCCAAAAAGCAAAAAAACCTTGTTATCAACAAGTTGTGAAAAAATCGAAGCTTGATTGTTTGCGAAACATTGACTGAAGCGAAAGGGTGCCTATCTTGCCGAGTTGGTTGGGTAAGCGCAAAGGAGTGTATATTTGATGACTTTTTGAAAAATTACCAGACATCCAAAGTATGGTTCAATCGTCCTCATTTTTAAAAGCTATTCAATCCGCACCCGGCATCACCGATGACGAAGTTGACTATGTTCTTGGGTTCTTCAAAAAAATTTCTGTAAAAGCGAAGGAGCATATTGTGCAGGCAGGTGAGATATGTAAACAGATTGCCTATGTTGATACAGGGTGCTTCTGTTTTTACACACTCACCGATAGCGGCAAAAAAAGTGTGATTCATTTTGCATTTGAGGATTGGTGGACAGGCGACCTGCCAAGTTTTATAAACAGAATACCGGCTACTACTTATTGGCAGGCCATCGAAAACTCGGAATTGATTGCTATCAACCGAACAAATTTTGAAACATTGTGCAATACGTCGAAGGCATTTAAGGCCTTCTACGATCTGAAAACACAGAGAGGGTATATAAAATCGCTGGAAAAATCGGCATTGGACAAATCAGAATCGGCTGAAGAAAGATACTTGCGCATGGTGAAAGAACATCCGCAGATCATACTGCGCGCGCCGCATTACGATGTCGCATCTTACCTTGGCATAGCGCCAGAGTCGTTAAGCCGTATCAGGAACAAAATTATTTCCTCAAAATAATTTCCTAACAAATATCAATGCATTTGGCGATGACACTGCATCACCTTTGTCCAAAAAACAAAAAAGATGAAGAACGCAGTCTCAAAGCAAATCTATGACCGTATTGACAACGACATGTATCAATACGATGGCGACCAATGGTGGAAAGGCAACAATGTTTACCACCTCTTGAAAGGCGTGGTCAACCCTTGCCGTTTCCCGTATTTCTTAAACACGTATACAAAAACCTTGAAGCTCGACCCACAGGGCAAATCCGCCCTCGAAGTAGGCTGTGGAGGCGGGATACTGGCAGAGGAAATTGCATCGGCCGGGTTCAATTTGATCGGAATTGACCCAGCTGAAAAATCGTTGGAAACTGCACGCGACCATGCCCGGGCGTTTAGCCTGGACATAGACTATCGACTTGGGACAGGGGAAGCAATTCCTTTCCCTGACAACCATTTTGACGTCTTGTTTTGTTGCGATGTGCTGGAACATGTGCGTGACCTGCCGAAATGCATATCTGAGTTCAGCAGGGTTTTAAAGCCTGGAGGGGTGTTTTTCTTCGACACTTTTAACAGAAACCCAATCAGCAAATTAATTGTCATAAAGCTCTGGCAGGAATGGAAAAGCACAGCCATGATGCCCCCCCGGCTTCATGTTTACGAAATGTTCATCAAGCCAAAAGAACTGGACCAATTGATGAGGCAAAACCATTTTGATAAAACGGAATTTAAAGGAATGTCGCCAAACATAAACCCGTTTAAAATGATTCAACTTTTGCGAAAGAGAGCGAAAGGACAAATTACTTATGAGCAACTTGGCGAAACACTGAAGCTAAAAGAAAGCAATGACACAACAGTAGAGTATATGGGGTATGCTATTAAAAAACAGCACTAACCATTTTGCCCTGTCATTGCCAACACGGTATTTATTCCAAGATGCGGCACTAGTGATTTGCAAGATTTTCAGGATGGATCATATTGATTACTAAGGATTTACCTACTAGTAAGCCTTCGCAAACAACACCCTCCTCGCACTCGCCTTCCCCGTCAGAACACAAGCCCCAGCTTCCTCCTCCCAGCCCAGCGGGATGCAGCGGATGGTCGCCTTTGTCTTCTCTTTGATCGCCACCTCGGACTCCGTCGTGCCGTCCCAGTGGGCATAAACAAAGCCGCCCTTGTTTTCCAGCACGTCCACAAACTCGTCCCAGCTGTCGGCCTTGGTGATGTGGGCGTCGCGGTAGGCTTTGGCGCGGTCGTACAGGTTCTGCTGGATCTCGTCGAGCAGCTTGGCCACGTAGTTGGCGATGCCGTCGAGCGGCACGTTTTCCTTGGTCTTGTTGTCGCGGCGGGCCACTTCCACCTGGTTGGCGGCGAGGTCGCGCTGGCCCAGGCCAAGGCGCACGGGGATGCCGATCATCTCGTATTCGGCGAATTTGAAGCCCGGGCGGTTCTGGTCGTCGTTGTCGATTTTCACGCGCACGCCCTTGGCGCGGAGCGCGGCAGCGATCTTGTCGGCGGCCTCCGTCAGCTCGGGCGACGGCTTCGGGATAGGCACGATCACCACTTGTACCTCGGCCAGCTTGGGCGGTATGATAAGCCCGTCGTCGTCGGAGTGGGTCATGATGAGCCCGCCGATGAGGCGGGTAGAAACGCCCCAGGAGGTGGCATAAACGTATTCCTGCTGGTTTTCCTTGTTCAAGAACTGTACCTCGAAGGCTTTGGCGAAATTCTGGCCGAGGTAGTGCGAGGTGCCGGCCTGCAGGGCTTTGCCGTCTTGCATCAAGGCTTCGATACAGTACGTCTCTTCGGCGCCGGCGAAGCGCTCATTGGCCGATTTGATGCCTTTGATGACGGGCATGGCCATCCATTCTTCGGCGAATTGCGCGTATAGGTCCAGGATGGTCAGGGTTTCTGCCACGGCTTCTTCCGCGCTGGCATGTGCCGTGTGGCCTTCCTGCCACAGGAATTCCGTGGTGCGCAGGAAGGGGCGGGTGCGCATTTCCCAGCGCACCACGTTGGCCCATTGGTTGAGCAGCAGGGGCAGGTCGCGGTAGCTCTGTATCCAGTCGCGATAGGTGTTCCAGATAATGGTTTCGGAGGTTGGGCGAACAATGAGCTCCTCTTCCAGCTTGGCCTCCGGATCGACGATAACCCCGCCGCCGTTGGGGTCGTTCTTGAGGCGGTAGTGCGTCACCACGGCACATTCCTTGGCAAAGCCCTCCACGTGGGCGGCTTCTTTGCTCAAAAAGCTCTTGGGTATGAAGAGCGGGAAGTACGCGTTCACGTGCCCGGTTTCCTTGAACATCGCGTCGAGTGCGTCGCGCATACGCTCCCAAATACTGAAGCCGTGGGGCTTGATGACCATGCAGCCGCGCACGGGCGAATTGTCGGCCAAGCGGGCCTTCTGCACAATATCGAGGTACCACTGGGAGTAATCTTCTGATCGGGGTGTGATTTCTTTTGCCATGATGCTTGGTGCTTGATGCTTGATACTTGATGCTTGATACTTGATGCTTGATGCTTGATGCTTGATGCTTGATGCTGGATTCTTGATGCTGGATTCTTGATGTTTTACCCGCCGTAGCCTTGGCGTTGGAGGGTGAAGCTCACTGTTGTTTGATTTTACATTGCAGGATTTTGGCGCTCGAAAAACGCTCATGCCTGGCTCGTGCCTGCATTTGGTTAAAACTGGGTTATACCTCACGTCGCTTGGTTTTGTGCATACCGATCTTTTTAATCAATTGAAGATCAGATGAATCAATCATACTCAATCACAAAAATCAGGCGAATCATAGTATAATTTGCCAAAAAGCGCGTAACTTTAGGGAGTTTTATTTGTCTGAAAAATTGAAAGTTTTTTTGGCAACCAGGTGAAAAGTCCGGAGTTGGATAAATATTTTAACAAATATGAACTTAAAAACCTTGGGCTTAACCAACTTTAACCTTCACATTTTCAGCATTTAAAGTCCCATTAACCAAAAAAAGTGCGCAAAGGTAATATTTTTGACCCTAGAAACTTGCGCACCGGAACACTCGCAAATTCACAACCACACACCATGAAAGTAAAAAATATTGCTTCGCTCTGGGTTCTTGTCGGACTGCTCTCCTTCGCGTTCAGCACAGACGCGGCGGCGCAGGACGACCTTTACTACGACCCGTCCACTGACGCTCCCGCGCCAACCTATTCAAATGATTACACCGAACAGAACAACGTGACGCGCCGTTACAGCAACGACGACGATTACTACGAGGACGATGACTACGCCTACGAGTATTCTTCCCGCATCCGGCGTTTTCACCGCCCTGCCCGCACCGTCGATTATTACGACCCGTTCTTCATCGACATGTACTACTACGACCCCTTCTTTTCTCCAGGCATGACCATCTACACCTTCGGCTACAACGACTACTGGTCGTACCGCCGCTGGCGGCGTTGGCAGCGCTGGAACAGTTGGAACTATTTCAACTACGGCTATGGCATGGGCTGGAACAGTTGGGGCTGGAACAGTTGCTATGCGGGGTATAGCCCCTGGTACAACCCATGGGTGATGAACAACTACTACTATGACCCGTACTGGACGTTTAACGGCTACAACCCTTATTTTGGCAACTATTACGGCAACACTTGGGTAAACAACAACTATTATTACAACAATGGTTCCAACGGCGGCAATAACCCCGGCTACTCCCCACAAACTTATACCGGCCCGCGCCGCCATGGCTCCAACGTGAACCCTGGCTATGCCCGCCTGCCTGAAGGCAATGGCCGTTTGGCAACAGGCGAACAGCATGTGCCGGTTGTCGAGAAATCGACCCGCATTGGCCGTACTGCCGGCGATTACGAAGCGCCTTCAACGATCAAACCCTCCACACGCGGCGACAGCCCGGCTGGTCGCACCAAAGGCGACCCCAGCGGTAACGTCCGTGGCGAAAGCCCGCGCAGCGTAGAAAGCCCTGAAAGGCCCTCTACTCGCGGGGAGGCACCGGCAGACCGTACCCCCGAAACGACGACCCCCAGCCGCCGCAGTTCTGAGCCGGCAGGCCGCAGCCCCGAAACAAGCCCCAGCCGCCGCGACCCAGCCACACGTGGCAACGACGGTGGTTCTGCGCCGGGCCGCTCTCCTGAAAGCACTTCGCCAGCCCGCAGGAGCGAGCCAAGCCCGACCCGCCGCGGCGGCAATGAAGGCGCTTACACGCCCCGTCGCAGCGAAGCCCCGCAGCAAGAGAGCCGCCCAAGCCGCAGCACCGAAGAGCGCAGCTATACCCCGAGCCGCAGCAGCGAAAGCCGTTCGGAGAGCCGCCCAAGCCGCAGCGAAAGCAGCAACCCACGGTCTTATGATTCCGGTTCTTCGCGCAGCAGCAGCCCGCGGTCGTACGACTCTGGTTCTTCTTCCCGCGGCAGCAGTTCCAGTGGCAGTTCCTCCGGTGGCAGCAGCCGCGGTTCCTCCGGCGGTGGCGGCAGCAGCAGGTCTGGTGGCGGCGGTCGCGGTAACTAAGCTGCACAAACTAAACTTTTACCTAAGCCCTTGATTGCCAATGGGTGGAAACTGGTGCGGAACACCTTTCCACCCATTTTTTTAACCTGCCAATCACAGAACACAACCATACATACCATGAAAAATTTCTTGCTCAATACCTTGTTTTTCAGCTTGTTAGCAGCCACCCTTTCGGCGCAGACTACGGGCGACGTGCTCCGATATTCTTATTTGCAACCTGGCGGGACAGCCCGCTTCCTCGGCGCTGGCGGCGCTTTTGGAGCTCTTGGCGCAGAATTTGGAGTGCTCAGCCAGAACCCCGCCGGCATCGCGCTTTTCCGCAGCAACGAACTGGTGGTGACGCCTTCCCTGCGCTTCTCTTCCGTAGATGCTACCCTGCCCGGCAACGAAGCGGTCAACGACAGGAAAAGCAGCTTTGCTTTCGACAATTTCGGACTGCTCTTCAACACAACCCCAAAAGGAAAGCACTGGAAAACCGCCAATTTCGGCATCGGCCTCAACCGACAGAACAACTTCAACGCCTCCATTTTTTACGAAGGGAATGCCAATGGCACCATTATGAACGGCCTGTACCAGGATGCCCTTGCCACCTTCAACAATGGCGGCACGGCAGCCGATCTATACCCTTTCGACACAAAACTGGCTTTTGACGCAGACGCCATTTACCAGGATGCCAATACCGGAGAGCTCCGCTATGATTTCACCGGCAACGAAAATGCCACCATATACCGCTCCCAAGCAGTGAATACTTACGGCAAGATGAACGAAATGGTGCTTTCCTTCGGCGGCAACTACGATGAAAAGCTCATGGTGGGCGCCACGCTCGGCATCCCTTTCGTCAACTACCGCATTGAAGGCGAATACATAGAGGAAGACAAAACAGGCAGCGTCGATGTGTTCGACAAGCTCGTTTATACCGAATACCTGCGCACGGAAGGCGTAGGGGTGAACCTGAAATTGGGGCTTATCTATAAGCTCAACCAGGCATTTCGCGTAGGCGCGGCCTTTCACACGCCCACTGCCCTCAGCCTTACCGACACCTACTCCAACACCTTTGCCTATGAATACACCGTGAACGGCACAGGCTATGGGGGCGACACTTTTTCCCCTGATGTGGACGGTGTGTCCGACTACAAGCTGCGCACCCCCTGGCGGGCATCAGCCAGCGCTTCCGCCGTGATCAAAAAAATGGGTTTTCTCAGCGCTGATGTGGAGATTGTGGACTATACCAACAACCGCTACAATTTCACGGGAAATGCCCCCAGCCAGGAAAACGAGGTGGCGGAGCGCGCGGCAAACAAAGCCATCCAGCGGGCCTACCAACAAGCCATCAACCTGCGCTTTGGCGGTGAGTTGGTGTTGAGCCAGTTCCGTTTGCGCGGCGGCCTTAACTTGCTGGGCAAGCCCCAAGTCGGCGAAACGGGCTTCAATACCGCCTTCACCGCAGGAGCGGGGGTGCGCGGCGAGGCTTTTTACCTGGATTTGGGCTGGCGGCGCTACATGGGCAAAGGGTCTGTCACGCCATACAATGGCGCGCCTACCGCTACCACGGAGAACGTCGCCAATGATATTTTGCTGACTTTGGGGTTTAAGTTTTAAAACTGGCGGGCTTTGGCTGAGGGACAAATTTTGCTTAAACCGCCTACAATTCCATGCTCCAGCTCAGGTTCGGAATAATGCCCAATTGGTATTTGTTCTCTACACTTTTTCTGAATGGATCGTAGTAGTGCAGGGCAAGATTTTGTTTGCCGGTAAAATTTTGAAGTTCAAAGGCAAGGGTGCTGTTGCTCCGATCTCCGTGATTGCGCCGCCAATACAAGCGCACATCAGCGCGGAAATAATCGGGATATCGGCGATAGTATCCTTCTTGTTCATAGTAAATTGTCCTTCCTTCCAGTTTGGAGGCGCCAAGGTTATAGTCAACGCAAAGTGGTTGTGAAAATCTCGATCGCATAATCATTTGAAAATCTGATGTTTTTAATCACTCAAATCATACAAATCACTTTAATCACAGTATAATGTCAGGTTCGCGTATGCCACCCGACCAAACGCCGCGCAAGCTAATGCCGAGGGTTCGGTGCAGGCTTGCCGTTTTTTGATGACCCCATTCTTTGCCGACAGTGAGGTTTGAAGTGTGGCCAATATCCCAGCGCGTGTCGAGCTGCCGTTGATCGGGCAATTGATAATTGGATTCCAACAATGTGGCATTGGCTGCCAAAAACCATCCGGATTGCAATCCAGGACATTTGGGTTTCATACCCAGCACTATGAACTTCGCACCAATAATAACCAATGGGCAGTTTTTCAAAAATAAACGCCCCGCTTGAATCGCTTGCCATTAAGCTATGCTCCGTCTTTCTGTTATCGGCATAAATATTCACGGAAACGCCCTGGATCGGCAAGCCCTCGTCGGCAGTGCGAACGGTTCCGCGCAGTGTTTGAGCTCGGGCGCCAAAAGCTGCAAACAGCAATAGGGCAATAAACAGGCAATTCAAGCAGTTCGTGTCTTTCATTGGATAGGTTTGCGGTGAAAAAATGCCCTGCGAGAGTAGCCATCGTTGGCTAAATTTCCATAAGATTTGTTAACTAAAGCATTGCCCAGTAACTTAGCTTTGCCGTTGTCCGTCACCTCCATATCCGTTCACTAAATCATTTTCCTCATGCCTGTTTCCACTATGGACCGCCGCGCTTTCCTGCGCGGTAAAGCCGCGGATGGCCGCTCTCTTCCCAACATAAAAAACAAGTTGGGCGGTGCCAAGCCACTCTTCCCATTTACTGCACAACTGCTGCCAGATGTGCCGCCGCCATCCGAAAAGATAACCTTGTTGGGCGGCCTGAACCCGTACAACGGCCCCTGGGGCTATGCCCAGGCAGCACATTTGCTGCGCCGCACTGGATTTGGCCTGAAAAAATCGGAAGTGGACGCCCTGCTCGGCATGAACATGAACAGCGCCGTTGACAAGGTGCTGACAGTGCCGGCCAACGCACCCGCGCCGCCGGTCAACAACTACAACAACGCCGATTACACCGACCCGAACGTGCCGCTGGGGCAAACCTGGACAACAGCCCTGCTGGACGTCCAAAATTTCGATGTTCAGGCAGAAGCCTATCGGATCGAAAGCTGGCGCGGCTGGTGGTACGAGCTGATGCTCAACCAGAACACGAGCATCCTGGAGCGCATGACGCTATTCTGGAGCAACCATTTTGCCACCCAAACCGAAGCTGTGCTTTGGGGAAGGTCGGTATATGAATACAACCGGATGCTGCGCGCCAATGCGCTGGGCAACTTTAAGGCGATGACAAAAAAAGTGACGCTGGAAGGCATGATGCTCATCTACCTCAACGGCTTTTTGAACACCAAGGGCGCGCCCGACGAAAACTACGCCCGAGAGCTTCAAGAATTGTTCACGGTGGGCAAAGAAGGCAGCCAGCAATTCTCCGAAGACGACGTGGTGGCAGCGGCCAGGGTGCTCACCGGCTGGCGCAACACCTTTACCGACAACAGCACATACCATTTCCCGGTTGACCACGATTTTGGCAACAAGCAATTCTCCGCGTTTTACAACAACACCGTGATACAAGGCAGTGTCGATGGAGAGGCCGAGCTGGATGCCATGCTCGACATGATTTTCGCGCGCCCGGAAGTGGCCGAATTTGTCTGCCGCAAGATCTACCGCTGGTTTGTCTATTACGACATCACGCCCGAAACGGAGCAGAACGTGATACAGCCGCTGGCTGCCCTTTTCCGCAACAACAATTACGAGATAAAACCGGTCATGGAAACGCTCCTCAAAAGCGAGCATTTCTTTGAAGCCGCGCAAACAGGCTGCTTCATCAAAACACCCGTCGATATTTCCATTGGCGCCATGCGCAGCTTCAACCTGAAAATCCCTGCCAGCACGCCCTGGGACGGCTTTGTGATGCGCTACCTGCTCACCCGCTACCTGGCCGACATGAGCATGATACCGGGCGACCCGCCCAATGTTGCCGGCTGGCAGGCCTTCCGCCAGGTGCCGCAGTACTACCGCATCTGGATCAACGGCGACACCCTGCGCAACCGCAACCTCTTCACCGATGTATTGACGGCCTATTACATCGCCTCCCCCAACGACCAACTCAAGATCGACCTGATCGCTTTTGCCAAACAGTTCAGCAACCCAGGCGACCCGGTGGCTCTGGTGGACGACATCACCAAGCTGCTGCTGCCCCAACCGCTTTCTGCAACCAAAAAATTCTTGTTGAAATCGCTGCTGCTCTCCGGCCTGCCCAACGACTTCTATTGGACGGCGGCCTGGAACGCTCATATCAGCAACCCCAACGACCCGATGGCCGCGGAAGTCGTGCGATCAAGGCTCCTGACGTTTCACCTGTACCTCACCCGACTGCCCGAATTCCAACTGGCGTAGTACAACCTGAAACGAAAGTCTTGACAACCCTGCCCTGGCAAAAAGCCGGGCTACAAATTCAACATCAACAATGAAAAGAAGAAAATTCCTCCGCACGGCCGGCCTGGCAACTGCCATCGCGCCATTTGCCTATAATGGTTTCTCCATCAACCCTTTGGCCAAGAACTCTATGCTGGCCCGGCTCGGTGCTGCAAGCGGCGCCAGCGACAAGATCATGGTGTTCATTGAGCTGAACGGCGGCAACGATGGCATCAATACCCTCATACCGACCGACCAGTACAGCAAACTTTCCCTGCACCGCCCAAAGGTGCTGATCCCGGAAAATCAGGTCCTGCCGCTTTCTGGCGTTACCGGCACCGGGCTGCACCCCGCCATGCCCCAAGTGCGGCAAATGTTCGACAACGGCATGGTGTCGGTGGTGCAAACCGTGGGCTATCCCAACCAGGATTATTCGCACTTCCGCTCTATGGACATCTGGATGACGGGCGCCGACAGCGACGAGAGCCTGGATTCCGGCTGGCTGGGCCGCATGTTGGATTATGAATTCCCGGGGTATCCTACCGGCTACCCGAACCAGAACGCGCCCGACCCTTTGGCCATCAACATCGGCAATATCGCTCCTGTGTCCTTTATGGGTAGCGGCTTCCCAATGGGCGTCTCTGTGGGCAACCCCGAAGAAGTGTACAACTTGATCAACGACTATATCGAGCCGGCTCCCAACACGCCGTATGGCGACGAGCTTACCTACATCCGCACCGTGATGCAGAATACCAAGGTGTATTTTGACGTGATCAAAGAGGCGGCAACCATTGGGCAAAACCTGTCGGGCCTTTATCCCGCCGCCGGGCAGAACGCCCTGGCCGAGCAGTTGAAGATCGTGGCCAAGCTTATCAACGGCGGCCTGACCACCTCGGTTTACCAGGTATCGATCGGCGGCTTCGACCACCACAGCGAGCAGGTGGAGGCAGGAGCGCCCACCACCGGCAACCACGCCGAGCTGTTAAAAAGAGTGTCGGAAGCAGTTTATGCCTTTATGGACGATATCCGCCTGATGGGCAAGGCCGACAAGGTATGTGCCATGACCTTCTCCGAGTTCGGGCGCACCATCGGCGGCAACGACAGCTACGGCACCGACCACGGGGCGGCAGCGCCCTTGTTCGTATTCGGCAAGGGCGTGAACCCGGGCATCATCGGCGCCAACCCGGTCATACCACAGAACCTCCAGGTATCGGGCGACGTGGACATGAAATATGATTTCCGCTCGGTATATGCCTCGGTGCTGCAAGATTGGTTCGGCCTCAGCAACGGCAGCGACATCCTCAACGGCAACTACCCGATACTGCCTATTTTCAAAGCCTCTGTCGATGTAAAGGACGCGCCGGGCCGCAATGTTTATGAAGTGGGCAATTTCCCCAACCCGGTCCATGCCTCCAGCACCATAACGTTCAGCATCCCTTCGGCCTATATCAGCATTGTATTGCTGGACGGCCAGGGGAGGGCCATTCGTACCATCGCAGAGGGCAATTACCCGGCAGGGGTGCACAACGTGGCCTTTAACCGGGATGGGCTGCCCAGCGGCAGCTACTATTATGTGCTGAAGATCAATGGTTTGGGCGTGACGAAGAAGATGCTTGTTCTTTAATGGCAATTTTCTCACCCGTTTATGCAATGCCCCCATTGTTGTGCATCCCACCTGCACAACAATATTTTCAAACAAAAATTTAACGGGAAATGAAAGCAACCCTATTCTTCAGCGCCTTATGGCTGGCGATTGCCAGTCTTTTTGCCCCTTCCAATAAAACCGTATTGAGTGGAACCGTTACTGGCGACAGCGCCGAAAAACTCGTCGGCGCTAATGTCGCGGTACTGAAAAACAGAACCCTGGTACAAGGGACAACTACAGATATTGATGGCAACTACAAGATTGAAGTGGAGCCGGGTACCTACAATGTCGAGGTTTCTTATACGGGCTATGCCACCAAACGATTGACGGATGTAACGATCGAAGCTGGGAAAACCAACGCGCTGAACATCGCGCTGGAGGCCGCCGCAACGCTTTCTGAAATTGTTATCACAGATGTTAAGGACAGATCGAGCGGAGAAGGGGACATAGCCATGGCTTACGAGTCTGGAAGCAGCGCCAGGCTTGCCAAGATGAAATCAAGCGCCCCTTCAGTCAAAAAGGCCCCAGCCCCAAAAGGCGGTGCTGACAAGGGCGCCGCACCCACAAAACCTGCTGCCTATGCCCCCGCCTCCGGTGAAGCCAAGCCCGAGCCTTCCGTGCCAAGCGAGCCCTCAGATGTTATGATCGGCGATGACGGCCGAAAAAAACGGGTAGTAGTTGCATTCGAGCCAGAAACCTACGAAGAAAAAGTAGTGCTTATCGACTTGAAAGACGGCAAAATCTATGATGGCGACGTGAAAGAAAGAGCGGAGGAAACAGGCCCAGGCACCATCACACAGCCCAGGCCCCGCGCCGGACTGCTCACCGCCGGCGAATGGAACGACCTCCACAATTGGAACCACCACTGGGCGGATTTGCTGGCAGACGGCGAAATTGCCCATTATGAAAATACATACCAGTTTTTCGCCCGTCAACGCTATACCGTCATGCTCAGCAACCAGGACGATATCCCTTTGGCCGACATGGTGGTGCAATTGAAAAACGCCGGTGAAATAATCTGGGAAGCCCGCACCGACAATTCAGGGAAAGCAGAGCTTTGGGCGGGCTTGTACGACAAAAAAACATTCGACAACCTCAGCATCGAGGTGTGGGTAAACGGAAAAAAGCAAGAGTTGAAGTCCCCAAAAACAGCCAAAGAAGGCTTTAACTTTGTCAAAGCAGAGGCTCCTTGCCACGCTCCCAACAACGTTGACATCGTGTGGGCCGTTGATGCCACGGGCAGTATGGGCGACGAGCTGGAATACCTGAAAACCGAAGTGCTCGATGTGATCGGCCGCGCCAAAAACAACAACCCGGCCCTCAGCTTCCGCATGGGCACGGCTTTCTACCGCGACAAAGGCGACGAGTACATCGTGAAAAGCAGCGGCTTGAGCACCGACATTGCCCGCACCGTGGCGTTTATCCAAAAGCAATCGGCCGGCGGCGGCGGCGACTACCCCGAAGCCGTGCACAGCGCGCTCGAAGAAGTGGTGTATGGCCAGAAATGGAGCGAGAATGCCATCGCCCGTATTTGTTTTTTGTTGCTCGATGCCAGTCCGCACCAAGACCCCGCCGTAATCGCCAGCCTGCAAAAGAGCATCCGGGAAGCCGCCAGGCTCGGCATCCGCATCGTGCCGTTGGCTGCCAGCGGCATCCAAAAAGACACCGAGTTCCTGATGAAATTTTTCGGCTTAGCCACCAACGGTACCTACCTGTTTCTCACCGACCATTCCGGCATCGGCGGCAAGCACCTGGAGCCAACCTCTGATGAGTACAAGGTGGAGCCGCTCAACGATCTATTTGTGCGCATCATCACGGAATACACCAGCATAAAAACCTGTGAAGGCAAATCCAATATCCGCTTTGAAGACGACCCGCAGCAGCAGCCCGGCGCCATCATCCAGGCCAGCTATTACCCCAACCCTGCTGTGGATCAATTCATCCTGGAACTGCCCTATGAAGTGCAATCTGTCGCCCTGTACGACTCCGAAGGCAAAGGCGTGCGGAAACTGGAAAAGCCCCAGGCGGGCCCGAACACCATCCGCATCAGCGACCTTCCCGCCGGTTTTTATACCATAAGGATCATGAACAACGGCCACATGCAGAGTGGGAAGTTGATGGTGATACGGGTGTGATGATTTGGGTTTCAGGTTTCGGGTTTCAGGTTGACAGCATTATTTTTTTGAGTGCAAACAAATTCCTTTTTATCTATTCCGAAATTACAAATGTTACCACAACCTGAAACCCGAAACCTGAAACCCCTTTTTTCTTACGTTTGCGCATGATTTCCACCGAAGCACTCTACGCCATTTATTGTCAGCACCCGGTTGTCAGCACTGATACTCGGAATTTGCCTGCCGGGTGCATGTTTTTTGCTTTAAAAGGGGAAAGTTTTGATGGCAATGTATTTGCGGTCCAGGCGCTTGGGCAGGGCGCGGCGTATGCTGTTATTGACAACCCGGATTTTAATACGGACGATCGTTGCCTGTTGGTGCCAAATGTTTTGAACGCCTTGCAGCAGTTGGCCAATTGGCACCGGCGCCAGTTTGATATTCCGGTGATCGCTATTGGCGGCTCCAACGGGAAGACCACCACCAAGGAACTGGCTTCGGCGGTTTTGAGCAGCCATTACCCCTGCCATTTCACGAAAGGGAATTTCAACAACCATATTGGCGTACCCCTGACCTTACTGGCCATGCCCCGCAACACCGAAGTGGCCATCATTGAAATGGGCACCAACCAGGCGGGCGATATCAAGGAGCTATGCCAGATCGCGCTGCCCACGCATGGCCTGCTCACCAACATCGGAAAAGAGCACCTGGAAGGCTTCGGCAGCTTGGAGGGCGTGAAAAAAGCCGAAGGGGAACTGTTCGATTTTTTGCGCGAGAACGACGGCTGTGTCTTTGTCAACCGTTCTGAAAAATACCTGAGCGCGATGGCCAGGCGCAACCGCATGAAAGTCGGGTATCTGCGTTCAGAAGCACTTATACCGGAAAATGGCCTGATAGAAGTGCAGTTGCTCGATGCCGCCCCCTTCGTTCGTGTCGCATTCCTTTCCGACGACGGGCCAAAGGTAGAAGTGCACACCAGACTTTTTGGGAAGCACAATTTCAACAACATCATGACGGCCATTGCCCTCGGTGTTTATTTTAAAGTGCCTGCCAGAAAAATAAAGGCAGCGCTCGAAAACTACACGCCTTCCAACAACCGCTCCCAACTCATCCAACGCGGCAGCAGCACGATTCTTCTTGATGCCTACAACGCCAACCCTTCCAGCATGAAACCGGCATTGGAAAGCCTGCGCGACATGCCCGCCGCTCGGCGCATCGCCATCTTGGGCGACATGCTGGAGCTCGGCGAAGAAAGCCAGAAAGAACATGAGCGCATCCTGCGCTTTGCGGCGCGTCAAAACATCGACCAGATTGTGTTGGTAGGCGCCGAATTCGGGAAAACAGGCTTTTCAAATGCCGGGGCACTGCATTTCCCTGATACAGTGGCTGCAAAAGCCTGGTTTACAAGCCAAAACCTCGACGATGCCCTGGTGCTGATCAAAGGCTCGCGGGGGATACGTCTGGAAAAATTGTTGGATTGATTTCCGCCTGAATTCCCTTACCTTTGGTAACGCCAACATTCTCTTTTCAGCATCTAAATCCCTCCGACAAAATGACTTGGTCTTTTATCATTGCCCTCATCGTTGACTGTATCGCCATACTGATCGGTTTGTATTTTATCATTTCGGATACCATCAAGGGTTCTTCTTCCGATAACGGGATGTTATCGGTCGTTTTGCTCGCAGCATGTGTATGGATCGGGATAGCGTACTACTTGCACACGCACGGCAGCCCAAGAATTGGCACTTCCATGCTTTGGGTGCCAGCAATACCATTGTTGGGCTATGGGTTGATTGTTTTGTTGATGGTAATATTGAAGCCAGATTTTAGGTGATGCTAAAATCTTTTCGATTCTGGCACTAAGTGTCCTTGAAATAATGATCCACAAAGTCTCGAATTGTACAAATCCTTGTCTCCCCAAAACCTTTCAGCGTTAGCAAATCAGCATCTCCAGTCAGCAAGAAATCAGCGTTAGCATCTTTGGCAAGCGACAATAAAAAATTGTCTTTTGGATATCTGCATACATTTACCGTGCTTTCAATTTCAACATTGAGCGTTGATAGCTCAAAGTCAACCCTCATCTGTTGTATTTGTACTGCGTCAAGCCATTTGCTGAATTTGGGCCTTTGGATAACTTCAAAAAGTTCCTCGTTTAGCTCTTTTGAAGAAACAATTTCAATTTTTTCACTGAGCAATAACGAGCCTAAGAGCGATTTGCCTTGGCTGACGAAGAAGCTAACCCACAAGTTAGTAACTACAATAATTTTAACGGGTTTGGTGGGCATATCGGGCTGCTCGGACAGATTCAACTTCTGCTTCAATATCTGAATCTGAAAAATCTCCAATTGCATTTTGAGAAACAGAATCCATGAGCCTGCGGCGAGATAATAAACGCATTTCCGCTTCTGATAGCTCGAAAGCCTCCAATCCGAGCCTTTTTACCAAAGCCTCTAATAATTCAAGATCAGCTTTGCTGTTGACGGTAACTACAATATTGCCCATTAGACGAATTTTGATGCAAGTTAAGGATTATTTTTGCAATCTTGCAAAACTCCAAGTCGTTGATGGCTATTTTTAAAATCGACTCATTGCCTGAAGCAACCGGTCTGGCAGTTCCTCCCGGCAAGCCGACTGATAGTCCAAATACGAGCAAGGCACCAGACGGTGTCGTTCATGCTTTCGCTTGGTGGCCACCGGCACCTGCATCCACCAGCGGCCGCTTTTGTTGCTTTTCCAGAAGGTCAGTTGGTAGTTGAGCTTCCTGAAATCCACGACGTACTCCGTCAGGCCGGTGGTGCTGGCCGGGAAATCCCCTTTCCTGTTGAAAAAGCCTTCGAGGAAGTACCAGAGCAACTGGGCGGCAACTTGGGCAGTTTGGTTGTCGCGGTCTCGTTCGGGCGCGTACCCGTACAGACCGAAGGAGCTGAGTTTGTCGCTCATGCCCGCGTAGCGGCACAGTTGGCAGGCCTCTTCCACAAAAAAGCCGGAAGGCGATGGCTTAGCCACACCTGGCGCCTCACATTGCTTGAGCGCTGCGAGGTGGAAAGCCAGCAGGTCGGCATCGCGCAAAACAGGTTCCGTTTCTTCTATGGCGGCCCGAGACTTGCCGAGCCGCAACAGGTCGAAATTGTTTTTGGCCAAAAAATCCAGCGCCTCGGCTGGGGTTTGGTGCACTTGCAGCCCCAACAGCCCGAAATGGAAAAGCAGCGGGTGCCGTGGGCTCAAAATTTGCCCATATACCGTTTCGCGGCGGAAAGTTTCGTCCACCACGCTCATGTTGACGAGTGCTTTGGCATCCTGGTACGCCAGGAACTGGGCGCGTGCCAGTTCGTCATTTGCACCGAGGATCACGGGCAGCACCTTGCCACTGAGCAGTTCAAAGACGACCGGGATCAAGAAAGAAGCCTCCGCCTTTCGCAGGTTTCCGAGGTCGGCGACGCTGCCTTTGGGGAAAGAAAAAGGGTATCGGTAGAGCTGTTCGCGCACCGCATTGGCTTCCTTTTCACCAGCCCCGATGATGGCGATGCGCACTTTTTTCAAGTCGGGCATTGAGGCATGGTGCAACAGCAGGTTTTTCCCAAAAGCGCTGGGCGGGAGGGAGGCTGCCAGTTTGGCGAGGGCGGGTGTCGTAGTCTTTAGCCAATTGTCGAGCATAATGCGCCAAAAGTAAAGAGTTTTCACATCACGGTTTTAACCATAGCTTTTTAACTACTTTTGCGCCGAACTTTTGCCTTAACCAATTTATACCATTTTGCATGGAAAGCCTCCTAAACAAGTACAAGGAGAAAGCCCCCGAGATTGTTTTTGAATGGCACGATGAAGAAACAGGAGCGGAAGGTTGGATCGTCATTAATTCATTGCGCAATGGCGCTGCTGGCGGCGGCACCCGGATGCGCAATGGTCTCACCCGCGACGAAGTCGTTTCGCTCGCCAAAGTAATGGAGATCAAATTCAGCGTTTGTGGCCCCGCTATTGGGGGCGCCAAGAGCGGTATCAACTTCGACCCCAACCACCCTGACCGCCACAAAGTGCTGGAGCGCTGGTACAAGGTTGCGTTTCCCTTGCTCAAATACTACTATGGCACCGGTGGCGATTTGAATGTGGACGAAATAAAAGACGTGGTGCCCATCACCGAGGCCTTGGGTCTTTGGCACCCCCAGGAAGGCATCGTGCGCGGGCACTTGAAGGCAACAAAAGGGCAGCAAATAAATTTGATCGGACAATTGCGCTATGGCTGTACCAAAATCGTGGAGGATACCGATTTCCTTCCTGAAGGCGACCAGGCAAAGCACGCCGTTGCGGACCTGATCACGGGCTATGGGGTAGCCGAGTCTGTCCTCCATTTTTACGACCTGTTCCACAAAACGCCGCCGTCGGGGAAAACGGCCATTATCCAGGGCTGGGGCAATGTAGCCTCGGCTGCAGCGTGTTACTTGGCCAAAGAAGGCGTGAAAATCATCGGTATCATCGACCGAGAAGGGGGCTTGTTGGCGTCGGAAGGGCTCAGTGTGGACACTGTCCAACGGCTATTCAACAACAAGGCGGGCAACAAGCTCGTTGCGCCCGATTTGCTGCCGTATTCCATCGTTAACGACGCGATTTGGGATATGGGGGCAGATATTTTTATCCCAGGCGCGGCCTCCAAACTTGTGACCCGCGAGCAAGCCGAGCGCTTATTGGCCGGGGGCGTGGAGGTGGTTGCTTGTGGCGCAAACGTGCCTTTTGTGGACGACGAGGTGTTTTTTGGGCCAACGGCGCGGTATATGGACGAGCACACCGCGGTGATACCCGATTTCATTGCAAACTGCGGTATGGCGCGCGTTTTTGCTTACCTGATGCAGCACGATGCGATGATGACAGACCGGGCGATTTTTGGCGATACGTCGGGCACAATTCGCCAAGCTTTGGAAGAAGTTTTAAAAAATAGCCCAAATCCCCGAAAAATATCAAGCTCTGCCCTATTTTTGGCCTTGAAAAAGCTGGGTATCTAAGTTGTTTTTCAGATATTTGCGTGTTATTTCCCATTTCTAATCAAACACTATCCCACCATCCGACGAGCAAAATGCCTCAAATTTCATATTGCAACAAAACTTGTTCACATTCATCTTTCAAAAGAATCAACCCTATGATGGTTCGAAATCTATCACTTGCTCTAATTTTTACCTTTGCATTGGTGAGCGCTCAAGCTCAGGATGCAGCGACTTACCGCTCTTTTACCCCTGCCGACCAGTGGGAACTGGGCGTTGACTTGGGCGTACCCTTTATCGCTGGCGACATCGATTCCAAGCTCGGCTTCGGAGGCGGCCTCCACTTCCGCAAGGCGTTTGACCACGTTTTCTCTTTCCGTGCCAGCGCCATGTTTGCTGCATTGAAAAACGAGGGGGAAAGCCCTGACACCCGCTCCTCTGAAACCAGCTGGATTTCTGGCAGCGGCCAAGTCGTGATGACGGTCAACAACTTCCGATTCAACAAGCCATACCGCAAAATTGGCGTGAATGTATTCGGTGGCCTCGGCTTCGCCAACTACACCGCGACTGCCAAAAACGTGGTAATTGCCGGCGGCACAACCGCCAATGAAGTGGAGTTCTCCAACACCCGCCCAACCTTCGAAGTAGGCGCTGGCCTGGCATTCCGCGTCAGCCCGAAGTTCAATGTTGGCATTGAGTACACCTTTGCCCAGCTTATCGGCAAAGATGGCGACCTGCTCGACGGCGACGAGAACGTAGGCGATGGCAACACCTCCTATCGCGATGTCCTGCACTGGCCACACCTTTCCCTGAACTTCAACATCGGGAAAAACGACAAGATGGGCAACAAACGCTCGGAGCCGCTTTACTGGGCTAATCCGATGGAAATGACCGGCGCTGCCATCGCTGCCCTCGAAGCACGCCCGATCTACGACCCGACCGACACCGACGGCGACGGCATCATCGATGCCATCGACGACGAGGACAACAGCCCTGCCGGCGCGCGCGTTGACACCAAAGGCGTGACGCTCGACAGCGATATGGACAAAGTGCCTGACTACAAAGACAAAGAGCCTTATTCTCCTCCAGGCTACACCGTGAATGCTGATGGCGTTGCCCAAGTGCCAAAGCCTATCACCGAAGCCGACGTGAACCGCATCGTTGACGCAAAGATCGCCGCCATCAAATTGCCGACGCCGAAACCAACCGACTGGTTCCTGCCGATGGTCAACTTTGGCGACAATCGCTACGACGTGCGCACTTCCGAGTACGACAAGCTCTACCAAGTTGCTACCGTGCTGAAAAACAACCCAGAGCTCAAAGTTGTGGCAGTAGGCAACACCGATGCCCGCGGCTCTGAAGGCTACAACAACGTGCTGTCGTACAACCGGGCGAAAGCTGCTATCGAAACGCTTGTTTCGCAGTATGGTGTCAGCCGCGACCGCTTGATCCTCAACTGGGCAGGTGAATCTTCCACACTGGTGCCGCAAGGCGCCAGCGCGATGAACCGCCGTGTCGAGTTCCGCGTTGCCAAAGGCGAGACAGAGATGGCCCGCCCAGAAGGCAAAGAAGCTGGCAAAGGCAGCTTCAAGGGCAACAAAGATGCTGGATATTAATCTACGTCCTTATTAAAAATCACAAGGGCAAGCCGCGGGTTCGGGGCTTGCCCTTTTTCATTTCATTAGGCCATTCTGGCATAATAAACGCCTTTTTTGCCGCGTTCATTGATACTTTTTCATTTTTTTACGTCAACATACCAAGAATACTGGGTTATGAAAACGAACAGATCATTGCTGCTTGCCTCCTTTCTCTTAATCGGTTTTTTGCCATTTCAAGGAGTTAAAAAGTCAGAACAAACAACAACGCCAGCCCCGTCGGGCGAGTACGCATTCCAGAATGGCGAACAACTCACCTATAAGATATATTACAACCTGAATTTTATCTGGGTGCCGGCCGGGGAAGTGACTTTCAAGGTTTTTGACGAGGGCGCCCAGTTCCATTACCAAGCGATTGGCGAAACGTATGATTCCTATGAGTGGTTCTTTACGGTGAAAGACACCTACAACTCCTGGGTTGACAAAAACACGCTGTTGCCCAACTACTCCGAACGGGACGTGAACGAGGGCAAATACCATATTTTTGAGAAAATTGCATTCAACCAAAGCGCGAAAAAAACCACAGTTTGGCGTGCCGACAAACGCGGCGCCCCCGAAACAAAAACGGAACACAGCGTTCAAGGACAGGTGCACGATGTGCTGTCTATCCTCTATCAGCTCCGCAACGTCGATTTTGGCAGCCAACAACCGGGCTACGCCGTGCCATTCAAAGTTTTTATGGACAAGGAGGAATATCCCCTGAAATTGCGCTATACGGGAAAAGAAAGCCGCAAAAAGGTGTATGGCATGGGCCGCTACAAAACTTTGAGATTTCAGCCGGAAGTGATCGCTGGCAACGTTTTTAAAGAAGACGCCAGGATGTCGGTATGGGTTTCTGACGACAGGAACAGGATACCTGTGCTCATCGAATCGCCTGTTTCGGTGGGCTCTGTGAAAATGGTGCTGAAAAGGTATTGGGGGCTGAAGTACGATTTTGAAGGGAAAGCGGATTGAGTCAACGCCCTATCGCTTCAAGAACACGTCGCCGCTGAGCAGTTCCATAGTGCCGTCTTCAAATTCAACCGAGAGGGTCCAAACAAAAACCGCTGGCTGTAAGGCATTGCCACGATAGCGCCCGTCCCAACTTCCTCTGGGTTCATCCGGGAAAAAGTCATCCTGTCCAAAAACTTGGCTGCCCCATCGGTCGTAAATGCGGAGGAAGCGGATCCTGGTTGCCGGGTTGCCTGCAAAAACCCGGAACGCATCGTTTTCCCCATCTTCGTTGGGTGTAAAAACGTTCGGAACGTACACCTCGCCGCGTTTCCTGACATTGATCCAGATGCCGTCGCGCATAACGCAGCCATACGTATCTTCAATTTGCACCTCGACATATACTGTATCACGCACCCTAAATCCCTGGCTCAAGCATCGGGCACAAGGAAAGCTGGGTTGCCATACAATAGCCGCCATATCCTGTTTGTGCAGGGCGGTTTCTACCTTAAGGTTGACAAAAGCACCCTCCCAAACCGTTTGGTCGGGGCCAAGGCTCAGGGCCCAATCTGGCACAATCTCTTCTACCAAAAAATCTTGTACGGCAGTACAGCCATTGCCAGAAATGGCAGTCAGCGCATATAAACCGGGCAGTCCAACGGAAACCTCAGAGAGCGCCGGCAAACCCTGTTGCGGCCCCGTCCAGGATAACATAGCCGTAGCGGGCAGCACCTCTGCTTTGATGGTTGCCACGGAATCGCGGCAAGTCAGCATGCCCCCATCAAGCAATATAGCGGGCGAAATAGTATCAATCCCAATTAGAAGGTTTTGGCTTGCTGTGCAACCATTGGCACCTTGCGCCGTCACCTGGTACGATCCAGGTGTTGAAACGGAGACCGTCGCCCCAGTTTCTTGATAACCTCCCGGCCCTATCCAATGGAAGGCAGTTCCGGTGGTAAAACCTGAAGCGCTGGCTGCGGCAATGGGCGAGAGGCAGGTGATTGTATTGCCAGAAAGCTGGAATACCGGCGGCAATTGATCGGAGCTGACCGTGGTGCTTGCGGTAGCGGTGCACCCGTTTGTGCCCGTTACCGTCAATAAATACACTCCAGGCAAGTTAGCGAGGGGCATGGCGCCGCTTGCCGTAAAATTTCCGGGTCCTGCCCAAGCAAACAAGGCCCCAATTGCGCCAGATTGTCCTGAAAGCACGACGTTGGGCGTTGAACAGGTGATGGCGCCGCCAGCAGCTTGTGCGGTGGGAGGTATAATATCTTGTGAAACTTGTATGGATGCGCTTGAAGTACAGCCATTGGTTGCGGTGACTGTTGCTTGGTAATTCCCGGGCTGCAACACATTGACATTTGGCGTATTGGCGCTAAAATTGCCAGGCCCGATCCATGCCCAAATCAGGTTGGAGGTCATCGAGGTTCCATGCAGATCAACGCTTGTTTGGTTGCAGGTCAGCAAGGCACCGCCATTAAGCGCCAGGTCGGGCGGCATGGTGGAGGCTTGTACCTGTGTGCTGGTTGTGCCGGTGCATCCGTTTGGCGCAGTAACGCTGAGCAAATACAGTCCTGGGATGCTGGTGGATGAATTGGGCAGTGCAGCAGAAAAACTTCCGGGGCCGGCCCAATTGAATGTCCCCCCCGAAATATTGCTGCTGCCATTGAGCGCTGCCAGGGTATCTGCGCAGGTGATCACCGTGCTGCTTGCCAATGCAATGGGCGCTATGGTATCAATCGGAACATTGACGGTTTGGGTGGCGGTACAACCATTGGTGGCTGTTGCTTGCACGCTGTATATGCCTGCTGCGGGGGTTTGAGCGGTGTTCCCGGCAGCAGAAAAGTTGCCGGGCCCCGACCAGCTGAACGTGACCCCCGGCGTGTTGGATGTTGCCATAAGCATCGTTGTCGGGCTGCTGCATGTGATGATAGCTGCTGGTGCAACGCTTAAATTCGGCGTTGCAACATCGGGGAAAACAGTGGCTACGGCAGTTGCGGTACAGCCATTTGGGGCTGTGACAAGCAGGGTATAGTTGCCTGCCTGGCCGACGGCGGGCATATTGAGGGTAGAGCTGAAATTGCCCGGTCCTGTCCATTGCAATAAAGCCCCCACAGTGTTTGAGCCACCACTGATCAATACATTTTGCGCCATGCACGAGAGAGTATCGCCATGCGCAAAAACATTTGGTTGGCTAATATCTTGGGTTAAAAACAGGGAGTCGGCAGAAACACAGCCGTTAGGCGCTATCCCTGTAAGGGTGTACATGCCGGCTGCGCCTGTGCTCAGGATGGCATTGTTGCCGATGGGGTTGCCGAGAAAAACCCATTGGAACAAAGTTCCGGCGATGCTGGACTGGGCTTGCAGTTGCGCTGTCGGGTCGGTACAGGTAAGTGTTGGAATGGAAGTTCCCAGGGTAATGGTAGGTGTTGTAAAATCTGCGCTTACATAGGTGCTTTGTACTGACGAACAGCCATTTAGCGCGGTGCCGGAAACTTGGTAGGTGCCGGCATTTGCGGTACTTGCTGTTTGGCTGCTGCTGGTAAATCCCATCGGCCCGTTCCACTGGAAAATTACGCCTGGCGTATTGGTTTGTGCTTGCAGTTGGGCACTGGGTTGTGCACAGTTTATCATGCCGCCAGTTGCCAATAAATCAGGCGGCATGGTATCGGCTTGCACGGCGATCAAAAGGCTGTCGCGGCAAGCGTTGAGGCCAATGGCCGTCACCGTATAATTGCCTGAAAAACCGACCATTATGGTATCGGAGCTTGCAGTAAATGAATTGGGCCCCGACCAGGAAAAGCTTGTGCCTATGTCCGTCGAATTGGCCCATAACAGCGCGGTGCTGTTGGCGCAAGTGAGCACTGGTGGTGCTGCTGCGGTAAATTGTGGGAGAAGTACATCCATGGCGACGCTCGTTTGCGCCGTAGTCGAACAGCCATTTGGTCCTGTAACAGTCAAAATATAGGTGCCGCCCGTGCTTACGTCCGTTTCAGCGGAAAAGGGCGACAGCGCCCCCGGCCCACTCCATAGATACTGCAGGCCATTTCCCAGAGCGATGCCGACGACATGGCCTGTTGACTGGCTACAGTTGATGGTGTCGCCCAGCGCTGATGCCACTGGTGCCGTGGTGTCTATCGGGATGTTTATGGTCAAATTGGCCAGACACCCGTTTGGTGCAGTGGCAGTGGCTGTATAAAGGCCGGGTATGCTAATTTGGATAGCGTTTGACATTGCGGTAAAGCCTCCGGGGCCGGCCCACGAAATCGTGGCGCCGTTGGTATTGCTGTTGGCGGCGAGCGCGATGTTGGGTTGCAGACAGGTAATTGTGCCGCCGCCGCTCAGGGAAATTTCAGGTACATTGGTGTTTGCCAGCACGTTGGCAGTGGCGCTTGCGGTACAGCCGTTTGGCGTAGAAACGTTCAATAAATATGCCCCTGAAATAGTCACAGCGGTGTCTGGTACTGCAGCATTGAAGCCCCCCGGCCCTGTCCAATGGAATGTCGCATCCGGTGAACTGCTGCTGCCCTGAATGGCCGTAGGAGCGCCGGAACAATCCAGCACCCCGCCCGTGGCGTTGGCCAAAGGTGGCAGGGTATCCAAGGAAACAAGGCTTGTGTCCACATTGGTACAGCCGCCGGGAGCTGTGGCCAAAGCGATCCACAAGCCGCTTTGTGTTACCAGTACGGAGTCGGAAAAGGTAAAGCTGCTATCGGGCGCCATCCAGCTGAAGGTTGTGCCGGGCGCGTTCGACTGTGCCACCAACCACAGCTGAGGGTTAAAGCAGTTCAAGGTGTCGTCGGAAGGAACGCTCAAATCTGGCGTTAACCCCATACTGAACACGATGGCAGTATCGGTTGACGAGCAGCTATTTTGAGGGTTAAATACCGTGAGGATGTAGGTTCCGGGCAGGCCTACGTTTGGGTCTTCCAGGTGCTGGTTGCTGCCATCGATTCCAGGGCCGCTCCAGGTCAAAATAGCGCCTTGGGTGGTCGAGCCGCCATCAAGCTGAAGGGGATCGCCGGCGCAGTTGAGGGTGCCGCCCTCGGCAATTGCCGTTGGGGGCTGAATGTTTGACGACACCGTTGCCCAGGCAGAATCCCGACAAGTTAGGGCGCCGACCATCCTTTCTACGACCAACAGGTAGGTTCCTGGGTTTGAAACGTTGAGCGTGTTGTTCGAGCCCAACAGCAAGTTTTGGCCGTTGAACCAGCTGAAGTTAGAGCCGTTTGTGGAGCCGCTGCCATCGAGCAGCACCGAAGTCTGTAAACAATTGATGCTGCCTGGCGGTGCGATGACGGCATCTACCGAAGTTTGGTTCAAAGAAAATATGACAATGCTGTCGCAGCCCTGGTAGGAACTCAGGGTCACCTGGTAAAGCCCGGTGGCGCAATAGGAAGTGCCCCCTATGTCAACACATTCATTGGCGCATCGGAGCAAGGTGCCCAGGTTGGTGGTGATCTGTGGGCGCATGATCAATTGCTGCCGCACGATGCTGTCGCAGCCTAACCAGGAATCTAAAGTCGTGCTCATCAGTTGGTTGCCGCTGTAAACATTTCCGTCTATCCACTCTATGGAGCTGCCGAAACAGATGCTGACAGGTGGCAGGATTGTGGGCGGTATAGCTGCTACGGTTACGGGCAAACATGCCTGTTCGGTACCGGCACAGGCATTCCCGGTAGTGACGCAAACATCACCGCTGGTGCTGCCAAATGTGATGTTCACGGATGCGCCGCCATCGCCCATGATGCTTTGAGGCGATGACAAGCCATTGATGAGGCTTCCTGGCGGGGCAGTCCAAGTGTACTGGCAGGTGCCCAAAACTGGCGGGATTGAATATGTGACCGTTGCGCCCGGGCAAACCTCGGATGGGCCAGCGGGCGTTGGCGGAGGGCCGGGGTCGGGGGCTGTTGCCGAGCCGCTCACTACCGATACGTTGAACGGGCAAGAAGCAGGGCCATTATTGTCAAAAACCAAGAAATACACACAACCCGGGTTCAGCGCCTGGGTATTTGAAAAGCTATAAGTGTTGTTTTGAAACATCGCCGTGTTGCAATTCGACACGAGCGTAGAGCTTTGGCAATTCGGCGCCGAATAGATGCCCATTTCGATGCTGTTGCCCAAGGTGCAAGGCATTACTTCCACCTCAATGGTCAGGTTGTTAGAACCGGCAATAAAGCCAACCCAGCCGATGTTGTGCACCACCTGCGTGCAAAATCCCGGTGGGGCCGAACCGGGCATCACCTGCATGGTCGCGTTGCTGTACCCATTCAGGTCGCAGACGATGCAGGATTCGTTGCAGGAAAATGCCAGGGTTTCACCGCCCATGCAGAGCGGGAGCTGTTGCGCAAAAAGGGGGTTGTTTTTTGCTGTCAGCAAACAGAATAGCAACGACAGTTTGAGGGCGATCTGTCGGCCATTGCATGCAAAAAAACAAAAAATATTGTTTTGAAAAAGTGTAAAATTGTTCAATATATCCCTGGTTTGATTCAGGGCAAACGTACAAAATTAAAGTCAAAGTAGTTCCAACAGCACAACATTCTCGATGTGGTGCGTGTGCGGGAACATATCCACTGCCTGTGATTTCAGCACGGCGTATTTTTCGGAAAGCAGTTGCAGGTCGCGGGCCTGGGTAGATGGGTTGCAGCTGACGTACACGATCCGTGGCGCTGCCAGCTCGAGCAGGAAGCGCACCACTTTCTCGTGCATGCCTGCTCGCGGCGGGTCGGTAATGACCACATCGGGTCGGCCGTGCTTTTCGGCAAATTCGGGCGACAGCACGTTTTTCACATCTCCAGCATAAAAAATAGCGTTCCGGATGTCGTTGAGCCGCATGTTTTCTTCGGCATCGGCAATGGCTTCCGGCACTTCCTCGATGCCCACTACTTGCCTGCATCGGCGGGCCAGGTACAGCGCGATGCTGCCCGTGCCAGTGTACAGATCATACATGTTTTCATTTCCACTGAGGCCGGCAAATGCAGCCGCCACATCGTACAGTTGTTTGCCTTGCTTCGAATTGGTCTGAAAAAATGACTTAGGGCCGATTTTAAAACGCAGGTCGCCAAGCTGCTCCACCACGAAGCCTTTGCCGTGATAGGCCAGCATGGTTTGGTCGAACAGGGAATCGTTCATTTTGGTATTGACGCAATACACGAGGGTGGTCAGTGCGGGGAATTTTTCCAGAATTGCATCGAGGTAGCGCTGGATGGCTTTTTTGTCGTTTTTGGCAAAACTGACCAGCAGCATGGTTTCCCCAAAATCGGTGATGCGCACCATGAGGTTGCGCAGAAAGCCCGTGTGCGCGCGCATGTCGTAAAAATCGAGCTCCTGTTCCAGGGCGATTTCGCGGCAGGCGTTGCGTAGGGCGTTGGATGGTTCGGGCTGCAGCCAGCAATGCTGGATATCGATGATCTTGTCGAAAAAGCCGGCGCGGTGGAAGCCCAGGGCGTGTTGGGCGTCTATGTTTTCGTCGTGCAGTTGCTCTTTTGTCAGCCAGCGCCGGTTGGCGAAGCCGAATTCGAGTTTGTTCCGGTAGTAGGTAGTTTCTGGCGCACCGAGGATGGGCAGCATTTCCTTGATTTCGACTTTACCGATGCGCAACAGGGCATCTTCCACCACCAGCTGCTTGTGCCGGAGCTGTGCCTTGTAGTCCAGGTTTTGCCATTTGCAGCCGCCGCACACGTCGAAATGCTGGCAAAACGCCGCGACCCGGTCGGGAGAAGGGCTCACGATGCGGTCGGCTACGCCCTCGGCGAATGTGCCTTTCTTTTTTTGTACAAACACATCCACCACATCGCCCGGTACGGCGCCTGTGACGAAAACGGTAAGGCCTTCGCTGGTACGCCCCACGCCTTTTCCGCGGTCGGCGATGCCGTGGATGGGCACGGCTGGAATGATATAGTGTTTTCTTGCCATTTCCCCGCAAAAGTACCCAACACCGCCCGATTGTCAACTTTAACGAAACTTTTGATTCAATTGCGAGATACATTTGCGGAAGCATCTCGTCAAAATAGGGGCACTGACACGAAATTGCCCGGTTCTGCGTTAATATTAATACGCCAAATTGCCACCGAAACAACATGAAACAGTATCATCTTCTGACAGTTTCCCTGCTTTTTTCCTTGGCTGTCCAGGCACAGTCGGGGCCGCGCTATTTCCAGGACACCACGTACCAAGGAGGCGCCTGGGCGCGGCTGGAGGTTGAGAACGGCGATTCCACCTTTGTCATGTCGCTGCGACCGGTAAAAATTGCGGCCCGGAGGAAGTTTAAAGACCTGGAGGAGCAAAAGCAGTTTATGCGCTACACCTTCGCGGCCCGGAAAGTGTACGGATATGCCCTGGAGGCGATCGAGCTTTACGAGGAAATCCAGGATAAAACCGCCGACATGAGCAAGCGGCAGCGCCGGCGCTACATACGGCACGAAAACAGGGAGGCAAAAGAAGACATGACGGAAACCTTGAAGGACCTTTCGAAAACAGAGGGCAAGGTGCTGATAAAAATGATCGAGAGCGAGTTGAACATGCCTTTTTACGATATCATCCGCAAAACGCGGGGCACCAGCACGGCCGTTTATTGGAACACGCTGGGCAAGGTATGGGGCTATGATTTGAAGGAAGGGTACAAGCCGGGCGCGGATCCGCTGCTGGATGACGTGCTGCTGGATTATGATTTTGGGGACATGCGCAAATATTACGGGGGTTGATCAGTCCTCCACAAAATACATCGCAATCTCCCCTTTGTTCTTTGCCGGCAATTTCCCCCTGAATTTGCACCTGATTTCTTCTCGCACCGCTTCCCAGGTGGTCTGTGAGATGTTGATTTTCCCGGCCTCACTGCCGTGTTCCAGTCGGGCTGCCGTGTTCACGGTATCGCCCCAAATATCGTAGGCGAACTTGCGGCTGCCCACCACACCTGCCACCACCGGCCCTGTATGGATGCCGATGCGCATTTCAAAAACAGGCTTCCCTTCCAGTGCGTTTTTTTCCATCAGGTTCTGCAACCCGTGCTGCATCTCGATGGCAGCCCGCACCGTATCAAGGGCATGGGTTTGGGTGGGCTCGGGTATGCCGCCCGCGCACATGTACGCGTCGCCGATGGTCTTGATCTTTTCGAGGCCGTATTCTTCTATGATGTGGTCGAAAAGGCGGAAGCAGGCATCGAGTTCAAATACCAGGTCTTCCGGACTCAGTTCTTCGGCGATTTTGGTAAAATTCTTGAAATCGCTGAAAAGCACCGTGACGGAGTCGTAGCGCACCGGGTGCACGCTGTTTTTTTCTTTCAGCTCCTGGGCTGTTTTTTCGGGCAAGATGTTTTTCAAGAGGCTGTCGGCCCTTTCGCGCTCTTGTTGAATTTCAGCGTTTTTCGAGGCCAGGTCGCGGTTGGCGCGGGCGCGGATGCGGTTGCGGTTGTACAATAGCAAGGCAAGCAGGGCTAAGGCAAAAGCGCCGCCGATGAGGGCCCAGGTGCGGGTGCGGGCCTGGGCCAATTCCTGCTGCTGGCGGTCTATTTCGCGCTGGCGGCGGCCATCGTTAAAAAGCACTTCTTTTCGCTCAAAATCCTGGGAGCGGGCTTCGTCGAAGAGTTCCCATTTGTATTCGTCGTATTTCACCCGGTACTCGTAGGCTTTGGGCCAATTGCCCATCGCTGCATATATTTTGGCGAAGTCCTTGTAGCTTTTCAGGATGTATTTTTTATCGCCAATCTCTGTGGCAATGGCCGCGTAGCGATTGGTGTATTGCAGGGCATCCTTGTATTTTTTCAACCCAAATAGCACATCCCCGATGCTGTTATTCACCTCCATCAACCCAGGTCGGTCGTCCAATTCTGTGCGGATTTTCAGCGATTTTTGGAGCCATTGCATGGCAGTTTCGTATTCTTCGAGGTGTTTGTGCGCCACGCCGAGGTTGTTGTACAGGGAGGCGAGGCCCGATTGGTCGTCGAAAGCCTCGCGGATGCGCACAGCCTGGAGATATAGTTCGATGGCCAAGAAGGAAGAGTCTTTGTTGCCCTTGGCCGACTCGTCGAGGGCATTGGCGAGGTCGTTCAGGCCATTGGCGATGAGTTCCTCATTGCCCATGCGTAGGTACATGCCCAAGGCTTTCCTGTACCAGCGTTTGCCCTCTTCCAGCATTTCCAGTTCATAGCGGATATGCCCCAGTGTGGTATAGGTTCGGGCGAGGCTGGCGCTGTCGCTTTTTATCTCGAAAATTTCCCGTGCGAGGTTGGTTTGTTCATAAGCCTCCGGGTAGAGGCCCATTGTTTCAAAGAGCCGGCCCAGGTTGAGGTGGGCGCGGGCGATGCGAATGGTATCCTTTAGCGCTGTCACCATGCGCAGGCTTTCGCGCCGGGCAGGGAGCGCGTTAACGTAGTCGCCCAGTATTTCGTAGAGGTTGCCCAGGTTGTTGTGGACGGAAGAAATGCCGAGCTTGTCGCCCAACCGCTCTCTGATTTTCAGGGCGGTGTTGTAATACTCCAGGGCTTTTTCCGTGCTGTCGATGATTTCATAAGCCACGCCGAGGGTATTCCAAGCGTAAGCTTCGCCTTGGCTGAATTTTAACTTTTGGGCGAGCGCGATCGCTTCCCTGAGCAAGCTGATGGCCTTATTCGTCTCGTATTCATTAATTTCCCAGGAATAATCGACCAGTAGGGTAACGCGGTGTGTGTCGGGCGGGGCAGTGGCAAGCAGTTGCGCGAGCGAATCGGCGACGGACGCTTGTGCCAGCAAAAAGTTGGGGGCGAGGAATAGTCCCGCGCAGAAAACAACCCTGAATACCCGATGCTTCATAGGGTCAAAAATAGACCTAACATTTGGATTTTAGATTTTTCTGTCCCAAAGCCGGTTTTCAATCCGCTGTGATTATCACTACTTTTGGGCCAAAATAACGACACATGCCAGCAACTTCAGCACCCGAGCACAGCATCCAGTTACATGATTTGCAATTTGTACCGCTCATCTCCGAGCAAGCCTTGCAGGAACGCGTTCAGGCCCTCGGCGCTGAGCTGAGAGCAAACTTGGGCGACAAAACCCCTTTGTTTATCAGCATTTTAAGCGGCGCCTTTGTGTTTGCTGCCGACTTGATGCGGGCTTTTGAGAACAATTGCGAAGTGGGCTTTGTAAAACTCTCGTCCTATTCCGGCACGCGCTCCACGGGCGATGTGCAAACCGTGATGGGCCTCGACAAAGACCTTTCAGGCCGACATCTGGTGGTGGTGGAAGACATCGTGGATACGGGCCGGACCCTGCATTTTTTCCTGGAGCACCTTCGGGCAAAAAATCCGGCATCGGTTACCACGGTCGCTTTTTTGCGCAAACCGGAAGCTGTGGCCTTTCCGCTTAAAGTGGATTTGATAGGCTTCGACATCGACGACAAGTTCGTGGTGGGGTATGGCTTGGATTATGATGGGCTGGGTAGGAATTTGCGGAGTATATATGTGTTGAAATAGGGTTCCCCCATGAATAATACCCCCGTAGTTTTCTTCTCCCTCTTCCGCTCCGACAACCCTTACTCCTCCATCTCCCTTTCCATGGCGAAGGAGCTGGCCAAGACGCGGCGTGTTCTTTACGTCAACCACCCCTATTCCGTCAAAGATTGTATTGTAGGCCTGTTGCAAGGCGACCCGTTCCTGCGCCGCCGGCTGCCGAAAATGCTGCTTGGAAAAAACGGTTACGAAACGCTGGAAAGCATCCCTGAAAATTTTGTGGTCGTTCAACCACCCGTTACACTGCCCATAAACTGGCTGCCTCCAGGAAAGATATATGGCTTTTTTCAACGATGGAACAACAGTATTGTGTTGCGCAGTATTAGAACCGCAATTCTGGATAAAAAATTCGACAACTATTTGTATATTAATTGTTATGATCCCTTTTTTTCTGGATATTTACCCGAAAATTTAGGAGCAAAATATTGCATTTATCACTGCATCGACGACATCTCCCAAAATGCCTACACTGCCAGACACGGCCTGAAACTTGAAAACGAAGCCTGCCAAAAAGCCGATCTGACCTTTGTCACTTCCAGCAAACTGAAAAAACTCAAAACACCTTTCGCCCGCCGCCTCAGCACCTTTTTCAACGCAGCGGATGTGTCCGTTTTCCAAAAAGTGCTCCGCGAAACATACCCCCGCCCAATCGAACTGGCAGGCCGCAGCGGCCGTGTGATCGGTTTTATCGGCAACCTCGACGAACAGCGCATCGACTATCCTTTGTTGAAAAAAATCGCTGCCAGCTACCCAAAGGATACCCTGCTGCTGGTTGGCCCGCTGAACAGCACGGAGCCGGCACAAATTGGCCTGAACAAACTCCCCAACGTTATCTTCACCGGCAGCCGAAAACTGGACGCGCTCCCGCCCCTGCTCCAGCATATAGACTGCGCGCTGATCCCGTTTTTGTGCAACACCCTCACCGAGAGTATCTATCCTTTGAAAATAAACGAGTATTTGGCTGCGGGTAAAGCTGTCGTTTCCACCAGTTTCTCCGAAGACATCCGTACTTTTGCGCCCGTAATCCATTTGGCGGGCAACCACGACGATTTTATCGGTAAAATTGAACTGGCCTTGTCAGAAAACAACCCTGAACTTACCCGGCAACGCATCGAAATCGCCAATACCAATACCTGGGAAGCCCGCATCAGGCAACTCTGGGATGAAGTGGAAAAACTTGAACAGTAATTGTTATAGTCAACCCAAAGTGGTCGTGAATGTGAGCGTGCTACAATCAATTTAAAATCAGACTTTTGTTTCACTCAAATCATTCAAAATCACTTTAATCATAGTACACATTATCAAATTAGAAAAGTATGAAATTCGGCGTTATCGTTTTCCCCGGCTCCAATTGTGACGACGACATGGTACACGTGCTCGGCGACGTGATGGGGCAGGAAGTGCTGAAGGTTTGGCATAAAGAAACGGCCTTGCCCAAAAAGCTGGACGGCATCGTGCTGCCTGGCGGGTTCTCTTACGGCGACTACGTGCGGGCGGGCGCCATTGCCCGTTTTTCGCCCATTATGAAGGCGGTGCAGGAATTTGCGGAAAAGGGCGGACTGGTGTTTGGCGTTTGCAATGGCTTCCAGATTCTGTGCGAGTGCGGCTTGTTGCCCGGTGTTTTGCTGCGCAACCAGAATTTGCAGTTTATCTGCAAAAACATCTACATAAAGCCCGTAACAAACGATTCTCCGATCACAGAAGGCCTGGACCTGGACAAAGCCCTGAAAATTCCGATCGCCCATGCGGATGGTCGCTATTTCGCCGACGAAGCAACCTTAGATGCCATAGAGAAAAACGACCAGGTGCTGTTCCGCTACTGCGATGCCGAGGGAAATGTGACGGATGCCGCCAACCCCAACGGCGCTTTGCGCAACATCGCGGGCATCTGCAATGCGCAGCGGAATGTGTTTGGTATGATGCCCCACCCTGAGCGGGCCAGCGAGGATTTGTTGGGCAATACGGATGGGCGCGGGCTGTTCGAATCCATGCTCAAGCTCGTGGCGGTCGGTTAAAAAAAACTACGACTTAGCCAGTTTTTCCAAAGCCGCCTCTGTGCTGCGCAAACGATCCCGACAGTACGCCGCCAGCGCTGCTGCGCGCTCAATTTTTTCTGCGAGCGCATCCACTGAAACACTTTCTGCTTGAAGTTCCGCGACGATCTGTTGCAGCTCTTCCCAGGCTGATTCGTAGGATTGGGGTGCTTCGGTATTTTTCTGCATACGGGCTATTTTGCGCTGCAAGTTCTGCAATTTATATTTCACGGGTACTTTCCCCCGCCTTTTTTCGTTTTATTGCCACTTTAAGCTTTAATATGCTATATTTTTGCGGCCACATCCAAAATCCCCGTTTTGTTGTTGTATCCTCGAATAAATAAATACGTCTAAAACGCCTTCTACGAACAGCCAAAGCGCTGGCTGAAACACTGCAAATTTCATTTTAAACGATGTCCTATTTTTCATTTCGCCCCAATACGGCGCTGCTGATCAGTCTGTTTTCGCTGTTTTCAACGCTTTCTTTTGCCCAAAAAGCCGGCCTTGAAGTAATACGCTGTGATGCCATCGACCGCACGTTGCCTTTGAAAAACGTAGCGGTGGACGCCACCGGGCGGCGCTGGGCGGCCAACAGCAAGGGCGTTTTCCAGATAAAAGCCAACGACCTCTCCACACCCCTGACCATTGCCCCCGGCATGCGCAACGTTTTGTCGATCAAGGGCGGGAATGCAGATTTTGCCTGGTCGGAAGCCATATTCAAGGAAGCGGTAAAAACCCCTTGCAGCGTCACAGCCGCCTGGTACGACAGCAAAAACAAGGTGCTGTGGCTGGGCACTGACGAAGCAGGCTTGTTCCAGTTTACGACAGAACCCGATTTCAAGTTGGTACAGCAATACCTGCCCGTCAACTCAAAACTCAAATCGAACCATATCACCCACCTTTTCCAGGACGCGTCAGGCCGACTTTGGGTGGGCAATGAAAAGGGCATCATGTACGGTACGCCGGGGCGCTGGAAAAGCGACCTCAATGGCTTTACCGTGCAACGGGTGCGCGAGTTCAACACTGTGATCTATGTGCTGGCCGATGGCTTTATCTCCAAAGCCCCGGGTGGTGAAAAATGGTCGGACCTGGCCTTGCAGGAAAAAACACTGGAAGGGGAAATCAAAGACTTCGACATAGACGCCACCGGGAAAATGTGGATTGTTTCGGGCCACCTGACCCGCTTCGACATGATCGCCAATACCTACGACGTATTCAGCGGCCCGGAGTATTACACCAGCCAATACGGGAATAATATCGCCATTGATTTCGACGGCGGGGTATGGGTGGGTACCCAGGACAAAGGCTTGTTCAACGTGGACAAAGCTTCTAAAATGGTGCTGAACGCCTATGTTGAAAAACCCATCAGCTGTGAAGGCAATGGCAAAGATGCCGTGTTAATGGCCAAAGTGACGGGCGGCAACGAGCCATACACTTATGCCTGGAGCGCCGGCCTGAGCGGGGAAAGCCCCAAAGACGTGGGTGCAGGCATTTATTCGGTAACCGTGACCGACAGCAAAGGAAAAACCCGCACCGCCGACGTAAACGTGCCAGACTCACGCTTGAAACTCAAGGTGCGGCAGAAAAAACCAGCCAGCGGCCCCGGCATGGCCGATGGCTCCGCAGAGGTGGACATCGCCACCAATGCCAGCGGGATCACCGTCGTGTGGGACAATGGAGAAACAAAGGTAGTAGCCTTAAACCTCACGGCAGGAGAGCACAAAGTCACCGTGACCGACCCCAAAGGCTGCGTTATGACGCTTTCCGTCACCATTGCAGAATTGGGCCAGCCGCTGGAACTTACCCTTGCCGCAGAAAGCCCCATCAAGTGCACCGGTGAAAAAGCGCCCCTGTTGGCAAAGCCGCAAGGCGGGAAGCCGCCCTACCAGTATGCCTGGAGCAATCCGGCGCTCACGGGCGAAAAACCGAGCGCTACCGCCGGAACTTATACCGTTACCGTGACCGACGCCACCGGAAGCAGCAAAACCGCTACTTTCAACCTGACCCAGCCCGACCCCATCAGCATCAATGTACTGGTGCAATCGCCCCCAACAGCTGGCGGCGCCGACGGCAAAGCGCTCGCTCAGGCCAAAGGCGGCACCGGGGTTTACACATTTGCCTGGGACAACGGCGAGAGCAGCTACGCTGCCAGCAAACTTTCGGAAGGCATGCACAACGTGCGCGCCACCGACGTGAACGGCTGCACGACCAACGCGCCGTTCGAAATGAAAGCAAAGGTCGATGCCCTGTCTGTCATCATCCGCGAAGTACGACCAATCAAGTGCGCAGGTGAAAAGACCAACCTGACCGTAGCCGCTGTCGGCGGTAAAATGCCCTACAAAGACTACAAATGGGAGCCCTCCATCCCTTCTATGGCCGAAGGCGTTGGCGCAGGGGAATACACCGTAACTGCAACGGATGCCCTAGGCAGCACGGCAACTGCCAGTATTAAAATCGTGGAACCCCAAGTACTCAGTGCTTCTGCCATCGCCCAATCGGCTACCAGTCCCGGTATCGACGACGGCAAAGCCCTCGTGACGATCAAAGGCGGCACCGGCGCCATGTTCTTCAAATGGGACAACGGCGAAATAACCGCCGCTACCGAACGCCTCTCTGCCGGCAAGCACATCGTAACCGTTACCGATGAAAATGGCTGCACGGCCACGGCCACAGTGACCATTACGGAAGGCGTGCTTCCCCTCACAATGAGCATCAACGAAGTGAAAAAAATTAAATGCCCTGGCGAGAAAGCATCGCTGGAGGTACAGGTTTCGGGCGGCAAAGGGCCGTACAAATACGCCTGGAGCAACCCCGCCATCGTGGGCGGCAGGCCTGATGTTGCAGCGGGCGATTATGTGGTGACGATGACGGATATGGCGGGGATTACCAAAACGGCCAGTGTTTCAGTGAAAGAACCCCCGGCTCCGGCCGTTAGCATTAGCCCTGTATCGCCCGCCAGCACCGGCGCCAGCGACGGCAAAGCCATGGCCAAAGCCAGCGGCGGCACCAGCCCTTACACCTTCAAATGGGGCAATGGCGAAACCTCATCCGAGGCCACAAAACTCTCGCCCGGCAACCAAAGCATCACTGTAACCGACGCCAATGGCTGCACGGCAACGGCTTCCATTGCCATTTCAGAAAACGTATTGCCGCTCAGCGCTGCCATCACTGCAGAATCGACGATTAAATGCGAAGGCGGCAAAACCGCCCTTTCCGTTGAGGTTTCCGGCGGCAAAAAACCCTACAAGTTCAGCTGGAGCAACCCCGCGCTCACGGGCGATAAACCCACAGGCATTGCCTCGGGCGATTACCAACTCACCATCACCGATGCGGTTGGCAGCAGCGCCACTACGAGCATCAGCGTGAAGCAGCCAGCAGCCCTTGCCGCCAGCATTTCCCCCGTATCCCCCGCCAGCACCGGCAACAGCGATGGCAAAGCCACGGCCAAAGCCAGCGGCGGCACCAGCCCTTATACCTTCAAATGGAGCAATGGCGAAACCTCAGCCGAGGCCACAAAACTCGCGCCCGGCAACCAAAGCATCACTGTAACCGACGCCAATGGCTGCACGGCAACGGCTTCCATTGCCATTTCAGAAAACGTATTGCCGCTCAGCGCTGCCATCACTGCAGAATCGACGATTAAATGCGAAGGCGGCAAAACCGCCCTTTCCGTTGAGGTTTCCGGCGGCAAAAAACCCTACAAGTTCAGCTGGAGCAACCCCGCGCTCACGGGCGATAAACCCACAGGCATTGCCTCGGGCGATTACCAACTCACCATCACCGATGCGGTTGGCAGCAGCGCCACTACGAGCATCAGCGTGAAGCAGCCAGCAGCCCTTGCCGCCAGCATTTCCCCCGTATCCCCCGCCAGCACCGGCAACAGCGATGGCAAAGCCACGGCCAAAGCCAGCGGCGGCACCAGCCCTTATACCTTCAAATGGAGCAATGGCGAAACCTCAGCCGAGGCCACAAAACTCGCGCCCGGCAACCAATCGCTCACCGTAACGGACGCCAATGGCTGCACGGCAACGGCTTCCATCGCGATCACAGAAAACATATTACCCCTAAACGCAGCGATCACCGCTGAATCAAAAATCAAGTGCGCCGGGGATAAAATATCTGTTGGTGTAGAAGTAACCGGCGGTAAAAAGCCTTACACCTACAAATGGAACAACCCGGCTCTGAGCGACGGCAAGCCCGCCACCATTGTCGCGGGCGATTACGTCGTCACGGTAACCGATGCCACAGGAAGCAGCACTACCGCCAGCATCAACATCAAACAGCCGCAGCCCGTGTCACTGTCCGTTGAGACAAAAGCCCCTGCCAGTACCGGGAAAAGCGACGGCCAGGCCATTGCCACGCCCTCCGGCGGCACAGGGCCTTTCATGTTCCAATGGAGCAGCGGCGAAAGTGGCAATATTGCCATGCGGTTGGCTCCCGGCGTACAATCGGTCACCGCGACTGATGCCAACGGCTGCGCCGCTACCGCCACCACCAATGTGACGGAGAATATACTTGCCATGACCATGACGCTGACGGAAAAAGTTTCAATCAAGTGCGCCGGCGACAGGGCAGCGCTGGCCGTCAAGGTTGGTGGTGGGAAGCCTCCCTACACCTATACCTGGAACGACCCGGCGATGAAAGGCGCAGAACTGGCCGATTTGGGCCCAGGCGAGTACGCCGTGACCGTCAGCGATGCCCTGGGGACTACCAAAACTGCAGCCGTTACTTTGAGCGCCCCAATAGCCATGACCATTGAACTGATTCGCAATATTGGGGCCTCCAGCAGCTCGGCCAACGACGGCAAAGCCCAGATCAGCGTGAAAGGCGGCACCCCGGATTACAAGATCGTTTGGGACACGAAACAAACTGGATTTGCTGCTGCAAAATTGCCTCAGGGCAACCACAGCGTACAAGTGACCGATGCCAACGGCTGCACCCAAAAGCTCGATTTCGTGACAGAGCGCCGGCTCTTCCCTGAGCTTACTGGCAAGCTGGAAGACGGGCAAACCATCCGCATGCGCCTGCTCAATTTCGACAACGACAGCTCGGTGTTGAAATCGGATGCGCTGCCCATGCTCGACGAGCTGTTCGATTTTATGACAGAACATGCCTGGGTGGTGATCGAAGTGGCAGGCCACACCAATAACCTGCCCAGCGACGCATTTGCCGACCAGCTTTCTACAGCCCGCGCCCAATCGGTGGCCACCTATCTTTTCGATAAAGGCATCGACCCAAGCAGGGTAGTGTACAAAGGCTATGGCAAACGACTGCCGCTGGTACCCAATACCTCGCCGGAGGGAAGACGCACCAACCAACGGGTGGAGATTAAACTGTTGAAAGTGCGAGAGTAATCGAGTGCGGAATGCGGAGTGTGGAATGCGGAATGGGCACGTTATTGGGCGCTGCTTTTGGCATCGCACTTCGGCAGCCTTGGCCAAGATTGCCGGAGTGCGATGCCAAAAAATAAGCCGACAGGACGAGAGCCTGAGACTGTTCATAGTTCTGCGCCAAACAAAACAAACCCATCTAAATGCCACCTCAACCTTGGCCAGGAGTGCCGAAGTGCGATGCCAAAAGCAGCGCCCAATAACGTGTCCATTCCGCACTCCGCATTCCGCACTCGACATTCGAAAAAAGGTCTTACTTTTCGCGGCAAACACTCATTTCCGTGAAAAACACCATTTGCCTCTTCTTGCTCCTGCTCCAATGCTATGTCGTTGCCCAAACCGACAGCACCCTCCTGCTCGCCCCCGAGCACCTGGAAGAAAAAGACATCCTGTTCCGCGACCTGTCGCAGCAGGAGGTAAAGGTCATTTCCGCGACGCGTTCTCCTGTTGAAATTGGCGAACAACCTTTCACGGTGTGGGTGGTCACAGGTGAGGAAATACTGCGCAACAGCTTTGTCACCCTCGGCGATGTGCTGCGGGCGGCTCCCGGCGTGCGCGTGTCGCAGCCGGGCAATGCCGTGGAAGGGGAAACATTTCTGATGCGCGGGCTTTCTGGCAACCAGTATGTAAAAATCATGGTAAACGATGTGCCCATCAAACCGGCCATCGCGGCAGGGATGCCCATCGGGGCGCAGCTGCCCATCCGGCAGGCCGAACGGATAGAGGTTTTTTACGGGCCATCGGGCGGCATTTACGGGGAAGAAGCTTGCGCAGGGGTGATCAACATTATCCTGAAAGAGACGGAACGCCCGGTATTTACCCAGGCTGACCTTTCCTTTGGCCGATTCGGCTACAACAGCCTCGACTTGATGTTTGGCGGTAAACTTGGGCGCGACAGGAACATATTCCGGTACAGCATTTACGGCAGCAGTACCGTGCGCGACAACTCCGATTACTATTACGACCCAAACCTGTTCAATACCAACAACTACCTGAGCTTTGGTTTAACCCCTTCGGTATATGGTATCAATGCCAATTACCGCGGCGCCAATGCGCCGAAAGACAGCTTTGCCAGAACGGGCGTGCTGCCCCATGAAAGCCGCATGTTCGGCCTCAACCTCACCTGGCGGGGCCTGCACTTCACCTACCACCGCCTGGCGCGTTTCGACCGCAGCGCACTGGGTCTGAACCCGCTCGCTGTTTCGTATGCCAACCCCTCCAACCGCTTGGCTGAGCGCATTGAAACGTTTTCGATGGGTTTTCAGCGCAAGCGAAAAAAGCGCGTCACCCAAAACACGTTTGCTTTTGAAAATTATCAGGTGAGCAATACATCCACGACGACCTACGTGTTCGACAGGCTCAGCGCGGCCAACTACTACGCCCGCGCCAACCCGAACATGTCCGATTCAACGCGCACCGCGCTGCTCAACAACATCAGCAATTGGTATGCTTCCGACGAGCGCTTCGCTGTGGCCAACGGCTTTGATGCCCGTATCGAATCCCGGTTGAGCGTTTCCCTGAACAAACGGCTTTTCTTGACGGCAGGCGGGCAGTTTCACGCCGGGTCGGGCATCCCGTTGGCCACGTATTACCCCATCCCAGTTTCGGCGAGTGTCGATGGGAAGGTAACGCCAAGGATGCCCTTCGTCATTGAACCGGCCATTGAATCGGTGCTGGACGCCAACTTTTTTGGCCAGTTTGAATGGCAAGGGAAGCGGGTGAAGCTCGTGGGCGGTGGCGCCCTGAATGTTGCGCTCACGCACGGCATCAACCTGGCACCCAGGCTGGGTATATTGTACAAGGTGGACAGCACCTGGTCGGTACGCGCCAATGCGTGTACAGGTTTCCGCCATGCCTCCTTGTACGGCTTTTCTAATTCCTACGAGATAACCCCTTCCACGGGCTTTCGCGTAAGCGCTGGTTCCCGGGATTTCAATACAGAAAAATTTTACGCAGGGGAATTTGGCGTCAGGCACCGCAGGGGGAACGACCGGCGGGAACTCATGGCCTTTTGGCAGCAAGCCGACAACCTGTACCGTCCGGGTTATCTCGTCGATGAACCAGGCATAGTGCCCACTGTTTCGTATGGGTATAAAAATGCCCCTGGCTTGGCGCACTCCATCTGGGGCATACAATTCCTGTCGTCCACAGAAAGCAAGGAGTTGATTGACTTTCATTGGGGCAAAAAAGTGAGCACAGTTTCCAGCAAAACCGATTTTTTCGTCCAATATGCCCGCGGGAAGGAATGGTACGGCTACGGATTGCCCAAAAGCAATGAAGTGTTCAACCAGCCCAAGTGGACTACCCAGTTCCGATCCATGTTCAAGGTGGATAAAAGCGTAGAAATTGTGACAGCCGTTACGCACCAGTCGTCTTCTTTGCGCAAATCTGTTCAATATGCGGATCTGTACCGGCTGAAAGACAGGGAAACGCGGCTGAACAAATACACCACCTGGGATTTCACCCTGCGCATCTATCTGAGCAACCATTTCCTGGTGTACACGACTTTCCAGAATATTTTTGACCGCGAGCACCAGGGCCTGGACGCTACGGGCACGGTGGACGATTTGTTGTACAACCCGCAGCCGGGAAGGTTTGTGCGGTTTGGGGTTAACTATAATATGAATTGAGCGTGTCCACTCACGCCCTGTTCCCTTGGTAACTTGTGAACAAAATCGTTCCACATCTGCTGTACAGCACCTTTAATCTTGTTCTCTTGTAATTGAGCCGTCAGGGGTCAACTCGAAATCGAACAACTCTTTAACAGGTATCTCCAGCGCCTCTGCAATCTTAAACACCTGGCTCAGCCCGGCGCTGATAATTCCACGTTCTATTCGGCTGATTTGGCTGAGTTCAGAATCTGCTTTCCAAGCCAATTCTTCCTGCGACAAGCTTCGCGCTTTGCGAAGCTCGCGCAACCTTTTTCCAAAGGCTTTCAACCCCTCCTTGTGTACCGAATATTTCACGGTGCCATAGTGAGGATGATTGCAAAATAAAATATAGGCAAATTTGCCTAATTTTAATATTATCCTGTATTTTTGTCCGCGAATCCTAATCAGTTAACCAGATGGCCGGACAACAACTTATGCTAGAAACTCCGAACCCATCCCAACACCACCTGATATGCCTAAACTTCACAAAGCACCAGCTACATCATCGCCAAAATCCTTTTCGTTTTTCCCAGGTTCTTTACAATTAGCTTTCCGAATCAGCAGTTTGATTTTATTGTTGATTTACTTGGCTGTGTACAGCGGCTGCCAAAAAGAAACCTCGATAATCAACCCTCCCAACGGCCCAAATTCACCCTTGTCCATTGAAGAGATAATCGCGAAGTACGGAACTTATGCACATTCAGGAGGGGTTTACGAACGCTCCGGCACAAAATTGCCGCTTGACGTAATCCCTATTTGGAAAGAAGCAAGTGTATATGCAGATTCCTCTTTTCCCTTGATATTGGTGCCACTTGATACGCCATTCATCTGTTCAGGCACAAGGCATGGCGGCAATCTTGCTTTTTTTCGTGGTCCATCCGGCGATATTAAATGCAAGCTGTTGCTCTGGGAGGCAGACTCGCTTTCACCTTACCCCTCCAATTTAGCGCCATTGCGTGCAGGCAGCAATTTCTCAGGGTGGATGCTGGCTGTTTCGGAACTTGACTCTATTACAGGGATTGTCAATGTTCTTAACGGTAATATTGTTTCCCATAAAAAGGGGGCATTCTATTTTTTCGACTTGCCGATCTTCGACAACCTTCCAGGGGCACACGCTGCTGATGATCGAGATTGGCCACCAAGCTGGTGGCCTTGGCAGCCAAACAACCAATCAGATTGCCCTGTCTGGAATAATTGGTGGAAGAAATTATGGAGGAATGTAGGTGACATTATTCCAAGCAATATTTGGGACACAGAGGGCGGAGAACATGTAGGCTTTCCGCCAATTTATTTCTTTTTTGGAAATGGCTTTTCAAACCCAGGAGATGGCTTTGTCAGCCCCGGAAACTCCAGCATTTTTGATCAAAACTGGTTGAACCAATCGAATACATGTAACTTGATACGGCAATACATAGAGTCAGTTGGCGAGGTTCCAACAGGATATAGCGAGGCCGACTTGCGCTATTGCCAGCTTGTCAACGAGCTGGGCATAGATGCGGCATCAAGCAGGTGTCTTTTTGCCCAGTACGGCTCTTCATTTATCGACGATTTCTATGAGCATTGGGAGCAGAGCGATAAAAGTGTTGCTACTGCGGAACTCTTGAAACGATACCTATCCGCGCGCTGCCAATCAAGCCCTTCAACATTGTTTGCAGACATCCTAAAACAACAATTCTGCCTTAACGGCAGTTCAATGGATATTTGGCTTGAACTGATGGGCCAATGCGGCTCCAACGAGCAGTCCTTTGAGCAGGGCCTGGGAACTGACCCAGCGCTAGCCAATTGCATTCAGAATTTGATAAGGAACAATCGTCGGAACTTATTCCAGGCTCATGGGATAAACTTGAGCGATGCCCAACTGGAAAACCTGATTGATATCTGTGAATATAGTGATATCCTGAATGAAAGTTCGATGCTTTGTTTTGCGCAGCAATTGCAGGCTTTCAACAATAAATATGGAGCAGATTTACTTGGAATAGGGACTGCTGATATGGCATTTAACTGTTTTCAATCGAACCCGGGATGTGGAGGAGCCGCATTTGAGGAATGCATTATCGACAAAATACTTTCTGGCTTTATCGACCCTACAGAACCTCCTATCAATGACCCCATTTCAACCACAAAACGTGTTTGCCCTTCGGTTTTCGATTTTTTCACCAGAACGAATGTAATGACTGGAACCCCTTTGAAAGCAGCTACTTTAACGAACGTCCACTTTTCGTTTGCATTTAATGGCAACCAATTGCCCCTGCAGATAGGGAACCTTTGCTTTGAAGTGAATCAATATACCGGAGGACCCATGTGCCTTGATGAAGCCGCGGCAATTTCTGCTTCCGCCATAAATACAGCAGTGGATCTTACGCAAGCATTTGTCAATGCGCTTGACCCTGGGCTGCCTGTTAGTGTGGTTACACAAGAAATAAAACGCGTACTTTATCTCCGGATAAATAGCGAATTGCAACGGCAATTTAGTGATTGCAATAGTAGATATGGTGCTGGGGTTAACAATCCAACTTCCTCAATGTCTTTTAATATTTCGTATAATGTAACACCAACAAACTGCGACATCAAAATGGCAGATTGCAATTAGTGATATTTTTTCGAACAAAATTGGCACAGGTACAATTAAATAAAATGTGATTGTGCATTCCGATGTTTGTAATCAATTCAAAATCAGTTGAATCAATCAGTGTCAATCACAAAAATCAGGCGAATCATAATATAGCCATCATGTTCTTATTTTCACTTAATGTCTATTCATCATGAATTACTTTATTTTTACCGCTATTTGCTGTACGCTATTCATCATACAATATAGTTGTAGTCTCCAAAAAAAAACAACCACCCCTCTAACTGAGCTGTCGCGGACGGCAATATTTCAATACCTGAATTCAAGTATTGCAGAGGGCGAAAATCAATTTAGCAAGGGAAGGCCTAAAATTGATCGTTGGCTTTGCGCCCGTGATACTATTAGCCAAAAGGGTACCCTTTATTTTGCAGGGTCTTTAGATTTTGATAAAATCTTACAGCCTATTGTAAAGGATTCTATCCGACTGATTATCCCTGGCTCTTTAAAAGCAAAATACCGATACGCAGATGAAGAATGGAACAACGTCCATGATCTCGCGACGATTTATGAATTCTCTCCGCTGCTGCGAACAAGCGACCCAAAAATATTTTTTATGCAAGAATTTTGTTGGCACAACTACTGTGGCGATCCTGCCTCTATTCAGGATACCATTTGTGTCAGGGTTGCATGGCGGCGTTTTTTAAAATTCAAAATTGAAAACAACAAGGTTGAATTTGTAGAACCTATCGGGATGCCAGATGATACTAATGATATGGTAGGATTCCCTTGGTTTCCTAAAAGAAGGTTAAGTGATTGACAAAATATGGGAAAAAGCCAACTTAGGCCCGAAAAAGCCATTGTAATCGCTAAAACGACCTTCACAGGTGAGCCAACATGTCTTGACGAGGCTGATGCCATTTCTGCTTCCGGCATCACTTTTAACCATAAAGACTTGATCCTATGAAATTCCTGTTTTACGCCATTGCATGTTGTATGGCATTCCTCACACAAATTAGTTGCAGCCCATTAAAAACCAATGCCCCTACTGCACCAATTCCCCTTATTGAACTGTCACAATTGGCCGTGTATCAGTATCTCGATTCAAGGATTGCAGCAACTAGTGTGGCGATCCCGCCTCTATCGAGGATACGATTTGTACCAGGGTTGCATGGCGTCGTTTTTTAAAATTCAATATTGAAAATAACAAAGTAGATTTTGTTGAACCAGAAGGAACAGCAGATGATGCCAACGATATGATAGGTTTTTCGTGGTTCAACAAAAGAAAGCTACGCGATTGACCCAAGCCGGGCACCCAAAAAACGTTCTTCGACTGCTTTTATGAACATTGGGATATTATGATGCCTAAAAAGCGAATTTTTTGGATAAGTACATCCATAATAATCAGTTTCATTCTGATAATCAATATTCTAGTGGTCAATACTGTGGTAGAGTTAATAATTCCGCTTCCAACAACTTGGCCACATAAATATTGCTCAGACCAAGGAAGGTTTTGGACTTTGGAGAAAGGTAAAGGACGAAACACTTATGGCAGTGTGCAGATACAATTCAATGCATATAAGGCAGCAACCAACCAACCCAACCTTGTGCTACACCGCCGCTTTTACCGGAAATGGTGGCAATTTTGGAATTGGGGAGAATTCTTGTTCGCACCTTACTGGGAATGCCCCTATGCAGACAGCGATGAAGAAACCTGAAAAAAGGTTAATTAGATCGATTATTGATGTGTTCCTGACTGCTGATTGTAGAAAGCCCAATGACAATCCTTACCGATCCTGCTTCGCAAACACCTTCCGCAACAGCTCCGAAGTCCGTGCGAGTTTATTCTTCCGAATATTCTTTTCCTCTTCCTCAATCTTCGAGAACAAGCCTTTCAATGCCTGATTGGTCACGTAGTCGCCCAGGTCATTGTTGACCTTGGTTACCAAAGGGATTTTGTTGTAGGTATCCACGGCTTTGCGCCAGAGGTCGTTGGCGCCTATTTTATCCAGCGAGTTCACGATTTTCGGTTTGAAAGCCTCGTACAGGGGCTTGCTGGTCGTTTTGTTGAGGTATTGGGTGGCGGCGTTTTCGCTGCCCATGAGGATGTTGGTGGCATCCTGAATGGTCATGCCGCGAATGGCTGATACGAAAATCGGTGCGGCCTCTTTGGCGGCATCTTCTGCGCCGCGGTTCATTTTTTCGATCAATTCGTTCTCGATATTACTGAAACCTGGGATGTTTTTCAGCTTGTCGGTAACCGTGCGCACCTCTGTCGGCAGCAGGATTTTGTAGGCGCTTTTGAAATAGCCGTCTTTTTGCGACAAGGCGTTGGCGCCTTTTGTGATGCCGTTGGTCAGGGCTTCCTTGAGCCCGCGGCCGATTTCGTCAACGGTTGGCTCGCTGAGGATGGTGCCGGCGGCTTCTTTCAATGCATCGCAGGAGGAGGCGAATAAAATGGCGAGGAGAAGGGGTAATGCAAACAATTTTTTCATGGGATGGATTTGCTAAAGTTCGCTGTGGGAAATTAGGTTGATTCGTTGCAGGGTTTGCAAAGGGAACAGTATTACTGGCCTTTGGTTGCAGGAGGGCGAAGCAAGCATGGGGATGCTCGGTTGCTACAACTGGCCATTATCTATACTGCCACATAAAAGCTTAATTTCAAACACTTTGGATTTCATGCTATTATGTCGTGGTGTCGTCTTGTCGTTCGCCTAAAAGAATCTTTACAATCGCGGCAGACATCCCCTTCTTTCTCTTTGGCAGCCCCTAAAGTACGGCTCTTGAGGGGGCATAAGGGGCATTGGTGGTTGTGGCGCCAATACAATGATTCGTGGTTGGCCTAATTGGCAACGAAGGGAGGGCTGCCGCGATTGCAAAATTTCTTTTTCTCTCGTTATTAGCGGGCTCTTTCGCACGCGGGGATGTTGTGAGAAACAAATTGCAACGTGCACAGCGCCGATCACCGCGCTTTTGGCCCAAGCGATACCATCGTCGTGCCGTCGTGTCGTCGTGAGAAACAAACAGCCTAGTAAAGTGCCGCAAAATGCTTCCCATTATTCACCACCCCAATTACCTTCCCCCGCAGCGTTTCCCCAACAAACGGGCTGTTTTTCGACTTTGAACGCATGGTTTTCTCCGCATAAACCCATTCCGCATCCGGGTCAAAAACCGTGAGGTCGGCAGGTTCCCCTACTTTCAAGGCCGGGACAGGCAGCCCCAGCGCGCGGCGCGGCGCACAGGCGATTTTTTCTACCAGATCGTTGATGCCCATCGACGTGCCCAAAAACGTGCGGCAAAGCGCGAAGCAGGTTTCCAGCCCCGTCATGCCAAAATCGGCGAAGGGGAATTCCAGGTTTTTGGCCTCTTCGTCCCAGGGGATATGGTTGGAGCAGATGAAATCGATGCTGCCGTCGGCCAGGCCCTGGAGCAGGGCTTTGTTGTCCTCCGGACTGCGCAGCGGCGGCAGTACTTTCCAGTTTGAATCGAAATCGGCAAGTTTTTCGTCGCTGAAACAGAGGTTGGCCACGGCTACGGAACAGGTCACCTGTTTTCCCGCCTTTTTCGCCGCGCGGATCATGTCCACGCTTTTCGCCGTGGATACCAGGTGGATGTGCAAACGCCCGCCGGCGTACTCCAGCAGGCTCAAATCGCGTTGCACCATCAATTCCTCTGCCAATGCCGGGATACCCTTCAAGCCCAGCGAGGTGCTCATCAGGCCTTCGTGCATTTGCCCCCCCGACGCGATGGATTTGTGGTATGGTTCATTGAACACCAACCCATTGAATGATTGCACGTACCGGATGGCCCGCAGCAGCAAGCCCGCATCCTGCACGGCTTTGTTGCCGTCTGAAAAGGCCAAGGCTCCGGCGCTGTGCATGTCCATCAGCTCGGCCAGGTCTTTGCCTTCGCAGCCTTGGGAAATGGCGCCGATGGGATGCACTGTCACGGGCGATTGCAGCCCAGCCGCTTTGTTCTTTATGTAAAGAATTTCGGATTTAGAATGAAGCGCTGGGCTGGTATTGGCAAAGCAGACAATGGCCGTGTAGCCCCCAGCGGCGCTTGCTGCGAGGGCACTGCGCAAATCTTCCCGGTGCTCGTAGCCGGGGTCGCAAACCTGCACCCCGACATCCATCCAGCCGGGCGAAACACAGAGTTTTTCCGACTGCCAAACTTCGGCGTTTTTAGGGGCGGCTATTTGTACCCCGATTTCGGCGATCCGCCCATCTTTTATCAGTATATCCTGCGGGTTGCTTTCGGATTTCCCGTTGAAGATGTGCGCGTTTTTTATTAGCAAAAGCATGGGCCTGGGTTATAGTCTGAACCAATGGTTGTCGCGGACGATCCAGCCGGGCAACTGTTGATAAATGTTTGCGTCAGAAGGTTTTATCAGCACTTCGTCGAACCAGAATGGGGCATTTACATCTTTTTTGTGCAGGTAAATCCCTGTTTTTGAGTTGTCTTCATAAACTGAGAAGTGCAGGTCGAAGCGCGCCCAGCCGCCTACGATGGTCGAGATGTAAAAGCGCAGCCCTTCGTGGCGGAAATTGATTTCGTGGCCGTCGTCGAGGTTGTTCTGCACGATTTTCAGTTCGTGCGTCATGCCCATGTCCTCATTCACATAAATCCATACGCTGAAATTGTACACTCCTTTTGGCAGGGGCTTGTCCCACAGCCAGGTGCTGTCGCGGAGGTTGCCCGAGCCGGCGCCTTTGCCCTGGAAAATATGGGTGGCGGCGCTCAGGGAATCATAGCTTTGGTGCAAAAAGAACCGGTCGCCTAGGTTAGCGCTTTTCCAGCCATTGCCGATGGGGCGCATGTCGGGGTTGTTCGCTTCGCGGACCACGGCGGCGCTCATTTCCTGTTGGTGTTCGCGCATTTTATCCGGCACGAAAGACATAATCTTTAGTTCCGGGCCATCGTACACCGGTGCTGCCTTGATCAAAAAATGCTCGTAGAAGCGCCTGACCTCATCCCATTTCGCCGGTTCGATCATCAGGGCGATCGGGCGGTTGTCGGGGAGGTCGCCCAGCATGGCCGGCGCTTCGCAAGGTGGCAGGGCCCATTGCATCGATTTCACCATATTGCCCACCGAGGAGCGGCTCATAAACACCCCCATATCTGGCACGCCGGTGTGGAATGCGGTGTATTGGGTCTTTTTGAAAAGTGGGTAATAAATGTCTTTCCAGATGTTTTCGGAGCCTACATGGTAATAGGGCAAGGGCATGAGTGCCTGGAACTGCGTAAAATCCACTTTGTTGAGCCAATGGTCGGGCGATGTGGCGACCACGCTTCGGAGGGCAGGGTTCGGTGCGAGGTGTACTTGTTTGTTGCGCTGGAAAATGCGCGCTTCCCAGCACAGCAAGACCAAGGGGGCCAGGGCGATTGCCCATTTTTTGGCGTTGGAAAATTGGAAATGCTTAAAATCGCGCTTCCGGATTTGCTCCCATCCAGCCTGTAATTCCTCCGTCCATGACCGTTCGGTTTTCCAGCGGAAACTGTGGTTCCAAACGATGTAGAACAACATCAAATTGGCCACATAAAAATAGACCCAGGTAAAGCGCCCCAGCCCCCGGAACTGCCGGAACGGCCCTAAATAATCGGCCATCCACTCCAAGCCCGGTATGGCAAAGGGGACGCCGCAGCCAAAAAGCACCAAAGTAAACGCCGCGACAAATATGCCCTTCAAATAGCGCTTGTGCACCCGGTGGTAGGCTGCCTCCTCCCATTCTGGCTCGAACAGCCGGAAGCGCCGCTTGAACACGGCCCAAAGCGTGAAGGCGAAAGCCGCGATGCCGACGTAAGCCTGCGATTCGTAATCAATGCGCCTGATCTGGATGATGTTCTGATCGATCCACCGGTGCATTGGGAAATAATCATAAGGCAGGAAAATGCCTTCCCAATACCCGATATAGGTGGTGAATCCGAAGGGGTTGGCGGGCCGGTCGGCGCTGTAATCGGTCCAGTGTATCCATACGTTCAGCAGGGCAAACGGCAGCAGGACCATAACGATCAGGTGGTAGGTGCGCTTGGCGATGTTGCGCCAGCTAAAATCGGTGAGCACTTGATACGCGGTGTAAAGGCCCAAAAACAGGGCCGAAACGCCAAAATTGTAAAAGTGAAGCTGGGCCACCAGGAACAACAAAATGCCGATCAGCAGACTTTGGTAACGCTTGCTCTGCCGCTCTTCATACCGACATAACAGTAGCAGGAGCAGGGGCAATACCCAGGTGTGCGACAGCCCGAAATGCCCGTCGAAACGGTTGTACTGTGGCGAAAGGAACAACATGCCCAGCGCCGCTATGCCCGCGTACCAAACGGGCAAGTGCAGTTTGCGGATCAACAAAAAGATAATGCCCGCGCCGAACAACAATGACAACACCTGGGAAAGGTTGACCATGCCGGTGGTCTTGTCGCGCAAGTCCGACACGTTGCGGCTCCACCATTGCATGGCCGCGCTAAAAATGGGCTGGTTGTCGGTGAAAAGCACGTGCTCGCCGTATGGGTAGTTCATGCCCTCATAATGCACGTAACTTGAATCGTGCGCTACGTGCCAGGCCGTCGTCATGTAGTTCTTGAGGCCGTCGGGCGAATCGTGGAGCATGTGCGCATTGGCCTGGGGTATCCAGTTTCCGTGCTTTGCCCAGAGCAGCAGCGCAGCTACCAGCAACACGCCCACAAGCCCCCAAAAGGTATGGCCGCGTTTGGGCGAGATGAGGTTGTGCAGGCTGTGCTCTAGGTTGCTCATAAATTAAAAGTGGTTTCGGGTTTCAGGTTGCGGGTTTCAGGTTTACATCATTTGTTGTTAATTTTGAAATACCTTTTCAAAGCCACCACAGATATTGTAAACCCGAAACTCGAAACCATCATTTCAAAAGTATCAATTTCAAAAAATTCTTCCCTTCCGTGGCGAGTATTTTCAGCCCTACTTTGCTGAAAACCACCCCTTCGCGGAGTTCTACCGGCACCGGTGTTATGTTGACATGGCCTTTCGCCAGCATGAGGAATTCGAGGTCGAACAAGAAGCGGTCGATGGTGGTTTGGAGGAACAGGGCTTTCCCGGCGTTGTCGAAGCCTTTGAGGCCGCACTGCGAATCGCTGATGGGCTGGCGCAGCATGTTGCGCAGCACCCAGCGCAGCACTTTGGAAATCATGCGGCGGAAAAGCGGCACGTGGGCATAATAACCCGTGTCGCGGTTGCCGGCAGCGATGCCCCCTTTTTCCAGCAAGGTTTCCACGATCCGCTTCATGCTTTCCATGTTGTAGGGGAAATCAGTGTCGGTTACGAGGTGAAAATCTGCGTCCGACTGGGCAACACCCTGGCGCAGCGCATAGCCCTTGCCGCGATTTTCTGCATAAGCCACTACTTTCACGCCCGGGATTTTTTCCACCAAAGTCTTGATATTCACCGCTGTAACATTTTTTTGAGAGCCGTCATTCACCACAATCAGCCCCAGATGCCCCACCGCGTCGCCAATGGCTTCTTGAAACCCCTCCCACCTTTTGGCCAACGCGCTTTCCCAATCCAGGGGCGGGTTGTAGCAGGGCACAATCACATTGAGGCGAACAGGTTTCAAAATAGGCAGCGCTTTCGGGGGGCAAAAGTAGGAAACAAAAACTTATAGGTTAGATTTAAGAGCTTGTATAAATCGAATTGGGTGGTGCGCGTTGATTTGGCGATTAAGCAAAGAGAAAGGAATGAGCTGCCATTTGGAAAAATTTTCAAAGAAAATTAAAAATTAAAAAAATTTCATATTTTTGAGCCAAAGTTGAATCTTAGGTTTTCTTTAGTTTGAATTCAAAGTACTAATTATATCGTTTCTCCAGTCTTTTTTCTCTTACTCCTGGGTTTTTCAGTTAGATTATATTTTCAGTAAATTTCACATATTTTCATCACATTCAAAAACCATTACAACATGACAAGCAAAATTTTATTGCAAAAAATGGGGGGGGCAGACTTATATCTTGCCTCTCGTTGTGCGCTGTATTGTTGACAGCTTCAAGCTTCTCGATTGCCCAGAATAACTGCGGCATTGAACTTGGTGTTGACTGCTCTCCCCAAACCCCCAATCAACAGTTTAAATGCATTGATGCAACCCAGCACCAAGATGTATCATACTGGATTCAGCAGGGAATGATGCAATCTTATTCCAATTCAGCTAACATCCCTCAATTCTTGATTATTAAAGGATATCTTCAAATTTCTGTAGGCAGTTCAACTGCTACGGGCTATAATTTTGCACCCAATTCTGAAATAATATTTGCTGATGCGGCAAGTGGAATTGATGTTTTGCCAGGAGCTTCTCTCACTATTAATGGTTCGTACCTACATGGGTGTAATTCAATGTGGCATTATTTGCGGGCTCGTTCAAACGCTTCAATTATTGCATTAAATAGTACTATCGAAGATGCAAGGTATGGTATTTGGGGGTGGGACAACAACTCTAATATAAGGGCAATAGGCAATGCTTTTAAAAGAAATTATTATTCTATTGTGTTAGGAGATCTGATTCCTCTTGGGCCAGCTCTAAGCATTTATTCAGACGGAATTTGTGGCAATACTTTTTTCGGTCAAAACCAGGGCAGCTTTGGCCAACCACTGGGCCCACAATTATTGAGCAACCCATGGGGTATTTCAGTCCCCGGAGCTGGGATTTTGGTTGAAGCCCCGCGGAATGTAACAAAAATAGGAGTGGAAAATGCATTAATGAATGAGTTTAAGAATTATCAAGGTGCAGGTAATAACAATGAAATATTTGGAATTTTATGTTTGAATGCCAATGTAACAGTAGTGAATTCAAAAATCACCTGTAATTCAGTGCCGCAAATAACTGATCGTAGGTTCGGAATCTATTGTGCAAGCACCACAGGAACCCATCTCCTTGCTGTAAAAGGCTTGGGAAGCGGGACTCCAATGTTTGAAAACCTTCGCTGGGGTATTGCCAGCATATCTAATCGCATTGATGTCCAAGATGCCTTTTTTTGGAATAATCGATTTTGTATCGGGCAGTATTACGGGAATTATTCAGCGCCCATGCCCCTTGCGCCTTCGCGTACCAAGATAACAAACTGTAAATTTGAAGATTATTATGACGTTGGGGTCGGGGTAGTCGGGCTTCAACCGCTGATGACTAGCCAACTTCAGATTACGGACAACGAATTTGTTGATGGAAATATTAATACCATCAGCGACCAACCCAACCAAGGCTTTGGCGACCGCTTTGCAATACGAGTCTTCTCTCTGGCCACAGCCGAATTGGTAAACGCCAATATATCCGATAATCTCATTACGTTAATGCCTTTTGAAGAAGATAACTATATAAAAGGTGGAATATATATTCAAAATTTGAGGAACCTCACCGTCGAAGGGAACAGGATTTACAACGATGACGACCTTTACGTTTTTGGATCCAATTTTAATGGCATACATGTAGGGACATGCTCTAAAATCCGCTTATACGGCAACATTGTTGAAGGAAACAATACAACCCTCACAACGCCAATTGATGCTGTTGGTATTGTTAATAAGGACTCTGAATTTACAGAGTTCAACTGCAATGTTGTGGATTTGGTCTCAAAAGGCATCGAATTTATCGGGATGGGTTCTGACCACGCATCCTTGGTGCAAAATAAATTTAACAGGCACCACCTTGGCGGGCTTTATCTCCAAGTCGATGCTGTGATAGGAGACCAATACCGAGGGGAAAACCGATGGCTTGGAACTAATTCAACCTACGAGGCGTATTTAGAATGGGATCCGAATTCTGGTAGTTATGATCCATCCAATCTACTCCATCAACAAGAAGTTGCCATGCGCGGTATTTTTTCAATCAATAGCCCTGGAATAAATAACCCGCTTGATACCTATTGGCCTTCACCAAGGGTTGTTTCTAATGAGATTGACAATGGTGTTTGGTTTCAGCAGATACCCAATAGCAATCCATCAGGAGAACTATGGTGTATAGAATCACATCCAGGTAATGGCGAAGAAGGCGGAAACCCGCCATCAGAAGGGCTTTCACAAGGAGAACACGCGTTGCTGCAGGATAATTATCCAACATACAATGCCGGCGGCTACCAATGGGAAGCTTCGTTCAGGCTCTTAGCCCACTTAAAACAAAATGAAGCCTTGCGCCCCGCGGAAAGCCTTGCTGCGTTTTGGTACGCCGAGAAACAAAGCACTCCGCTTGGAGCATTGCGTGCAGTGTACGACGAAGTGCAATGGCTTTTGGCCGTGACGGAAACCCAACAGCAAGATTTAACGCAAGTGCTGGACAGCCTTGAAACGCTCAGAATTCAGGCGAATAGCATTGCATCAGCCATTTATGCCGCCGCAACAACAACTGAAACCAGCATTTTATATCTGCAACGTGAAAACAATACCACCGTGACAGGCATCCAAACGGAAAGCTATCAAAATCTTTTGAATGCCATTCGTTCTGCCAAGTTGGCACAAGCAACAAATCTTCTCGCCAGCCTAAACGACATTACCACAGGAAACATTTTTGAGCACAACCTGAAGCTGGTATTGCAGACCCAATTAAGCTTTATCCTTTCCGAAACTCCATTGACGCCAGCGCAAATAATGACGCTTGAAAGTATTGCGTCTCAATGCCGGTATGAAGGGGGATGGGCAGTCGTTATGGCACGCCAGATGCTGCCAGAAAACCAATATGAAGACGATGTGCTCTGCAACTTGATGCCTCGCTCTGTACCCGCAAATGGCGCTTCGCTGAAATCCGATTTTGAAATATGGCCAAACCCAGTCAACGACTTGATTAATGTACAAATTAATCGAGCGTACTCCCTTGGCACCGGCCGAATTTTTGACCTGCAGGGTCGCATGGTACAAAACTTTGTTTTTTCTGGAAGAACAGCTCAAATAAAGAGCCTGAACCTTGATCCAGGTAATTACTTTATCCAAGTTATACTGGATGGAGCTACTTTGCCCGTCCGAAAAATTACGGTTAACAAATAGTCCTGGAGATACCTGCCCTGTGCCAAAACGCGCCGGGCAGGTTTATTCTTCACAAACATTCGTTTCACCCGTAATACTAGAGTCCATGCGTATTGCACTTTTGCTTTTTTTTATTTCCCAAGTTGGCACCATAACACTCGCCCAAAAGCACGACTACAACTGGGTAATGGGCTATGAGGACTTCATCGACCCAGACCCGTTATGGGGCGGGCTGATAATGGATTTCCATACGAGCCCGCCAAGCTTCCATTCCCTTACCACTCATTTGAATTTTCGAGCATTTGGTGTCTCCTGTAGCGACTCTTCGGGAAACTTGCTTTTTTACAGCAATGGCATAAAAGTCCACAATGCACAGCACCAGTTGATGGAAAATGGCGATACCATTCACCCTGGAAGTTTGTGGGCGAGCACAAAATTTTGGGGCTCAGGTTATGGTTATGGCGGTGTGGTGATACCAATCCCGGGGAAACCCAACCATTATTATATGTTCCATCTCGCATATTTTTCCCAGCCGATGGTTCCGCATACAAACCTGTATTATTCGGAAATTGACATGAATGCCAATTCGGGGAATGGTCGGGTCGTCCAAAAAAATGTCTTGTTGGCAGAAAGTGTCATCACACCGCTTGCCGTCAAGCATGGCAATGGCCGCGATTGGTGGCTGATAACGGGGAAAAGCAACACAAGTATTCAGTACGTGTTCCTGATCGACCCCGATGGTATTCAGGGCCCTATGATACAGGAGTTTGGCCCTGTCCCGGATTTTCCACCGGAAGGTAGTTTGGCATTTGTCTCACCCGACGGGAGCCGCTACGTCAGAAGCCAGATGATAGATGGCATACGTTATTTTGATTTTAACCGCTGTACGGGTGTGCTCGGAAACCTGCGTTTTATACCCAAAAACAACAATACCACTGGTGGCACCTTCTCCCCGGACTCAAGAATGTCTTACCTTCAAAACCAGAATTTTATGGGTCAGGTGGATATGATGCAACTCGATACAAGCGGGTTTATCGACACCCTTGGGTTTGCAGACAGATCTGCCAGCCTAGCTCCTCCTTTTTATACCAGCCTGGGATTCGCAATGCATGCGCCAGACGGGAAAATATACCTTGGTCAATTGGGTACCACCTATAAGCTCCACGTCATCAATCGACCTGACTTGCCGGGCGCTGCAAGCGATATCCAGTTGAACGGAGTGAACCTGCCAAGGCTCAACGCCGGCACAACTTACAACTTTCCCAATTATCGGTTGGGCGAGTGGGAAAACTCACCCTGCGACACCATAAACCTCCAGCAGGGCGGGGATGGCTTCTACAGCACACCGTTTTTCCCTGAACGCTGGACGGATGCGGTGCAGTCGAAGAGAGACACAATGGAATTGTGGAAAGAAAAAGCGGGGATGCCTGCTACTCCAGGTACGGAGGTTGACCCTTTCGGCATCGAAGGCAATATCCTGAAATCGATTCAAAATCCTCCGCCAACACCGTGGGAGATAGAAGGCCGTATCCGCAAGCCTCATTCAAAAAAAAAGACAAAAAATGAATAATAATTACATGCAGATGCTTTCAAGAATAAGCTTTACAGGAACAATGATCTTGTTTTTGGCAGCTTCATCGACAGCACAAAAGTATGATTACAACTGGGTGCTGGGCATACACGACATGCCGGGCGTGGCAGGCTTCAACAATGCCATCCTTCATTTTTCAGGTCAAGGTGTTACCGTAGAAGAAAAAGACCTAAAAATGAACTTTGAAAGTACCGTGGTTTCCATGAGCGATAGTTTGGGGCAATTGATCTTCTACTCTAACGGTTGCTTTGTCGCAGATGCCGATGGAAACCCGATGCCTGGAGGGGCGCTGTTGAACCCAGGAGAAATCCATGATTGGGTTTGCGACAAAGTGGGGCACATCGCCCCAAAAGGTGCACTGGCTATTAAGATGCCAGGATCAACAAATACCTACCTGCTATTCCACTTGGGGGCGCGATACGATCCCGCAAAAAAAATAAAGTTAGGCCCCTTCTATTATTCGGTCATTGATATGGACCAAAATAGCGGGAAGGGCGCCGTTACATCCGGGAACAACGTATTAACCGATGGGAATTTAGAGCCATTTGCTGCAACGCGTCATGGCAATGGCCGCGATTGGTGGATAGCGGTTCCGGTTTATGGAGGCGCTGAATATCGATTGTTTCTATTAACTCCAAGTGGTGTTATCGGCCCGGTGGCCCAACAAATTGGCCCGGTAATGAATTGCAGAAGTATAGGTACCAGCAGTTTTTCGCTCGACGGAAGTAAATTTGTCAGGACGCAGAACTGTCAGGTAGCAACCTTTGATTTTGACCGTTGCAGTGGTGAATTATCAAACCCCGTGTTGCTCGATTTGCCCGATAATGTAGTGGGCGGCGGCGGCGCTGCATTTTCTCCAGACAATCAACGATTAATTTTTTGTTCTCAACTTCAAATATTTGAAGCGGATCTTTCAAAAATGAACCCGCGCCTGGATTCCGCTTTTTTGTGGAATTATCAATGGGCCGTCAGTCTTCAAAACATGCAATATGCACCTAATGGAAAGCTATTGATGAACCACATGCATCGAACAAATTATCTAAGCACAATTGAATATCCTGCTGAAAAAGGCGCAAACATGGGCTTTAAACCCAAAGGAATACCGCTCCCTGTCTTCTCTGTCCGTAGCCTACCCAATTTCCCAAACTACAGGTTGTTTGATTTGCCCTTCAGTCCATGTGACACATTAGGTATAAACAACCCAATGGTCAGCGTAACGACTTTGAACAGTGAGCTTGCCAATACAATTCTGATCAGCCCCTGCCCCAGCCATTCAGAGGTGCTGCTTTCAATACAATCGGAGGAAAAGGGCACATGGGCTATCATAGACATCGATGGAAAAACAGCTTTGTCGGGTAATTGGAATGGGAGCTCAAAAGTATTAAACCTCACTACTATGCCGCGAGGCATATATTTTTTCGCCCTGAAAACCGACTACGGCAAAATATATAGGGGCAAGTTGATCCTGATTTGATTCTAAAGTGTTGTATAAATGGCAGAACTTTGCCGCCATCCAATACATCAACATCCATACCCACCACCCAGCTGGCAAAGCGGGCCATTTGGAAGTTGAAAACCTGCGTTTTCAGCAGCCCGGCAGCGCTACGGCAGCGTATTGCTCCGCCGGCTTGCATCCCTGGTTTTTAAGCGCAGAAACTTTGGATGCCGCCACCAACTGGCTCCGGGAGCAGGCACAATCAGCCCAGGTAATCGCCATCGGCGAAGCCGGGCTGGATAAATTAACGGCCACGCCGTGGGCATTGCAACTGACCGCTTTCAAGCGCTGTGTTGAAATTGCTGAAGCTGCGCAAAAACCGCTCATAATCCACTGCGTGCGGGCTTTCAATGAAATCATCGCCTTAAAAAAAGACTGGCAGCCGCAACAGCCCTGGATTTTTCACGGCTTCAATAAAAACCGCCAAACGGCCGAATTGCTGCTGGCCGAGGGCTGCTATTTGTCGTTTGGCAAGGCGATTTTTCAGGAAAAAAACCATGCAGCCTCCGCGCTTGCCCAAATGCCCTCTGGCCGCTTTTTCCTGGAAACGGACGATGCTGATTGGTTGGGTATTGAAGCGGTGTATGAGAGGGCTACTGCGCTGCGCAAGGTGCCGTTGCAGGATATGAAGGGTTTGTTGGAAATGCGTTTCCGGGAGTTGTTTCTCACAAAGATGTCTTGAGAGGGGCACACAGAAGTCTTTCACCACAGAGGAAGCAGAGTTACACAGAGGTTTTTCACCATAGAGATTCTTCACCACAGAGGAAGCAGAGTTACACAGAGGTTTTTCACCATAGAGATTCTTCACCACAGAGGAAGCAGAGTTACACAGAGGTTTTTCACCATAGAGATTCTTCACCGCAGAGGACGCAGAGTTGCACAGAGGTTTTTCACCATAGAGATTCTTCACCACAGAGGACGCAGCGTTACACAGAGGTTTTACAGAGTTATTTTGATCGCGCTCAAAAATGCGGCGAAGCCGCTATTACTCTGTGAAACCTCTGTGTAACGCTGCTTCCTCTGTGGTGAAAAACCACTGTATTCGGCCCGATAATATACCTCACGCCGCTTGGTTTTGTGTATGCCAATCTTTGTAGTCAATTGAAAATCAGTTTAATAAATCATACTCCATCACAAAAATCAGGTGAATCATAGTATAAAAATGTGTGCCTTCCTAAAAAAATGTGAAAAACACCGCCCTGGGTAATCCAATACCGCTTTTTACGTTTCGCTAAAAAAAAATTCCAACATGCATTTTCGCCACTTCATCCTGTTTGCCTTCTGCACCCTTCCCATCCTTTCCAGTGCCCAAAGTTCCAGAAAAATCAAGCTCAGCCCGGTCAACCTGGGTATGGATCTCCCGCAATCCTACAAACAGCGCACATTTATCAAAGGCCTGTCGGGCTTTACCAATAAAATTGACCAGTTGGTAGGCGCGATGATCCTGATTGAAGACAACAAAACATCCGTGCTGACCCGTTTTGTGCGCAACGACAAGCCGCCCGTAGTCACCACCTCCACTTCGGATGTGGTGTACAGCGCCAAAATCGACAGCAAATTCAAGTTCAACGGCGCGTACAGCATCGCCTCCACCAAGATCGACAAAGACAAGATATACGAGCTGATCGTCACGGACATCGGCTATGCTTTTTTGCCGGAGGACTATATCCCTTACCTCGAAATATGCCGCGCGGCCACCAACGTAGCGCCAGAAACCCGGAAAAAAACCTACTACGTGCGCTCAGCCAAGCTCAGCACCGTTTATACCCGCGCCTACCAAAAAGTAGTCGGCAACTCGGAAGTGAGCGGCGTGGTGTTCAGTGTAGAAGGCGAAGTGTACAACAGCAGCGAACAGTTCAAGCTCGACTATGTGGTTTCCGTCGATCTGGTGAGTTTAGAAAAACTGCTTTCGCTCCAAAACTGCGACGACCTCATCAGCAGCGAGGAACTGGCGCGGCGCGAAAAAGCCGACCAGGCCCGACAGGCAGCCCTGAAAGCCGAGGAAGACCGGCGCTTGCGGGCCGATGAGCTGGCCTTTGCCAAATCGCAGGTGGAAGAATTGAAAAAATCGCTGGGCGAAAGCATCAGCCGCAGCACAGCCATGCAGCGCGAATTGCAGGCCGCCCAGGAAAAAGAACACGCGGCCCTGCTCCTGCTCAACGCGGCCATCCAACAGGCCAACGATATGGCCGCCAGCGCACAAGCCGCTCAGCAAAACGCCGACACCCGCGAAAGCGTGATCCTTACCTTCAAAAACAAGGAGGGCAAAGTGCTGGAAATCAAGAACCTCGACGAGCTTTCAGAGGAGCGTTTGCGGGCGCTGGGCTTTGATGTGGAGCTTTTGAGAAAATAGAGATCCGCTAAAAACGAACAACCTTCTTCGTCGTCCGCCCATTGCGTCCTTCCAATACAAGCTGGTAAACTCCGGCGCTATTCGGGCCTTCCAATGGCCACAGGTTGAGCCCTTTTTCAGCCTGTTGCCGTTCAGTCAGCAGTAAATTACCATCCATGCGGAACCAGCTTAGCTGAATGATTTCCGCTTCGGCAGCCAGGTATTGCAGGCTAGGTTTGTCGTGAAACGGGTTGGGGAATACCTGAACGTTTTCGGCGAATACGGGCGATGGAGAAGGGTATTCCCGCAGGATCAAATCTTTTTCTTCCGGGGAAAGTGCGCTGTCGTCGATGCTGCCGCCCATCATGCGCACCTTGAGTTTCAGTTGTTGGAACTGGCTGAATTGGTTGGTCAACACCGCATTTTCTGTAAAAACGAGTTTTGCGCCAAGGGGCAAGTCCATTTCCACAAACTGCGGTTCCGGGCTGTCGTTGCACTCCGTCAAGCTCAACATGCCGTCCATGACCAGCGTGGCGTTGCGCTCCAGAGCGATGCCCGCATCGGCGCAGAGCATCAACATGCCGGCCCCCTCGTTGCCATAGTGCAAGGTGGCGTCTTCCAGCACCCTTATTTTGCTGCCGTGCCGGAATTGCATGCAGGAACGCGGGTGATTCATGCTGATATGGCCCCCGCCGTGCCGGTACTCGTCGCCGCCGGTGAAAATGAGGTCGATAAAATTGAGGCAAAAATCTGCGCCCATGTTCACCAGGTTGGCGGTATGCCGCACCGAATCGCTGCCCGCCACCAAGGCGCCCCTGAAGTTGGTATAGGGCTGTATCTCAAGGGTTTCAAATTGGTCAACAATAAGGTTTATGGTTTTTGGTTCTGGGGTGTTTGGCACCGGTGCAGCCTCTACGTACGCCTGGTGCTGGGGGCTGGGGTAGGTAGGGGCATTGTAGCGCATCAGGTAAAAGAGTTGAAAACCTAAGTCGCTGGCATCGGCTACCGGGATGTCGTACGAAACGCCGTTCCAGTGCTGGGGCTGGGCTTTTGCCTCAAAGATCATCCCAGGATCGCCCCAAATGACAGGCTCTACCGCCAAGTAAGTAAGGTTTAATCGCTTTCCAGACAGGTCGATGCCCGGCGGAAAGCTGAATTTCAATATCAAGCGTCGCAGGTATTGTTCCTGAAAATTCTCCGAAGGGAAACAAGATTCGATGGCACAGAAAGCAAGGGGTTTATTGGCCAAAGCTGTATGGTATCGGGTGGCTTCATTTGGGATAAAGTTGGAGTCAGGAATGGCGATTCCGATAAACATACCACTGCAGATACCTTCTGGACAATTCGTCCCTGTTAAAAAAAGAAAGGTATCGGGGTAGAAGTCAACACAAGCGAAAGCACTGAACAAGTAGTTTGGCTGGAGCGGGAAATCGCCCAAGTTGTCAGATTCGTAGCGCACGAACAGCGGTTTCTCAGGGTCAATTTGATCCAAGGAGATGTAAATGCCGTTGGTTGACAAGTTATCCGAAACGGAAATACATCGGCTGCTGTCCACCGAGCCCTCCCACAGCCCGTCCTGAGTTTGGTAAATCAGCCAATCGACCGGTTTTTTCACCTGGACATTGGCATTGAAAGGGCAGGGAACCTGAATTAAGGGAAGAAATTCGCTGAAGAAATAGCCGGATTGAGCGTGTGCGGTGGCACTGCACACAAGGAGCATTAGTAGTAATTGGTTTCGCATGTCAAAAGGTTTTGTGCTGTGTACGTTGGTTTGGATAACCAAAAGTACAGGCACAAAACCTTGGTTGTTATGCGATTATGGCCAAAGGGCGACACATGTCCTAAAACTCAAACTTAATCCCCTGCGCCAACGGCACCGCCTCCGAATAGTTGATCGTGTTTGTCTGCCGCCGCATGTACGCTTTCCAGGCATCCGAGCCGGATTCGCGGCCACCGCCCGTTTCTTTTTCGCCGCCGAACGCTCCGCCGATCTCGGCGCCTGAGGTGCCGATGTTAACGTTGGCGATGCCGCAATCGGAGCCGGCAACGGAGAGGAAGCGCTCTGCTTCGCGCAAGTCGGAGGTCATGATGGCCGAAGAAAGGCCCTGTGGCACCCCGTTTTGCAGCGCCAGCGCTTCTTCGATGGTTTTATACTTGATCAGGTACAGGATGGGCGCGAAAGTTTCGTGCTGCACGATGTCCCAGTGGTTTTCCACTTCGGCGATGCAGGGCTTCACGTAGCAGCCGCTTTCGTAGCCTGGGCCGCTGAGCACGCCCCCTTCTACCAGGAATTTGCCTTTGGCCTTCTTTACTTCGTTGATGGTGTTGAGGTAGTTTTCCACCGCATGTTTATCGATCAGGGGCCCCACGTGGTTGTTCGCGTCGAGCGGGTCGCCGATGCGCAGTTGGGGGTATGCTTTTGCCAGCGTGGTTTTCACCTGCTCGTACACGCTCTCGTGTATGATGAGCCTGCGCGTGCTGGTGCAGCGCTGCCCTGCCGTACCAACGGCGCCGAACACCGCGCCCGTGAGCACGATCTTCATATCGGCAGAAGGGGTGATGATGATGGCGTTGTTGCCGCCCAATTCGAGGATGCTGCGGCCAAAACGCGCGGCTGTAGCCTGACCGACGATGCGGCCCATGCGGGTGCTGCCCGTGGCCGACACCAACGGGATGCGCGTGTCTTTGGTCATGTACTCGCCCACTTTGTAATCGCCGGTGACGACACAACTGATGCCTTCCGGCAAATTGTTGGCTTTCAGCACCTTGCGGAAAAGGTTTTGGCAGGCGATGGAACAAAGCGGCGTTTTTTCAGAGCCCTTCCACACACATACATCGCCGCAAACCCAGGCCAAGCAGGCGTTCCAGGACCAAACGGCTACCGGGAAATTGAACGCCGAAATGATGCCCACCACGCCCAGCGGGTGCCATTGCTCGTACATGCGGTGCTGTGGCCGCTCGCTGTGGATGGTGAGGCCGTACAGTTGACGGGAAAGCCCGACGGCGAAATCGCAGATGTCGATCATTTCCTGCACCTCGCCGTAGCCTTCTTGCAGGCTCTTGCCCATTTCGTATGAAACAAGGTTGCCCAGCGGCTCCTTGTATTCGCGCAGAACGTCGCCGAACTGCCGCACGATCTCGCCGCGCTTGGGCGCAGGCGTTTCGCGCCACACCTTGAAAGCCGCTTCTGCGGATTCGATTACCTGGTCGTATTGTTCGCGGGTGGTGACGCTCACAGAACCTATGTATTCTCCATTGACCGGAGAGTATGATTCAATGTATCGGCGGCTGCCGGTGATGTCGTTGAGGCCCGTGCTGGCGCCTTGGTTGCGGGTTTTGAGGCCAAGCTTTTTTAAAAATTCTTTTGGTGACATTTATTACGGTTGACGGTGGACGGCTTGCCCGCCGTAGCATTAGCGAAGGCGGCTGGATGTCAGAAAGGTGCATTTCCCGCATTATTGCAAAAAAGCGGCGCAAAGGTACTACAAAAAAGGTTTCTGGGGCCAGGGCCTGCGCAATTGCTTTGCTGTTTTGAAGCGGAATTTCAAATTTAACACCCGACTTCCTAAGCCCGAAACCCTGAAACCTGAAACATAGAAAGTATAGCGCAGGCCGCCAGGTTTTGTGCATTCCGATGTTTGTAATCAATTCAAGATCAGTTGAATCAATCGGTGTCAATCACAAAAATCAGGCGAATCATAGTTTACCTTTGCCGCCCTATGCGCCAACTCCCACAATTGCTTGATCTTATTCAGGGTTTTGCTGACAAAAACCCGTTCCCGGAAAGCCCGGCTGCGCTGTACGAGCCCTGCGGGTATATTTTGACCCTGGGTGGCAAACGCATCCGCCCCGCCTTGCTGCTGATGGGCTACGAGCTGTTCCGCGATGATGTGGAAACTGCCCTGCCCGCGGCCTGGGCGGTGGAGCTGTTCCACAATTTCAGCCTGATGCACGACGACATCATGGACGCCGCCCCGCTGCGCCGCGGCCAGGCGACCGTGCACACGCGCTGGAATACCACCACAGGCATACTCAGCGGCGATGTGATGCTGATTTATGCCTACCGTTTCCTGAGCCAAATGGGCGAACCTTCGATTGTGGCCCAACTTCTGAACACCTTCAACCGCGTAGCCACGGAAGTATGCGAGGGCCAGCAATTCGACATCAATTTTGAAACCCAGGAGAACGTCAGCATCGCCAGCTACCTGCGGATGATAGAGCTGAAAACGGCGGTGCTGCTCGGCGCCGCACTCGAAATGGGCGCCATCTGCGCCAAAGCCAGCGCTGCCGATGTGCAACACCTCTACCACTTCGGGCAAATGGCGGGCATCGCTTTCCAAATCCAGGACGACCTGCTGGATACTTACGGCGACCCGGTAAAATTTGGGAAACAAGTGGGCGGTGATATTTTGCAAAACAAAAAGACGCTCCTGGTGCTGAAAACCCTGGAAATCGCCGATGAGGCCGATCGGGCGGCCCTGCAACAATGGATGCAAACAGGCAGCGAAAATCCGGAAGAAAAAGTGGCAGCCGTCCGCGCCATTTTCGACAGAAACAACATCCCAGCCCTGATAGAAATGGAGAAACAGCGTTTCCAGAAAGCGGCTTTCGAACATTTGGAGGCCGTGGGTGTACCGGAGGCGCGGAAACGCGTGTTAATGGAAACAGTCGGCGCTTTGCTGGGTCGGGAGTTTTGAAAAGCCTCAAACAGGCGCCACCAACAGCCGGTTCGAAACCGAATGGCTGATAACCAGCGCTTGATAATTGCCGTAGGAAACGCTCATGCTTTTATCAAACGGCTCAATTTGGTTGATCAATATCTCGGTGCCCAATTGCAGTTCCTTATTGTTCAAAAATAACAGAAATTCGGTGGAGCTGTCCCGCAAAGCCTTCAGCATCACCCTGCTCCCCGCAGGAAAATCGGCCAATGATTTGTAGTTGTGCTTCACCGTGTCGCCGTTCTTGTCGGGAATGGGCGAGCCATGCGGGTCAACAGCCGGAAAACCCAGCAGCTCGTCCATGCGGTCGAACAATTTTTCCGACTTCAGGTGCTCCCACTCTTCCGCGATGTCGTGCACCTCTTCCCAGCCAAAGCCCATGATTTTCGATAAAAACATTTCAGCCAGGCGATGCTTCCTAATCACGAGGGCGGCATGGCGCTTGCCCTCCGCGGTTAGTTTTATGGGTTTGTACTTCTCGTAGGAAACCCAGCCCTTTTGGTGCAGCTTCTTCACCATATCGTTCACGGTCGGTTTGCTCAGGTCCAGGTTCTGCCCGAGCTCCGACAGCGAAATTTCATTATTTTTCAAGTGCAAATGGTAGAGCGCTTTGAGGTAGTTCTCTTTTGCTTCTGTTGGCATGAGTGCTTTTTGGGCACAAAGATAAAAGTATTTTAAAACAAAATTGTTAGATATGCCTAACATTGTTACCTTTGCAGACCTAACACTTGACAAACGCATCTGACATGGCTATAAAACAAACAGCACTTTTCACGCTCCTGGCATTGGGTATGCTCCTGTTCGCTTGCGAAAAGTTTGAACCTGCCGCGCCACGGGAAGACGCCCTGCTCGACGGCCCGATGGAAGGCCTGACGAACGCCGAAAGCGCCCAGTTTTTAGCGGGCGACATCGCTTTCAACGATGAGGTTTTTACATCCCAAACAGGCTTGGGCCCCATTTTCGTTGCCACCAGTTGCGGCGCCTGTCACGCTGGCGATGGCAAAGGGACGCCCTTTACCACCCTCACCCGGTTTGGGCAAACGGATGCCACAGGCAACAAGTTTTTGCACCTGGGCGGCCCACAATTGCAGCACCGGGCATTGCCGGGCTTTACACCGGAAAGCATTCCTGCCGGCGCTACATTTTCCAGGTTCACACCGCCCGCCGTCACCGGGCTCGGCTTTTTGCAATACGTTACCGATGCCGATATTATGGCCATGGCCGACCCGGATGATACGAATGGCGACGGCATTTCCGGCGTGCCAAACTGGATTGCGCTGCCAGGCTTCCTTTCGCCCGCAAGCACGGCCATTGAAAAAGACGGCAAATACATACACCGTTTTGGGAAAAAAGCGGCGGCGTACAGCTTGTTGCACCAAACGGTGAACGCCTACAACCAGGACATGGGCATTACCTCCACCTTTGCGCCTACGGATGTTTATTCCGGGCTGAACCATGATCCGGAGGTGTCAGACAAAACCATCCGGGATGTGGTGGCCTATTTGAACACCTTGAAAGCGCCGATCCAGAGGAGCCAAAGCGATGCGCAGGTGCAAAGCGGCAAGGCAATTTTTGCACAAATACAATGCGCCGCTTGCCATGTGCCGGAACTGAAAACCGGCGATGCCCCCATTGCCGCACTGGCGCACAAAACGTTTTACCCCTATACCGACCTTTTGTTGCACGATATGGGCCCCGGTTTGGACGACGGCTATACCGAAGGCAGCGCCCTGAGTTCCGAATGGCGCACCCCGCCGCTTTGGGGCCTTGGCCTTTCGCCGATAACGCAGGGCGGGCAATATTTTTTGCTGCACGACGGCAGGGCCAGCAGCATCGAAGAGGCCATTTTATGGCATGGCGGGGAAGCTGAAAACAGCAAAAACCTTTTCCAGGGACTGAGCCAAGCGGACAAAGATGCCTTACTCAAATTTCTACAATCGCTGTAAATCATGGATCGTAAAGAATTTATAAAAACCTGCGGCTTTGCCTGCCTGGGCGCCAGCGCGATGGGTTTGTTGCTCCAAAGTTGCGCCGCCGGGAAAAGTGTTGCGGCTGTTATTACCGGCGACAACCTCGTGGTGCCAAAGTCGGATTTTGTGAAAAAAGACAAGTTTCACCCGTATATCTTAGTGCGGAATGCGCAGTTGAAATTCCCGGTCTGTTTGTTCCGCTTTTCCGAAACGGAATACAGCGCCTTGTACATGCAATGCAGCCACCAGGGCAATGAACTGAGCGCTTACGGCGACCGGCTGGTGTGCTCCGCGCACGGAAGCGAATTCGACAACAAAGGCAACGTGACCAGCGGCCCGGCCATAAAGCCCTTGCGGACATTTCCGGTGCAACTGGAAAACGAAAACATCCTCATTTCACTGAAAAAAATATGAGACAGACAATTACCATATCCCTGTTGCTGCTTTCCACCCTGGCGCAGGCGCAAATAGATCCTTCGCTGCTCACCCGCACACAGCCCGACACCGCCATTCAGCAATTGAACATGGATGCCGTGTACAACCGGCCATTCCTGAGCTACGGGAAACTGCCCGTTTCGCTGGGCGGGTATGCCGAGGTCAACTGGCAGCACCTGGGCGCCGATGGCATCTCGGAAGGGCATCAATTCCAAATGCGGCGCTTGACCCTTTTTGTAGCTTCCTCCATCGGGAAAAAGCTGAAGTTTTTGAGCGAGATAGAAATAGAAGAAGGCGGCAAAGAAATCGCCATAGAATTTGCCTCGCTTGATGTCGAGTTTCATCCCTTATTCAACCTGCGGGGCGGCATCATCATGAATCCCATCGGCGCTTTCAACCAGAACCACGACGGACCAAAGTGGGAGTTTACCGACCGGCCCATTTCTGCTACCCAGATGCTGCCCGCCACCTGGAGCAATGCGGGCTTTGGCGTGTTTGGCAAAACCTACCGGAACGAATGGATGTTTGGCTATGAGCTGTACCTCTCCGGCGGCTTCGACAATGCCATCATCGACAACAGCGAAAACAAAACCTTTTTGCCTGCATCGAAAGCCAATGCGGAGCGCTTCGAGGAATCGGCCAGCGGAAGGCCGCTGGCGAGTGCCAAAATTGCCGTCAGGCACCGCACAACAGGCGAACTCGGCATATCATACATGGGCGGCGCCTACAACACTTTTGAAAACGATGGCATTACCCTGGACGAAAAAAGGCGCCTGCATGTATTTGCACTCGATTACAACAATACCCTGCCCTTGCTGCATACATTCGTCAGCGGGGAATGGGCCTGGGTGCAGGTGGACGTGCCCGACACCTATACCCAGCAATACGGCAACAAACAGCACGGCGGATTTCTCGACGTAGTGCAGCCGGTGTTGAAACGCCCAATGTTCGGCTGGGAAAACGCCACGCTCAACCTCGCCTGCCGCTTGGAGTACGTCGATTGGAACGTGGGCAAGTTCAGGGAAACGGGAGGCGACATCGGCGAAACGCATTGGAGTGTGATGCCCGGGATCAGTTTCCGGCCATCGGCGCAAACGGTTTTTCGCTTGAATTACCGGATACAACGGCAGCGGGATATCCTGAACAACGCCCCGGCTAAGACGGGAGGGTTTAGTTTTGGTATCTCGTCGTATTTTTAGCAGGCGTAATAAGGCAATGCTCCGGGGCAAGATGTTTGAGAAACAAATAATATAGCAGAAATTACTTGTATTTTTGCCGTAAAATACAAAATAAAATTCCTCTGAAAAATGTCTGATCCTGCAAAAGATCGAATCAAGCATATTGCCTCCAGTGTGGAATGGGATAAGCTGTTGCAAGCAATAAGCGAACAGCGCTGCGTGCTATTTCTTGGCCCCGAGCTGATACCGGGCACACGGCTCTTCGAAGAGCTTTGTGTGAAGCTCGACGTGCCAAACAACAAAAACATCTCCATAGCATTTCCCGAAGACGAGCTTTTCTTGTTCCCAAATCCGAAGTCCCGCTCGCTCATTGGAGGCGAGATCGAGGATTTTTTCAACAAACAATGCTTGCGTTTTGCCGCTTTTTACGAAAAAGTGGCAAAGCTCCCCTTTCACCTTATTGTGTCGGCAACACCCGACATGGGCATTTCTCAGGTGTTTGACAACAAGGGCATTCCACATCAGTTCAGCTATTACAACGGGAAAAAAATAAGGGAAGACCCCCCTTACGACAAAATTGAGGAGGACCCTCAAAACACCCGTCTAATTTTTAACCTCTTTGGCCGGACGAGCCGGCTGGAGTCCCTTGTTTTGTCGCACGAAGACTTGTTCCATTACCTCCAAAACATACTTGGGGGCAAAAGCCTATCGCACCCCGACTACGAAAAGCTGCCTTCTGCCATTTATGGGGCCACTCACTTCCTTTTCCTCGGGTTCCAATTCCGAAAATGGTACATGCAATTGTTGTTGCGCTTGCTAAACCCCGAACAGAATATTGGCCGGCAGTACGCCCTCAACCCCGACCTCGCCGACGAAACGCTTGTTTATTACGGCGGGCAGTTTGAGATCGAATTCGTGGACAGCCACACCCCGCAGGAGTTTTTAGACGAGCTGCTGGACCGTTGGCAAGAATCCACCGTGCCGAATGATCAACTTGAACCGCTGCGGCAGCGTTTGCGCAACTGGCACAAGCAAAACCAGTTCCGCCGCATACTGGAGAAACTCGAATCCCTGCCATCCGTGAAAGCCGACAAAGAGTTGGACAATTCGGTTGCCATGCTCCAAAACCAGTTGACTGTTCTGACAGAAAATCGCCGTAAGGGCATCATCGCAAACGACGAGGCCCTCTTGCAGCAAAACATCATTGCGCACAGCTTACTGGAGCTCATCAACCAAATAACCGAATAAGACCAAAACCTTTTAAAAACTGAAGCATGAACCGTTACCCAGGCATACGGCCATTCAACAAGAACGAACAACACCTGTTTTTTGGTCGCACCGACGACGTAGAACGCCTGTACCGTCTTATGCGGCTGGAGCAAATCGTGGTGCTTTATGGCAAATCGGGCTATGGGAAAAGCTCCCTTCTTGCTGCGGGCATCTATCCGAAATTGGAAAAGGAAGAGCGGTACCAGTACTGGGAGGTTCGATTTGGGCCCTACCGCGAGGGTGTGTCTGCAACACCTGCCGATGCCGTATGTGCCGCAGTTCAGCAGGGTTTGCCCCCCCTGCAAAGCCCAGCTGCAAGCATCTGGCAGGCCCTTAAAAATCGCCAAACGCCGGAAAAATATCGGTTCATCCTTTTTTTCGACCAGTGTGAAGAGCTTTTCAACTACCCCCCTGCCCAAATAGCGGAATTTAAACAACAATTGGCAGAAGCCTTGTATGCGCCCATTCCGCAGTATGTCGCAGCAGTGGCAAAAGGTCTTGACCAAGAAGCCGAGGACCTGCTGTACCGGCCATTCGAAATGAAGGTGGTGTGGAGCATCCGGGAAGATCGAATGGCCTTGCTCAAGCAATTGGAGGACTATCTGCCCAATCCCCTGCGCCATGGCATCAGGCTTGAAGCCCTCAACGAGCAACAGGCAATGGATGCTGTTACCATACCTTCCTCCTTGCTTCACCCTCCCGACGGTTCCGAGCCATTTGACACTCTGCCCTTCAGCTATGCCCCTGAAACGCTTCAGACCATAATAGAGGAACTGCGCGACAAAAATGGCCGCATCGATACGGCCGTTTTGCAGATAGTGTGCAAGCACGTCGAACACAATATAGTGTCTTCCCGTGCCCTGCCTACTTCCGATGCCCCTGCCTCGCCCGGCATAACCGTCACAAAAGACAACCTGGGCAACCTCAAAAGCGTTTTTCGTGCTTTTTACGACCAAACGATAGAAGCACTCGATGTGCCGCTGCGCCCCATTGCCAGAAGCCTGGTAGAAGATTTGCTGATCAAGGACGATGCCCGGATGCCCTTTGCAGAGCAAGTACTGCTCGCGCAGCCGGGCGTTACAATCAGCTTGTTGGAGAAGCTCGAAAAATCGAGCCTCCTGCGTGTCGAGCTCGACGGGCAGCGCCGGAAAATCTATGAAATCGGCCACGACACGCTCGTGGCGCCCATTACCGAAGCAGCCGATACCCGCAGGTTGGAAGAAGAAAAACAGCGTTTGGAGGCAGCGGCAGAAGCACAGCGGGAAGAAATGAAAAGGGTTATCAAGACCAGGCGCAGGGCCAGGATGGCAGCCATAGGGGCAACGGCATTGGCGCTGTTCGCCATTGCGGCCTGGGCCTATGCCTTTTGGCAGGAAAAAGAACTGCGCAACACTACCCGGCAGGTGGTAGAAGGCATACTGGACAATGCGACCGCCATGATTGGGCGCCTGCAATACGACGAAGCCTGGGGAAAAATCAGCGATGCCTGTAAACTCAGCGAAGCAAATGCCAAGTCAGCCAGGTCACTGATGGAGATCGCCTATTTTTACAACGAAACCGGCCAGCGCGCCCAAACCATAGCGGCCATCGGCCAGGCGGCAGCCATGTTTGGCAAGGAGGGCTTGGCATTAGCCCTCGACACGACAAATACAGGCGAAGGGCTGCGCAAAGCAGTACGGGAGGCTCTGCGCAACCTCGACCCAGCCCGCTTTGCCGAACTGGAAGCCCGATATTACCCGGTCATGATCCCCATCCCTGGCGGCACATTTATGATGGGATGCGACACAAACCGGATAATTGATTGGGATGCCGACGAACTGCCCCGGCATTTGGTGCAGCTGTCGGACTTTGAACTGGCCCAAACAGAAACTACTTTCTGGCAGTATGGGCTGTATGCCAGCGCTACAGGCATCAACATCAGCAGCTTGTCGCCGGGCTGGGGCATCGATGGCGACAATCCCGTCGTAAATGTTTCATGGCTGGATGCCTGCCGCTACGCCAACTGGCTGAGCAAAAGGTTCGACAAGGACACGGCATATTTGTTCTCCAACAACACTGTCAGGCTAAACCCAAATGCTCCCGGGGCCTTCCAACTGCCAACGGAGGCAGAGTGGGAATACGCTGCCGGTGGTGGCGACAAACAGGAGGGAACGCTGTATGCAGGCAGCGACTCTTTGGACAATGTGGCATGGCACCACAAAAATGCCCAGGTCAAGGGCAACAAAAGGAGTCACACCGTAAAAATGAAACAGCCCAACAGGCTTCAGTTGTACGACATGACCGGAAATGTTTGGGAATGGTGCTGGGACTGGTACGGGCCTTATCCCGGAGCAGAGACAACACCTGTGCTTAACCCTGCTGGCCCTGCCACGGGAACATACAAAGTGTTGCGTGGCAGCTCCTTTTATGAATTCACCTATTTTCATTTGAGCAATCGCCTGTGCGACCGGCCAGACAACCTATACCCCGATAGGGGCTTCCGACTAAGACGTGGCTTCTGACCCAAGGCCCTCAAGGCTGCAGCAAACGTACCATCCGATTTGTTGTTGCCCGCAGCACCAAAAGGACTCGGCGAGGCTGGTGCACCAGCCTTCAAAAAAAACATCAAAAACGGCGGCATTTTGTCTTCCCAAAAAATCAACGATTTGCTCGTGGGGCAAATTGCCAATTTATTTGCCAGCCGTGCTTTCAATGGCGCTACTAAACCTGGATTCGCTGCCAAAGTTTATCAAAAAAAATTAGGATATTGAATTTGTTTTATATTTTTGCCCTGATAAGAAGCATTATTTGGTTGAGCTTGCTCTAAAACAAAACACTATTTTCGGGGGCGCAAAAAACCAACCTTATTGTATTTCTTGATCATCCAATTTCCCCGTTCACCATCAAACCTCCCTAAATGAAAATAGGATTAATAGCCCTGTGCTTTCTGCCTTTTCTGTTCGCGCAAGCCCAAAAGACCCTACTGCCGCAGCTAAACTCAACGGCCCGCGAGACAAACCTTTCCATTAGCCCAAACGGCAAATTCTTGTATTTCATGTCGGACAGAGGCGGCCAGCCATGGTCTGATTTTCGCCGCGAAGACAAGGCCACCGGCATCAAACACTACGATGGCGATATCTGGTACAGCATCAACGAGGATGGGGTTTGGCTGCCGCCCGTTTGTTTGGACAACAGCATAAACACATCGAATGGAGAAGACGAACCCAACATTACAGCTGACGGCCAACGCGTCTATTTTCAAAGTTTCAGGGACAACTATTCGGGGACAGGGGGGCCATATTATATGGCAACCCTAAAAGGGGTCGTTTGGGAGAACCCCGTAGGCCTGGGCGGTGAGATCACCCGCTTCTTTGGTGACCTAAGCACCCGAACACGGATAGATTTGCACAAGCGCCTGAAAAAGGCCAACCTGTATGAATATTACCTGAAGTTAAAAGATGAAGGCCTCGAAGAAAGCCAGTGGAAAGATTCCTTGCGGAGAGAAGGCTTTGAAACGCCTGATTTCTGGATTGCCACAGATGGCATGTCCATTTCACCCGATGAGAAGATTTTCATCGTTTCGGCCTATATCCCTGAAACGGCAAATTATGATTTGATGATCAGCCGCAAGAACGAAGACGGCGTTTGGTCTTACCCCAAGCCCCTGACGGTCAATTCTGCGGGCGATGAAAAATCAGTTTTTATCGCAGCCGACAACCAAACGGTTTATTTTGCCTCCAACAAGCCCGGCGGGCTTGGCGGCCTCGATATTTACAAAACCACCCTCACATCAGGCACTGGCTGCACCCCGGCCCAAAGCCTCGGCAGCACCTTCAACACTACGAAAGACGACAACGGCTTGATATTGACCGGCACTGGAAAAACCGGGTTTATGACCTCAGATGGCGACATCTACGCGGTGAACCTCGATTGGACCCCGCCCAAAGCTATCGTTATCAACGGCTATGTGATCGACCAGTACAACAACCCACTGGCCGCCCAATTGGAGCTGTCGCGCCTGGCGCTCAAGAGCCCATTGAGCAAGAGCAGCAGCAATTCCCATACGGGCGAGTTTTCGTTTTCCACCAAACGAGAAGAAGACAATTTCACCTTGTTCGTGCGCACCCGCGAAGGCTCAACGGCAGACACCAGTTTCACAGTGACTTCTACAACCCCCGATGTGCTGGATTTCGTCATTGTGGTAAACCTTCCAAAAAGGGAGAAGGCGGCTGTGGTTGCCGAACTGGAAAGCTCCAGGCTGCGCAAAGGCGAAGTATTCCGCATCGATCAATTGCAATTCGATGAAAACAGCGCGGTCATCAAAAAGGAGCACTTTCCCATGCTCAACGACATCGCCCGCGTTTTGAGGCTCCGGGATAAACTCGTCATCGAAATCGGCGGCCATACCAATGCCCTTGCCAACCAACAATTTAGCGAGAAACTGTCTCTTGACCGCGCCCTGGCGGTTTACAACTACCTGCTGGGCCAAAAGGTGCCGATGAAAAACATGCAATACAAGGGATATGGAAAAAGGATGCCCATCGCGCCGAACGACCGCAGCACCAGGGCCTTGAACCAAAGGGTTGAAATCAAGATATTGGAAACGGATTAGTGCACCATGAAATGATGTGCAGATATCCTTATACGTGCTTCAAAGCCGCCTTTTGAGCGCACCGGTACAGGCAGGCCCATATTCCTTTTACGATCAACAACTCGAACCACCTTTCAAACAACAACCATTCACAACATGAGGATTCTTGGATTGCTTTGCCTATCACTGACCCTAGCGATTTCATTGCACGCACAGTCAAGCTATTCCGGAGAAGTGCACACAAATGACAACTGCAGCAAGGAAGGATACAGGACACCTGTGCCCGATGCCGTGATAAGCGCCGAAGGCGTTACAGCCAATTCCACGCAGCAAGGGAAGTTCAGCCTTTACTTTCCCGGCAAACAACCCAACGAAACCGTCACGATAACCATCCGCAAGACGGGATACGAGCCAAAAAAGGTCACGGTAAGAACCTGCAAGCCGTGCAACGCGCCGGATATCCATATCCTTTGCAAATCGCCGGGCGGTTTGGCTCAGGCACAACAAAACGTAGTGCAAAACAAAGAAAAACAGGCTCTTATACAAGCCCAGATGGACAAATCGCCTAAGGATTCCGAAGAATACAAGGCTTTGCTCCGGGAAATGGAAAAAATAAAGCGGGATTTGAAATCCAGCGAAGAAGAGTTTCAGCGGCTTTCAGCACAAGCGACCGACAAGGACTGGAAGTTGTTTTCGTACCAATTGCAGGAATTGCTTTCAAACACCAAGGTGTCGCGCGAAAGCAAGCACCGGTCGGGGAGCTACAACGAGGATTATTTCAAATCGCTGGACTCATTATGGGCCGACAGCGACACGCTTTCCCTGGCAGAGAAGACGAGAAGGAACATCAGAAAAAACGAACTGAAAGCATTGTTTTATTCATTTGACTACCAGTTCGACAAAAGCGCCCAATGCTACCGAAAACTGTTGGAATTGGACCCCAACAACCTTGACTATGCCTACAGCTATGCGGTGGTGCTGAGCATCCAGGACAAAAACGAGGAGGCGATTGCCCAACTGGAAAAAGCCCTGAGCGGAAAAAGCCCTGACAACACCCTGTACATCAAATGCTCCAACTGGTTGGCATCGCTCTACATTGAGACAAGCCAAAATGAAAAAGCGAAGGCCCTGCTCGACAAAAACTTGAGTCAGGTAAAGGCGATCAGCAGAGACACCTCCCAATACAGCGAAAAAAAGCTCTTGGAGGCCAAAGTGTACGAACTGTACGCCGTGCTTTATTTTGCAAAAAACCTCTTTGACAACTCAATTGCCGAGTACAAAAAGGCCAAAGAAGTTTACGCTGGCTTGAACAAGGTTCATAAAGGCGCATACTTGGACAAGTATGCCAGTGTCAACACAAAATTGGCCCGTGTATATTCGAGTATAAAAAACTACAATGAGGCAATGCGCCTGTGCAACGAAAGCTTGGCCATATACGAAGACCTCGCAAAGGATGGCGACATGGGGTATTTCTTGTCCAAATGCGAGGTGGCGCTCGACATGGCAAACCTGTTTTACGTCAGGAACGACTACCTGACTGCAGAAGGCATGTACAACAAGTTGAGCCCAATTTTCAGGGACCTTGCCGCCCAGGATCCCGCCCAGTATCAGGAGTATTTTGCGAAAATCCTGTTTGCCGAAGGCAAAATGTTACAAGACCAGAAACATTATTACTCTGCAGAACAAAAGTTCGGGGAGGTATTGAGCATTTATCAAAGGCTGCACCATGCAGGGCTGGGCAATTTTAACGCACAGATCGCCTCTACACTGAACGCTCGTGGGAAAAGCCTGTATTCCCAAAAGAAAATGGCCAAGTGCAAAAAAGACTACGATGCAGCCCTGGTGATCCACGAGGGCCTGGCCAAAAAAGCGCCGGACAGCTACGAACCCTCCCTGGCCGATTCCTACAATTACCTGGGCAGTTATTTTTTGTCGGCCAAAAACCTCGACTCTGCCTATTACTACTACGATAAGGCATTGAAAATATGCAAGAAGTTCGATGAAAAAGACAAGCGGGTATATAGGCTCTCGCTTATCCAGAACAAGCAAAGCATGGCTTCCTATTATTTCGACCAGAAACAAAGCAAGGCTGCCATAAAAGAGATTGAAGAAGCTTACGTGATGGCACAGGAGCTGGTTCGGCTCGACACGGCGGTCTTTTTGCCCGACTACGCCACCACCGTGCTGACCCTTGGCATGGTTTATATGGACGAAAAGGAAAACGAGGTTGCCATCACAAAATTCAAAGAAGCCTATGAAATATTTGAGCGGCTTTCCAAAGAACAGCCCGATGTGTACGAATTGCCGAAAGCCACCATTCAATACGCGCTCGGCACGCTGCACTCTTACAAAAACGAAGAGCGCAAGGCCCAAGCCTATTTCGACGAGGCCGTAGCAATATGCCAAAAACAATTGGAGAAAAACACAAATGCCTACGCGCCCATTTTGGCAGCGGTGTATATGGCAAAAACCGAAATCAGCAAAAAGCGGGAAAACTATCAAGAGGCGCTTAAAAACCTCGAAGAGTCGGAAAAATGGTTTGTCCGCCTCCTCAGCAGCACCAACCTCGACGAGTACCGCGAAAAAATAGGCAACATCAAAATCCAGATGGCCCAGATATGTATCTTCACAAAAGACTACCAGCGGGCAGAAAAGGTGGCCAACGAGGGCCGGCAGTTCTTTTCAGACTTGATGGAAAACGACCCCGAAAACAAAAATGAATACCGCGCCAAGCTTGCCACCATAGAACGCGGTTCCGGGGATCTGAACATGGGCCGGGGCCGCAAAGACGTTGCCCTCGACTATTACCGCCGGGCCCAGAAATATTACAAGGAACTTAGGAATGTTTCGCCGCCGGATTTTCACGTCGAGGAATGCAAAACCAAAATTCTTATCGGCGAAGCACAACAGTCCTTGGGCAACGAACAGAACGCCATCGTGGAGTTCAAATCAGTTATTGACACCGTTTCAAACATCCTGCGCAGCAACCCAGCCTACGAAAAAGATTATTTGCCGACCCTCGCCGATGCGCACAAAAAGCTGGGCAGCTTGAACTTCAAAAATGCGCCAAAAGACGCCTTGGGCAACTTTGGCAAAGCCGTCGAGCTGTACAAAAAGGCCGAAGGACTCAGCAAAGAAAGCTATAACGGGGAAATTGCCATAATATACCTCAACACCGGGTTCTTGTACTACAACTTGCAGGCGTTCGAGGAGGCGATAGCAGTGCTTCAAGGGGCCATAAAATACGTCGATGGCAACCCAAATGCCCCTAATTATCATACCGTTATGATAAGCGCCAACCATATGGTTGCGACCATTTATTTCAGGGTGAAAGACTTTGACCTTGCCATGGAAGCGTATTCAAAATGCCTCGAGTTCGACCAAAAACTTCCAGAATACCTATCGCCCTTAGACATACTCGAAACCAAAACACAGGCGGGCATTTCCTACATAAAATCATCGGACGGAACCAAGAAAGCATCCGGCGAAAACATCTTGCGGGCGGCGCGCACGTACGGCAACCGGCAGAGTTGGCCTGCCGATCAGAGATCGAAAGTGGACGAGCTGCTGATGCTGATCAACGACTATATTGATTGAGCTTGCCAACCATATCCCTTCACCAAACCATAATTTGCCATGTCTATCCATCTTATAAAACTCCTGATCTCTCTTTTTGCTTTGCTACCGTGGTTTGTTTCCGCACAGTTGTCAAAAGGGTTCAATTTGCTGGAACAATCCAAATACGACAAAGCTGTTGAGGCCTTCGAGTCCGTCGTCAACGATGAAAAAGACGGCGCTGGGGCAAAATATGGCCTGGCAAGCTGCTACTATCGGAAGCCCGGCTCAAACGGCGAGCTTGCCAAAGGGTTTGGGCTGCTTCGCTCGGCAAAAGTGCAGTACCGGAAACTCGGGCAGGAAGACAAAAACAGGCTTTCCAAACATCAAATATCGGCGGCCAGCTACGACAAGCTGATGGAAGATATTCAGGTATTGGCCATAAAACAAGCAGAGGCAAACAGCTCGCTCTTGCAACTCGACACCGTGATGGACAATATGACCCCGATGAGCGCCCCAGTACAAAAACGCCTGGAGGCGGCCCGCAAGCAACTGGTCGATTACGCGGTTCAAAATGCTTCTGATTACCAAACCCTAACCTCGCTCGTGAAAAAGCACGCCTGGTTGGTCAACAGCAAAAGTTTCCGCGATATGGGGTCGGTGAAGAAAAGGCTGTGGAACGCCTTTATAGATGAATACGGGTATGAGCGGCTCTCCAAATTTGTTGCAGACCATCCCAAAGATGGCCTCTCCATCGATTGCTGGGTACACGAATTGTGCGATGCGCTCAACCCGATTTCCGTCAAAAAACTGGTGCGATTCCTGATAGACCACCCCAACAGCACCCTTGATGTTTTTGCCGATTCGCATATCCGGGTGAAAACCAAATACGGCACCGATACCCAGTATGACGCCCTTCTCAACCAAGAGGAAAAAAAACAACTGGAACTCTTGAAAATAGGATGGGAGATAAGGAAGATTATCCGGTACGATTACCGCAAGTTCGACGATGCGGCGATGAAAAATCTGATGACGTACATGGAACAAAAACGATCAACCCGCATCGCCTTTGATTTGATGCAATCCTCGGTCGAAAAATGCCTAAAAACCCGGCAATGGGACATGGCCAGCAGGATACTCGAAGCCGCCAAGCCGCTTTTCCCCGATTTTCAGCCCCAGGGCTGCAAGACGCGGTTCACGGATTACCACAACAAGCAAAACTGGTTCAACACTGTAATGCCGATTGTTGACCGGCCGGCAGAGGGCATATTTCGGAAATACGTGGCAGGAATTAACACCAAAAATGGCGATGAGTACGCGCCAGTCCCCACTGCAGACGGGAAAAGCCTATATTTTGTCGCCACTGGGCGCCCAAGCAATATTGGCGGGGAAGACATCTTCGTGGCGCACTACGATTACAGCACCAAAACCTGGTCGGAGCCCGAACTGGTACCCAGCCTTTCCTCGCCGCAAAACGAATCACCGGTAGCCATCACCTTCGATGGCAACGAAATGCTGCTGTTCCGAGAAGGGAAACTCTACACCTCCCGTTTGACCAATTCGGGCTGGTCGGCTGCCAAGCCCCTGCCAGATGCCATCAATGGCTTCCCCTGGATCGGCGATGCCACCTTCAATTCTACCGGGAACGTGATGATCTTTACGGCTTCTGAAACTTTGCCCGAGTTGGACCAAGACTCGAACCGGGATCTCTTCGTCTCGCATAAGGATGAAAAGGGGGAATGGGGCGCCCCCCTTCCTTTGGGTTATGATGTCAATACCTTCGAAGATGAGCGCTCGCCCTTTCTTTACCCCGACGACGTGACCCTTTATTTCAGCTCAGGTGGACATCCAGGGCTCGGCAACCTCGATATATTTTACACCAAACGCCTTGATGATACCTGGCTCAACTGGAGCGTGCCGAAAAACCTGGGCAAAGAAGTAAATTCGCTGGGCGACGATTGGGGTTATTCCATATCCATGAACCCAGTTGCATGGGAGGTATATACCGCAAAAGCGGATTTCAATTCAGATCAAGAGGATATCTATGTCTCCGATCTGCCTTCGTTTGCCAGGCCGCGCAAAGTAGTGCCGTATAGCGGCAAGGTTGTAAAACGGGGGACAAGCATTGGCGTTGCCTCAAAAATTGTTGTTTCAAACCCGGAAACGGGCGAGCCTTTGGACACCATTTTCACCCAACCGGACGGCAACTTCACGGTTCGGTTATTAGAAGGGATGAAAGAGGTGTCGTTCCACGTTGAAGGCGAGCGTTTATACCCACAATCGAAAGTTGTACCCCTTTCGCGCATAGTATCCGATCCAGGGCATTCAGACCTTATCGAGGTGAGCACTTTAGAAGAAATGATCGAAAAAAAGATACCAGCCACCTTGAACAACATCAATTTCGATTACGACAAATCGGAGCTAAGGCCAGAATCGTATCCAGAATTGACCCGGCTCTGCAACTTGTTCCGCAGCGAGAAGTGGCGTGTGGAAATCTCCGGGCATACCGACAATGTAGGTACGCCTGAGTATAATTTGGCCTTATCTCAAAGGCGTGCCGAATCGGTAAAAGCGTTCTTAGTCTCTAAAGGTATTTCGGCTGGCCGACTTGGCACCCGCGGCTATGGCGCTGAAAAGCCAGTGGCCAGCAATGAAACCGAAGAGGGAAGGGCTCAAAACCGACGGGTAGAAATCGTGATTCAAGAATAGCAGGAAAATCTATTGAACAAGCGCCGCGCCGAGCTGTTACGAACGATTGAATACACATAACAATGCGACAACCTGCCCTTTTCCTCGCGCTCGCCCTGCTGCTGAACGCCTGCGAGGAACAAAAAGAAATGAGCTCGATCAGCCCCGAGAACTGGGCGCACAGAACTGTTGAAATCAAGCCAAATGCCCAGCATGATGCCGGGCGGAGCTACCTTTCGGTGTATTCCCAAATATACAGCCAAACAGAGCACCGCACCCACGACCTGACGGCGACCATCAGCATGCGGAACACCAGCCTGGAAGACACGGTGTATGTGCTGCGCGCCCAATACTTCGACACGCACGGCAACGCTATAAGGGCCTATTTCGACAAGCCTATCTACCTGAAGCCGATGGAAACTGTCGAGATTGTGATCGATGAGATCGACAAAGCGGGTGGAACCGGCGCCAATTTTATTTTTGACTGGGAAACGCCTCAGAATTGCAGCGAACCGCTCTTTGAAGGCGTGATGATTTCTACTTCGGGGCAACAAGGGCTGTCGTTTTCAACACAAGGGAAAAGGATTAAATAATTACATGTATCGCGCCCGCTTGTTGAAAGGAGAATTGCAATACGAAATTATGCCTAACTTTGTGAAATGGGTAATAAACATATCATTCAAAACTGCATTCAGGACTCAAGTGATCGGTCACCTCAACTATTGATTGGTGATGCTCTTGAACTTCTTTCGCTCATGCCAGAAAACTCCATTGATTGCATTATTACAAGTCCACCGTATTGGGGACACAGGCAGTACAGTGGTGGTGGCATTGGTTTAGAAAAAACGTATGCTGAGTTTATTTCCAACCTTCTTCAAATTACCAATCAACTATATAGAGTTTTAAAGCCAACAGGTTCATTTTGGTTAAATATTGGCGATACTTATAGAAACAAAAAATTGCAAGGAATCCCGTGGCGTGTGGCAATAAGTCTCATGGATGAACAAAATTGGGTATTAAGAAACAGTGTTATCTGGAACAAGCATAAAGGCGGCTTGGATAGCAGTAATGATAAGCTTAGAAACATTCATGAAAATATTTTCCATTTTGTTAAAAATGAAAAATTGTATTTCTATGATGCTGTTAAAATTCGCTCTGATGCAAGAAAATCGATCATCAAAAATGGTACGGTAATTTCTGCCACAGGAGTAAGTGGCGTACGATACAAAAGGCAGATTGAGCTCTCTACTGCTTTAAATGATGAAGAAAAGAAAAATGCGTTCGCCGCCCTAAATTTGGTGCTTGCTAGGATTAAACTTGGTGAGATTGCGGATTTTAGAATGATTATTCGAGGGCAACAAAGAACAACACATTCTGAATCAGAAAAAGTATCAGGCAGAGCTAAAGAGTTGAATCAAAAGGGTTTCTATTTTTTATTTTACCATCCTGATGGCACATTACCAGGTGATGTTTGGGAAATAATACCTGAAGATACTCAAAAAAGAAAAGATCATTATGCGGTCTATCCTGAAGATTTATGCAAAATACCAATATTAGCAACATGCCCTGAGGATGGGATCGTATTAGATCCATTTTCAGGAAGCGGCACCACATGCCTTGTTGCTTATAAACATAACCGAAAGTCAATTGGAATTGATATATCAGAAGAATACATTGAATTTTCAAGAGAAAGAATTAATGATTACAAATACCAGAATCGCGGAGTTCTTCAACTTTTCGACCAAGAATGAAAATGTTGATTGGAAAAAAGTAATTGCTGAACAGCAATGCGGTTACTTAAATAAAAAATGCATCAAAGTCAGAAAAAGCCAACCAAATATTTCAATCGGAACTTGTACAGTGCGATACGGTAAAGACAACCATGAGGTCATCATTTGTCCCCATAGGTTAATTGAAAAAGGAAAGATATTTTTTGATTGTTTACATCTATTGTCTTTACATGAACCTGGCAATGAAATACATGTGGTACCGGAAGTTGGTATTCCTGGAGGAAGCGTTGATTACTTTCTTGTCTCCGCTAGCAACAAAAAAGTAATTGATTTTGTCGGGATTGAGTTACAGACACTCGATACATCGGGTACTGTCTGGCCGGAAAGACAAAGGTTGTTGACAGATTTGGATATTGTAGAGGAACCTGTTGAGGGATATGGTGACAAAGGTTACGGCATGAACTGGAAAATGACTGCAAAAACCATTCTTGTTCAGCTACATCATAAGATTGAAACATTAGAGCATCTCGGCAAACATTTGGTATTGGTATTACAGAATCATTTGTTGGATTATATGAAGGAAGAGTTTTCATTTTCTCACCTTAATGCTATACCAAAACTTGGAGACCCTATGCATTTCCATTCTTACGCTCTTTCCCTAGGCGACGACAATAACTACCATGTTAATTTGGAGGAAAGGCTAAGTACCGATAGCGCTGGGATTGCGTCTGCATTGGGTCTTAAAGCAGAAGCTAAAGTTGAATTGGAAATGATCTTGAAAACGCTTGAATCAAAAATATCAAGCAACACCTTGTTGTCAATACAATGTAACCGTCCGAGCAACTACCCCTTGTGCGCCACTATCGCTTCTCCGACCTTTG